>CATMVA010000013.1 GCA_950075865.1 uncultured Oscillospiraceae bacterium | reverse complement strand
CCGTTGTATTTCTGCACGATGGCCAGGGGCATCTCATTGTGGGAGATGGTCACCAAGGGCTCAATGTGATACTTTTTCAGCTCCTTGAGCAGATCCTCATAGAAGGCCAGTCCCTCCTCATTGGGCACCGCATCGTCCGCGTTGGGGAAGATCCTTGCCCAGGAGATGGAGAACCGGTAGACCTTGAAGCCCATTTCCGCAAAGAGGGCGATGTCCTCTTTATAGCGGTGGTAGTGATCCACCGCCACCCGGGACGGATAAAAGTATGCTTCGTCCTGAGAAAAGCTCACCTGGCGGGGCTTTTGATGAGATCCCGCCGTCTTGATGTCGGAAACATTCAGACCTTTGCCGCCCTCCAGATAAGCGCCCTCGCACTGGTTGGCGGCGGTGGCCCCGCCCCAGAGGAAGTTTTCCGGAAATCCTTTCATGTCACCCCTCCTTTTTCTCAGTCCTCAAATTTCATCAGGTGGAGCGCCAGCACCGACACGACCATGGCCGTAATGACGCCCACCATGTAATAGACAAAGGTGGGACCAAAGGCCAGCATGATGGTGCCGAAGGGAACAAAGCCGAAGGAATAATACTCTACGGTGAAGAAGCCCATAATAGCGCCGCCTGCCGCACCGCCGATCATGACGGCCCACAAAATCTTCTTATACTTCAAAACCAGGCCGAACAGGACAGGCTCGGTGACGCCAATCAGGCCGGTGATGCCGGTGGACAGGCCCAGAGCCTTCACATCCTTGTTTTTTGCCTTAAAGTAGACATACAAAGCGCAGGCACCCATGGCAGCGTTGGAGCATGCCGTTACGGGATAGAAATAGTCATAGCCAAGTGTAGCCAGGTTTATTGCTGTAAAGGGCGCAAAGGCTACCTGCATACCGGTGGCCAGTCTAAAGGGATAGATTGCCGCAAGGAGCGCGCCTCCTACCAGGCCGGACTTACCATAAAGCCACAGCATGCCGTTCGCCACGAACTCGCCCAGGAAGCCGCCCAAAGGAGCCAAAATGGCAAGGCCCACCACCGCAGCGATCAGCAGGGACAGCAGAGGCGTTACAATAATATCGATCATGCTGGGCACGATCTTCTTCAGACCCTTCTCTACCCAGGACATGAAATACACGCACAGAATAGACGGAATGATGGTAGAAGAATATTTGGACATTGTAATGGGGATCACGCCAAAGAGCTGGATGGCCTCCCCGGCCATACCTATAAAAGTGGGATGGATCAGCAGGGCACCCAGGGTTGCCGCCAGATAGGGATTGCAGCCGAAGCGTTTTCCTGCCGAGAAGGCGCACAGGACCGGCAGGAAGTAAAAGGCTGTGCCGGCGCAGGTATAAAGGAAGTTATAGGTCTCGCTGCTTCCATCGATCCAACCGAACATCTGGGCCGAATACAGAATGCCCTGGGTCAGACCGCACCCGACAATAGCCGGGATAACGGGTGCAATGATGGAGGAGATAGTGCTCAGGAACATATTCAGGATCCCCTTGGGGGACCAGTCCCGGGCGGGTTTGATGTCGTCCAGATTTTCGTCTACGGCGGCCTGCTTGGCTAAACCGGTCTTTTGGCAGATGGCATCGTAGGCATCGGCCACGCCCTGCCCAATGATGACTTGTAGTTGGTCACCGGCCCACTGGGCACCCAAAACACCGGGAACATTCTTGATTTCGTCCGGATTTACCAACGCTCTATCTTTCAGATTGAAGCGCAGACGGGTCACACAGTGGGTGGCATAGGAAATGTTTGCCTTGCCGCCGACATTTTCAATGACGGCTTCTGCCAGGGCGGAATAATCTTTCTTTGCCATAACTTTTTCTCCTCTCGGAATTTTTCTATATTTGACCCGGAGCGCGCGTTCCCCGGGAGAAATACCAAATAAAAACCTCCCTACAAGAGAGCGCGCAAAGTCCTTGCACGTTCGCCTTGTTTGGGAGGTAATGCCCGCCTTACTGGCGGTGACAGTCCTCTTTGGTGCAGAGCCGGTTGATGTGGATCATGAGGTAGAGCTGTTCTTCGGTGGAGCAATGGATGTGGAGGGCCGTTTCCAGATAGCCCTGTATGGTGGTCATAGTCTCATAGATGTCGGGGTAGTCGGCTTTCATGTGCTGGTAAAGCTCATCCTCCCCGGCGCCGGTGTAGAGGGCTCCTTCGCCCGCCCGCTTCATGAAGTACCGAAGGTGCATGGAGAAGCGGTAGCAGTCGTAGGAGGCGCGGTCGATGGTGAGGTCTTGATGATCCTCGATCATCAAGAGGACCTGCTCCAGCAGGTCCTCAAATTCCGTGGTGGCGGTCTCGGCGGAATACTGCTGGTAGTTGTTGATGAAGTGGAGGGCGATGCCGGTGGCCTCCTCCTTGGGGAGGAAGACCTTCAGCTCCTCCTTGAGCCGTTTAAGAGCAAAGGTTCCGATTCGGAACTCCTTCTCGTAGAGATGTTCGATCTCGTAGGCGAAGGGCATTTTTACGTGGATATTTTTCTTCTGCCGCTCGATGGCGAACTGGATGTGGTCGGTGAGGGAGAAGACGAAGTTATTGGGGATGGGCTTGCCCGTGATCTGCTGGGCGAAGCGGATGACCTGCCCGGAGATGTGGAAGAGACGGTCGTCCATCTCGGCGATCATGCCCATGAGCTGGGGGTCCACGTTGTAGTAGGTGCCGTCCAGCTTCTCCAGGTCCACCTCGCAGGGGAACTGGCCGAAGCCGATGCCCCGGCCGTAGGCGATCATCTCCACCCCGCTGCTGTCCAGGCAGAGGGCAAAGTTGTTGTTGAGCTTCTTGATGGCCTTCAAGACCCTCCACCTCCTCCCGGCGGGTAAAAAAATACCCCGGCGCATACCAAACCCCACGAAAAGGGGATAAGGTAATGCCTCCCGAGGAGTGACAGTCCTTATTGACATGAATATGGTAACAGAAAATTCACAATTTGTCTACTTGGAGATTTGTACAATTTTTTGCCCCGTTTTTTGGGCAAAACGACGACTTGGTGTCTTCGGCGCAAAAAAGACCTCTCCCATCGGGAGAGGTCTTTTTTGTGGTTTTAGGCGTTCACATACCCCAGGCCCACTGGGCCAGGGTGACCATCAGGGGGAGGGTCAGGATGGACAGGGCGGTGCTCTGGGCCACTGCCGTGCAGGCATAGGGGTAGTCCCGGCCGTAAATCTGGGCGTAGACTGCCGCGTTGGAGCCGATGGGGGCCGAGGCGGCGATCAGGAGGGTCAGCCGGATGGCGTTGGGGGCGGGCAGAAGGGTGAAGACCCCCAGGGTGGCCAGGGGGATGAGGACCAGACGCACGCCGCTGAGGAGATAGAGCCGGGGGGTGGTGATCAGGCTTGTCAGCTGGGTCTGGGCCAGGTAGACCCCCAGAACGATCATGGCCAGGGGGGCGTTGACGGCGGCCACCCCCTTGAGAGCACCGTCCACCACACCGGGGAGCTTGTTCCCCAAACCGGTGACGAAGATCAGAAAGCCGATGAGACTGCCCAGGACCACGGGGGAGGCCAGGACGCCCCTCCAGCTCCTCTTGCTCTTCGGTCCGCCCAGGAGAAAGAGGCCGTAGCACCACTGAAAGAGGTTGAGGGCGGCCACGAAGCCCACCAGGTAGAAGACGGCCTCCTCCCCCAGGCTTTGGCGCACCAGGGGGATGCCCATGAAGGCGGCATTGGAGAAGGCCACGGCCAGATTCTCCAGAGCGTCCTTCCGGAAAAGGAGGGCGGCCACGGCCATGGAGAGGAGCAGGGCCAGAAGGCCCATCAGGAAGCTGACGCCGAACTCCCGGAGCTTTTCCTGGGAATAGGGGACGCAGAAGCTGTTGATGAGCATGGCGGGTACCACCAGCCACAGCAGGAGGGTGGCCAGGTCCTTGCTGCCGGCCAGGGTGATCTTTTTGCTCTTGAAGAGGACAAAGCCCATGGTGATGTAGAGGGCCATTGTGAGGGTCTGCTTTAGGACGGTGAGGGGAAGGGTCATGGGCGGTCACTCCTTTGATTGGAAAAGGCTGGTGTCAAGTTTTCCTAAGACTATCACTTTTTTACGGTTTGTCAAGCGAAAAGAGAAAAAAGCGGCGGCCCTCCCGCTCGGGAGGGCCGCTGAGGGGGTCAGGCCAGGTCGTCGCCGTTGGTGGCAATGACTTTTTTGTACCAGTAGAAGGAATCCTTCCTTTCTCGGGAGAGGTCGCCGGTGCCGTCATCGAACTTGTTGACGTAGATAAAGCCGTACCGCTTGGCCATCTCGCCGGTGGAGGCGCTCACCAGGTCGATGCAGCCCCAGGGGGTGTAGCCCATCAGGTCCACCCCGTCCTTCACCGCTTCCCGCATCTGCTCAATGTGCTGCCGGAGGTAGTCGATACGGTAGCTGTCGTGGAACCTGCCGTCCTCCCCCCGCTCATCAAAGGCCCCCAGGCCGTTCTCCACCACCATCATGGGGATGCCGTAGCGGGAATAGATCTCGTTCAGCGCCCACCGCAGACCCATGGGATCGATCTGCCAGCCCCAGTCGGAGGCCTTCAGGTAGGGGTTCTTCTTGCCGCCGCTCATGTTGCCAGAAATGTTCTCGGCATCGGCATGGGTGGTGATACAGTTGGAGGAATAGTAGGAGAAGGTGTAGAAGTCCACCGTGCCCTCCTTCAATATCTCCAAGTCTCCCGGCTCCATGCGGACGGAAATGCCGTGCTCCTCGAAATACCGCTTGGCATAGTAGGGATACTCTCCCCGGACCTGGATGTCCGAGCAGAACCAATTCATCATCTGGTTGTTCTGCTGGCAGGCCAGGGCATCGGCCGGATCGCTGGTGAGGGGATAGCTTACCGAGAAGATATTCATATCCCCCATCTTGAACTGGGGATAATGCTCATGGGCGTACTTCACCACCTTGGCCGAGGCCACAAACTGGTGGTGAAGGGCCTGGAACCGCTCCTGGGGACGGTCGGGAGCGCCCATCACAGGGCCCTCGTAGCCCTTGACAGTGCCAACGCTCAGCACAGCCCCCATGGACCGGACCGAGATATTGATCTCGTTGAAGGTGAGCCAATACTTCACCTTGTCCTTGTAGCGATCGAAGATGGCGTGGCAGTAGTTTTCATAAAAGCCGATGACCTCCCGGCTCTCCCAGCCGTTGTACTTCTCCACCAGGGCGTAGGGAAGCTCATAGTGGCTGATGGTCACCAAAGGCTCGATGCCGTGTTTTTTGCAGCAGTCGAAGACCCTGTCGTAGAACTCCAGGCCCTTCTCGTTGGGCGTTTCCTCCCAGCCCTTGGGGAAGATCCGGGTCCAGTTGATGGACAGCCGGAAGCACTTGAAGCCCATCTCGGCGAAGAGAGCGATATCTCCCTCGTAGTGATGGTAAAAGTCGATGGCCTCGTGGGAGGGATAGAGCTTGTCGGGGCGGATTTCGGTGGTGATCCACTTGGGGACGGTATGGCTGCCGTTGGTACACATGTCGGACACGGAAGAACCCTTGCCGTCCACATTCCAGGCCCCCTCGAACTGGTTGGCGGCGGTGGCGCCGCCCCACAGAAAGTCCTTGCGGAATACGCTCATGGTAGCTCCTCCTTATCAAAATGTTAACCATTTTATTTTATCATATTTCTCCCGGTAGGTCAACCTTGGTCAAGACAGAGGGACGGTTCTTCTGCCCCAAAGGGCGGGACAGAAGAACCGTCCCTCTGTCTCTTTCGACCGCTTATTTTATGTCGTCGTAGGTGATGAGCTCCACATTATGGTCCTCCAACCAGGCCTTTACGGCCGGGTCGGTGAGCATGGCCACCTCCTTGGTGCGGTTGAGGTTCAGGGAGCTGGTCCGCATCAGGTAGTCGTCCACGTAGCCGGGATGGCAGACGTAGATGCTGGGCAGGTCGGTCTTGGCGCTGAGGACGGCGTCCTTGAGGGACTGGACGGCGTCGTAGTCGGGGGCCATGCTGTTCATCATGCAGCGGTAGGTCTCCCCCTTGCCCACCCGGGCGGTGGGGACCCCGGGCATATACATACCGCTGAACTTCAGGCCGTGGCTGTCGGCCACGATCTCCATGGCCTTGATGAAGTTGGGGCTGCGGACGGCGTGGCCCTCGAAGTAGCCGGGCTCCCGGCCCACCAGTTCCTTGAAGCGGTGGTACTGGGCCTCCACCTCAAGGATGGCCTCCTCCAGCACCACGAAATCCTCGGTGGCGGCGCGGTATTCCCGGCTGGGCTTGAACTCCCCGTTGGGGGAGAGCATGGAGGGGATACGGGCGGGATCGCTGACCGGTTTGCCCACGCAGATGTTGGTGTGCTGGCCCAGGCAGATGTCCAGATCCTTTACCAAAGCAACCCCATGAGGGGCGGCGGGCATGTTGGGCATGAGGCCTACGCTTTTGGTCATGCCGAAGCGGAGGGCCTTCTCCAGACCATAGTTCACCGCCTCGGAGTAGCCCAAGTCATCGGAACGGATCAGCAGCTTGATCTTGTCCATTTACGATCTCTCCTGTCGCCAGATTTTGAAAGGGGACCGCCCCCGGCCATGCCGGGGGCGGTGGGGAGGTAGGATCAGGTCCGGGGCTTGCCGGTCTCGATCTCCTCCTTGCTGTAACCAAAGAGGTAGGTACAGACAGTGGACACGATCAGACCCAAGCAGCAGCCGATGGTGCCGTTGATCAGGTTGCCGGATGTACTGCCCGAGAAGGCAAGGATCCCGAGGAAGTTGGAAGAGGCCAGCAGATTGGCGGTAACGTGCATGATGCCATTCCAAGCGCCGCCTACTAGGCCGCCGATGCTCATGGCGATAAAAGGCCGCTTGTACTTCAGGCCGATGCCGTAGAGGACGGGCTCGGTGACACCGCCGATGAGGCCGGAGATGAAAAAGCCGGCAGCAGCGGACTTCTCCTCCTTGTTCTTCATTCGCAGGAAGGTGCCCAGAGCCATGCCGCAGGCGGCAAAGGTAGCCACCTTACCGGCCACAAAGATCACCGGGTCCACGCCGCCGCCCATAATATTCATCATGGCGGGCATAACAAGGACCACGTGCATACCGGTCATGACCAGATATTCCCACAGGGCGGCAATGATGGCCAGACCCACAAAGCCAAGGTGGTCGGCGATCCACTGGAGAACAATGCCCAGATAGTCGCCCGCGATATATCCGGCGGGAGCGGCGATCAGCAGACCGATGGGAGCGGCGAGGGCGATAGTCAGGGTGGGTACAAAGATGGTGGAGAGGGAATCGGGAATGATCTTTTTCCACAGCCTTTCAATGGGGGAGGCGATGGCCACCACCAGCATAACGGGCAGCACGCTGGAATGATAATCCTTCATGGTGACTGCGATGCCGAGAATGGTAAAGGGGGTGCCGGCAGACACCATGGACACAAAGGCGGGCGCGATCAGAATGGCGCCCAGATAGAGACCCATGGTGGGGGTCATGCCGATCCGCTTGGCGGCATGGTAACCCACGAAGACGGGCATAAACTTAAAGCCGGCGTCGTAGATGAAGTTCAGCAGGATATAAAGATCGCTTTCCGACGGAAGCACATGGAGCAGGTCGCCGAAAACGACCAGCACCATCTTCAGCATACCGGCGGCCATCATGATGGGGATCAACGGGGTCATGGAGCCCGCCATGTAGTTAAGAATATTGCCGCCGATCTTCTTGGGGGTCAGCTTCTCCTTGGGGCCGTCAAGATTCTCCTGGATGGCCTCCTGAGCGGCCAAGCCGGTGAGCTTGCAGAATTCGGTATAGACCTTGGGCACGTTCTGGCCCACGATGATCTGATACTGGCCGCCGGCCTGGACCACGCCCAGGACGCCGGTGACGTTCTTAACGGCCTCCTCGGGGGCCTTGGCGGCATCGGCCAGGGTCAGGCGGAGCCGGGTCATACAGTGGGTGGCGGAGGTTACATTCCCCTTGCCGCCGACAGCTTCCAGGATATCCTGGGCAATTTTTTTGTTGTCTGCCATTTGATTCTCCTCCTCTAAATATGGTTCTGTCAGGCCAAGTTTCAGTCTCCCGTGGGTCAGCTCCACCCCGGTGACGCCGTCCAGAGCCCGGAGGGCCTCTAAGTCGGCGGCGCTGCGGTCCTTCAGCGTGACGTACAGCGCCTTCCCGGCAAAGCTGCGGCGGGTGACGTTGCTTTCGCCGCCCACAAGGGGTAAGATCTGCTCCAGCAGTTCGGTCCGCTTTTCTTCCATATGGGTCCTCCTTGTCTGAATTTTTATGTACTGCCGGTCGCGCGCCCGGCAGAAACACCAAAAGGATAAAAATGCCCGCGGCATACCGGGGGGCCTATGGGGCCCCTGGTACGCCACGGGTCACGCTCCCCCAATAGGGATCACACGCCGTTGGCGGGCTGATGTTTCTATTTGTTTTGCTCCTTCTCCCGCACCCGGTTGATGTGGAGCATGAGGTAGAGGGTCTCCTCGTCATTGCAGTGCCAGCCGTAGTTCTTTTTCAGGTGGTCCCGGACGGCCAGAGCACACATGTAGATGTCGGGGTATTCGTTGGCCAGGGGTTTGAGCATGGTGCCGCCGATGTTTTCCACCGGGGTGCCTGAGGAGAGCCGTTGGATCAGGTAGCGCAGGTGCATGGCGAAACGGCTGTAGCTGTAACTTTCCTTGTCCAGCTTGAAGGCCAGCTTCCGCTCCACGATCTCGTCCACCTCGGAGATGACCTGGAGCATAGCCGAGACCCTGTGCTCGTCCCCGGTCTCGGCCTCGGCGTTGATCAGATGGAGGGCGATGGTCACCGCTTCGCTGTCGGGAAGGCGGGAGCCGGTGTAGTCCTGGAAGATGTCCAGGGCCAGCTCGCCCAGCTCGTACTCCTTGGGGTAGAGGTGCTTGACGTCGTAAGCCAGGGGGGCGGTCAGGTCGATGCCCCTGGCCACCCGCTCCATGGCAAACTGCAGGTGGTCAGCCAGAGTGAAGGGCAGGTTGGGATTCAGGGGACATTCCAGGTTGACCTCGGCCTGCTCCACCAGGTCGGCGCTGGCCATGAGCACAGGCTGCTGGAGACTGGAGAGCATATCGAGATACCGGGGGTCCACGTCGTAGAAGCTGCGGTCGATGACCGACAGGTCTCCCAGCTCGTAGGGGGTCTTGGGGAAGCCAATGCCCTTGCCCAGAAGGACCACCTCGTGGCCCCCGCTGTCCAGGCCGATGGCGGCGCTCGTATTGATGGATCGGATGATCTGCAACGCCATCGCCTCCCAATCAAAAATTCGTGGGGGAAGAGGGAACCGCAAGGGGGAAGGGGCCCGTGGGATATCCCACGGTGCTTTTGTTGCAGGCAACAAAAATCCCCGGACTGCGCACAAAGAGACCCAAACCAGGTCCTTACAAGTAGCGCCTCCGAGGAGTATCACCTTGCATTGATATAAAAATGATATCATTGTTGAGCGGAGTTTGTCCAGAAGCAAAATACACAAAATTTCAGGTTTGAATTTGTGCAATTTGACCGGAAAGGGGGCCTTTCGGGTGGGAAAAGGGGCATGTCTTTTCTCTGGAGAGATGGGGGCGGAGCGGGAAAAGACCGGGAATCATTTCCCTGGTTGCCATAGCGGGAAAAATGTGTTACAATAAACAAAACCTTGTAGAAATAAGGGGGAGACCTCTATGGAAAACCAGTCGCCGCAATTCCGCACGGCCGCCTTCGGCGGATTCCAGAAGCAGGATGTGCTCAACTACCTGGAGAAGTCCGCAAAAGACCATGCCAACAAGATCGCCGACCTTCAGAAGCAGTTGAAGGAGACCATGGAGGCCCAGGTGGAGACCGAGGCCCAGACTGCGGCCGACCAGATCCGGGTGGCCGAGCTGGAGGACGCCAACAAACGGCTGAGCGATGATCTGGCCAGCCGGGAGGAGTCCCTGGCCATGTCCATCCAGCGTTGCGATGCCCTGGAGGGGCAGCTTGCCGCCCTGAAGGCCGATATGGAGCGCATGGCGCCCGCGGCCGAGGCATACAAGGAACTGAAGGACCGGGCGGCGGGCATCGAGCTGGCCGCGCACGTTCGGGCTCAGGCCATTGAGGAGGAGAGCCGCCGGAAGGTGGAGAAAACGGCCCAGGAGGTTCTGACCTGGATCGACCAGGTGCAGGGGGCTTATTCCAACCTGCATCTGAGCCTGAATGCGGCCTTAGCCGCTGCGGCAGAAGAGCTTCGGAAGAGCCGGGAGAAGGTGAAAGGGCTGTCGGGCGAGCTGGTGGGCGGCAAGGAGCTGCTGGGGACCCTCCAGGCCGGCGAGGAGAGGGCCAATCCTTTGGAGCAGAAGGCTTTCGAGGGAGTTCGGAAGCCCGGAGAGCCTGGGAGTTACGGCGGAATGCAGCCGCCGATCGGGCCCAGCCCATTTACCAAATAAAGTACAACAAATACAACAAAGTCCGAAAAAACGGGCCCAAACACCGGGGTGTTTGGGCCCGTTTTTTCATGTTTTGAAGTCATTTTCGGGGGTTTTGAGTTACTTTTCAGGAGGGCGAAAGCCGACGGGCATTTTGAGTGATTATTCACGAAGGGCGGCAGGTGTTCAGAGCTCCATTTCAAGGAGGTCCAATGCATCCTGTGCGCCGGGGACCTGACCGATCTTGACAAAACCGTGGCTCCGGTAGAATTGGCGGGCGGGAAGGTTGGCGGTGGAGCACTGGAGACGGAGCTTCTTCCGGCCCATGGCGCGGTAGGTGTCCTGGGCCTCCTCCAGTAGGCGGGAGCCCAGGCCTTGGCGGCGGAAGTCTTTCCGGACCCAGAGGAAGGGGATGTGGCCCACGCCGGCACGGGCGCCCGAGAGGGTGGAGAGCTGGAGGATGCCAACGATCTCGCCGTCCAGGACCACGCAGCGGAGAGCGCGGGGGTCCCAGAGCTGCTGCTCACGGGCCTCCTCCAGGAAACCGGGGCCGTCGAAGGCGATCAGGTCGGGGTAGACGGCCAGCCAGGCGTCGGCCCGGGCCGAGCGGTAGACATCGCCCTCCCGGTCCAGATCCATAGGGCGGAAGAGGACGGAGGGGCCGGGTTCTTCTGTATGGGACAATGGGGCCGCCTCCTTCCGAATTTTTGTCGTGCCCCACTATTATAAAATGCCGGGATGGCTTTTGCAATCGTTTTCTGGCTTTTTAAGAAAAAGTTGGTGAGTAGGGTGAGAAAGGGCCGTACATAATGGGGAATGAAAAATAAAAAAATAGGAGAGGACGGTTCCGTTCGCCCGGCGGGCGAGGGCGTTCCGTACCACAAATCATGGAGAAAAAAGGAGGAAGCGCAGATGAAGGACCACGATTTTGCCATGGGAATGACCATGGGGCTGATGGCAGGCGCGGCCATGGGGATCATGATGACCCCCAAGCGGAAGCGGAGCATCCAGAAGGCGGCAGACAAGGCCAAAAAGACGGTGGGCGAGGTCATGGAGGACCTGGCCGACGAGCTGGGGATGCACTAAAGGGGCGTAAAGTTCAGGAGATCTGGAGGGCGGTGGCCTCCCGGAGCTTTTCCAGGGCCTTTTTTTCAATGCGGGAGACGTAGCTGCGGGAGATGCCGCAGGAGTGGGCGATCTCCCGCTGGGTGAGGGGGGGGCGGCCGTTCAGGCCGTAACGCAGGGTGATGACCAGCTTCTCCCGGTCGTCCAAGCACTCCTCCACGCAGCGGCGGACAGCCGTCCCCGCGTCCTTGACCGAAAGGTCCTCCAGCATGGTGTCGTCCACCTGGATCACGTCCATGAGGGAGAGGGAGCCGCCCTCGCTCTCGGCGTCCAGGGTGTCGGAGAGGGAGACCTCACCCTGGAGCTTCTTCTGGGCTCGGAAGTGCATGAGGATCTCGTTTTCGATGCACCGACTGGCATAGGTGGCCAGGCGGACGCCCTTGTCGGGCTTGAAGGTGGAGATGCCCTTGATGAGGCCGATGGTGCCGATGGAGATCAGGTCGTCCTGGTCACTGGAGGCGGCGTAGTATTTTTTGACGATGTGGGCCACCAGGCGCAGGTTATGTATGATGAGCTCTTCCCGGGCCTTGTCGTCCCCGGCGGCATAGCGTTCCAGGCAGTCCCGCTCCTCCTCCGGTTTCAGCGGGCGGGGGAAGGAGCTGGAGGCCCGGTCCAGCCGGAGGGGAAAAAAGAGGGTGTGGAGGATCAGTATGAGCCAGGCGGAAAACATGGGCGGGACCTCCCTTCAAAGTCTCCACCATCCTATTCGGAGACGCCTTGTCTTGATACAGAGCGTCGAAAAATTTTTCGACGCTCTGTATCACTTTTGGATCAAGCTCAAAAAGTGTGAAAGAGGACCCTGACGGTCCCCTTTCACACTTTTCCTTCCTCCGTCTTTTCGGTGATCCTTCTTTTTTGACGAGGCGCAAACAAAAGGGCGGCCGGGAAACCGGCCGCCCTTTTGTTACCAAAGGTTGTTGTAGGTCTGAGTGCCGGTCATTTCCATGAGGCCGTTGGTGGCGTCACGGGCGGCCTTCTGGGCGGCATCGGCGGCATCATCCATTCCGTCGATCACACCGCGGGTGGCGTCACGGGCGCCATCCACGGCACCGCGGACCACATCCCGGGCGTCGTCCAGCGGGTCATTGCCAGCCCAGGGGTCACCGGCCCGGCCCACGATGTTATCGCTGGGCACGGGAGCCGAAGGCATGGGCGAGTCGGTGGGGGCCACGTTGGGCGCCGAGGGCGTGGGGTCCACCTCAGAGGTGGGGCCGCCGCAGGCGGCCAGACACACGGTGAGGCTTAGAGCCAGAGTGAGCAGGCAAATTTTCCGTTTCATTCCGTTTCCTCCCGAAAAAATCGTTGGAATCTCCATCCGAGGAGTAGTATGTGCCGGGTAGGAAAAATCATCACCGGTAAATGGACGTAAAAAAGAAAAAAAAGAGACGGGGAGGACTTGACGAATCCAAAAAATCTGATATAATAATTGTTGCTGTTCCGCCAGGCGGGGCAGAATGCTATGACCGAAACCGATCTGCAGCGGTATCGAAGTGGTCATAACGAGCACGATTGGAAATCGTGTAGCCGCTGAAACGGCTCGAGGGTTCGAATCCCTCCCGCTGCGCCAAAAAATACCCCGGGACATTTGTCCCGGGGTATTTTTTATCGGACCCTCGAATATTTTAACCGGTTCTCCGGCACGAGCGGCCGCTCGAATCCCTCCCGCTGAGCCGGAGGATGATCCATAATATGGGAAAATGCACAAAAACGGGAACGCAATTTTGGTAAAAATGACGAAATGGTTTTGAAGAAAAAAACGGTATTTGTAACTGCTTTTGTAACCGGAGTATGTTATAATAACCACAGAACAATGGAAGGGAAACGGCGTACGCCGTTTCGTCATGTCCTTACCGACATGACGAGGGGGACATACGAACGTGGAAGATCCACGGGAGAGATCACTGAAAATGGCAAACCGCCCGAAAGGACGGGACGCAAAGCGAGGGGGCTAACGCGGGGGAGGTCAGACCGCTATGCCGGCCCGGCTACCAGTCATTTCTCGTTCAAACTTTAAGAGTAAAGGAGAACGAAGACATGACAAAAAAGCTGAAAAAGTCCCTGGCAACCCTGCTGGCCATGAGCATGATCCTGAGCATGGCCAGTGTCAGCGCCTTTGCCAACGAGCCCGAGAATGACGAGACCGAGAACCAGATCGTTGTCTGCGCGGAGCTGGAGGGCTGCACGGAGGAGAGACACGCAGAGGGCTGCCCTCTGTATGAGGTTCCCGAGGAGCCCGAGGCTGGGGAGCCCGTGGAGGGTTCCGAGCAGGATCCCGTGGAGAATGAGAACCAGTCCGATGGTGAGGAGACTGACGGTGAGCCCGTTGCCGATGAGGAACCCGTTGTTGACGAGGACATCGCCCCCATTGCCAAGGACGGCGAGGAGAGCGATACCGATATGTGGTCCGCCTCGGAGATTGTCATTTCCAATGTGGCGTCCCTGAAGGAGTTTGCTGCAAAGGTGAACAGCGGGACCACTTTCCAGGGCAAAACCGTCACACTGGGCGCGGACCTGGACCTGGCCAATGAGGAGTGGACTCCCATTGGCAACGAGGGTAATCCCTTCCAGGGCACCTTTGATGGCGGGAACAAGACCATCAGAAACCTGACCGTCACCGGCGCAGAGAGCTTTGTCGGCCTGTTTGGCCGTACGACTACTCCGGCTGTGGTGAAGGACCTTACGGTGAACAACGCCGCTGTCTCCGGGCAGAAGTGCGTTGCTGCCTTGGTGGGCAGCGCTTACACCGGCTCCGTCACCAACTGCCATGTGACCGGGGATATCCGGATCACCGGCAACTATGATGTGGGCGGCCTGACCGGGTACGGCTACGCCAAGCTGGAGAATTGCTCCGTGGTGGGTGAGAATGGCAGCTCCGTGACCGGCGTGTATCAGGAAGCAAATCTTGAAGGCGACAATGTGGGCGGTCTGATCGGCTATTTTGCGGAGGGGAGTTCCGCTATGACGAATTGTCACGCGGAAAACCTGGCCGTGACCGGCACCCGCAAGGTGGGCGGCCTGATCGGCTCCACCCATGCGGACCGCAGCCTGGTCGATTGCTCCGCCAAGGACGTGACTGTGGGCACCAATGCCACCGCCGAGTATGCCGCTGAAAACACCAAGACCATGGGTATTGGCGGCTTGATCGGCCTCTTTAACGGCTCTTCCGGCGGCAGGTTGGAGAACTGCTCGGTGGAGAACGTCACCCTGTCCAACCCGGGCAATGTTATCGCCAAGATGGGCTATGTGTCCGGCGGTGGGAGAACGTCTGAGGAGTTTAGCGCCCCCGAGATGACCTTCGTTAACGTGACTATCTCCGGCACCAACAACGCCAACATCCACAGCCCTGCGCTGAGCGGAAATGGTATCATGACCGAAAATACCGTGGCTCAGGTGGGCGACAATTACTATGAGTCCATCCAGGCGGCCATCGACGCCTGCCCCGATAACGGGACAGTTAAAGTGCTGGCAGACACCGACGAGAGCATTACCCTGCCCCTTCGAAGCATTACTCTGACCAGCGAGGGTGAGACCAAGCCTGTACTGACCGGTAAGGTCAGCTTTGCCGGGGGAGCGATGCCTGAGGGTACCCAGATGACCATTGAGAATCTGGCTTTTGAAAACACCTATATTCATCTGGTGGCTTGGTCACAGACCACGAACCTTGATAAGATGGGTGGTCTGACCATTCGCAACAACACCTTTGCTGGTACACCTGATGAGGCGGGCAGCATCTATGCCATCCACATTAATAACGGTGATATGGCAGTGAACAACCTGACCATTACCGGCAATGTTTTTACCAACTGCGGTACTGGCAGCGGCGGCTGTGTGTTTGCTACGGCCTGCGGTGATCTGGTTGTAACGGGGAATGAGTTCCGAAACAGCACGATGAACGCACTGACCCTCATCGGCAAGGACAGCACGGGAAACAAGACAGCCTCCGCCGTCATTTCCGGCAATGTTTTTGACGGATGGGCCGCCCAGCCCGAGAACCGTACCGATGGTCGGGCCATGCGGCTGAGCTATTTCGACTGCGACGTCGATCTGACCCAAAACAGTTTTGTCAGCACGAACCCCCCTGAGGAGTATATCAAGCTGACCGACGGAAAGAAGGCCGATGTGGACAAGTGCTATTGGGGCGGCGAAGCTCCGAGCATTGATAAGTTGCTGGGTGTCAGCCCTGTGCTCTCCTATTACACAGATGCGGAGATGACTCATTTGGTCGTCAGCACCAGTGCCGTGGCCGAGGCCGGCGGGAATTACTTTACCACCCTCCAGGCCGCCATTGATGCGGCGGAGGACGGCGAGACCGTCACCCTGCTGAAAGACACCGTGGAGAACGTCAAGGTTTCTAATCAGATTATTCTTAATTTGAACGGTAAGACACTGACCAACGCCGATAAAGGCTCCATCGGTAACGAGGCCATGACGATTTGGGTTGCAGTGAGCGGTGATCTGGAAGTTATTGGAAGCGGCACTGTGCAAATCACAAAGGCCGCTGGCGCGGCAGTGTTCAATCAGGGAACAGTGACACTGTCGGGTGGCACTTATGAGCGTCCCGAGGGAACCCAGGGGTATGTCCTCTTTAACAGCGTTGGAGCTGAAATGACCCTGAACGAGGGGATCACTGCCAGCTCCGCTGACCCGAAGAGCAGCCTGGCGGCCTTTGATGCAGGGAAGAACGGTCCGCGGAGTACGGTCACCATTAACGGCGGTACCTATACCAGCATCAATACTACCCTGAAAAATGATGCTAATACCGATTTGGTTATCAACGGTGGCACATTTAATACGAGTACCCATTACGCGCTTGTCAACTATGATAAGGCGACCATTAATGGGGGGACTTTCAACGGCTCCCTCTGGAATTCCACAGGGGTTGCAGGTGTGGGGGAATTGACGATCAAGAACGGAGAGTTCAACCCCACAGTTGGTACGGGAAAAGACCTCATTATTAACGGAAGTGCAGGCACAGTCTCCATCTCCGGCGGTACTTTCTCCAACGAGGTCTCCGCTGAGTACTGCGCCGAGGGCTTCCTGCCCATCGCCAACGCGAACGGCACCTACGGCGTGACCGACGAGCCGCTGGCCATTACTCCCAACCGGACCAGCCAGAGCGGCGCGGGGGCTGTGACCCTGACTGTGACTCCCGCCGGGCTGACCGCTGACGTGGAAGTGACCTGCGGCATCGAGAGTGTTACCTTGACCGACAACGGGGACGGCACATGGACCACCAGCCGCCTGCCCAACACCACCGCCACCTACACCTTTACGGTGAAGGCGGGCGAGACCGAGGCCACCTGCACGGTTAGCGTGAGCCGGTATGTGGCTCCCAGCGTGCCCGATACCGACGACGAGGATTTGGGCGATGACGACACCCCGCTGACCGACCGGCCCTGGCTGTTCACTGACGTGAAGGAGGGCGACTACTTCTATGACGCCGTGAAGCGGCTGTTCGACAAGGATATCGTGGGCGGCACCACTGAGACCACCTACGAGCCCTACGCCGACGCCACCCGGGGTATGGTGGCCGTGATTCTCTACGGCATGGCCGGGGACCCCGACGTGACCGGGCTGGAGATGCCTTTCTCCGACGTGAGAGAGAGCGATTACTACTACAATGCCGTGCTCTGGGCCTATGAGAACAAGGTGATCGGCGGCTATCCCGACGGAACCTTCCAGGGCGAGAAGACCATCTCCCGCGCCGAGCTGGCCGCTGTGCTGCATCAGTATGGCGTGGAGAAGCTGGGCCTGGCCGACACCAAGGGCGACATGAGCGTGTTCATCGACGAGGCCGAGGTGGAGAACTGGTCCCGCGAGCATCTGGAGTGGGCCGTGGGCATGGAGATCATGCACGGCGACAACGCCAAGAAGCTGATGCCTCTGGACCTGAGCATCCGGGCCGACATGACCATTATGCTGAACAACCTGGAGCTGCTGGTCGGCGACGAGGAGTAAGACAGTTCGGACAAGAGACAAGAAAGGCCCCCGGAGCCATCGGCTCCGGGGGCCTTTTGTATAGGGGCAAGGATGATCGGCGGTCCGCCCCGCAAGGGCAGGCGCCTGCACTCGGCTCAGTAATTTTCCGCTTTAAGCTCGAAGTAGGCCTGGGGATGAGCGCAGACCGGGCAAGTCTGGGGCGGCTCGGCTCCAACATGGATGTGGCCGCAGTTGCGGCACTTCCAGACGTAGACCCCGTCCTTGTGGAAGACGGCGCCCTCGTTCAGGTTCTTGAGCAGGGCACGGTAGCGCTCCTCGTGCTCCTTCTCGATCTCGCCCACGCCCTCGAAGAGGCGGGCCAGGTTCTCGAAGCCCTCCTCACGGGCGGTCTGGGCCATCTCGGCGTACATCTGGGTCCACTCTTCGTTCTCGCCGGCGGCCGCCGCAGCCAGGTTGGCGGCGGTGTCGCCGATGCCAGAGAGGGCCTTGAACCACAGCTTGGCGTGCTCCTTCTCGTTGTCGGCGGTCTCCAGGAAGAGGGCGGCGATCTGCTCGTAACCCTCCTTTTTCGCCGCGCTGGCGAAGTAGGTGTACTTGTTGCGGGCCATGCTCTCGCCCGCGAATGCCTTCCACAGGTTGGCCTCGGTCTTGCTGCCTTTCAGTTCCATAGTGATGTTCTCCTTTCGCTTTTTGGTATATATTTTATGCCGGTGCAGGTGATCTCAGGACACTTCGCTCTCCGGCGCCTCCCGGCAGGCGGGGCAGGTGCCGTAGAAGACCAAGTCGTGGCGGGTGATAAGGGTTCCGGGCTGGAGGGCGGCGGCTTCGGCGTCCAGCCCGGGGGCGTAGGGCAGGGGCAGGTCGCTGACCGCGCCGCACTTTTCGCACCTCAGGTGGCAGTGGGGGTCGGTGCAGGCGTCGTAGCGCTCCACGGGGAAGGGCATCCGGGTCAGGAAGCCCTCCCGGGAGAGCTGGTCCAGGTTGCGATACACGGTGCCCAGGCTCAGGTGAGGGTTTTCGGGCCGGAGCTGGTTGAAGATCATCTCGGCCGTGGGATGGGCGCGGCTGTCCCGGACGGCCTGGTAGATCAGCTCCCGCTGGCGGGAGTAGCGTTGTATGGGCATGACAGGCACCTCCCAAATGAGAATTATTCTTGAATTGAGGATAACACATCCAGAGAAAAAATGCAAGAAAAGATTTCGGAATTGTAAAGAAAAGGCGGCAGAGATTGACAACCAGGACAGCGGGGGCTATAATATTCTTACGGAGCGGGGATGGCACCCATTGGAAAAAACGGCCTCCGGCATTTCCACAATCTATCATAAGGGGGAGGACACCCATCGAAAAAAACGTGCGTGTGATAGACGAGCAAGGGAATGAATACGAAGCGACTTGGCCGAGACGGGCGAAACAGCTCGTTAAACAAGGGCGGGCACGCTTCCTTTCAGAAAACCTGATCTGTCTCGCGTGTCCGCCAAATTTCAATTTGGAGGACAGTCAAATGAAGGACTTTTTGTTTCATAAGCGCAACGACGCGCAGCCCACTCCCGTGGTCCCCGAGACTGCTGAAGCACCTGAAATTCCCGTGACACCCGTGGCTCCTGTTGAGCCTGTGGCTCCGGTCACACCCGTGGCTCCCGTTACACCGGTCGCCTCGGAAACGCCGGAAGTGCCCGAGACCCCTGAGGCTCCGGAGACTCCCGAAATTCCGGAGAGTGTTGAGGCTCCCGAGGAGCCCAAGGAGGTCAGCACGGCCTATCTGCTGGAGCAGCTGGAGGCAGTCCGGAAGGACAGCGCCTATATTCAGGCGGCCATGGATAAGATCAGCCTGATGGGACCGGGGGAGGAGACCAAGATCACCGCCCTCCGGGAGATCGCCGTCAGCAGGGAGACCACCAACCAGCAGCTCATCGGGGTCTATACCACGCTGCTTTCCCGCAAAAATCCGCCAAGGATGCCTAATTTTGACGGTTGGGGGAAGAAGTGGAGCGATTTCGGGAGCAAGGTGAAAAAGAGCGTGGAGCTCACCCCCGAGCAGGAGGCTGAGGTAAAGCGGCAGCTGGACGAGGCTGCCCAGGACTTGCAGGATGCCGCGCGGGATCTGAAGGACGCCGCCAAACGGGGCGCCAAGCGGAGCGGGGAATCTATCCAGCACTATGTGAACGAGGCACTCTCCGCCATTCGCCAGGCAACCAACGGGAAGGTGGACATCCACATTGGGGACCAGGGCGTTTCGGTTATCAACCGGGAGACCGGCAGCCGGAGAGCCGCCGGTTCGGCGTTGGATATGGCCGCCGAGATCCTGCGGGACCCCAGCCTTCCCACCGAGGAGAAGGAGCTGATCCTGGAGCATGCCGAGGAGCTGCGGGATCTGGAGGAGAACCTCCAGGCCCAGGTGCTGGAGCTGCTGGGCGATCCCAGCCTTTCCACCGAGGAGAAGGAGCTGATTTTCGACCACATCGAATCCATCCAGACGGTGGAGGAGAAGGTCCAGGTCAAGGCCATGGAGATCCTGGGGGATGTGACCCTCTCCACCGAGGAGAAGGAGTTGATCCTGGAGCACCTGGAGGATCTGCAGGAGCTGAGCTGAACGAAGCCCATTTGACAAAGAAAGCCCTGAAAAGGCCCCGCCGCAAGGCGGGGCCTTTTTTACAAAAAAAGAGAGCCGCTCGTGGGAGCGGCTCTCTTTTATAGGTTGATTCAGACCTGGGACTCCTTGCTCAGATCCAGGCTCCGAACGATCTTCCGGAGGGGGAGGATAGAGGAGGGGGAGACCGACAGCTCGTCGATGCCCATGCGGAGGAAGGTCTCGGTCAGGGTGGAATCGGCGCCCAGTTCGCCGCAGATACCCACCCAGCAGTTGTGGCGGTGTCCGGCCTCGATAGTCATGCGGATGAGGCGGAGCACGGCGGGGTGGTGGGGATCGTAGAAGCGGTCCAGCTTGGGGTTCTGCCGGTCGATGGCCAGAGTGTACTGGGTCAGGTCGTTGGTGCCCAGGGAGAAGAACTCCACCTCCTGGGCCAGGTCGTCGGCCACCATGACGGCGGCGGGGGTCTCGATCATAATGCCGATCTCCACCTCGCCCACGGGAATGCCGGCGTCCTCCAGCTCCTTGCGGCACTCGGCCAGGGTGGCCTTGGCATCCTTGACCTCCCAGAGGGAGGTGATCATGGGGAACATGATGGAGACCTTGCCGTAGGCGCTGGCCCGGAGGATGGCCCGGAGCTGGGTCTTGAAGATCTCCTTCCGGGTCAGGCAGATCCGGATGGCCCGGAAGCCCAGGGCGGGGTTCTCCTCCTTGTCCAGGTTGAAGTAGTCGGCCTGCTTGTCGGCGCCGATATCCAGGGTGCGGATGATGACCTTTTTGCCGCCCATGGTCTCGGCCACCTGCTTGTAGATGGCGAACTGCTCATCCTCGGTGGGGTAGTCGTGGGAGTTGAGATAGATGAACTCGCTGCGGAACAGGCCGATGCCGGTGGCGTCATTCTGGAGGACCAGACCCACGTCGCCCACATTTCCGATGTTGGCGTAGAGGTTTACCTTCCGGCCGTCCAGCGTCTCGTTGGGCATGCCCTTGAGGCCCTGGAGGAGGGCCCGCTGCTGCAGGTCGGACTGGCGCTTGCGCTCCAGAGTGGCGTGGAGGTCGGTGGTGGGGTCGATGTACACGCAGTGGTTGTAGCCGTCGATGATGCCCAGCTTGCCGTCCCAGCTCTCATCGATGTCCACGCCGATGAGGGCTGGGATGTTCATGGTCCGGGCCAGGATGGCGGTGTGGCTGTTGGTGGAACCCTTCCGGGTGACGAAGCCCAGCAGCTTGCTCTTGTCCATCTGGACGGTCTCGCTGGGGGTCAGGTCGTCGGCTACCAGGATGACCGGCTGGTCGCCCAGGAGGCTGGCCTCACCGACACCGGTGAGGATATTCACCAGGCGATGGGAGACGTCTTTCACGTCCACGGCCCGGGCTTTCATATAGGCGTCGTCCATGGCGGCGAAGGTGGCGGAGAAGTTCTCGCCGGTGGTGGAGACAGCGTACTCGGCGGTGGCCTTCTGGGTCTCAATGATAGACTGGATGGCCTCTACGTAGTCATCGTCTTCCAGCATCATCTGGTGGATCTCGAAGATGGCGGCGTTGTCCTCGCCTACCTCGGCCAGGGCCTTGTCGTAAAGCAATCCCAGCTGCTCCTGGGCCTTGGCCTGGGCGGTGGCGAAACGGGCAAGTTCCTCGGCGGGGGTCAGGGCGGAAACGGGGGTGATCACCATATCTACCTTGCGATAGAAGTGAACGGGGCCGATGGCAATGCCGTCCAGGATGGATTTGCCGGTGGCTACTTGCATAAGGGTTCCCTCCTTACAGAATGGTGATCAGACGTTCTCCTTGAAGAACTGCTCCATGGCGGCGGCGTTGGCCTCCTCGTTGCCGCCCTCCACGGTGACGGTCACGGTGTTGCCGGCCTTGATGGCCAGACCCATGACGGCCATGAGCTTGGTGGCCACGGCGGACTTGCCGTCTTCCTTCTCAATGGTGATGGTGCTGTCCAGAGCCTTGGCGGCCTTGACCAGAAGCCCGGCGGGGCGGGCGTGGATACCCAAGGGGTCGGTGATAGTGTACTGGAACTGTTTCATAGCGATGACATCCTTTCCTTTTTCTTGCTGAAATTCGGAGGATTCCAATCAAGGATTTCCTGCTTTCCTATTTTACCAGAAACACGCACTAAATTGCAACCTGTTTGGAGGATTTTTTTGGAATAAAATCACAATTCTTTCTCGTGAGGAACCCTTTGCCTTTTTTTACCGACTTTGGTACAATAAAAAAGAGGTGAGAGAGATTGAAGCTTTATTTCGCACCCCTGGAGGGGGTGACTGATCCGGTGTTCCGGAGGCTCCACCACCGCTTTTTCGGCGGTGCGGACAAATATTATACGCCTTTTTTCTCCCCCACCTCGGACGGGCGTATCCCGCCACGGGATATGCGGGGACTGGACCCGGCAGCCAACGTGGGCATAACCGTGGTGCCCCAACTGCTGACCCGGCGGAGTGAGGATTTTCTCTGGGCGGCCAAAGCCCTGGCCGGGCTGGACTACGGGGAGGTCAACCTGAATCTGGGCTGCCCGTCGGGGACGGTGACGGCCAAGGGGAAAGGGAGCGGTGCCCTGGGGGACCGGGAGGGGCTGGAGCGGTTGCTGGACGGGATCTTCGCCCAGGCGCCCTGCGCCGTCTCGGTAAAGACCCGGCTGGGGCGGAACGCCCCGGAGGAGTTCCCGGCCCTGCTGGAACTGTTCAATCGCTACCCTATCTGTGAATTGACCGTCCATTGCCGGGTGGGGGCTGACTTTTACCGCCGGCCGGCAAGGCCGGCGTGGCTGGGCTATGCCCTTCGGGAGAGCCGGAACCCGGTGTGCTGCAACGGGGACCTGACTACCGCGGCGCGGTTTTGGGCCTTCCGGGAGGCGTATCCGGAGGCCGAAGCCTTTATGCTGGGCCGGGGGGCCGTGGCCGACCCGGCGCTCTTCCGCCGGCTCCGGGGTGGGGAGGGGGCAGGCCGGGAGGAGCTGAAGTCTTACACCGAGGCGCTCTTTGAGGAATACTGCGCGGCTTTTGGCAATGCCAGGGCTGCCCTGGGGCGGATGAAGGAGATCTGGTTTTATCAGATCTGCCTTTTTGAGGACACCGGGCGGCTGGAGAAGGACCTGCGGAAAGCGGCCGAGACTACGGAGTACCGGACGTTGGTAGAGCGGATCTTCGCACAGTGTCCGCTGCGGGCGGAAGGGGCGGAGCCGGTCTGGTGAAGGCTTTACGGATTCTTAAAAAGCCGGGGCCTTGCCAGGCGGGGAGAAATGAGGTATAATCCGAGAAAAGAAGCTATGGAGTACGAAAGGAGCGGGAGCAATGGCCGAACAGGGCTTTATCCATAATAAGCTGGACATCAAGATGCTGGAGCTCTACCTTCTGGACCGGGCGGCGGGACCCATCGTGCCGGACACCCTGGCCGATCTGGTCATGGAGCACCAAGGGGTGAGCTATTTCGACTTTGCCGAGGCCACCGCCGAGCTGGTGGAAAACGGGAACCTGGAGCTGGGGCAGGAGGGCTACCGGATCACCGACAAGGGACGGGTGAACTCCCAGGCCTGTGAGAGCAGCCTGCCCTTCTCGGTGCGCCGCCACTGTGACCAGTCGTTGATCCCAGTGAACGCCGCCCTGCGGCGGCAGGCTCAGGTCAAGGGGGAAAAGCGGAGCGGACCGGACGGGGCGGTGATGGCCCGGATGAGCCTGGACGACGACAAGGGCAATCTGCTGACAGTGGAGCTGCTCTGTCCCTCGGAGGAGCAGGCCGACCGGCTCATCGGCGGATTCCGGAAGCGGCCGGAGAAGCTCTACCACACTATTTTGTCCGTTCTCAGCGAGGAGGAGACATCTTGAGCGATCCTGTTTTTTTCGGTCTCCCTCTGAGCCTGGCCTTTCTGTATTTTATCGTCTATTCCTTTCTGGGGTGGTGCATGGAGACCGTGCTGTGCTCGGTGGTGGAGCGCCGCCCGGTGTCCCGTGGCTTTCTATACGGGCCCATTTGCCCCATCTACGGGATCGGCGTGCTGATGATGGTGTGCTGGTTCCAGCCCTTTATGGACCGGCCTGTCCTGTTCTATCTGGTGGCCACGGTCTGCATGTCGGCCTGGGAATATCTGGTGGGCTGGTTTCTGGAGACCGCCACCCACATCAAGTACTGGGATTACAGCTGGAGCCGGTTCAATTTGCAGGGGCGGATCTGCTTGCCGGTCTGCCTGGCCTGGGGTGTGCTGTCCTACCTGGTCCTCTATTTTGTTCACCCCTGGATTGCCCGGCAGCTGGGGGAGATCCGGGGCAGCGTGCTCTATTTCCTGGACGGCGTTTTCCTGGGGGTGCTGCTGGCCGACGCCACCGCCACCATCCTCCAGCTGGTCAAGACCTCCCAGCTGATGAAGAAGCTCCGCCAGGCTGGAGACGAGCTGCGGCTCCAGACCAAGCTGGGACGGCAGGAGCTCGCGGAGCGGTTGAGCGACCTGATCCCTGACCAGTTGGACGAGGCCGGACGTGTGGCCAAGGAGCGGTATGACGAGCTGATGGCCCGCACCGAGATCATCACCCGCCGGTTCCGGGAGACCTACCACCGGATGCGTCCCAGCGCCCCGGATCAGGGGACCCTGGAGAGCGTGAAGCGGCAGGGGGAGAAGGCAGCCAGGATATTGAAGGGGGTCGTTCACAAGGACCACGGCGGCCAGGAGAAAAGGGATCAATAGCAGCGGGGAGCCGGTCGAAAGGACCGGCTCCTTTTTATATCCGGAAGGGGAGGGTCCACCCTATGGGGGAAGATCACAAACCCGGAAGAGACGGGGACGGTCATTGGCCTGCGGCCAACGACTGTCCCCGAGCGTTTCGCTCCGCGAAGCACCCTTCGTTATGTTGACCAAAATCGACGCTTTGGCTTCGTGGAGAATATCGATAGCGGGGTGGGGAAAAAACGGTGGATAACGAGGAAAAACACTGGGAGAGTAACGGGGGAAGGCGGTGGAAAACTCCGTGGAAAATGTGAATAACTCCCTGTTGTCCGGGTTATAGGTGGGTGTTATGTCAAGCCTTTTTGCCTAAAGTAGCGGAAATGGGCAAAAGGAGAAAAAAAGTGTGAGGTTCTTTTGCGATCACAGCGGGTGGCGGAGAGGAATCGCTTATTTTTCAATCAAAGTGGAAGAAAAAACCATTACAAAGGGTAATGTTTGAGTAAAGGAGGGCTCTTCGGCACATACTGACGGTACTGTCGTCAGGAAATGGGGGATGGGCGTGGAAGAGGAAGAGAAGCAGGCCGGTGAGGCTGAACAGCGCCGGGAGATCGAGGCCTTTGGGGATACCCTGGTCCGCACCGAACGGGGGACGGTATATACCCTCACTATTGTAGGGCAGATCGAGGGGCACCAGCTCCTGCCGGCCCATATCAAGACCACACGGTATGAGCATGTGCTGCCCCTGCTGGCCTCGGTGGAGGAAAGCCGGGAGGTGGACGGGCTTTTGGTGCTGCTGAACACGGCAGGGGGAGATATTGAGGCTGGGCTGGGCATCGCGGAGATGATCGCCGGGATGCGAAAGCCCTCGGTGTCCCTGGTGCTGGGGGGCGGGCACTCCATCGGGGTGCCTCTGGCGGTGGCGGCCAAGACCTCCTTTATCGCCCCCTCGGCGGCTATGACCATCCACCCGGTGCGGCTGACTGGCACGGTCATCGGGGTGAGCCAGATGTTCTCCTACTTCCGCCGGACCCAGGACCGGATCGTGGAGTTCGTCACCGACCACAGCCACATCAAGCGGGAGGATTTCCTCCGGCTCATGCTGGAGACCGGGGAGCTGACCGGGGACATCGGCAGCGTCCTCTACGGGAAAGAGGCGGTGGAGCTGGGGCTCGTTGACCGGGTGGGGGGCCTGGGGGAGGCACTGGAGTGTCTGTACGGGGAGATCGAAAAGGGGAGAGAAGCCGCCGTCTGAGGACGGCGGCTTTTCTTTTCGCAAAAAGAGGTTAAATTTTCCTTTCGTGGTAGAAATATTCCGGCATATATGGTAATATGATAAAAAGCAATGCAAAGATACCTGCGAAGGGGGCGTGACCCATGACATATCTATCAGCCATCCTGATGGGGATCCTCCAGGGGGTCGCCGAGTTTCTGCCCATCTCCAGCTCGGGACACCTGGCCCTGTTCCAGCGGTTTTTCAGCGTGGAGAACTATGAGGAGACCCAGATGTTTTTTACGGTTTTGCTCCATCTGGGGACCCTGCTTTCGGTGTTTGTCTACTACTGGAGCGATATTGCCGACATGATCCGGGAGTTTTTCTTCCTGATCGGCTCCCTTTTTTCGGGGAGCGGTAGGCGGGTCACGGGGGGGAACTCGGTGCCGCCGGCCCGGCGGATGGTGCTGCTCATCGTGGTGGCCACCCTGCCTCTCTTTGCCATTTTGCCGGTGAAGGATACCATTGAGGAGGTCATGGGCAACGCCGTGTTTGTGTCGGTCGCGCTGATCGCCACCGGCTTTATCCTCTTTTTCTCCGACCGGATGGCCCGGGGCAGAAAGACCGCCCGGACGGCCACGCTGGCCGACGCCCTGCTGGTGGGCTGCGCCCAGGCGGTGGGGACCCTGCCGGGGATCTCCCGGTCCGGCTCCACTATCTCGGCGGGGCTGCTGCGGGGGTTTGACCGGACCTTCGCCGTCCGGTTCTCCTTCCTGATGAGCCTGCCCGCCGTGCTGGGGGCAAACATCCTGACCCTGGCGGACGTGATCAAAGAGGGGGCCATCGATACTGCCCTGCTGCCCGTGTTCCTGGTGGGGACGGCGGTGGCCGCCGTGGTGGGATATTTCGCCATCCGGCTGGTGAACCTGCTGTGCGACAAGGGAAAGTTCGGGGCCTTCGCCTACTACTGCTGGATCGTAGGAGTGGTCTCCCTGGTGGCGAATTTTGTGGTGAAATAGGGCAAAAACGGGGCCTCTCGGGGAGCAGGAATTTTTGAAGCAAAATTTCAGAGAACAAAAACGCTCCGTTTCCTTTCGGAAACGGAGCGTTTTCCGCGTATCCGGAACTTTTTTGAGGCATCCATTTTGAGGTTGGGGACGGAGGCAGGGCCAAAAGAAAGTTGTACAAAAATTGGAAATTCATTTTGGGGCGGTTTGGGGGGTGTTTTGACGCCGCTTTTGAGGGTTTTGAGGCCCAAAAACGGGGTTTTGGGGGTGGTTTGAATTTGAGGGAATGTGCAACTGCGTGCAATTATGGTCATTTCGGGGAAACGGGGGCGATTTTCGGGAGATAGTTGCACGAAAATTGGAAATTCGGGGCTTGTGAAAAATTTGACCGCTTTGGAGCCGATGAGAGGGGTGGGCACGTCATTTGGCCTTTGGCCGAACGACTGTGCCGGTCGCATTGTGCCTACGGCACAAAACGGCCCGGCGCAAAACGGTCCTGTTGGCCCTTGAAAAACACGGAAAAATGTTGTATACTGTATCCTGTATTGATATGGAGTTTCCGCCGCGTGGCGGTGTGATACAGGAAAGGATGATCCCATGGCTGCTTCTTCACAAAAGAAAAATACGAGCGCCACTAAGAAGCCCGCTGGGACGGGCACGACACGGTCCTCCTCGGGGAGCCGGTCGCGGGTAAAGGCGCCCGAGATCAAGCCGGTCCGCCGGGAGGTGGGGGCCATTGTCTGCTTCCTGCTGGCCCTTTTTGCCCTGCTGGGGCTTTTTAATGTGCAGGCCATCGTCATCGACCTGCTCTGCGGCTCGGCCAAGGGGCTGATCGGTTACGGGTACTGGATCCTGCCCTTCGCCCTGGCGGGAGCGGGGGCCATCCTCCTGTTCCACCGGGGGAGACCGGTGCGTCTGCGGGTGAGCTGCGCCCTGCTCCTGCCCGTGAGCCTGGGCAGCTTTCTGCACATCTTCCTGGCGAAGGGGGAGTTCCCCTGGACCGGGGAGATCTTCAAGCTGCTGTGGGAGAGCGGAAAGACCATGACCTCGGGAGGCGTGGTATCCGGACTTTTGTCCCAGGGCTTTATCGCCGCGTTCAGCAAGTACGGCGCGGCCCCCATCCTGGTGCTGACCATTGTGGCCCAGCTGATGGCGGTGTTCCGGATCACGCCGGTGCAGATCGTGGACTGGTTCCGGGAGCTGCCCCATCCCGAGTATGAGTATGAAGAGGAGGAGCAGCCCGAGCGGCCTGTCCGCCGCAGGGCGGAGGAGCCTGTCCGGGAGCGGGAGCCCAGGCCGGAGAAGGAAAAGGAGAGAGTGCGGGATTCGACGGCTTTACTTCACAGGAGGAAGGCCATCGACATTCCGGTGGACGAAGGCCCCGATGGAGCGGAGGAGGAGCCTGCCGATGAGGAGGTCATTTTCCCTGAGCCCCAGAAGACCGGATTTTTCAACCGGAAGCCCAAGGCACCCTCGCCGGATCAGCTGCTGACCGGGGACAAGCCCAGGGCCGCCGAGACCATGACTGTCGAGCCGACGGTGACTCCGGAGCCGGTTCCTGCCCCGGTGAGGGAGGAGCCCGCTGTGCCCCCTATGCCCGAGATCACCCGGGAGCCCGCCGTGGTCAAGATGAAGAAGGGGGAGGCCGAGGACGCCGCCGCCCAGGTCTCGGCCGAGGTGGAGGAGGCCCTGAATCAGGAGACCCCCGAGTACCATTATCCGCCTGTCACCCTGTTGAAGGCGGGGAAGGACAGCGACGCTTCAGGGGTGGCCAACGAGCTGAAGATGAACCAGAACCGGCTTACCGAGACCATCCACTCCTTCGGCATCGACGCCAACATCGTCAGTGTGACCAGGGGTCCCTCGGTGACCCGGTACGAGTTGGAGTTGGACCAGGGGGTGCGGCTCAACAAGCTGACCAATCTGGCCGACGATATCGCCCTGTCCCTGGGGGCGGCGGGGGTGCGGATCGCCCCCATTCCAGACAAGATCTCCATGGTGGGCATCGAGGTGCCCAACAAGTTAGTGACCCCGGTGGCTATCCACGATGTCATTGACTCCCCCCAGTTCAAGGGCCACGAGTCCAAGGTGGCTTTCGCCCTGGGCAAGGATATCGGGGGCAACTGCATCGTGGGCAACATCGCCAAGCTGCCCCATCTGCTCATCGCCGGCACCACCGGCTCGGGTAAGTCGGTGTGTACCAACTCGCTGATCATATCCCTGCTTTACAAGGCCTCTCCCGAGGAGGTCCGGCTCATCATGGTGGACCCCAAGATGGTGGAGCTGGGCATCTACAACGGCATTCCCCATCTGCTGATCCCGGTGGTCACCGACCCCAAGAAGGCGGCAGGAGCCCTCCAGTGGGCGGTGGTGGAGATGATGAAGCGGTACCGGGCCTTCTCCGAGATGGGGGTCCGGGACCTGGCCTCCTACAACCAACACGCTGAGAAGACCGAGGGCATGACCAAGATGCCCCAGGTCGTGGTGGTCATCGACGAGCTGGCCGACCTGATGCTGGTGGCCGCCAAGGAGGTGGAGGAATCCATCTGCCGGGTGGCTCAGATGGGCCGTGCCGCCGGCATGCATCTGATCGTGGCCACCCAGCGGCCCTCGGCCGACGTGATCACGGGCCTGATGAAGGCCAACATCCCCTCCCGGATCGCCTTCGCCGTGGCCTCCTCCCTGGAGTCCCGCATCATTCTGGACAACACGGGGGCCGAGAAGCTGGTGGGCCGGGGCGACATGCTCTACCTGCCTCTGGGCGCCGGGAAGCCTACCCGGGTCCAGGGCTGCCTCATCACCGACGAGGAGGTGGCCTCGGTGGTGGAGTTTGTCAAGGAGAACGGCTCGGCCCACTATGACGAGGAGGTCCTCCACGAGATCGAGAAGAGCGTGGCCGAGAAGGAAAAGGGCGCCAAAGGGGTGGGCGGCTCGGCCCCCGAGGATGTGGACGACGCCTTCGACGAGCTGCTGCCCTCGGCCATCGAGGTGGTGGTGGAGACCGGCATGGCCAGTGTCTCCATGCTCCAGCGGCGGCTCAAGCTGGGCTACTCCCGGGCTGCCCGGCTGGTGGACCAGATGGAGGAGAAGGGGGTGGTGGGACCCTTTGAGGGCTCCAAGCCCCGGCAGGTGCTCATCACCAAGGAGCAGTGGCAGGAGATGCAGTACAGGCAGGGCATGGTGGACGTGGCTCCGGACGCGGGCTACTCTGAGCCGGTGCCCGAGGAGCTGGAATTTGAGGGGGACGCGGTCCCCCAGCCCACCGAACGGCCCCCCTTTGACATGGGGGAAGAGGATTTCTGAAAAAACTACTTGCAATTCTATCCATGGCGTGCTATAATAACCGAGCTGTCAAAAGACGGTATGCGGCTGTAGCTCAGCTGGATAGAGTGACTGGCTACGAACCAGTAGGTCGGGGGTTCGAGTCCCTCCAGCCGTACCAAAAACAGACTTCCTGCGTCAGCGGGAGGTCTGTTTTTACTTTATGGATGGGGGCGGGGGGGATTGATTCATGTGGAACGGTGTGGTAGAATTTGGTTGATAAACCGGAGGAGGGAGGTGCATCGGTGAAATATTTGGTGGATATTGGGGCGTTGGGGATTTTGTATGTTCTTGTGTTTTTTCCCCGGTGGAAGAACAGGGGGAGGGACAGGCTGCTGGTCAATACGCTGATGTATCTCTATCTGGCTTTGGTGCTCTTTTTTACCCTGATGCCGGTCATCACCAAGCTGCCTTTTATTCTGAATCACCGCTATCAGCCCATGAATATGATCCCCTTTGTGGATGTTTTGAAAGGGAGAGGGGACTTTTTGCGGCAGGTAGCGCTGAATGTGGGCATGACGGTGCCCTTTGGCTTTTTGTGTCCCTTGACCCGGCGGGGAGGGGGCAAATTTGGCCGGACAGTGCTTTTCTGCTTTCTCATGAGCCTGGGCATCGAGCTGGTGCAGCCTTTTTTTAACCGGTCGTCGGATATCACAGACCTGATAACTAATATGGTGGGCGGCGTGCTGGGGTATGGGTTGTATGTGGTCTTCCGGCCAGTGACAGGGTGGATCATAGGCAGGTTGCGGGCTTGAGTTGGGCGGGGAGATTTGATATAATAGGGTTATCTTGGACGAGGAGGCGGTTCAGATGGGATTTTTGGATAAGCTGTTCGGGAAGAAAAATGAGGTTTCTTCCGGCGGGTCCACCATTTACCGATACGAGGAGCAGAAGGGCCGGGAACTTCAGATCCCGGAGAGTGAAGGAAATTACATGGAGGAGATCGAGACCTATTTTGACGGGCTTTTTCCTGGGCGGGAAAGCTTTGTCTACCACGAGATCCTGTCGGATATTGTCCATATCGACATACATATTATGAAGCCCACGACCGAGCAACCATTCTATGTGGCCTTTACCACTGGTATGAGTGACAAGCCTATGAACATTCCCCAGGAGATTCCCGAGAAAGAGCGCAGAGAACTGGAGCTGGCTGAGCTTTATATGTTCTTGCCCGGAGAATGGGATCTGGGCGGGACAGGTAAAACGGGGGGAGAGATTCCGCCTCAGCAATTCTGGCCTCTCCGGTGTATCAAGTTCTTGGCCCGTTTTCCCCATATGTACCAGACCTGGCTGGCCTGGGGCCACACCATTCCCAATGGAGCGGAGTATGCTCCTCTGGACGACAGTGTGGGGTTCGGTGGTCTGGTGCTGATCGGGGGAGACGGCCCGCTAGGCGGGATGACGGCCAAGGACGGTAGGAAAATCAACTTTTACGGCATGGTCCCCGCCTACAAGGAGGAGATCGAGTACAAACTGAAGTACGGCATGGAGGGACTGGACAAGGTGTTCCGGGAGAAGGGAATGAGTATGATCATTGACCCGGAGCGGCCCAACTTCTGCGCAGATTTCACTGAGGTTTTGGATTAAAGATAACATAAGAAAGCCCCGGGACGAGAGGCCCGGGGCTTTTTTCTGTTTTGGGGGGCTTACCAGAGGAACCAGCCTTTGCTCTCGCGGGCCTCCATCACGTCCAGGGCCCGGTCCAGCATGACGGCGCACTGGGCGCGGGTCAGGGGCTCGTTCAGAACGGCCGAGGCGGGGAGGGCACCGCAACTGTCCAGGTTGGCTACGGCCTGGGCACACCAGGCGGGGGAGTCGGTGCCCATGGTATTGACTACGTCGGTGACCCCCAGGGCCTTGTTGAGGATGACGGCGGCTTCGGCGGTGGTGATGGGGGTGTCGGCCCGGAAGACCACCTGGCCGTCGTTGGTATAGCTGCCCCGGATCATGCCGGCCCGGAGAGCGGCAGACACATAGGGCTTACACCAGACGGCCATGGCCTGGTCGTCCGAGAAGCCGGTGACCGTGACCCCCTCCAGGGCGTCGATGCCTGCCACAGACATGGCCAGGGCGGTGAACTGGGCACGGGAGATGGTCTGCTCGGGGTGGAAGAAATACCGGCCGCCCACCTGCTCGCCGATCATCAAGCCGGACTCGGCCAGACGGACGGCCTCCCGGTGGCCTTCCTCGCCGGCCATGTCGGCGTAGGTCACAGTGGTTTTCTGCTTTTCGATCCTGATGCTCACGGTGGCAGGGGCTGAGGTGTTGCCGGCGGCGTCCACCGCCACATAAGTGAAGGCGTCCTTGCCCTTCTTGTTCTCATAGGGGGTGTAGACGAAGGCGGCCGAGCCCTGCTCGGCCTGGGTCACGGTGCCCCGGGCAGGCTGGCTCACCAGCTGGAAGGTGATCAGGTCACCCTCCGGGTCCACCCCGGCGAAGGTGCCCTGGACCTCCACGTTTTTGTAGGTGGTCAGGGAGATATTCTCGGCCACGGGGGCGGAGTTTGCGCTCCAGACGGGGGCGTAGGGGTCGGTATCCAGCAGGGCGGCGGCGCCCGGCAGGACGGCGGACAGGGTGAAGGACAGAGCTCCGGCGCACAGCAGGGCGCCGGTCCGGCGGAACAGGTGCTTTTCCATAAAAATAACCTCCTTGTTTCTATAGGGGAAAACCAGCTTTGGCTGCTGGTAGTTTCACCACAAACAAGGAGGTTATTCCGGCTTTTCGCAAAAATTGAAAGAGCTGTCAGTTTTTCATCAGCTCCCCTGGGGTGCGGGTACCGTAGGGTGGGATGCGGCGGCCCAGCCGATGACGGTGATGGGGAAGACGATGCCGGTGGCGGCGTTGCCCAGGTAGCCGACGCCGTTGCCCACGAAGATCTGGTCCACGAGGTTGTAAAGGCAGGAGATGATGAGGGAGAGAGTACAGGGAAGGGCGAAGGAGCGCAAAAGACGCCCGATCCGCTCGGTGCCCAAGTTGTTGTTTTTATCCATGAGAAATGACATCCACTGAGGTAGATTGGCTTCATAAGGGCAAAAAGCAGCACATGCAAAGCATGTGCTGTGGGGGAGCCCCTCTAACACATGAAGCGCTTGCGTACCGTGATCAGATTTACGCGCTGTGCGCCACATGTGTCGTTCGCTCGCTCTATGAAATTACCGGCATTATTTTACCAAGAGAACATTTGTCAAGGGGGATTTCACCGAGTAAGATCCCCCCTGTTAAGTATTCATCAGCAATAATCAAACGATTCCCTCTGATTTGCCACTATATGAAAAGTTCGGCTTCTTTCTTCTCGCTGCAAGCCTTTTTGATTGCCAGCGATGCAATGGATACCAACGCACCATTTATCTTCCGGGCACCTTGGGGACACCTCGCAACGCACCGCATGCAGGAGATACACTTCTTGGGATTCGCTGTTTTCAAATTCTCTTTAGAGATTGCCCCTGCAGGGCAATTATCTGCGCAGAGTCCGCAGCCGTTACAGCTTGTACCAGCCTTTGGGACCAAGCCCGCACCCCCTGCCTTTTTGTAAGGTCGATTGCCTGGGATCTGCGGCCCTTCATCCAATGTTCCGGCCTTGAATTTTTCAAGGATTGCCTTCGCAAAGGACTTGAGCTGGCGCTCATCTTCCTGGTTCGGCCTACCAGACGCATACTGGTGCATAATAGAATGCTCCGCAACTGCGGAAATAGCGGCAACAACAGAGAACCCAGCCTTTTTTGCCACATCTGCCATTTCAACCAGCGTATCCTCATAAGCCCGGTTACCATATACACATAGCAACACACACTTTGCGGAATTACCCGGAATCTTTGCCAGTCTTTCAGCGGCGAGGCCAGGAACACGTCCACCATAAGAGGGCAATGCAATTGAGCCGGATTTTCTTAATAAACTGATTGGTATCCATGCATCTCCATCCTGCCTGTGTCCAGTAGGGCGAAGCATTCATGGTGTACTGGATTCTTCCTATCAAAACGTCCGAGAGGACTTGCAGAAAAGTCTGCAAAATATCAGTATGGAAGAAATTATGGATAAGTACCACCATGAAACGGAGAACACGTAGACGATCATGGCAAGCAATGCACAGGGTATATACCTGTGCCGCTTGTTAGTAGCCGAGGCCCCCAAGCCCCCGGTGATTGGCGCGGCTGCGTCCGGTGCACAAGCCGCTGTTGGCGTCTGCTGGTATATACCGGGCAGGACAGGGCGACCCGGCGGAGCCGCCCCCGGAGGGCGCACGGATGCTGTCAGGCAGTACCACCGCCAGCCTTGGCCGGTGGTGAGTAAGTGCGCTCTTAGTAGAGGGCCGACAAAAAGAAGGGAGCGCCCAGGTCATCCCCGGACGCTCCCACTTCGGTTCTCCTCTGCTGGTCGATCACCGCCCCTCCAGCCTGTGCCATTTTGCCACAGATGAGCTGCCAATCAACGTAATGTAGTGGCCTGGTGGAACCACCCTTTATACATTACATCTCAAAATGGAGGGACAAAAATCAAATGGTGATTTTATCCAAATTTTCTCTAAATATGGCTTCGATCCTTGAGCCAGCTTGGCAGGGAGCGGGTCTTGATGGAGGAGACCACCCCCATGGCGGCAAACATGGTGATGATGGAGGAGCCGCCGTAGCTGAAGAAGGGAAGGGTCAGGCCTACGATGGGCAGAAGGTAGAGACACATGCCGATGTTCAGGACACTCTGGAACAGAAGCATGGCGGCGTAGCCCGAGGAGATGAGTGCGGTGAGGGGGCTGGAGGCATGGCGGGCCACCCAGATGCACCGGATGATGATGGCAGCCAGGAGGATGATGATGACGAGACACCCGATAAGGCCCAGCTCTTCTCCGCAGACGGCAAAGATCTCGTCAGTGCTACGGGCGTTGAGGGAGGTCTCGTAGGGGCTTTGGGTCTGGATGCCCTTCATGTAGCCCTGTCCCCAAAACCCACCCGAGCCGATGGCCAGGATGGAACGGGTCTGCTGCCAGCCGCGGCCCTGGGTCTGGGCGTAGAGGGTGGCCTGGTTACCCGTGATGTGGTCCACCACCACCATGATGCGCTCGGCCAGGTAAGTGTCGCTGACGTGTGGCCAGATATAGGCCAAAGCGACCACACCGACGCCGCCCCCCAGGGCGAACCAACCCAGAGAAACTCCGGCCATCCAGCTCATGGCCACAAAGAGGAACAGATAGACCAGCACCATGCCGAAGTCTTTGGTGGCCACGGCGATGACCCCGGCGATGAGCCCGGTGTGGAGGAGGAGCATGAGGACCGAGCCGGGCTTGCTGATCCCCCGCTTCTGGAGTTTGGTACACTGATAGGCGAAGAGGAGGATGAAGGAGAGCTTGACGATCTCGGCGGGCTGGATGTCCATGGGCAGACCGGGAAAGCGGATCCAGCTCAGGTTTCCGCCCCGGGACACCCCCAGGCCGGGGACCCGGACCAGCAGGTTGAAGGCGATGTTGAAGAGGAGGAGCAGCTTCCAGGACCGCTCCACAAAGAGTTCCATGTCCACCGAAGAAATCAGGATGTAGATTACCGCACCCAGCAGAATACCGATGGCCTGGATGATGACGCTGCGGTTCCGGTTCACGGTGAGATACCGGGTGGCCGAGTAGATGAGGGCAAGTCCGAACAGACTGGCACACAGACACAGTGCCAGTAGCAGCTTATCCCCCCGCTCCCAGAAATCGTGCAGGGAATCCTTCAGCCAGGACATGGCCTCACCTCCGTTGTTGCAAACTTCAAAAGTTAGTATACCATTTCTTTCCGGTTCGTGCTATACTATTCAGGAGAAATTTACAAAAACCTTAAGAACGGGGGTGAGGCCATGGAGTACCGGACCCACAGCACGGCCGAGACAGAGGCCCTTGGGGAGGAATTGGCCCCGAAGCTCCAGGCCCATACCGTCATCGCTTTTACGGGGGATCTGGGGGCGGGGAAGACCGCCTTTGTCCGGGGGCTGGCCCGGGGGGTGGGAGTGACCGACCGGGTCACCAGCCCCACCTTTACCATCGTCAACGAGTACGAGGGAGGGCGGCTGCCCCTGTTCCACTTTGATATGTACCGGCTGGGCAGCTCGGAGGAGCTGTTTGACATCGGCTGGGAGGACTATCTTCACCGGGGTGGGATCTGCGCTGTGGAGTGGAGCGAGCGGGTCGCTGACGTTCTGGAGGACGCGCTCCGGGTGGATATCCGCCGGGGCGAAGGGGACAATGAGCGGATCATTACCGTGGAAGGAGTGGCGGAGGAATGAAAATACTTGCTTTGGAGTCCTCAGCCATTGCCTGTTCGGTAGCCCTCACCGAGGATGAGGAGCTGATCGCCCAGGCGTTTCAAAATAACGGACTGACCCATTCGGTGACCCTGATGCCCTTGTGCGAGGACATGCTGAAAAACTGCGGGGTGGCCCTGGATGAGGTGGATGTGATCGCTGTGGCGGCCGGGCCGGGGTCCTTTACGGGGCTCCGCATCGGGGTCTCGGCGGCCAAGGGGCTGGGCTGGGCGTTGGACAGGCCCTGCGCCAAGGTTTCCACCCTGGAGGCCATGGCCTGGAACCTGTCGACCCTGCCCGGCGACATCTGCCCGGTGATGGACGCCCGCCGGAGCCAGGTCTACAACTCCCGCTTCTCCTCGGACGGGGAAAAGCTTGTCCGCTTGACCGCTGACCGGGCCATCAGCTTGGAAGAGCTGGGGGAGGAAATAAAGAACCGGGATAGGGAGCAAATTCTGGTTGGAGATGGGGCGCAGCTGTGCTATAATCAGTTCAACAGACTGGGGCTGCCCGTCCGCCTGCCGGCACCCAACCTCCGGTTCCAAAGTGCGTGGGGGGTGGCCCGGGGGGCTCTGGAGCTGGCCCGGGCAGGACAACTGATGTCGGCAGCCCAGCTGGTGCCCGAGTATCACCGCCTGAGCCAGGCCGAGCGGGAGCGTCTGGAAAAAATGCAGACACAAAAAACAGAATCGATGGAAGGGGTATGACAGCGATGTACGAAGGAAACAGCAAGGTCCATATCATGGACCACCCCCTGGTGGCCCATAAGCTGACCATCATGCGGGACAAGAACACCAGTGTCAAGGATTTCCGGGATCTGGTGGGAGAGATCGGCATGCTCATCACCTACGAGGCCACCCGGGACCTGCCCCTGACCGCCAAGGAGATCGAGACGCCGATCTGTAAGACGACCCAGCCCACCCTGGCGGGGAAGAAGATTGCCGTGGTGCCCATTCTCCGGGCCGGTCTGGGGCTGGTGGACGGCGTGCTGCGGATGATCCCCTCGGCCCGGGTGGGCCATATCGGGATGTTCCGGGATGAGGAGACTCTGGAGCCCCACGTCTACTTCTGCAAGATGCCCAAGGACATCGCCGAGCGGGACATCATGATCGTGGATCCCATGCTGGCCACCGGCGGGTCGGCCTGCGCCGCCATCGACGAGATGAAGAAACGGGGCTGCAAAAACATTAAGCTGATGGTCCTGGTGGCGGCTCCCGTGGGCATCGACACGGTCCAGGCTGCCCACCCTGACGTGGATATCTACGCCGGCGCGGTGGACGAGAGGCTCAACGAGCACGGCTATATCGTCCCTGGCCTGGGGGACGCCGGAGACCGGATCTTCGGCACAAAATAAGAATTTAAAAGGCACGCGGCGGGGCTTCCCGCCGCCCCTTTTCTGTCAGGAGGTTTCTCATGTCAATCAAGATGATCGCTTTTGATATGGATGGCACGCTGCTGAACGCCGACCATGTTACCATCCCGGAGGAGAATATTTCGGCGCTCCGGGCTGCCCGGGAAAGGGGCATCAAAATCGCAGCGGCCACCGGCCGGACCTGGTGTCTGATCGACAGCGCGGTAGAGCCGCTGGGAGGGGTGGACTACGCGGTCACATCCAACGGTGCCGCCGTGCTGGAGCCGGGGAGCCGCCGCTGGCTCTATACCAGGACCATTCCCAACGACAAGAGCCTGGCCTTGATCGCCCTGCTCAAGCGCTGGAACCTGCCCTTCGAGATCTACTGTGAGGGGCAGAACTACATGGAGAAGAGTTGCCTTCCCCTGATGCCGAAGACCCTTCTGAGCGAGATGTTTACCGATTACTATGACAAGATCACCGCCTTTGTGGACAGCCTGGAAGAGGCCTTGGCCGGCCGGCCCATGGAGAAGATCGATATCTTCTATGTGCCGCCTGAGCATCGGGAGTCGGTTATCCGGGAGGTGCAGAAGCTTCTTCCTGCCCAGATCGCCCATGCCGCGGCCGAGAATATGGAGATCACCGCCGCGGATGTGACCAAGGGGGCGGCGCTGGCACAGTTGTGCGGAGAGTTGGGGATCCTGCCGGAGGAGGTCATGGCCTTCGGAGACGGCAACAACGATGTGGAAATGCTCCGGTGGGCCGGGCTGTCCTTCGCCATGGAGAACGGCTCAGATGACGCCAAGGCCGTGGCCGGGGCGGTCGCACCGGCCAACCATCTGGGCGGGATCGGACAGATGGTGAGAAAGTACATCCTGGAGGCGTAACGCAAAAAGGAGGGCCCCTGACGTGGATGCGTCAGGGGCCCTTTGCGCTTTGTGGGGACAGTGCCGGACGTTTTGCTCCGGTGGCGCATAGAATGGTGGGCTGAAGCATCCTGTACCGGAAAGGAGTTTTCGCCCATGAGAAAAAAACTGTGTGCCTTGCTGCTGTGTTTGTTTTGCCTGATCCCTTCGGCTCTGGCCCTGGAGGGGATCGACGTGAGCGTTTACCAGGGGGAGATCGATTTTGAGGCTGTCCGGGAGGATGGGGTGGAGGCAGTGTATATCCGCTCCGGATTTGGCTCTGGGGGCGTGGATCCAAACTTTGAGCAAAACCGCCGGGGAGCGGCCGGGGTGGGGCTCCACTATGGGTTTTACCACTATATGGAGGCGGCTACCCCAGAGGAGGCCCGGGCCGAGGCCCGGCACTTTGCCGCGCTCATCGCCGGAACGGGGTACGACTGCCGGCCGGTGCTGGACTTTGAGGTGGATCAGGATTTGTCGGATGCCCGGGTCTCGGCCGTGGTGGGGGCCTTTCTGGAGGAACTGAAGGCTCTGACTGGGATGGAGCCCATGCTCTACGCCGATGCCTACGAGGCCGGGAGGCTGGACCCGGCGCTGGCGGCTTACCCTCTGTGGCTGGCCCAGTGGGAGGTGGAGGAGCCCTCTCTGACTGGGACGGCGTGGGAGGAATGGACGGGCTGGCAGTATACCGACAAGGGAAGGGTGGCCGGCATTCAGGGGGATGTGGACCGGGACCTGTTCCAGGAGGACGTCCTGCTGGCCGGGGAGAGACCTTGGTTCACCTATACCATCCGCTGGGGGGATACCCTTTGGGCCCTCTCCATCCGCTATGGAACCACGGTGGAGGAGCTGGCCAGGCTTAACGATATCCCGGATCCCAACCTGATCTATGCCGGGGAAACCCTGAAGATTCCAGAGGGAGGACCGCGCACTTATACCGTCCGCGCTGGGGATACGCTGTGGGGGATCTCCCGGACCTATGGGGTGACGGTGGAAGAGCTGGTCCAGTGGAACCAGATCCAAAACCCGAACCTGATCTACCCCGGCCAGGTGCTGCGGGTCAGTTGAGAAAAATTTTTTCTTTTTGGTGACATTTCGGGAGATAACTTTGAGTAACAGGCAGAAGGGGGGATGTCTATGGAGATCCAGCCGTTGCGTACGGACGGTGGGATAGAAGCCGTGATCCAAACCTATCAGAATATGGTCTATGGGCTGGCCCTGGCCAGGACCGGATCACCGGCCGACGCCGACGATGTGTTTCAGGAGACCTTTCTGGCCTATTTTCAGTCGGGCAAGATCTTTCGGGAAGAGGAGCACCGGAAGGCGTGGCTTCTGCGTACGGTCCTCAATCTGAGCCGGCGGGTGACCGCCTCCTCCTGGCGGAGAAAGACGGTCCCCCTGGAGGAGGGGGAGGCGGTGGCCCAGCCCTTTCGGGAGCAGTCGGAAAACCAGGTTTGGAACGCGCTTCAGGAGCTGGATGAGGAATACCGTATCCCCGTTTACCTGTTTTACTTTGAGGAGCTGTCCACTGGGGAGATCGCCCAGGTCCTTTCCCTGCGTCCGGGTACGGTGCGGATGCGGCTGAGCCGGGGACGGGACAAGCTCCGACAGACGTTGAAAGGAGAATATTTTGATGAATGACCCTGTTTTTGCCTCGATGAGAAGCCAAATGACGCCCAGCCCAAAGGCCCGCGGCGAGCTGGCGGACAAGCTGGCCCAGGCGGTGCCGGGAAAGCCGGTCTTCCGGAAACGGTTCGCCGCCGTGGCCGCCTGCGCCGCGCTGGCGCTGTGTATCTACCCGGCGTACAATGCCATGAGACCCGCCCCCAAGCTCCATGACTATGTGACGGTGGAGGGGAGCGGCACGTTGGCGGAAAAGGCCATCGGTACCGTGACCGGGTCTGGACCGGATGAGGGCAGTATGGGGGACCGGGACCAGGCCATGACCCCCGGGGAGTTGACCGAAGCCATGGAGGCGGTGGGCTTCTCCACGGCGGACATCGACGCCTACCAAGACATGGGCTATGAGATGACCTGGGCCAAGTGGTGGAAGTTCGTGAACGAGCAGAAAAATGTGGAGGGAGAGGAACCCTTCAACCTGACCAGCCTAAAGGAATTTTCCCGGAAGGAGTTGTTTGTGAACACCGGGCTTGCGGACGAGCTGCCCGGCGGGGCCTATGTCCCCGGCGGGGATGACCCAGTGGCCGGGTTGCCTTCCCAACCCGGCGCCGACGCTTACCAGCTTTTGATGGACCACTTTGGCGATACTCTTCCCGACTGGTACGGCGGGGCTTATGTCACCAGCCGGGGCACCCTGATGGTGCTTCTGGTGGCGGACAAGGACCCGGGTGACAAGAGCCTGGAGCTGGAGGTGCTGGAGGCGGCAGGGGGCAGGACCGCTCCTGTGGGCTTTGTCGGCGCCAAGTACAGCCGCAACGACTTGGACCGGTTGAACCGGGAGATCCTTGGTCTGCTGGAAGGGAAGGGGATCTCTGCCAGCTGGGGTATCTATGACGATCAGAACCGGATCGTGCTGGACACGGATGAGGTGCTGCCCGACGAGGTACTGGCCAAGCTGGCCCAGCTGGACCCCGATGGGGACGCCATTCTGGTCCGGGTGGTGACCGGAAATGCGGTGGTGACCGACGAGCAGGTCAAGGGGCCGATGCCCGTTGTCCCCGGCGGCGTTCAGGAGGCGCCTCCCCACAGCGGCGCGGTGGGGGAGGACCCCGCTGTACACGCTGCCACAGAGCCGGGCGCGACCGCTCCTTCTGACGGGGACCTGAAGGCCATTGAGCCGCAGAGTGAGGAACTGCCTGTGCCCGAGGGGAAGTCCGGGACCGAGAGCGGGCAATCGGTCCGCTACGAGCTCCCGTCAGTGGATACCAAAGGGAAGGAATAACGGGGAAAACAAGCAGCGGCGGAGGGTCGAATCCCTCCGCCGCTGTGCTTATTTTTTATGCGCCTTTTGGTATGTATCGCACCAGTCCCGTACGCAGCACTTGTCGCAGTATGGGTTCGTTCTGGCCGTGCAGACGGCGCGGCCATGGAGGACCAGGCGGTGGCAGAAGTCGTTGGACTCTTCGGGGGGCAGGATCTTCCGGAGCTGCTCCTCCACCTTGCCCGGGTCCTTGGTGCCGTCGGTGAGGCCCAGCCGGCCCGCAATGCGGATGCAGTGGGTGTCGGCAATGACCACGCCGGGGGTGTGGTAAATGTCTCCCAGGATCAGGTTGGCGGTCTTGCGGCCCACGCCGGGAAGCTTCAGCAGGTCCTCCATGGTGTCGGGAACCTTGCCGCCGAAGTCGGTGAGGAGCATTTTGGCGCTCTCCACGATGTCGTGGGCCTTGGCCCGGAAGAAGCCGCAGGAGTGGATGAGCTCCTCCACCTCATGGACGTCGGCCTGGGCGAAGGCCTCCAGGGTGGGGAAGCGGGCGTAGAGGGCGGGGGTCACCTGGTTGACCCGCTCATCGGTACACTGGGCGGAGAGCCGCACCGAGAAGAGCAACTCGTGGGGTTTGGGGTACTGAAGAGAGCAGATCCCCTCGGGATATTCCTTTTTCAGGGCCTCTACAATGCAGGCCGCCTGTTCTTTCTTTCTCATGGCGATTCCCCCTTGCAATTATGGTGAAACTATTTTATCATAAAAGAGGAAAAAAGGCTATATGAAAAAGTAAGGGGGCGCCATGGGGAGAGACATGACGGACCGGGCTTGCCGGTGATCCCCTTTGCGGGGGGATCAGAGATGGAACTTTTGGAGAAGGACCTTTACGGCCCGGTCAAGGGGTATCTGGAGTCTCTGGGCTACGAGGTCAAGGGGGAGGTCAAAAACTGCGACATCACGGCACTTCGGGACGGGGAGCTGATCGTGGTGGAGCTGAAGAGGGGATTTACCCTGGAGCTCATCTACCAGGCCATGGACCGCCAGCGGATCGCCGACGGGGTCTATGTGGCCGTCCCACTGCCCAAGCGGGGGTATATGGCCCCCCATATCCGGGAGATGGAAGCCCTCTGCCGCCGGCTGGAGCTGGGGCTCATCTATGTGGGCTTTACCGGAAAGGGGCTCCCGCAGGTGGACGTGGCGGTCCATCCGAAGGAGGAGGCCAAGCCCCGGCGGGACAAAAAGCGCCGCCTGGCAGTGATCCGGGAGCATGAGAGCCGCACCGGGAGTGCCAACACCGGCGGGGTCACCCGGAAGAAGATCCACACCGCCTATAAGGAGCAGGCTCTTTTGACCGCCCGGCTTCTGCGGGAGAACGGGCCCATGGGTGCCAGGGGGGTCAGAAAGGCGGGTGGGCCGCCCAACGCTGCCTCCATATTGAGCCGCAACGTATTGGGCTGGTTCCGCCGGGAGCTTTCCCCCGACGGAAGGACCTATCTGTACCGGGTCACCCAAAAGGGGTTGGAGGCCCTGGAGGAATATAAAGAATTTCTGTAACTGTATCGGCCGTAAAGAGAGCACCCTCCGGCGAAAATCTCCGCCGGGGGGTGCTGTGTACAGGAATCAGGACAGGATCATGAGCACAAAGCCACCGCCGCCGATCAGGAGGGAGAGGGCAAGGCCCACACAGCAGAGAATGAAGCCGGGCACCGGCTTGCCGGTCTCCCTGGGCTTGGGGGCGGCCATCAGGCCGATGACCGAGAGGATCAGTCCGGCGATGAAGAGCCAGCAGAAGACGATACTGAGAATACCCAGGGTTCTGCTACTCTTTTTGCCGCTTTCGATGGCATCGTGAGCCATCTTTTCCCGCAGCTCGCCGTTCTCGGCGGTGACGGTCTGGGCCAGGGTGCCGATGAACCGGGAGAAGGCCTCGCACTCCTCCTGCTGCCGGATGTTGAAGTGATGGAACCGGTCGCTTTTCAGGTTCCGGACATCCACGTCGAACTCGACGGGGGATTCGCCGTTTTTGTTGCGGAGGACCACCGAGACCTGGGAGAGAATGTCCTGCTTCCTGGTTTCGTTGACCTCCAGGACCCCCACGTTCTCGCTGGTGATGAGAGCGGGCTGCTGGGGCAGGATCTTGTCCTTCTCAAATTTCAGGGGGATGATGAACATCCGCTCGGCGTCAAAGGCGATGCCGTAAGAATAGTAGTAGGTGGTGGTCCGCCGGCCGTAACTCTCGCTCCGCTGCCAGTGGGCGTAGACCACCTTGTAGCCGCTCTCGCCCGGCAGGACCTGGGCGACGGCTTGCTTCAGCGCATCCATGTCCTCACCTGTGTCCAGGGCGGCCAGGTTTTTCCGGCGCTTGATGAGCGTGTAGATGGCGAAAACAGCAATAATTCCGATGACGATCAGGGTGGTGATGGGACTTTTGGGCGTGTTCATGACGAAATACTCCTCTTTTCTCTTTTTCTCTTTTTTTGTTTATGATCACCCGACGACCTTCCGGCCGTTGACGATCACAGCGGAAATGGTGAAGTCGCTGACCAGGGGATCGCCCTTGGTCAGGACCACATCGGCGTCCTTGCCGATCTCCAGAGAACCCACCCGGTCCTCAATGCCAAGGTGTTTGGCGGGATTGATGGTGATGGCCTGGAGGGCGGCGAAGGGATCCATGCCTGCCTTGACGGCCAGGCCGGCGCACAGGGGCAGGTACTCCTGGGGGATCACCGAGTTGTCCGTGATGATGCTGACTTGGACTCCGGCCTCGGAGAGGACCTTGGGGGGCTCGAAGCTCTTGTTGACCAGCTCGATCTTGCTGGCCCCCGTCAGGGTGGGGCCCACCGCGGCGGGGAAGCCGGAGGCGGCTACCACATCGGGGATCAGGTGGCCCTCGGTGCAGTGCTCAAGGGTCATTTTGACACCGAACTCCTTGGCGATGCGGATGGCGGTGCAGATGTCGTCGGCCCGGTGGGCGTGGGCCTTCAGGGGGATCTCCCCCTGAAGGACAGGGATCAGGGCCTCCATCTTCATGTCGTACTTAGGCTGCTTGGAGAGGTCGTCTCCGGCGGACTCCTTGCGGCTCATGTAGTCCCGGGCGGCGAAGAGCATCTCCCGCAGCTTGGCGGCGGTGGTCATCCGGGAGGAGTCGCTCTTGTTCTGGTAGCACCGCTTGGGGTTTTCGCCAAAGGCGCATTTCATAGCCACCGGATCCTTGACGATCATATCGTCCACACAGTGGCCGTGTGTCTTGACGGCGATGAAGGTGCCGCCCAGCACATTGGCGCTGCCCGGACCGGTGCCCACGGTGGTGACGCCGCCGGCCAGAGCCTTGCCAACCCCCAGCTCCTGGGGGTTGAAGCCGTCGATGCCCCGGAGTTGGGAGGAGACGATGTCGTTCATCTCGTTGTAATCCCGGCCCTCGTAGCCCATGCCGTAGTTATCCAGGCCCAGATGGCTGTGGGCGTCGACAAAGCCGGGGTAGACCCGCAGGCCGGAGGCGTCAATGACCTCCTCGCCCAGCTCGGGGGTAAGACCGGCCTGGATCTCCTTGATCTTTCCGCCCTCCAGCCGGAGGTCGGCGGGATAGGGCTGGCGGTGGACACAGTCATAGACTGTACCGTTTTTGATCAGCATAACAGGACCTCCTAAAGAGAAGATGGCACTATTATACCGAAAAGGTCCGGAAAAGGGAAGAGGCAACTTGCCAATTCTTGTGCTCCGTGATACAATGATTTCCATCAAATCATGTATGGTAAGGAGGGACGCTCTATGGCATACCGGCCCCTAGCGGACGAGATCCGGCCCGAGACTTTGGACGAGGTGGTGGGGCAAAAGCATATCCTGGGAGAGGGCAGCCTTCTTCGCCGGATCATCGAGGGGGGCAGTATCCCCAACCTGATTTTTTACGGGCCCTCAGGTACCGGAAAGACCACCGTGGCCAATATCATCGCCAAACGGACCAACCGAACGCTTCGCCGGCTCAACGCCACCAACGCGTCCCTCTCCGATGTGAAGGACGTGATCGCCGAGGTGGGGACCCTTCTGGCTCCAGACGGAGTGCTGCTTTACCTGGACGAGATCCAGTATTTCAACAAAAAGCAGCAGCAGTCCCTGCTGGAGGTCATCGAGAGCGGGGATGTGACCCTCATTGCCTCCACCACCGAGAACCCCTATTTCTATGTATACAATGCGGTCCTCTCCCGATCCAGCATTTTCGAGTTCAAGCCCCTGACCCCCGAGGACCTGCTTCCAGCCGTGGAGCGGGGCTTTTCCAAGATGGAGGAGCGGCTGGGGGCCAAAGCAAAGCTGGAGGAGGGAGTGGCCGAGCATCTCTCCGCCGCCTGCGGCGGCGACTGCCGGAAGGCCATGAACGCCGTGGAGCTGCTGATGTCGGCAGCGCCCCGCAAGGGAAAGACCTTGACAGTGACGATGGCGGACGCCCAGGCCGCCGCCCAGAAGTCCGCCATGCGCTATGACAGGGAGGGGGACGACCACTACGACATCGCCTCGGCCCTGATGAAATCTCTCCGGGGCAGCGACCCGGACGCTGCCCTCCACTATCTGGCCCGGCTGCTGGAGGCAGGGGACCTGATCACCGCCATCCGGCGGCTTCTCTGCTCGGCCAGCGAGGATGTGGGAATGGCCTATCCACAGGCGGTGTCCATCGTGAAGGCCTGCTGTGACAATGCCCTCCAGCTGGGGTTGCCCGAGGCCCAGCTTCCCCTGGCCCAGGCGGCTATCCTGTTGGCCACCGCCCCCAAGTCCAACTCGGTGGTGGAGGCCATCGGCAAGGCCAGGGCCGACGTGCAGGAGGGGAAGACCGGGGAGTACCCCCGGCATCTCCAGAACGTCCACGCCGACACGGCGGGAATGGAGAGGGACCAGGGGTATCTGTACCCCCACATGTTCCCCGGTCATTGGGTCAAACAGCAGTACCTGCCTGACATTCTGTCGGGGGCCGAGTACTATGTCTTCGGCGACAACAAGAACGAACAGGCCGCTAAGGCCTACTGGGATAAGATCAAGGGAGAGGGGTAAAGACCGTTTCGCTCCCAGGTTTCGGGCACCCGGCCGGGGCATAGCACCACCGGTCCAGCTTGCCTCCGGTAACGAAGTACCGGGGCGGCTGGGGCTCCTCCTCGTCGGGGAGAGAATCGATGATCAGCAGCTTGATCTTCATCCGGTCGGGGAGGATGGATTTGAGGTAGACCGACACCCGGTCCCCCTCCCGGATGCCCTCCTGACGCTCGGCCAGGCCGGACAGGTTGGGGGTCAGCTCCACGAAGACGCCGTAATCTTTGATACCCCGAACATAGCCGGGTACCGTCATGCCCGGACGGAAGAGGGCGGCGTTCTCCTCCCAGGTACCCAGCAGCTCCCGGTGGGTCAGGACCACCCGGCGGTTTTCCCGGTCGATGCCGAGGACTGCGGCCAGGATCTCCTGGCCGGGGCTGAGCCGGTCACGGGGGTGGGAGATCCGGGAGACGCTGAGTCGGTCCACTCCAATCATGGAGGGGATGCCGCAGCCGATGTCCACGAAGGCTCCGAAGGGCTCCAGATGGGTCACCCGGGCGGAAACGATCTGGCCGTTCTCCCAGTGGGAGAGAATGTAGTCCAGAGTCTTCTCTTGAGCCTGCCGGCGGGAGAGCAGGGGGACCAAAGTGCCGTTCTCACCCTCTAAGCCGATAACCGTAAAGGAGATTGGCTTGCCGACACGGGAGAGGATGGCAATGTCCCGGGTGGTCCCCTCGGCGATTCCTAAGGCGGTCTCCTCCCGGGGGATCCGGCCCAGAAAGGGGCCCACTTGGACGGTCAGATCGTGGTGCTCGTCACAGAGGAGGGCGATGCCTTCCAGAACGGTCTGCCTGGCCATGGCCTTGGCTAGGGCTTCGGCTGTGGCGCAGGCGTTTCGGTTTTCGGTGGTATTCAGAAGCTGCCCTTCGGGGTAAAATAGCGTTGTCACGTTACCAAGTCCTTTCCGCTTCCCTATATTTTTTCCCGATAGGCCACTATATGCGTTGGGACAGATTGTATTGCAGGGGAGGGCTTGGCTTTTGAGAGGAGGGAGATCATGGACATCCGGGTGGGGGATACCCTGGAGATGAAGAAAGCACACCCTTGCGGGAGCAAGGATTGGCAGGTTTTGCGGGTGGGGATGGACTTCAAATTGCGGTGCTGCGGCTGTGGACGGGAGGTCATGATCCCCCGGGTCAAAGCGGAAAAAAATATGAAAAAGCTCCTCCGGGAGTGCAACTGAGTACAATGAACCGCCTTTTTTGCTCCCGGTTTGAGGGCAAAAAAGGCGGTTTTGAATCGTTTTTGAGGGGTTTTGAATTTAGCTTCGCTTTTTGCTGGGTCACGGGCGGGCTGCGATGGAGATTCCGGCAGCGGGAAGATAAAACGGAGTGTGGAGCAGTACCTTTTTTGAGTGCAGACCGGTCGTCACGCGATGGAGGTGTCGGGTCCCCCGCAGGGAAAAAAACGGTTATCCCGGAAGAGGGATGCCGGGAGGGGATCAGTGGTGGTGACCGGCGAAGTGGAGGATCAGGGCGCTGAGGGCCAGACCAGTGAGCATAAGGAAGACGGCGGGGGTCTTTTTGCCCTCCAGGGCCTCAGGGATGAGCTCGAAGAAGATGACGTAGAGCATGGCGCCGGCGGCCAGGGAGAGGGAGACGGTGAGCAGGACGGGGGCGGCCGAGCCCAGGAAGTATCCCAGCAGGGCGCCCAGGACGGTGGGGAGGCCGCTGAGGGCGGCCAGGCCCACGGCCCTGCCCGGCCGGGTCCCGTCCGAGAGGAGGGGGGCGGCAATGCTGGCCCCCTCGGGGAGGTTGTGGAGGCAGATGGTAAGGGCGGTGAAGAGCACGGTCTCCCCCATGCCGTGGGAGGCGGCCGCCGCCCCCACTGCCATGCCAACCGGCATGTTGTGGAGGGCCACGGCGGCGGCCAGCTCCAGGGAGGCGGTGCGCAGGTCGTGGTGGCCGCAGGCGCACCGGTGGGGATGGTCGTGGTCGGAGTGGTGGGCGGGCTTGTCGATCCAGCAGTTCAGCAGATAAGTGACGGAAAAGCCGGCCACCAGGAGCAGGATGGCTGTCAAGGGCCGGGAGGCATTTTCCAGCGCTTCGGGGACCAGGTGGAGGGAGGCCACTGCCAGCATGGCGCCGGCGGTGAAAGCCACCAGGGGACCTTCGGCTTTGGAGGAGGCACCCTTGAAGAGGGTGACCAGGATGCCGCCCAGGGCCAGGCCGCCCACGCCGAGCAGGGTGGTGAGAAGGATCAGGGAGAGGACAGGGGTCATAGCGGAAACCTCCCAATAAAATGGTGATGGAATTATTGTAGCATGGCAGTCAAGTCCCTATTGGAAAAATGACAAAGTTGTAAAAAGTTTCTTTCCCCTCTATGCAAAAGGGAAAAAATATATTAAAATAAGAGAGCAAAAACAAGGCGGAATCATTCCGACGATTCAGGGGAGGGATCAACGTGGAAAAACCGGTTTACAAGCGGGTCCTGCTGAAGGTCAGTGGGGAGGCACTGGCGGGCGGCGCCGGCCGGGGCCTGGACTTTGACATCATTCATCAGATCACCCATGTCATCAAGAAATGCGTGGACGCCGGGGTCCAGGTGGGCATCGTCATCGGGGCCGGAAACTTCTGGCGGGGGGTCAAGGACGGGGGCGGCAAGATGGAGCGCACCCGTGCCGACCACATGGGGATGCTGGGCACGGTCATGAACTGCCTGGCCATGGCCGATGTGATGGAGCAGGAGGGCATCCCGGTCCGGGTCCAGACTGCCCTGGAGATCAAGGCGGTGGCCGAGCCCTATATCCGCTCCCGTGCCATCCGGCATCTGGAGAAGGGGAGAGTGGTCATCTTCGGCTGCGGCACGGGCAATCCCTTCTTCTCCACCGATACCGCCGCCGTGCTCCGGGCCGCCGAGATCGACGCCGACGTGATCCTGCTGGCCAAGAACATCGACGGGGTTTATTCGGCCGATCCCCGGAAGGATCCCCAGGCGGTCAAGTTTGACGCCATCACCTATGACGAGGTGCTTGCCAGGCACTTGCAGGTCATGGACACCACCGCCACATCCCTTTCCATGGACAACCATATCCCGGTCCTCCTCTTCGCGCTGGAGGATCCGGAAAATATCTACCGTGCCGTCATGGGTGAGAAGATCGGCACTGTTATCAAGGAGGGCAATGAAAATGCTGGAGTTTAATGTGGAATTCGACACTAAAATGAAAAAGACCGTGGAGGTGGTGGTCAGTGACTTCGCCGGCGTCCGGGCCGGGCGGGCCAACGCTTCGGTGCTGGACAAGATCACGGTGGACTACTACGGTACTCCCACCCCCATCAACCAGGTGGGTACCATATCATCCCCCGATCCCCGGAGCCTGATGATCCAACCCTGGGATAAGACCCTGCTCAAGGCCATTGAGAAGGCCATCCAGACCTCCGACCTGGGCATCAACCCCCAGAACGACGGCCAGGTCATCCGGCTTATCTTCCCCCAGCTCACCGAGGAGCGCCGGAAGGAGCTGACCAAACAGGTCCGCAAGTACGCCGAGAACGGCAAGGTGGCCATCCGGAACATCCGGCGGGACGCCATGGACAAGATGAAGGCGGCCGAGAAGAAAAACGAGCTGACCGAGGACGACCGGAAGGACTGTGAGAAGGAGCTCCAGGACCTGACCGACAAGTACTGCAAACAGCTTGACGAGCTCTGCGCCAAGAAGGAGAAAGAGCTGATGGCGGTGTAAACCGGCCCCGGCACTGATACCCCAAACGGATTTCCCGCCGGGGCCCGGCGGGAAATCTGCATGTTCGGAAGGGAGGATGGAGGATGGCCTTGTTCGGAAAGAAAGAGACGGCCATTGACATGACCCGGCTGCCCCGGCATATCGCCATCATTATGGACGGAAACGGACGCTGGGCCAAGGCCAAGGGCCTGCCCCGTCCGGCGGGACACGCCGCCGGAGCCGAGACCTTCCGTACCATCGCCACCTACTGCCGGGAGGTCGGCATCAAATACCTGACGGTCTACGCCTTCTCCACCGAGAACTGGAAGCGGCCTCTGGAGGAGGTGTCGGCCATCATGGGACTGTTGAAAAAGTACCTGATGGAGGCCATTGCCGACATGGAGAAGGAGAAGGTCCGTTTCGTTTTCTTCGGGGACCTGTCCCCGCTGCCCGAGGAACTCCGGACCCTTTGCGAAGAGACCCAGGCCCGGTCGGCCCGGTATGGACAGTGTCAGGTGAACATCTGCCTCAACTATGGCGGCAGAGACGAGCTGGTTCGGGCGGCAAAAGCCTTCGCCGCCGACTGCGCCCGGGGGAAAAGGCGGCCTGAAGAGCTGAGTGAGACCCTCTTTTCCAGCTACCTCTGGTCCCACGGGGTCCCCGACCCCGACCTGGTGATCCGGCCCGGCGGGGAGGAGCGGATATCCAACTTTCTGCTGTGGCAGTCGGCTTATGCGGAATACTATTTTACCGACGTGAACTGGCCGGATTTCGGCAGGGAGGATCTGAGAAAGGCCATCGCGGCTTATCAGAGCCGCGGACGCCGGTTTGGAGGGATCTGAGAACGATGTTTAAACGTGTTGTGGTGGCAGTGGTCTGCCTTCCGATCCTTTTCTGGGTGTTTTATATCGCACCTCCCATCGTGCTGCCCATCGCGGTCTCCCTGCTGTCCATGGTGGGGGTCCATGAGGTGCTGTGGTCCACCGGGTTTGTGAAGAACTCCATGATCTCGGGCCTCTCCATCCTGCTCTCCGGCGTGGTGCCCTTCTGGGTCTATATCGGGCAGGGGATGCGCTCGGCGCTGGTGGGGATCTTCCTCTACTTTCTGCTGGTGTTTCTCATCGCCATCTCCAGCCACTATACCGTGACCATGGAGAAGATGGGGGGCTCTTTCTTTTTTGCCATGCTCATCCCCTATTTTCTCTCTACCTTTGTGCGGCTGGATACCCTGCCTCTGGGAAAGTATCTGATCCTGCTGCCCCTGGTGGCGGCCTTCTCCAGTGATATTTTCGCCCTGTTCGGGGGTATGGCCTTCGGGAAGCGCAAGCTGGCTCCCGAGCTCTCCCCCAAAAAGACGGTGGAGGGGGCTATCAGCGGCTGGATCGGGTCGGTAGGGGGCTGTCTCATTTATGGGGTGGTCATGCAATACGTCTTCCAGCTGGAGGTGAATTACCTCTGCCTGTGCCTGTACGGCTTTTTGGGCGGGCCGGTCTCCCAGCTGGGGGATCTGTCCTTCTCCTACATCAAGCGGCAGTATGGGCTGAAGGATTTCGGCAACATTTTCCCCGGTCACGGCGGCGTGCTGGACCGGTTTGACAGCGTGATCTTCTGCGCCCCCATCATTGAGATCCTGATCCGGTGGCTGCCGGCGCTGGGGTAAGGCGGCAAAGCAAGCAAAGCAGGTGATCCTATGACAAAAAAAATCGCCCTGTTGGGCTCCACCGGCTCCATCGGACGGCAGACTCTGGAGGTTTGCGGCGCGCTGGGCATCGGGGTGGAGGCCCTCTCGGCCAATCGGAACGTGGTGCTTTTGGAGGAGCAGTGCCGGAAGTACCGCCCCCGGCTGGCCGTCTGCATGGATCGGGAGGCCGCCAAGACCTTACAGATCAAGCTCTCGGACACGGAAGTGAAGGTGGCCGGGGGCCCGGAGGGGCTTATGGAATGCGCCACCCTGGACGGGGTGGATACCGTGGTGGGCGCCGTCATGGGGATGGTGGGCCTGCAGCCCGCTCTGGCCGCCCTGCGGGAGGGCCGTCGGCTGGCCCTGGCCAACAAGGAGACCCTGGTGTGCGCCGGGGACTTGGTGATGGAGACCGCCCGCCGCTATGGCGGGGAGGTAGTCCCGGTGGATTCCGAGCATTCCGCCCTGTTCCAGTGCCTGCAGGGGTGCCGGGACCGGGGGGGGGTCAAACGACTCATTCTTACCGCCTCGGGCGGGCCTTTTTTTGGAAAGACACGGGCCGAGATGGAGCATATGACGGTGGCTGACGCCCTCAACCACCCCAACTGGTCCATGGGGGCCAAGATCACGGTGGATTCGGCCACCATGATGAACAAGGGACTGGAGGTCATCGAGGCCATGCGGCTTTACGACATGCCTCTGGAGAAAATTTCGGTGGTCATTCACCGGGAGAGTATCATTCACTCCCTTGTGGAATACTGTGATAATGCCGTTCTGGCCCAATTGGGTCAGCCCGATATGCGGTTGCCCATCCAGTACGCCCTGACCTGGCCGGAACGCGTCCCCGGTCCGGCCAAAGAGCTGGATCTCTTGTCCTGCAAGGCGCTGACCTTCCTCGCGCCCGATCCGGAGAACTTCCCCTGTCTGGCTCTGGCTCTGGAGGCCGCCCGGCGGGGGGGAAGCGCCACCGCCATCCTCAACGGCGCCAACGAGGCGGCGGTAGGAGCCTTCCTGGCGGGGGAGCTGGGCTTTGGGGAGATCGCCCGGCGGGTGGAGAAGGCTCTGGAGGACGTTCCGGCGGTGGAGGACCCCACCCTGGAGGACATTCTGGAGGCCGACGCCGCCGCCCGACAGGCCGCAATCTGATTTTGAGGTGACTTTATGCTGTATATTCTGATCGCCATTCTGATGTTCGGTATTCTCATTGCCCTCCACGAGTTCGGACATTTTGCTGCCGCCAAGCTCTGCGGGGTGAAGGTCAACGAGTTCGCCATCGGCATGGGCCCCAAGCTCTTTCACAAGAAGGGGGAGGAGACCGAATACACCATCCGGGCGCTCCCCATCGGCGGCTTCTGCGCCATGGAGGGGGAGGAGGAGGGGGAGTCCGCCGACCCGAGGGCCTTCCCCAACCGGCCCTGGTGGCAGCGGCTCATCATTTTGCTGGCCGGGGTGTTTATGAACTTTTTGACCGGGCTCATCATCCTTTTGTGCCTTTTTTCGGGGGCCGAAGGCTTTTACCAGCCGGTCATCTCCGGTTTTGTGGAGGGTACCTCCCCGGCGGCTCAACAGCTTCTTCAGGTGGGAGACCGGATCGTCCAAGTGGATGGCCACGCCATCTACCTACAGACCGACGTGAGCCTGTTTCTTGGCCGGGTCAGCGGCGACAGGGTGGACATCACGGTCCGCCGGGGGGAGGATACGATCCGGAATGAGATCCCCCTGACCGAGATCCCCCAGGAGGATGGCACCAGCCGGAGGATGCTGGGGATCTACATGGACAGCGCGGAGCCCGCCACCTTTGGGCTCAAGCTGAAAACCGCGTGGTACCAGGCCATCGACTATGTACGCATGGTATGGCTCAGTCTGGGAGACCTGGTGACGGGAAGTGTGGGGCTTCGGGATATGTCGGGCGTGGTAGGGATCGTGGATATGGTGGGCGACTTGGGCGAGGAAGGGGCTGCGGCCGCCGAGGCGGCCGGGACCTCGGCGTTTGTTGGGGCCATGCTGAATATTCTGAGCTTTACCGCCTTTATCGCCATCAATCTGGCGGTGATGAACCTGCTGCCCATTCCGGCCCTTGACGGAGGTCAGATCTTCTTTATGGCGGTCAACGGGATCCTGCTGGCGGTGCGGGGCAGGAAGCTGGATCAGAAGTATCAGGGGTGGGTCACGGCCGCCGGATTTGCCTGCCTGCTCCTTCTGATGCTGGCGGTAACGGTGAGCGATGTGCTCAAGCTGTTCGGAAGGTAGGGACGGAATATGACGAGGCAGATCATGGTGGGGAAGGTCCCGGTGGGGGGCGGCGCGCCCGTTACCATCCAGTCCATGTGCAATACCCGGACCAACGATGTGCGGGCCACCGTGCGGCAGATCGCCGAGCTGGCGGCGGCGGGGTGCCAGATCATCCGGGTGGCCGTGCCCGACCTGGCGGCCGCTCAGGCCATCGGAGAGATCAAAAAATACAGTCCCATCCCCCTGGTGGTGGACATTCATTTTGACTACAGGCTGGCCCTGGAGTGCGTGGAGCAGGGCTGCGACGCGGTGCGGATCAATCCGGGGAACATCGGCTCCCCGGAGCGGGTCCGGGCGGTGGCCGATGCCTGCAGGGAGCGGGGGATCCCCATCCGCATCGGGGTCAACGGCGGGTCGCTGGAGAAGGAGTTGCTGGAGAAGTACGGCGGGGTCACCCCAGAGGCGTTGGTGGAATCGGCCTTCGGGCATATCCGGCTGCTGGAGGCGTGTGGGTTCCAGGATATCTGTGTTTCCCTCAAGTCCTCCTCGGTGCCGGTGACCATGAAAGCCTATGAGCTGATGGCGCGGGAAAGTGATTATCCTTTACATATTGGGGTCACCGAGACGGGGACGCCGAAGATGGGAATTTTGAAATCCGCCATCGGTATCGGCGGGCTGCTGGCCCTTGGGATCGGGGACACTATGCGGGTGTCCCTTTCGGCCGACCCGGTGGAGGAGGTCTACGCCGCAAAGGATATTTTGAAGGCGGCGGGGCTGCGGAGGGACGGGCCCGAGCTCATTTCCTGCCCCACCTGCGGCCGGACACAGATCAATTTGATCGCCCTGGCGAATGAGGTGGAGGAGCGGCTGAAGGCGGTGGACAAGCCCATCACGGTGGCCGTCATGGGCTGCGTGGTCAACGGCCCCGGGGAGGCCCGGGCCGCCGACGTGGGCATCGCCGGCGGTGTGGGCGAGGGGCTGCTCTTCAAGAAGGGGGAAATTGTCAAGAAGGTCCCCCAGGAGGCCTTGGTGGACGAGCTGTTCGGGCTCATTGAGAGCCTGTGAGCGGCATGGAGGGAAGGATCCTGTGCCGCTCTGGGCGGCTGACGGTCCGCAGGCTGGGGGAGACCGATTTGGAGGAGCTGTATGGGCTCCTTTCCGACCCGGAGGTCATGCGCACTCTGGAGCCGCCGTACACCTATGAGCAGACTGAGGGCTTTTTGCGGGTGGCCGGGCTGGCTTCCGAGCCGCTGATTTATGGGGTGGACGGCCCGGAGGGGCGGTTCATCGGCTATGTGATCTTTCACCGGTATGACCGGGACAGCGTGGAGCTGGGGTGGGTCTTGAAGCGGCCGGAATGGGGCAAGGGCTACGCCGGGGAGCTGACCCGGCTCCTGCTGGAGGCTGCCGGGGACCGCTATGCCGAGGCCGTGATCGAGTGTGTCCCGGAGCAGGAGGTCACCAGGCACATCGCGCTGAAAAACGGGTTCCGGTATGACGGCATCGAAAACGGCTGCGAGAGATACAGGAGGCGGCTGGGAATGGAGCTGATCAGGCTGCGGGAGCGGTCCGAACTGGCCGGGAAGGCCGCCCGGTGGTTCCACGAGAAGTGGAACATTCCTCTGGAGGCCTATGAGGAGAGCATGGAGGACTGCCTGAAGGGAACAGACCTTGTGCCCCAGTGGTATTTGGCCCTGGAGGGGGAGCGGATCGTAGGCGGTATGGGGGTCATCGAGAATGACTTTCACGAACGGAAGGATCTGGCTCCCAACGTGTGCGCCGTGTATGTGGAGGAGGATCGCCGCTGCCGGGGCATCGCGGGGGCTTTGTTGGAGCTGGTTTGCCGGGATATGCGGGAGTTGGGGATCGGGACGCTCTATCTGCTCACCGACCACGATTCCTTTTATGAGCGATACGGCTGGACGTTTCTCTGCATGGTTCAGGGGGACGGGGAGGAGGAGCCCAGCAGGATGTACATTCACCGGGAGGTGTGAGGTTGACCGAGAGGAGAGGGGGGGACGGAAATGGACAAACAGAAGAGGCGGCGATGGCTTGTCCTGCCGTGTTTCGTCATCCTTGCTTTGAGTTCCTGCACAGCCCCGGAAACGGAAGCCCCATTCCCGGAACCGACGCCTTCTGGGGCGGAGGAGCCTTTTGCGGTGGATGTGCGGCCGTCTGCGGCGCCGGTGCCTGCTCCGAATGTGTTTATGCTGGCAGAGAGAGTTTTGTCATATGCGCTCCGGATGGATGATAGTCAGTATGGTTTTTCCACAGGGCAGGATGCGAACTTGGAGGAGCTCTTCACGGCCTGTGGCTTTTTGACGGAGGAGCCTTTTTATACTTACAAAAATGAGGAAGGACGAGCAGATCTGACCTTGTGGTACAATGAAGAGACAGGGGTCGGAATTGGAATATGCGGAGACCGTGGATTCACTTGTACAGCGGCCCAAGCGAGCCGAGGGACCGAGGATGGATACGCGGGATTCGGCTGGTACCGCTGGGAGGATGACCTGATCCCCCCGATGCCCGAATGGATTGGGGCGGAGAATTATCAGGAAGAGAAAGAATATGACGAGGCTGGGCGGCTCATCAGGCTGGATTCCTCCGGAGAATTTGAGGAGTGGGATGGCCAGCGATTGTGGATCTATTCTCTGGAATGGACCTATGATGAGAATGGTGTGGTGAGACACAGACATTTCGGGAGAAACGAAATGTTTTTTGGGACTACGACCCCCGGTGAAAACGGATACTACGACGGGCAGGGCCGTCTGGTCTATGAGCGGGGCTATATCACGCACGGACATACAGAAACCTATTACATATACGAGGGCGAGAATACCACACCCACATATTGTCTGGATCTGGATTTCAGTGCGCCATTCTATTTTCCGGTTTTTGTTTATTACTGAGAGAGGCTGAAAATCACAAACAAGTAAAGGAAACGGTGAAACCATGCCGAAGCGAGTACCCTTTTTGCAACTGTTTTCTGCCCTGAACCCGGAGCCGATGTTACTCAGCCAGGCGGCTTCCTGGGAGGTGCTGGGGGCGGTCATCGACAAGAAAACCCGGTCCATCAAGGCCCGGGTCTGTTGTCCTGTCCTGCCGGGGGAGGAGCTCCGCCGTCAGGTGGAGGCCGCGCTGGCTGGGGCTTACAGTGTGGAGCGGGTGACGTTGTCCTTCGCCCAGGCCGAGGCGTCCCTGCCGGTCCCGCCGCCTGAAGAGGACATCCCCCTGCCCGAGCCGCCGCCCGAGGAGGCGATGGATCCCTTCCGGCTTACCGAGGAGATCCGGCGGAAGGCGCTGGAGAGTCTGCCCGCGGTCCACGCCAAGGGCAAAAAGCCCGGCAAGGAGAAGGAGAAGACAGTCATTTTCGGCAAACGGGAGATCAAGGGGACTCCGGTCTCCATGGCCGCGCTGGCGTTGGATATGGGGACGGTCATCGTGGAGGGGGACGTATTCGCCGTCAACCACCGGGAACTGAAAAAGCGGGGGGCCTGGGTGGTCTCCTTCGACGTGACCGACTACACCGGCTCGGTGCGGGTGAGCAAGTTTTTCCTGGGGGAGGAGGGCAAGCCCCTGGTGGACGGCGTCAGCGTGGGACAGCACCTGCTGATCCAGGGGCGGCTGAACCTGGACCGGTACACGGGTGATATGGTGCTGGAGCCCTACGCCGTCCAGCTGGGGGAGAAGATCACCCGGAAGGACACCGCGGAGGAGAAACGTGTGGAGCTCCACCTCCACACCACCATGTCGGCCATGGACGCCCTCACCTCTACCAAGGACGCGGTGAAGCGGGCTGAGATCTGGGGCCACAGGGCCATCGCCATCACTGACCACGGGGTGGCCCAGTCCTTCCCCGACGCCTGGCACGCCGCCAAAGGTATCAAGATCCTCTACGGCGTGGAGGCCTATTTCATCAACAATATGGACGACCGGATCGCCGTCCATGGGGAGACAGGTCAGGACTTCCACGGGGAGATCGTCTGCTTTGATATTGAGACCACCGGCCTCAACAAGAACAAGGACCTGATCATTGAGATCGGGGCGGTGATCCTCCGGGACGGGGAGGTACAGGAGACCTTCAATACCTTTGCCGACCCGGGGCGGAGCCTGTCCCGGGAGATCGTGGAGCTGACCGGCATCACCGATAAGATGCTGGAAGGGGCCCCCAGCCAGGCCGAGGCGGTAAAAGCTTTTCTGGACTTCGCGGGGGACCGGCCTCTGGCCGCCCACAACGCCGAGTTCGACATGGGCTTCATCGCCCTGGCCTGCGAACGGATGGGGCGGGATCTGCCCAATCCCTGGGTGGACTCTCTGATCCTGGCCCAGAACCTGCTGCCCGATCTGAAGAACTTCAAGCTGGACACGGTGGCCAACCACCTGAACCTGCCCGCTTTCAACCATCACCGGGCCAGTGATGACGCCGCCACGGTGGGGTATATGCTCATTCCATTCTTCCGGATGCTGGAGGATATGGGGATCCATGACCTGGGGGAGATCAACCCCGCCATGGTCTCCCTCCGGGGGAAGGGGAAGACCCGCCGGCAGCCCAAGCACCTGATCGTGCTGGCCAAGAACCAGATGGGGCTCCGGAACCTGTATCACCTGATCTCGGACTCCTTCCTGGTGAATTACAAGAGCGGAAAGCCCATCATCCCCAAGAGCGAGATCGAGCTCCACCGGGAGGGGCTGATTTTGGGCTCGGCCTGTGAGGCGGGAGAGCTCTACCAAGCGGTGGCCGCCCGGAAGGACTGGACCGAGCTGAAGCGCATTGCCTCCTGGTACGATTTTCTGGAGATCCAGCCCCTGTGCAACAACGCCTTTATGCTCCGGCCCGACAAGACCGGCCGGGCCCAGGTGGACAGTGAGGAGGAGCTGCAGGAGTTTAACCGGACCATCGTGAAGCTGGGTAAGGAGCTGGACAAGCCGGTGTGCGCCACCGGGGACGTCCACTTCCTGGATCCCCAGGACGAGATCTACCGCCATATCCTGCTGGACACCAAGGGCTTTGAGGACTGTGACAAGTCCCTGCCCCTCTATTTCAAGACCACTGACGAGATGCTGGAGGAGTTTGCCTACCTGGGGGAGGAGGACTGCCGCAAGGTGGTCATCCGGGACCCCAACTTGGTGGCCGATATGTGCGAGAGGATGGACCCCCTGCCCAAGGGGCTTTTTGCCCCCAAGCTGAAGGATTCGGACAAGGAACTGGAAAAGCTGGTATATGATAAGGCCCACGAGCTTTACGGCGAGGAGCTGCCCAAGATCGTCCAGGACCGGATCGACCTGGAGCTGCCCGGTATCATCATGCGGAAGTATGACGTCATTTACATGTCGGCCCAGAAGCTGGTGCAGAACTCCCTGGAGCACGGCTATCTGGTGGGCTCCCGGGGTTCGGTGGGCTCCTCCATCGTGGCCTTTCTCTCGGGCATCACCGAGGTCAACTCCCTGCCCCCCCACTACCGCTGTCCCAAGTGCCGGCACAGCGATTTCGAGGTGGACAAGAAGTACGGCTGCGGGGCCGATATGCCCGACGCGGTCTGTCCGGTGTGCGGGACCCCCTATGTGAAGGACGGCTTTGACATCCCCTTTGAGACCTTCCTGGGCTTCGGGGGCGACAAGGTGCCCGATATCGACCTGAATTTCTCGGGGGAGTACCAGGCCAAGGCCCACCGGTACACCTTTGAGCTCTTTGGGGATTCTCACGTGTTCCGGGCCGGTACCATCGGCACGGTGGCCGAGAAAACGGCCTATGTCTATGTGAAGAAATACCTGGAGAAGCGGGGGCTCCGCGCCACCGCCGCCGAGGAGAACCGGCTGGCTATCGGCTGCACGGGCACCAAGCGGACCACCGGACAGCACCCCGGCGGCATGGTGGTCATTCCCCAGGACCGGGAGATCTACGACTTCTGCCCGGTCCAGCACCCGGCCGACGACCCCAACACCGATATCGTTACCACCCACTTTGAATACCACTCCATGGAGTCTAATTTGCTGAAGTTGGATATGCTGGGACACGATGACCCCACCATGATCCGGATGCTGGAGGATCTCACCGGAGTGAATGCCCGGACCGACATCAAGCTGGATGACCCGGATACGTTAAGCCTGTTTACCTCCTCGGAGAAGCTGGGGTATGTGGGCGACCCGGTGTTGGGCCCCACGGGGGCCGTGGCCATTCCCGAGTTCAACACCAAGTTTACCCGCCAGATGCTGATGGATACCGACCCTACCGACTTCAACACTCTGGTGCGGCTCTCCGGTTTCTCCCACGGCACAGATGTGTGGCTGGGCAATGCCCGGGATCTGATCCTCAGCGGCACAGCCAGCGTTTTTGAAACGGTAGGCTGCCGTGACGACATCATGCTCTACCTTATCCAGATGGGGGTGGAGCCCAAGACCGCCTTCAAGATCATGGAGGCCGTCCGGAAGGGCAAGGTGAGGAAGGGGGGCTTTCAGGACGGCTGGGTGGAGACCATGAAGGAGCACAATGTGCCTCAGTGGTACATCGACTCCCTGGCTAAGATCAGTTACCTGTTCCCCAAGGCCCACGCCGTGGCTTATGTGATGATGGCCTTCCGGATCGCCTGGTTTAAGGTCCATCGGCCGCTGGCTTTCTATACCGCATTCTTCTCGGTTCGGGCCAAGGCATTTGATGCCACTATCATGTGCCAGGGGATGGACTTGGTAAAGAGCAAGATGAAAGAGATCAAGGCCAAAATGGACGAGAAGCAGGCCTCTGCCGTGGAGGAGGACACCTACACCACCCTGGAGGTGGTCTATGAGTATTATCTCCGGGGCTTTACCTTCCGGAGTGTAGACCTGTACCGGTCTCAGGCCTCCCATTTCCAGATCGACGGGGAGGACGCCCTGATCCCGCCCTTCAATGCCATTCCCGGCCTGGGGGATACGGCGGCCCAGTCCATCGTGGACCAGCGGGAGGGAAGGGAGTTCATCTCCATCGAGGAGTTTTCCGACGCCTGCCCCAAGGTGTCCAAGACCCATATTGAGCAGCTCAAGCTGGCCGGTGCCTTTGACGATATGCCCGAGACCAGTCAGATCACCCTGTTTTAAAGAGAGGAGGTGCTGCCGTGGAGGAGAAACGTGTTTTAGTGGCCATGAGCGGCGGGGTGGACTCGGCGGTGTGCGCCCTGCTTTTGAAGGAGCGGGGGTACGACTGTATCGGCTGCACCATGAAGCTCTATGACAACGGGGACACCGGAGTCCCCCAAAGCCGGACCTGCTGCGCTCTGGACGATGTGGAGGATGCCCGAAGCGTAGCTTTTCGGCTGGGGATGCCCCACTATGTGCTCAATTTTCAGGAGGAGTTCCGCTGCCGGGTGATGGAGAAATTTGTCCGAAGCTACGAGGAGGGGCTGACCCCAAACCCCTGCATCGACTGCAACCGGTACCTGAAGTTCGGCGCCCTCTATGAGCGGGCCGGGACGCTGGGGCGGGAGTATGTGGCCACCGGACACTATGCCCGGATCGAGCGGGACCCGGATAGTGGCCGGTATCTTCTGAAAAAGGCCCGGATGGAGGAGAAGGACCAGAGCTATGTGCTCGCCTGCCTGACCCAGGAGCAGCTCTCCCATACCCTCTTTCCCCTGGGGGAGCTGAGCAAGGCCCAGGTGCGGGCCCTGGCCGGAGAGCATGGCTTTCTCAATGCCGGCAAGCCGGACAGCCAGGATATCTGCTTTGTTCCGGACGGGGACTATGTGGGTTTTATGGAGCGGTTTACCGGGAAGGAATATCCCGCCGGAGATTTTGTGGACCCGGAGGGGAAGGTCATCGGCCGCCACCGGGGGGTGGTGGGCTATACCGTGGGACAGCGGAAGGGACTGGGGCTCCCCATGGGGGAGCGGGTCTATGTCTGCGGGAAGGATATGGAGAAAAACACCGTGACCGTGGGCCCCGAAAGCGCCCTTTACGCCCGGGGCCTTATGGCCGGGGACATGAACTGGATCGCCATTGAGAATTTGACCGGGCCCCTGCGGGTGGAGGTCAAGACCCGATACCGGCAGGCAGGGCGGCCGGCCACCGTGTTTCCGCTGGAGGACGGGAGGGTCCGGGTGGAGTTCGACGCGCCCGAGCGGGCGGTGTCCCCCGGCCAGGCGGTGGTCCTCTATCAGGAGGACACCGTGGTGGGGGGCGGCACTATTTTACAGGCAATCAAGCAGAGAGAGTGGGAATGACGGGATGCTGAACGAGAGAGAACAGGAACGATTCTGCGCCGCCCGGCGCTTGGTCATCGAGAAGGATTTTTCCCGGCTGAACCCCGAGCAGCGCAAGGCAGTGCTGAGCACCGAGGGACCCCTGCTGCTGCTGGCGGGGGCCGGCAGCGGCAAGACCACGGTCCTCATCAACCGGGTGGCTAACCTGATGAAATACGGCCGGGCATCGGACACCGACGAGGTGCCCCAGTCTGTCACACCCGAGGATCTGGCCTTTCTGGAGGACTATGCCGCCCAGCCCACCCCCCAGGGAAAGGAGCGGGCCGAGGGCCTTTGCAGGCTGGACCCGGCTTCCCCCTGGTCCATTCTGGCCATCACCTTCACCAACAAGGCGGCCGGGGAATTGAAGGAGCGGCTGGAGCGGATGCTGGGGCCCTCGGCCAACGATATCTGGGCCTCTACTTTCCACTCCAGCTGCGCCCGGATCCTGCGCCGGGACATCGACAGGCTGGGGTACGATACCTCCTTCACCATCTATGATTCGGCCGATTCTGAGCGGGTGGTCAAGGACATTGAGAAGGAGATGAACCTGGACGAGAAGATGTTCCCGCCCAAATCGGTGTTAGGCTATATCTCCCGTGCCAAGGACGCTATGAAGCTGGCCCCGGCCTATCTGGAGGAGTGCGCTAAGAGCGGGGACGTCCGGCTCCGACGGATCGCCCAGATCTATGTGGAGTACGAGAAGCGGCTGAAGGGGGCCAACGCCCTGGACTTCGACGACTTGATCCTCCGAACGGTGCTCCTGCTGCAGCAGCACGAGGATGTGCGGAGCTATTATCAGCGTAAGTTCCGCTATGTGCTAGTGGACGAGTATCAGGATACCAACAACCTGCAGTATCAGCTCTCCTCCCTCCTGGCGGGGGGGTATGAGAACTTCTGCGTGGTGGGGGACGATGACCAGTCCATCTACCGCTTCCGGGGAGCCACTATTGAGAATATCCTGTCTTTTGAAAATCAGTACAAGGGCTGCCGCACCATCCGCTTGGAGCAGAACTACCGCTCCACCCAGAACATTCTGGAGGCGGCCAACGCGGTCATCCGTAACAACCAGGGCCGGAAGGGCAAGGAGCTGTGGACCGACCACGGGGAAGGGGAGAAGGTCCAGCTCTACACCGCCATGAATCAGGATGACGAGGCCCAGTATGTGGCGGCTCAGATCTTGACCGGCTATTCCGCCGGGCGGCACTGGAAGGACTTTGCCATCCTCTACCGGACCAACGCCCAGTCCCGGGAGCTGGAAATGGCCATGAAGCGCAACGGCGTGCCCTATCGGATCATCGGAGGCACCCGGTTCTTTGACCGGGCCGAGGTCAAGGACATGCTGGCTTACCTGTGTGTGGTCAACAACCCTGGGGATGACCTGCGGCTCCGGCGGATCATCAACGTCCCGACCCGGGGTATCGGGGCCACCACGGTGGAGCGGGCTCAGGCGCTGGCTGCCCAGAACGGGCTTTGCCTCTGGGAGGTGATCTCGGATGCCCGGGCTTATCCCGATTTGCAGAAGGCGGCGGCCAAGCTGTCGGTCTTTGCCGACCTGATCCGCTCCCTGCAGAAGGCGGCGGGGGAGATGGCCCTCACCGAGTTTTATGACGTTCTCTGTGCCGACTCGGGCTATGCCGTGGCCCTGGAGGCCAGCGGGAAGGTGGAGGACCGGACCCGGCTGGAGAACGTGCGGGAACTGAAGTCTTCCATCCAGGACTATCTGGACAACAGCGAGGAGCCCTCGCTGGCCGGCTTTTTGGATGAGATCGCCCTCTACACCGACATCGACAGCCACGATGCCGGGGAGGAGTGCGTGGTGATGATGACCATGCACTCGGCCAAGGGGCTGGAGTTCCCGGTGGTCTTCAATGTGGGCATGGAGGAGGGGATCTTCCCCGGCATGCGTTCCATCGGGGACATGGAGGAGATGGAGGAGGAGCGGCGGCTCTGCTATGTGGCCATGACACGGGCCAAGGAGCAGCTTTACATGACTTGCGCCAACCAGCGGATGCTCTACGGCCACACCTCGGCCAACCGGCCCTCCCGGTTTTTGGGGGAGATCCCCCCGGAGCGGTTGGAGAAAAGCGGACGGCAGGGCTACGCAAGTTCCTGGCGCACGGAGGATGGCTGGGACGACGCCAGGGACGATTTCGTGGACGACGAGGAGGCGGGTTACTGCCAGACGCCCCGGAGCGGCTACGGCAGCCGGGGGAGCTACGGAAGCTACGGCGGGGCCTCCCGGTCCCGGAGCGGATACGGCGGGGGAGAGACGGGATCCCGGTTCAGTACGGCAAGAGGCTATACGCCTCCCGTTAGGACGCCTTCTCCCACCCCCAAGCTCTCGGCGGCACGGGTGCCCATGCCGTCGGCCGCATCGGCATCCTCAGCGCCTCTCCCGGATTTCCAGAAGGGGGAGATGGTGGTCCACAAGGCATTTGGAAAAGGTATGATCCTTTCCATCACCAAGATGGGGGGGGACGCCCTCATTGAGGTGGCCTTTGACAATGTGGGCACCAAAAAGCTGATGCTAAAGTCGGCTGCGCAGTATATGGAGAAAATGTCATGACCGAAAAACAAATGCGCAGCATGGCCAAGCCCATGCTGGTGGGGGCCGCCCTGATCTGGGGTTCCTCCTTCTTTATGATGAAGGGCATCGTGGAGGTCCTTCCGCCCCTGCTGCTCTTGGCCCTCCGGTTCACGGTAGGGGCGCTTTTGCTGGGGATGGTTTTCTGGAAGCGCTGGAGGGACTTTACCCCGGACTATCTCTGGCGGGGGAGCGTGATGGGGGCCTTTCTTTTCCTGGCCTACACGGTGCAGACCTTCGGCATCCGGTATACCACTCCCTCCAACAACGCCTTTCTCACGGCGGTCTACTGCGTCATCGTGCCCTTTCTTTATTGGGCGGTGATGGGCCGGCGGCCTGACCGGTATCATATTCTCTCGGCTCTGCTGTGTGTGGCGGGGGTGGCTTTGGTCTCGGTGAGCGGGGAATTCACCATCGGGCTGGGGGACAGCCTGACCTTAGTGGGAGCCTTTTTCTACGCCGGCCATATCATCGCGGTGGAAAAGGTCTCGGAGGGAGGAAAGGATATTTACCTCCTCACCATTGTCCAGTTTGGCTCGGCGGCGGTATTCTGCTGGGTGGGAAACGCCCTGTTTGGCTCCTTCCCTCCGCTGGAGGTCTTTACCCCGTCGATTTTGGGGCAGCTGGCCTATCTGGCGGTCATGTGTACCGGGGCGGCCCTGCTCTTTCAGAATGTGGGGCAGATCTGGTCCGACCCGGCCTCGGCCTCTATCCTCCTGTCGCTGGAGTCGGTATTCGGGGTACTGTTCTCGGTGCTCTTCTACCACGACCCGGTGACCCCCCGGCTGTTGTTGGGATTTGGGCTGATTTTTGTAGCTGTGGTGTGTTCCGAGACGAAATTCTCCTTTCTCCGGCAGAAAACAACATAAAAAGGCCGCCCTTGATGGGCGGCCTTTTTATGTGCAGAACCTTATAAAAGCTCCTCCAGACTTTTGACGGCCCGGTGGCTGTTTTGGACCAACTCGTCCCAGTCCTGGCCAAAGAAGTTGTCGTAGACCCCCACCACATGGAAACCGGCGGCGCGGGCGGCGGCGCAGTTGTGTGGGCCGTCCTCGAAGAGGACGCAGTCCTCGGGGGAGAAACCGAAGCGTTTGGCCGCGAGGGGGTAGACCGCGGGATCCCGCTTTTCCAGGCCCACCTCCTGAGAGAAGAACATCCCCTCAAAGCAGGAGGTGAGACCGTGGCGGTCCATGGCGGCCCGGCAGAGCTCGGGCAGGGAGGCGGTGAGGAGGGCCATGCGCTCGCCCTGCGACCTCAGCTTGTCCAGCAGCGCCCGGGCCCCCGGCTTCAGGGGGATGGTATGGGCGTAGGCATCGTAGGCCATGGAACGCCATTCGGCCATGATCTCCTCGGGGCTCTCGGACAAGTTGCAGTATTCCTTGGTGTACTGGGCAGCCACGGGGAAGATAGAGTGGCTGACGGTGAAGGTGTATTCCGGGGTGGCAGTGAAGCCCCGGCGGCGCAGGAAATCGTCGTCCACCTTGGCCCAGACCCCATTGGAGTCCAGCAGGGTGCCGTCCAGATCGAAAAAGTACATCATAGATAAAACCTCCAGGGAAAATCTACCGCTTCCTCGGCGTAGTCGATGCCGATACGTTTGCTGGCATGGATCTCTTTGGGATGTTCCCCTGCGTCCAGCACATAGAGTTCCTCCCCCTGGAGGGACAAGCCGTTCTGGGCAGTGGTAAGGGATAAAGCTTTACAGAGTTTTCCGGGGCCGTTGAGAAAGTTTTTGCGCTGATAGGCCGTCATATCCTGGGAAAGACAGCCAAACCGTGCCAGGGCGGCCCGGTCGGCATCGGCGGGGGAGACGGGTTCACCCGCCCGGAGAAGGACGGCGGCGGGCTCCCCCTCGGCCTCGGTGACGAAGTTGAGACAGTGATACATGCCGTAAATGAGGTAGATATAGGCTGTGCCCGGTGGGGCGAACAGGGTCTCTGTCCGCTTGGTCCGCTTGTAGCCGTAAGCGTGACAGGCCTTGTCCATCCGGCCGATATAGGCTTCGGTCTCGGTGATGCGGAGGGTGGTAGCCACCCCATCCGTCACCCGGACCAGATGCTTGCCCAGAAGCTCCCGGGTGACGGTCAGGGTGTCCCGGGCATAGAATTCCGGCTGTAAGCGCTCCATGGCGGCCTCCTTTCACGGGTGGTTTTTCTATTGTAACACAGGAGGGTGAAAGAGACAAGCGGCGAAATGAACTTCCGATGCCGGGAAGGTCACTTCCTTTTCCTACGCAAAATTAAGACATTTTCAAAATTTGTTAAGGAGTTCTAAATTGCATTGGAAAAGGGAGCCTGTTATGCTTGGTCCATGAAAAGGAGGGAGCGGCATGGACGCTGTTTTGCGGACCGAGGCTCTAACAAAAAGCTACAAGGATCATTCCGTGCTGAAGGGGGTGGATATGGAGATCCCCGAGGGATCCATCTACGGCCTGGTGGGCCGCAACGGGGCGGGGAAAACCACTCTCATCCGCCTGATCTGCGGTCTGCAAAGGCCCACATCAGGGAGCTATACCCTCTGGGGCGTTCTGGGAGACAGTGACGAGGCTTTGTTGGCCCGGCGGCGGATGGGAGCCGTGGTGGAGACACCCGCACTCTATCACGAGCTGACCGCCGAGGAAAACCTGACGGCGCAATACAAAGTGCTGGGGCGCAGGGATTTTGACTCCATCCCGGCCCTGCTGCGGACGGTGGACTTGGAGGGAACAGGGAAAAAGAAGGTCCGGGATTTCTCTCTGGGAATGCGGCAGCGGCTGGGAATCGCTCTGGCCTTGGCCGGGGAGCCGGAGTTCCTGATCCTGGACGAGCCCACCAACGGCTTGGATCCCCAAGGGATCATCGAGATGCGGGAGCTGCTGTGCAGGCTGAACCGGGAGAAGGGGATCACCCTTTTGATTTCCAGCCACCTGCTCTCCGAGCTTTCCAGGCAGGCCACCCATTACGGCTTTCTGGAGGATGGAAGGATCGTCCGTCAGGTGGCCGCCGGGGAAGTTGGGGAGGATCTGGAGGGCTATTACATGGACGTTGTGGGAGGCGGCAGACATGGATAAGCTGATGAGGGCCCATCTGTTCCGGATGAAGCGGGACAGGGTATTTTGGATCTGTATGGCCGTCATGCTGGCCTGTTCGGTGGGGATGACGCTGAACGGTTGCCGGCAGGCCGGGATCATGATAGCCCAGGGCTATCAGTGGGGACTGGAGAAATACTATTTTACCCTGGGGCCGATGGTGGGATTCCTGGCCGGGACTTTCTCCGGACTGTTTCTGGGGACCGAGCACGCCGACGGGGCGGTCCGGGGCAAGCTGATCGTGGGATACCCACGGCGGCAGGTCTACCTCTCCGCCCTGCTGGTGAATATGCTGGCTGCCGGGGCGATCACGGCGGTATGGCTGGCCGGCGGGCTGGTGGGGATCCCCTTCCTGGGCCTTTGGAAACAGGGCGCGGCCGCTGCGGAGGTACAGATCCTGATAGCCTTCGGTTCGGCTATGGCACTGGCCTTCATCTTTACGCTGCTGGGCATGATGGTGGAAAAAAAGTCCGCTGGGGCAGTGGGGAGCATTGTATTGTTTATGGCGCTGCTACTGGTGGCCACCTGGGGTTACAACGCGCTGATGGAGCCCGAGATGACCGCCGGATTTATTATGACTGTGGACGGGGTTCAGACGGCCGAGCTCACTCCCAACCCCAACTATGTGAGCGGGGTCATGCGGCGGGCGCTGGAGCTGATCCTGGACATCCTTCCCACGGGGCAGGAGGCTCTGCTCTCCAACGGCGGGATCGTGCGGCCGGGACTGAATTTGGCGGCCTCGGCGGTCATCACCCTCTGCACCACCCTGGCGGGGCTGGCTTTCTTTGAGGGGAAGGACCTGAAATAGAGCAAAAAAGGTGGACGGCGCAGGCCGTCCACCTTTTCCACGTTGTTGTCAGCCGCCCAGTTGGGCGATGCCCTTCTCCATGCGGCGGAGGGTCTCATCCTTACCAAGGATGAGGCACAGCTCCACGGCGCCTCCGGGGGTGACAGCCTTGCCCGAGAGGGCGGTCCGCACCGGCCACATGATACGGCCGTTCTTCAGCTCCAGCTTCTCGGCCAGACCGATGAGGGTATCGTGGATGGAGTCGTAGGTCCAGGGGGTAAGGCTCTCCAGCACGGGGAGGGTCACTTTCAAGGCTTCCAGAGAGTTGGCCTCGTCAGTTTTCATCTTTTTGTGGCAGTATAGCTCGTTGGAGTACTTGGGCAGGGCGTCGAAGAAGTCCACCTGGGGGGCGATGTCCAGCAGGGTGTCACACCGGGGCTGGACCAGGGGGGCGATAAGCGTGTGGTCGATGCCGGGGGTCCTGACGGCCTCCTTCAGGTAAGGCTCGGCCAGCTTGCAGAACACCTCGGGCGCCATCTCCCGGAGGTAGTGGGCGTTGAAGTAGTTGAGCTTCTCCTTGTCGAAGATGGCGGGGGACTTGGAAACCCCGGAGAGCTCGAAGACTTCGGCCAGCTCGTCGAGGGTGAAAAACTCCCGCTCGGCGTTCTCCCCCTTGGGGGCCCAGCCCAAAAGAGTCACATAGTTGAGGATGGCGGGGGTGATATAGCCCTGATCCTTCAGATCCTCGTAGGAGGGGTCCCCGTGGCGCTTGGACATCTTGTTGTGCTGATCCCGCATGACGGGGGAGCAGTGGATATAGGTGGGGATCTCCCAGCCGAAGGCCTCGTAAAGGAGGTTATACTTGGGGGCGGATGCGAGGTATTCGTTGCCCCGGACCACATGGGTGATGCCCATCAGGTGGTCGTCAATGACGTTGGCGAAGTTGTAGGTGGGCAGGCCGTCCCGCTTCATGAGTACCTGGTCGTCCAGAGTGTCGTTGTCCACCGTGATGGCACCAAAGATGGCGTCTTGGAAAGTGGTCTGGCCCTTCTGGGGGATCTTCTGGCGGATGACGTAGGGTTCTCCGGCGGCGACGCGGGCCTTGGCCTCGTCCAGGGAGAGGTTCCGGCAGGGGTCCACCTCCTTCTCAAAGTTGCCGCTGTCCTCGGCGGACTCGGCTTTCTCGCAGAAGCAGTAGTAGGCCGCGCCCTTCTCTACCAGCAGGTGGGCATACTTGCCGTAGGTGTCCCGGCGCTGGGTCTGGATGTAGGGCCCTACCGGGCCGCCGATGTCGGGGCCCTCGTCCCAGGTGAGGCCGCACTCTCTTAGGGTGTTGTAGATGACCTCGGTGGCACCCTCCACCAAGCGGCCCTGATCGGTGTCCTCGACGCGCAGGATGAAGGTGCCTCCCTGGTGTCGGGCGATGAGCCAGGTGTAGAGGGCGGTGCGCAGGTTGCCCACGTGCATATAGCCCGTGGGGGAGGGGGCAAACCGGGTGCGGACCTTGCCGTGGGGGATGCGGGCCTCCATATCGTTGAACCATGTCATATCCATGTGTGATTCCTCCAAACAAATTGGCTTGTCCCCCTATTTTATCGGGTGGGGAAGAACTTGTCAAGCGGGGAAGAATGTGGTATACTGCATAGGTCTGGATTTTTCCATCCATATCACAAAAATGAAATGAAAGGAGCGCTAAGGAATATGGAAAGCACGAAAAAGGTCATGCTCTCGGGTATCCAGCCCAGCGGCGAGCTGCACGTTGGAAATTATTTGGGGCCCCTGCGCCACTGGCCGACCATGATCGAGGAGTATGACTGCTATTTCTTCCTGGCGGACCTTCATACCATCACGGTGCGGCAGGAGCCGGCTGAACTGCGCCAGCGGGTCTACAAGCTGCTAGCCAACTATATTGCCTGCGGGTTGGATCCCGAGAAGTGCACCCTCTTCATCCAGTCCCACGTCCCTGCCCACTCTCAACTGGCCTGGGTGCTGGATTGCTACACCATGTTCGGGGAGCTTTCCCGCATGACCCAGTTCAAGGACAAGTCGGCCCGGAATGCCGACAACATCAACGCGGGACTTTTCACCTATCCGGTGCTGATGGCGGCTGATATCCTTATCTACCAGCCTGACTTCGTCCCCGTGGGTGAGGACCAGAGGCAGCACGTGGAGATCTGCCGGGACATTGCCAACCGCTTCAACGGGGTCTACGGTGAGGTATTCAAGGTTCCCGAGCCGGTGATCCAGAAGGTGGGGGCCCGGATCATGAGTCTTTCCACCCCGGACAAAAAAATGTCCAAATCCCAGCCCGAGGGCTGTGTGTTCCTGATGGATAAGCCTGAGGACATTATGCGCAAGTTCAAGCGTGCCATCACCGATTCAGATACCGAGAACTGTGTCCGCTACGCCCCGGAGGAGAAGCCGGGGGTGGCCAATCTGATGCAGATCTACGCTTCTGCCACCGGAAAGAGCTACGGGGAAATCGAGAAGGAGTTTGCCGGCAAGGGTTACGGTGCCTTCAAACCTGCCGTGGGGGAGGCCGTGGTGGAGATGCTCCGGCCCATCCAGGCAGAGACTGAGCGGCTTTTGAAGGACAAGGCTTATCTGGAGTCGGTCTACCGGGCAGGGGCCGAGAAGGCCTCCTATGTGGCAAACAAGACCCTACGGAAGGTCTACAAAAAGGTGGGCTTTATCCAGCCCTGAGAGGAACTTTTTTCCCTTCCTTCCGTCTAATACCTCAGAAAGAACCGGACCCCAAGCTGGGGCGGAGGAGAATATATGCTGATTTCACTGGAGCTGATCGGACAGGTGGCGGGGGCACTGGGGGTTGCATTCCTGGTTGCACTGATCCTGACCCCTGTGGTGCGTAATCTGGCGGTGCGGATGGGAGCGGTGGACGACCCCAAGAAGGACAGGGATCCGGGGCGGCGGATGCACCGGGATCCAGTTCCCCGGATGGGGGGACTGGCCATTGTGCTGGGCTTTCTGCTCTCCACCCTGATCTTTGTGCCCCTGACCGGGCAGATCAAGGGGACGCTGCTGGGCTCGGTCATCATTGTGGTGCTGGGCATTTTCGATGACATATACGACCTGCGGGCCAAGTTCAAGCTGGCAGTGCAGATCATCGCCGCCCTGATCGCAGTATTTACCGGAAACGTGATCGAGAACCTGTCCAACCCCAACATTTTTTCCTCCAACCCATACTGGCATTTAGGGATCCTGGCTGTGCCCATTACGGTGGTCTGGATCGTGGCCATGACCAATGCGGTGAACCTGATCGACGGGCTGGACGGGCTGGCCTGCGGCGTCAGCTCCATCAGCTCGTTGACCCTGCTGGTCATCGCCCTGCTGGTAGGGGAGCCCGAGGTGGCCCTGATCGTGGCCGCTCTGGCGGGCGGCTGCCTGGGCTTTTTGCCCTACAATATGAATCCGGCCAAGATCTTTATGGGGGATACGGGTTCCACCTTTTTGGGGTATATCCTGGCGGTCATTTCCATCCAGGGACTCTTTAAGTGGTACACCCTCATCTCCTTCGTGGTGCCCTTTCTCCTCTTTGGCTTACCCATTTTCGACACCTGCTTTGCCTTTATCCGCCGCATCGCCCACGGGCAGAGCCCCATGCACGCCGACCGGGGGCATATCCACCACCGGCTCATCGACATGGGCTTCTCCCAGAAGCAGGCGGTGGCCGTGCTCTATGTGATCACCGCTATTCTGGGCCTTTCGGCCGTGGTGCTCACCACCAGCGGCGCGGTGAAGGCCATGCTGCTCCTCTTTGCCCTCTTTGCGGCCGGGGCGGTGGCCCTCAGCGTGGTCCAGACCACCCACCGCCCCCAGCCTCCCCGCGAGGAGGGGGAGGAGGCGCTCCAAGAGGAGAACCCCACTGAAAAAGTGCCCCGGAAGAAGGAACAACAGAAAAGAGGGGGGAGAAAATGACTCCGATCCGTGTGATGTCGGTCTTCGGCACCCGGCCGGAGGCCATCAAGATGGCCCCTCTGGTCAAAGAGCTCTCCCGCCGCAAGGACGTGGAGAGCCTTTGTTGTGTCACCGCCCAGCACCGGGAGATGCTGGACAGCGTGCTGGACATTTTCAAGATCAAGCCGGACTATGACCTGGACATCATGGAGCCCAGGCAGACATTGTCCACCATCACAACCAAGTGTCTGCTGGGGCTGGAGAGGGCCCTTCAGGAGGCCAGGCCCGATTTAGTGTTGGTCCACGGGGACACTTCCACCGCTTTCTCGGCGGCTCTGGCTGCTTTCTACGGGAAGATCCCCGTGGGACATGTGGAGGCCGGGCTGCGGACCTATGACCGCTATTCCCCCTACCCGGAGGAGATGAACCGGACTCTCATCGGGGACCTGGCCAACCTCCATTTCAGCCCCACGGCGGCCAACCGGGAAAACCTGCGCCGTGAGGGGATCGAAAAGGGAATTTACTTGACGGGAAATACGGTCATTGATGCCATGGCCACCACGGTGCGGGAGGATTTTTCCTTCGGTACAGAGGTACTGAATACCCTGGACTATCAAGGGAAAAAGGTCATCACGGTGACCTGCCACCGGAGAGAGAACTATGGGCAGCCCATGGAGGACATTATGGCGGCCCTGGTCCATCTGGCGGGGACCCACCCCGAGGTGGAGCTTGTCTATCCGGTCCATCTGTCCCCGGTGGTCCAGGAGGCAGCCCACCGGCACCTGGACGGCATGGAGAACGTGTACCTGATCCCGCCCCTGGATGTGGAGGAGATGCACAACCTGATGGCCCGGAGCTATCTGGTCATGACCGACTCGGGCGGATTGCAGGAGGAGGCCCCTGCCCTGGGCAAGCCGGTGCTTGTCCTGCGGCGGGAGACCGAGCGGCCCGAGGCGGTGGAGGCGGGAACGGTCAAGCTGGCCGGGGTGGAGTATGACAATATCGTGGCCTTGGCCCATGAGCTGCTGACCGACCGGTTGGCCTATGAGGCCATGGCCCACGCCGTCAATCCCTACGGCGACGGCCATGCCTGCGAGCGCATCGCCGACGCTATCGAGTATACCTTCGGGCTGCGGGACAAGCCCCCGGCTGAGTTCGGGGCCTGAGCGGTCGGGAAGAGTTGTACGGGCGGTTGTACCGTCGGTTGTATTTCAGGTTGCACCGGAGTTGTATTCGGCGGGGCCGGAAAATTGCAGGGAATTGCACTTTAGTTGTACGTCTTTTGCCCCTGTTCCCCCCTGTTTTGAGGGCGTTTTCAAGGGCTTTGGGGCCACTTTCGGGGGGTTTGCGGCAGGTTTGAAGGAACGGTCGGGGAAAGTTCCCCCTTTGGAAGGAGGTGACCGCTGTGGAGAGGCGAAACCGGAATATTCTGATCGCGCTGATCGCGGTGGTCATCGTGGCCGCGGTCTTTTCCAGCTTTGGGCTGGGCTTTTTCGGGGTCACCACCCCAACCATCACATTGCCCACTCCGGCGCCTACTGAGTCGGGAGCGCCGGGGGGCGTGGAGCAGCCCCAGGGGGAGCGGGTGGAGGTGACCCCCGACACGGTCCAGAGCGTCATCGCCGCCCTGAGCCGGTTGGAGAGCTATTCCCGCATGGTGGTGACCACCTTAGAGGGGGAGAGCGCCACAGCCACGGTCTGGGTGGACGGGGGCTGGACCAGGGCTGACCTGACCCTGCCCACCGGGCGTACCGCCTGTACGGTGGTGGGGGACGGCACCGTGTGGCGCTGGTACGACGGGGACGGCCGGGCCGTCTCCTGGGCGGCTGACAGTTCCTCGATGGACGTGGAAGGCCAGCGCATCCCCACCTATGAGGATGTGCTGGCCCTGAACAAGGAGGATATCACGGCGGCCGGTTATGAGGATAAAGAGGGCAGCCCTTGCGTATATGTGGAGGTGGCCATCCCAGAGCTGGGCCAGACGGAGCGGTACTGGGTCTCGGCCGAGAACGGCCTTCTGTGGTATGCCGAGACCGTGGTGGGGGAGGAGACCGTGTGGTCCATGTCGGCCTCTCTGCCGGAGGTCCCGGCCCCAGCGGGGGATTTCACCCTGCCCGACGGAACGGTGCTCCATACCGTGGGGGAGTGACCGTCTCGTAAGGCGGAAACGGGCCGATGAGGACATCGGCCCTTACATGGGGCGGGATCCTTCCGCTCCCGATGGGCTTATAACAGGAGCATAAGGCCCAGGGTGATGAGGAGCTCCAGATTGTCCTCCCGGTCGTCCAGAAAGAGGAACAGGAGGATGAGGAGCAGGAGCACGTCCCCGGTGTCCAGGTCCTCCAGCTTCAGGGCTTTCAGCAGACCGCCCAGGCCCTTCTTTTCGGCGGACGGGGCATGGGCGGGATCCGGAGCGGAGGAAGAGAGCCCCTCCCGGTCTTCCCAGCTCTGGTTCAGGTAGGGGTTATACATGGCTATCCCCCTCCTTTAAGACCTGGACGGCCACCCGGACCACCCGGCTGAGCCGGGCGATCTTTTCGGCCTTCTCCATTTTTTCCAGCCGTTCGGCCTTGAGAAAGGGCTTGAGAGAGGTCAGAAGGGCCACCTTCTGGTCATCCTGGGCCGAGTATTCCGAAAAGACCCGCAGGGCGATCTGGAGGAGCTTGGGATCAATGTCGGGCAGTCCTCCCCCCAGTAGGGCGGACAGGTCGGGGACCGGACCGGGGGGCTCGCTTTCGGGGGACGGCCCGGCCGGGGCGGGGGCATCCACCGGGACGAAGTCCACGTCCTGAGCCTGGGGCGGGGGCGCAGAGGGGATGCTTCCCCCGGTGAGGGTCTGGGCGATGGCGGTGATCTGGCTCATGGCCTGGGGATCCCCTAAAATGGCCTGTAACTGTTCCTGTAGATCCGCCATCATCATCCCTCCCGGTTTATTGCTTGGTTTTTTTCTGGATCCCCTCCACGGCTTGGGCCCCCTCGGGGCTCTGCATGACCTGGTTCAGAAGCCCCATCAGGTCCTGGGGCTTGCCTTTGGCGGCAGCCTGGGCGGCCGTCTGGAGCGAGGCGCCGGCGCTGCGGTTCAGAAGCTCCATGAGCTTCTGGGTCTCCGGGGCGGAGAGCAGGGCCTGGAGCCCGGCGGGGTCGCTCAGCAGTTTGGCGGCCTGGGGATCCTTTTTCAGGGCCTCCATGGCAGGATCATTCTGAGGCATAGCGGTTCCCTCCATACACAATTTATTTGGCTTCCCTCCATTCTATGAGCGGGAGCGAGAAAGGTGACTCTGTATGAAGTGTTTGGTATTTTCCGATTCCCATGGCAAGCTGGACCACATGCGCCGGGCGGTGGAGGCTGAAAAGCCCGACTGGGTGTTCCATCTGGGGGACATGGTCCGGGACGCCCGGCAGCTCCAGTGGGATTACCCAAATCTGCCCATGGACTGGGTACGGGGCAACTGCGACGGGTACAGCGGCGACGAGGAGGACCCGGAGGAGAGGGAGAGCTTTCTGGACGGGAAACGAATCTGGCTGCTCCACGGCCACACCTATCAGGTGAAGTTAGGGATCGGTATGCTGATGAACGAAGCCCGGGCCCGGGGGGTCCAGGCGGTCCTGTTTGGACATACCCACACGCCTACCTGTTTTCTGGAGGGGGAGCTGTGGGTGATGAATCCCGGCACGGTGAGCGGGCTGCCCCAGGCCACGTATGGAGTCATCGAGAGTGACGGCGACAGCCTGAACTGCCGACTGGTGGACTGCCGGCCCAAGCCCCAGAGCGGAGAGAGGAAAAAGGGCTGGTTCTTTTAACAAGCCAAAAAAAGCAACAGCCCCGACGCTGAGAGCGTCGGGGCTGTTGCTGTGTACAGGGGAAGGGCTTAACAGATGCCGAGGGCGTGGAACGCGTCGCCGAAGGGGGCGCAGGCGATGCCCTTCTCGGTGATGACCCCGGTGACCAGGTCGTGGTCGGTGACGTCGAAGGCCGGGTTGAAGACTTTGACCCCCTCGGGGGCCATGCGCTTGGCGTACCACATCTCGGTGACCTCCTCGCTCTTGCGTTCCTCGATGACGATGTGGTCGCCGTCGGGGATGGACAGGTCGATGGAGGTGGTGGGGACGCAGACGTAGAAGGGGATACCGTAGTGCCTGGCCAGGATGGCCACGGCGCTGGTACCGATCTTGTTGGCAAAGTCGCCGTTGGCCGCCATCCGGTCACAGCCCACGAAGATGATATCGATAAGGCCCCGCCGCATGGCCAGGGAGGCCATATTGTCGCAGAGGAGGGTGGTGTCCACCCCGGCGGTCTGCATCTCAAAGGCGGAGAGCCGGGCTCCCTGAAGGAGGGGGCGGGTCTCGTCACAGTAGACCCGCAGGTCGCTCCAGCCGTTCTCCAGGGCCATGTAGACGGGGGCCAGGGCGGTGCCGTATTTGGCGGTGGCCAGGGTGCCGGCGTTGCAGTGGGTCAGGATTCCGTCTCCGGGGTGGAGAAGGTCAAAGCCCAGAGAGCCAATGGCGCGGCTGATGGCGATGTCCTCCTCCCGGATGGCGTGGGCCTCCTGAAGGAGACGATTCTTCATATCAGGGACAGGGAGGACGTTCTTATTTTCGTCCAGTACCTTCTCCATTCGGTTCAGGGCCCAGGACAGGTTGACGGCGGTGGGGCGGGCCGAGTCCAGGTATTCCTTCTGCTTGCGGAAATTGGCGCAGAAAGCGGCCATGTCGTCGGTGTCAAGCTGGGCGGAGATCAGGTAAATGCCGTAAGCGGCGGCTACCCCGATGGCGGGGGCGCCCCGGACCCGGAGGGAATAGATGGCCTCCCAGATGTCCTCGGGCTGGGTGAGATGCAGGTACTTGACCTCGTTGGGGAGGAGGGTCTGGTCCAGGAGAACCAGCTCCTTTTCGTTTTCGGAAAGGACGACGCTGTTCAAGCTGAGCGCATTCATATAAAAGTGCTCCTTTCTTTCCGGGCAGACAGCCCTTCTTCTGCCTTTAAGAGTATCACGGAAGGGAGCGGATTGCAACGTTTTTTCTTGACTTTTCCCCCAAAGACGGCTATACTGTTTCGGTAAAGGCAGTGAAGGGGAGGAGTACGCCCCGGGGGACGCAGAGAGAGGAGCCGGATGGTGCAAGGCTTCGGGAACCCGGAACGGAAGGTCGCCCTGGAGCCGCGGAGCTGAACCAAAAGTAGGCTCTGCCGTTTCCCTCGTTACGGGGTAAGAGTGCGGGCAGAGCATGCCCGAATTCAGGTGGTACCGCGGATCATTCCGCCCTGAGGCCGAAAGGCTTCGGGGCGGTTTTTATTGGGGGGATGGCCGGATGGAATTTGAAGTCAGAGAAGTATACAGCAAGAGCGATCTGAAGGCGCTGAATGTGGCGGCAACACGTACAAAGCCCTTAAAAACGATGGACAAAATAGGACGGGGTTTTCGGAGATTTTGGGGCGGGCTTTTGCTGTTCTCCGGAGTTTATCTGGTGTTATCCTTTCCGCGGCTTTTGCCAGGGCTGCCGGAAGAATCGAAAAGAATGTTGATTTATGGTGTTGTCATGGCACTCATTTTTGGGGTGCTGGTATCTTTTCCCGGAAAGATCGGGGCCCTTCTCTCGGGTTTGTCATGGAAAAACTATAAAGACAAAGGGGTAGAGCTTGCGTGGTGGTTTTCAGAAAATGAATTTAAGCTGCATACCCCGGTGAGTGATACCTGCTGTCAGTATTCCGTCATCGATAGAGTGGTGGAGAGCCCTACGCATGTTTTTCTTTTTCTGGATGCAAGGACTGCCTATATGATCCGTAAGGATTCTTTCCTGGCGGGAGATGCGGACATTTTTGGATCCTGGGTCGCCCAGAAGTGCGGAAAAGAATTGATCAAAATCAAGTAAGGACAAGGATAAGGAGTGTTTGATATGAGCAAAGAACTGCCCAAGGCCTATGAGCCCCAAGAGGTGGAAGGCCGTATCTATGAGATGTGGGAGAAGAAGGGCTGCTTCAAGGCCCACCGGGATCCGGACAAGAAGGCCTTTACCATCTCCATGCCGCCCCCCAACGTGACGGGCCAGCTCCACATGGGTCACGCTATGGACTGCACGCTGCAGGACATCCTCATCCGCTTCAAGCGCATGGAGGGGTACGCCGCATTGTGGGTGCCCGGCTGTGACCACGCCGGCATTGCTACCCAGGCCAAGGTGGAGGAGAACCTGCGGGAGACCGAGGGGCTCAGCCGTTACGACCTGGGCCGGGAGAAGTTCCTGGAGCGGGTGTGGGACTGGAAGGCCAAGTACGGCGCCCGCATCGTGGAGCAGCAGAAGAAGATGGGTGTCTCCTGCGACTGGGACCGGGCCCGGTTCACCATGGACGAGGGGCTGAGCAAGGCGGTCCGTCATGTGTTTGTCTCCCTCTACAACAAGGGCCTTATCTACAAGGGCTCCCGGATCATCAACTGGTGTCCCCACTGCGTCACTGCCCTTTCCGACGTGGAGGTGGAGTACCAGGACAAGCCCGGGCATCTCTGGCACATCCGCTACCCCATTGCCGGGGAGAAGGACAAGTGGGTCATCGTGGCCACCACCCGGCCCGAGACCATGCTGGGGGATACCGGCGTGGCGGTGAACCCGGAGGACGAGCGGTATACCGACATCGTGGGCAAAAAGTGCATCCTGCCCCTGGTGGGCCGGGAGATGCCCATTGTGGCTGACGCTTATGTGGACACGGCCTTCGGCACCGGCTGCGTGAAGATGACGCCTGCCCACGACCCCAACGACTTTGAGGTGGGCCTGCGCCACAACCTGGAGACCATCCGGGTACTGGACGATAACGGCAAGGTGGTGGAGGGGTACGGCAAGTACTCCGGTATGGACCGGTACGAGGCCCGGAAGGCTATCGTAGCCGACCTGGAGGAGCAGGGCTACCTGGTGAAGGTGGAGCCCCACCAGCACAATGTGGGCACCTGCTCCCGCTGCCACAAGGACGTGGAACCCCTCATTTCGGCCCAGTGGTTTGTGAAGATGGAGCCCCTGGCCAAGGAGGCCCTGCGGGTGGTGCGGGAAGGGGAGACCAAGTTCGTCCCCGACCGGTTCTCCAAGACTTATATCAACTGGATGGAGAACATCAAGGACTGGTGTATTTCCCGGCAGCTTTGGTGGGGACACCGGATCCCGGCCTGGCAGTGTGAGGACTGCGGCGAGATGACGGTGAGCGAGACCGATCCCACCCAGTGCTGTCACTGCGGCAGCAAGCACATCCGTCAGGAGGAGGACGTGTTGGATACCTGGTTCTCCAGCGCATTGTGGCCTTTCTCCACCTTGGGCTGGCCCGAGGAGACCGAGGACTTTAAGTATTTCTATCCCACCGACGTGCTGGTCACAGGTTATGACATCATTTTCTTCTGGGTGGCACGGATGATCTTCTCGGCCTGTGAGCATACCGGCAAGCCCCCCTTCCACACGGTGCTGATCCACGGCCTGGTCCGGGACGACAAGGGGCGGAAGATGTCCAAGAGCCTGGGCAACGGTGTTGACCCCCTGCTGGTGGCCGAGCAGTATGGCGCCGACGCCCTGCGGTTCAACCTGGTCACAGGCAACTCTCCCGGCAATGATATGCGTTTCCTCCCCGAGCGGTGCGAGGCCATGCGGAACTTTGCCAACAAGATCTGGAACG
>CATMVA010000012.1:75893-81942 GCA_950075865.1 uncultured Oscillospiraceae bacterium | reverse complement strand
GTTTCTTTGGTTCGGAATAGTGTGGTGCTGGCGGTCTATCTCTTGTTTTCGGTTGTTTGCTTCTTTACCGTACATGAGCATTGGAGCCAGGGTTATCCGACCCGTAGCCCTCCAGGAGATTGACGACGCCCCACACGCCCAGACCAGCGCCCAGGGCCACAACGAGGGTCTGCAAGGTGGTGATAGCGGAAGAAAAGAACTCCATATAAACCTCCATATTCTCCGGGAATATCATCCCGGCCATGAAAAAAGCCGCCCTTGTCAGGCGGCAGGAACGCTCTGGACACGGTGTCCAGAGGTTATACAAAGGCGTCCGGGTCGTCCAGGTCGTCATAGTTGAAGATGTCCTCGTCCTCGCCTATGTCCGCCTCGTCCGGCACGTCCGCCTCGTACACGGTGTATCGCTCGTCGGGGTCCAGCTTCTCCATACGGCGGGAGATCAGGCGGGACAGGTCAAAGGCATTTTTCTTGTCCGCCTCCGCCGTATAGCGGTAATTGGGGTGCTGCTTCAAGTCGTACTTGGGGGAGAAAAAGGGCCGCAGCCCCCGGAGCTGTAAAATACATTTGTCGCCGGGCATGGTGGTGAGCTCGTCCATGGTCATAAGCTCCCGGCCCAGGCGCTGGGTGTTCTGGCTGTAACTCTCGGACTGCCCGCGGGACCGGCTGTCGGTCTGCATGGAAATGGTTTGCTTGCCCAGCCACGCCTCGGAAATCTCCTTGACGGTGGAGTGCTCCCGCCCGCCCAGGAAAACCACGCTGTCCATGTTGCCCATGATCGTCTCGGCGTTGTCCTTGTAAATGGCCTTGCATTGGGACTGGGCCTGATAGAACAGGGTCAGGCTGACCTCGCGGGAGCGGATCACCGCCACCAGCTTCTCCAGGTTCGGGACCTGCCCCGTGTTGGCGGCCTCGTCCCACAGCACCCGGACGTGGTGGGGCAGGCGGCCCCCATGCACATTGTCCGCCCTCTCGCACAGGAGGTTGAACATTTGGGAGAACGCCAGGGCCACAATGAAATTGTAGGTGGTGTCCGTGTCGCTGATGATGAAGAAAGCCGCCGTCCGCTTGTCTCCCAGGCGGTCCAGCTCCATTTCGTCGTAGCTCATGATCTCCCGGAGCTGGGGAATGTCAAACGGAGCCAGCCGCGCCCCGCAGCTAATAAGTATGCTACGCGCCGTCTTGCCGCTGGCTAATTTGTACTTTTTGTACTGCTTCACGGCGAAGCAGTCCGGCTTGCGCTTCTCCAGGCCCTTGAACATATAGTCGATGGCGTTCATAAAATCCGGGTCGTCCTCTTTCACCTCCATGCCGGAGATCATATCCACCAGGGTATTCATATTCCGGTCCTCCTCCGGCCCCTCGAAGATGATATAGGCAATCAGGGCGCAGTATAAAAGCGTCTCCGATTTGGTCCAGAACGGGTCCCCCTCCTTGCCCTCCCCCTTGGTGTTGGCAATCAGGGTGTTCACGAATTTCAGAATATCCGCCTCGTTCTTGATATAGGCCAGGGGGTTGTAGTGCATGGAGCGGGAAAAATCAATGCTGTTGAAAACCTTAATCTTATAGCCCTTTTTCCTCTGGAGGAAGCAGCCCACCTGGGACAGCACCCCGCCCTTGGGGTCCACCACCACATAGGAGGAGTGGGCCTGGAGGAGCTGGGGGGTGAGCCAGAACCGGGTCTTGCCGGAGCCGGAGGAGCCGATGACGCAGGCGTTGAGGTTCCGGGCGTTGGCCGGGTTCTTGGGCCGGGTGTTGGTGGTGAGAAATTCCGTCCCGGAGAGAATGACGTTTTTCTCAAACCTGGGATCGACGAAAGGGGCGATGTCTTTCGGCCCGCCCCAACGCGCGCTGCCGTACTCCTCGTCACGGCGAAATTTTTTCGCGTTCTTGGCCTTGACGTAGACGAACAGCCGGATGGCCGCCGCCCCCGCGATCCCTACCAGCCAGTCCGCCGGGTCCAGCCCAGGGGCGGGGGAGGCAAAGGCCGTGTTGATGGTGTTCATCATGCCCACCAGCTTCTCCCCGGCGTTGGCCCCAGCCGCCAGACGGTAGGCCGTCCCCAATTTGAGGCAGGCCCAGGCCATAAACACATAGGGCATATTGGGGAGAATGTACTTTTTCAAGCTACCTTTCTTCACGGGCCGCCTCCTTTTTCCGCTCCTGGGTCCGCTCCTGGGTCCGCTCCTGGCCCCGCAGCAGCTCCCCGGCCCGCTTCATCCGCTCCAGAATGGGGACCCGCCGCGCCCTGGGCCGGTCCATGACACAGCGGGAGTATTCCCCGAAACAGGCGGTAATGGCGTCGGCCTGCTTGGATTTGAAGAACAGCAGATACTTTCCCTCGCCGTTTTTGAAAAAGGCGTAGTCCACATTCCAGCGCCGGGCCACCCGGTCAAACTCCCTGGGGGCCTCCACGGGGAGGCTGTTGGTGGCCTCGCCCTGCTTCATAAGCTGTTTGACGCTCTGCCTGCCGTGGGGCGTCTTGCGGGCCTGCCGCTCCTTTTGGATATTCCGGCCCGCCGCCCGCAGCGCCCAGGCCAGCGTCCGCGCCGTCAGCTTACCCGTTCGGATGGAGAGGGCTATCGTGCGCCGGGAAATATCTTCATCTACCAAAAATCATCACCTCCTGCCTCTGGACACGGTGTCCAGAGGGCTACCGCTCCTCCCGGTCCACCTTGGGCGCGGACCGCTCCGTGGTCAGGGAAGCCCGGTTCGCCATTTCCTGATAGGCAGCCATTTGCTCCCGGATGGGCACTTTAGGCATGGAGAATACCCGGTGTTCGTCGGGAATGTCCTCGATCCCGTGGTAATGCTCCTTAAAGGAATGTCCCCCCTGGACGTACCCGCCGGGGGCGAAGTGGCCGCCCTCGTTGATCCGCGCATCCCGCCCGTATGCCTCATAATCAATGTAGTCGATCAGGTGCTCCGGCACAGGGACGGCCTCAAGCTCCTGGAGATACATCCGCCCCAAGTCCTCCTCGGTGTGAACATCGGAATAAAAGCTGTAGCTGTCCAGGTTTTGAGAGAGATTGATTAAATCTTTCACGCTCCCGGTGTACTCCCCACTGTCCATGACGGCCTCAAACACCGCCAGCTCGTCCTGGGACAGCTCCGACAGCAGGCAGGCCAGATGGTTCAGCTCGTCTATGCTCTCGTACTCGCCCAGGTGCTTGTGGAGCTGGGGCATAGGGCCGTCATAATCGGAAATAAAAATCTCCTCATACCGAATACCGTCTATGCCGATTTTTTTCAAGGCCGCCTGGACGGTTTCGGTGTCGGTGGGGAACGCCACCCGCTCATATACAAGCTGGCCCTCGTTGTACTTGCCCAGGTTCGTCACACAGGCTTCAAATATCGCTATACGGTTTCCCTCCCTCCAATTCTTCTTTTACTCCCGCCATGATGTACTCCGCACAGGGCAGGGCAATGGAGTTTCCCAGGGCCTTTTGCCGGGCGCGGGCGGAGACGGGCCGCCCGTCGTGGCCGAACGCCGTCCAGCCGTCGGGCAGGCCCATGGCCCGCTCCCCCTCCGTGGGGGTCAGCCATGTAATCACCCCCTCCGCCTCCCGGCCCTCCCACCACAGGGCAAACACCATCAGCCCTCCGGCAAGCAGAGTGGGAAAAGGGTCTGTTGATTTTCCAAAGCTCCCCAGGAAGTTCCCGACGTCCCCCGCCTTGGCCGCCCCCCGCATACGGTAGCCTTGAAAGGGGTGGACGACTGGTAGCGGCCCCCCTGTTTCAAAAGCAGATATTCGATTGCCTCCGGCGGGGGACAGCCCAAAGTCTCCGCAAGGCGCAGGAGCCGGGAACAGGCGGCGGGGCTTAAACAGGACCGCTCCGGCACGCCGGCCTCCAAAATCCGCCACGACGAACACCCGCTGACGCCGGGCCAGCCGGGGGTCTGCCCAATGCTGGGCGTCCAGCAGACGCCAGCACACGTCACGGCCTCCGCCTCGCACCATTCCGGCATTGGCCCAGCGCCCAGAAGCAGGCATTGGAATTTCGGTGTTTGTGAGAGATTGCAGGACGGCTCTAAAATCCAGCCGGTTTCCTGATAGCAGAGCTCCCATGACGTTTTCCCAAATAACGATTGTTGGAAATTGACCTCCAGTGGCATCCCTCATTTCCTCTATGATACGCACCGCCTGGAAGAACAGGCTGGACTTTGCCCCGCCCAGCCCCTCACGGCGGCCCGCGCTGGAGAGATTTTGACAGGGGGACCCGAATGTGATGATGTCCACGGGCGGGACCTCGCCGCCGTGGAGCCGGGTAATGTCCCCCAGGTGCTCCATATCCGGGAAGTGGCGTTTCGTGATGGAGACGGGGGCCTTTTCGATCTCGCTGGCCCACAGGGGGACGATCCCCTGACGCCGGGCGGCCAGGGGGAACACGCCGATCCCGTCAAAGAGGCTCGCCAGGGTCAGCAGCGGCCCTGCCCCTTTACCGTCAGAATACCCTCCAGAGTGGTGGCCGTGATTTTGAGCCGCTGGGCCACGGCGATGTCATTTTTCACCGCCTCGGTGACAGCGTGGCCGCACACCACCAGCACGCGGGAGCGGCGCAGCAGGTCCCGGCTCATATCAATGCTGCTCTTGTGCTCCTCCGGCACAGCGTCGTTCAGAAAGAGGGGGAGATACAGTGTGGGGCAGATGGGGGAAAATCCCACCTCATAGACGGCCCGGCAGTAGCGGACAGCCTGCTCCGTGGCCTCCACGGGGTCCGCGCTCCAGGCGGCGGTGACATACGCCAGGGGCATTTTCATTTTGAAAACCTCCGTTCAGATGTAGATAAAATTGTTTGGAGAGGAAGCGGTCAGCCCCTTTTCCCCCCGCCCCTTTCCCCATTCTTGGGGAAAGGGGGGCGGCTCTGGAGGATATATCCCCCGTCGCGCCTTGGGAGTAGCACAGCCGGGACTGCCTGTCAAGGGTGCGGAGCACCGCCGCGCAGCGGCGGCTTTGCCCTTGACAGGCTGCCCCGGTTGTGCTATGGGTGGCGCGGCGACGGGGGATATTCCACAAGAGCCGTTTTCACGGGAGACGGTGGGACGGGGGAGACGGGAAAAGCTCTGGACACCGTGTCCAGAGCTTCCGCTTACTTCTCCCGATCCGTCTTTTTCTCGCCCTTGCCCAGCTCCGGGGGCTGCTTGTCCTTCCACTCCCCCAACAGGGCCATGATCTGGTCCTTCATCTCACGGGGCGTCTTGTCCTTGCCGAAAAACTGGGCCAACTCCGCAGAACTGATAATCACGTCGAAATCCTCCTTTTTCTTCTCCTGGCTCAACACCGCGTCGATCACGTCCGGGTTGAGCTGGTTCTTCTCGTCCATCTCCCGCAGCTTCTTGGCCTGGGCCTTGGAGGGGGACGACTGCTGCCCCTCAATGGACACGGCGATATACTTCTGATGGTCCGGCCTGATACGGGAAATCTCCACAGCGGGGGTGAACGACAGCTTGCCGCCGTCCATGAACTGTTTCAGCTCCGGCACAAGGTCATTCAGATAAATGTACCGCTGCACCGTCTTTCCGCTCATGCCGTTGCGCTCGCCCACTTTGTCCAGAGACAGCTTGCCCAGGTCCGCGCCGTCGCCCCGCGTCCCCTGGTGCTTGATGGCCTCATACTGCTGCTTCAAGGCCGCCGCCTTTTCGCTGGGCAAAATCGTTTCCCGGTGGCGCAGGTTGTCGTCCGTCATAGCGAGGACGGCTTCATCATCCGTCATGTTGCGGACGATACAGGGCATATTTTTGTACCCCGCCAGTTCGCTTGCCCGCTGCCGCCGGTGGCCCGCTATGATCTCATAGCCCCCGCCCTCACGGGGACGCACCAGGGCGGGCTGGTGGACGCCGCCTGCCCGCACAGACGACACCAGCCCTTTCATTTCATTGTCGTCCCGGACGCCGAACGGGTGATCCTGGAACGGGTGGAGCTGGGAGAGGTCCAGATAGACGATCTCCTCTTTTTCCCCACGGGAGGCGTCTTTGGGCTGGGGCGGCTCCTCCGGCGCGGGCGCGGGAGGCGGCGGGGCCTCCTCCTTGGCCGGGGCGGATTTTCCAGCG
>CATMVA010000012.1:11336-75883 GCA_950075865.1 uncultured Oscillospiraceae bacterium | reverse complement strand
TCTCACCTTGAGCCGGGGCCTCCTTGCTCTTGGGACGGCGGCCACGGCGGGGAGGCTCCGGCTGCTCCTGGGGCTTCTCCCACTCCTGCCCGCCCTCCTTGGCCGGGTCCGTCTGCTCCTGCCCCGCCCGGACGGACGACAGGTTGATCACCTTGTTCTCCGGGGCCGGGGGACCCTCCATGCCGGGGATCACACCCTGGGCCCCCGGCTCCGGGGCGGGCGGGGCCTCCGACACTTCCGGCGCGGGGGGCTCCAGCGTTTGTCCCTCCGGGGCTGGGGTCGTTTTAATTTCTTCTGCCATTCGCTTGACCTCCTTACTTTTTCAAATACAAACGGGGCCAAAACCTTATTTTGGCCCCGTCTCCTTATACGTTTTCCTCCTTTCCCTGTCACGCAAAAACGCCGCCCTTTTTACAGCCGGGCGGCGTTTTCGGTAAGGTTGACAGTCCATTTTTTTGTTGTTTATCATGTTTCCCTTTGTCAAGCGTTGCAAACTTAGCGACATGAACGTCTCTGCCGTTAAGCTCTACCGAAAGATATACATCGTCGAAGTTGAGCTTTGTTCCGCTACGAAGTCCAAAAATAATTTCTCTTTTGCCCTTGAAGAAATCCAGAACTACATCTTTATGAGTTGTTTGTAACATGATCTCTTTTGGTTCATCATATTCTTTTTCATCATTTATGTGCATAACTCCATCTATATGATATCCATCGAACAGGTTTGTGTTTGTGTGAATATAGAGATTGCTCTTTGCCCTTGTCATACCGACATATAGTGCTCTCCGTTCCTCGTCCTTTTGGGCATCAACATTCTTCAACATCATGTAGATGCTATCAAATTCGCGTCCTTTGGACTTATGAATTGTAGAGACATAAATGATTTCTGGATCTTGATCATCATAAAAATCTTCAAATTTGGATTCGTTGATAAACTCTTCAAAATCTGAGCGATATTTTGGGGAATGAGTGGCTTCAAAGTCCAGAATCATGCGTCTCACATTATCTATGCAAGCACTGTCGGAATAATTGTTGAACAGTTCTTTTTTTGCATTTTCCCATATCTCATCAGAGATAATGGGCGAGTGCAATTTTCGATCGATCGCTTTGAGAAATACGCGAACTTCCAAAAGATTGTATAGCCTGAATCCTTCCAGTGATTGTATTAGTCTCGCATGCTTCCCATGTTTCAAAAGCAAGCCCAGAATGCGGAGAGTCTCATCATTAGTTTTAGTGAGCACACAGGTTTTTCCGGCTTGACGGGTTGCAATCAGATTGGCGACAACAGCTTCTTCCATATTCGCACATGTGTGGTGTGTGATCTGAACAGTACCGGCCTTATCGGTCACAGCTTCGATAGGAGTCGTTTTCATTCTGCTGATAATTGATGAAGCAAACGCATTACTGAGTGCTACAATATTTGTTTTGCTCCGATAGTTTTCGGTCATTTCATATTTGGTTGCACCATAATGCTCAATCAGAGTTTTTAAGTGTCCGGAGTTAGAACCCCGGAATTCATAGATATTCTGGTCGTCATCACCAACAGCAATCACACGCATATCATCGTTGATGGTCATAAGAGCGCGAACAAGCGCAAACTCATGCTCATCCATATCCTGAGCTTCATCAATGACCAAAACTGTTTTTGTGATCTTGCCTTGCTCGACATCGCCGTTGCTTATCATTGCTGCGGCGTCTTTTACGACATTCTTTGATCCTTCCAAGGTGCCAACTTTGCCAAGAAGGTCGAAGCAATACGAGTGGAAAGTTTTGATCTCTACAAAATTTGCAGCATTACCAATTAGCTGAACCAAACGCTTTTTGAATTCGGTTGCCGCTGCACGTGAGAAGGTCACCATCAAGAGCTGCTCGTGCTTTACATCCTCAAGTAACAAGAGAGAAGCAAGCTTGTGTACAAGCACTCGGGTTTTCCCACTTCCAGGTCCGGCTGCAACCACGATATACTTGGAATCGGCATCGTTTATTATTTTGGACTGAATATCAGAAAGTTCACCGAAAAGCTGATGATACTTATCAGGCGTAATATTGCGCTCAATGTCTTTTGCACGTTCGCCCTTAAAATATGTCGTAATGAATTTCTTGAAATCCATATTAAAATAGTCCTGCACGAACTGAAGAGCAGCATCATAATCACGCACCATTAGGTTTGCATATTCACCGACAATATGGATCTGGCGAATTTTCTGCTTGTAAAATTCATCAAGCAAGCGATAATCATCAACCTTGTATTTGATTCGGTTATCCTTGACGATGCGCTTGATTTCCATACCGTTGTAAAGAACAAGAAATCCGCCTTCCAGTTTTAATGCACCGATTTTGGAAAGATACAATAGAGCATCTTCCACATCAGACAAGGTCACGGGAATATCGTTTGTATCCATGCTTGGTATAGCTTGGTATGCATTGAAAAGACCTACTAACGAAAATTCAACGGGTTTCTTCTCTGCATTGTTCTCCTCACCAGGAGTTGTCTTAGCATACAACTCGCCGAGGATAAAACGGCAAATTTGAATCCTCTTTTCAAATTTATCCATAAGACACTTGAGATCAAGAGATGGCATGAGGCTAACGGAAAAATTATCTCTATACTCTTGTTTTGCAATGTAATTCTTAATTGTCAAATAGTAAAGAATTGTCCTTATATTTTTCACATTTGAAGTGGGGATGCCTTCGTTTTGTGCATCCTCGTTTAGCTCCTTAAACCCAAATGATACGCCTTCCTCAGTGAGCTTGGAAAGAATAAATCTTTCGAGCTTTGCAAAGCGTTCAAGAATTAGCATAGACTTGTGCTGGCTGTCTGAATCGTAGATGTAGGCGGACATATCACTATAATCCTCAAGCAACCCTTCCTGGCGCATCAGATTAATAGATTCAATCACAGCCTCTTTTTCAATTCCAAGAATATCTGCGAGATAATCAATACGCGATTCAGCATCTGTGTTGCCTGCCGTTGCAATACTGCGGCTTGAGATGAGCGACTTTACAATGCGAAGTGCGTTCTCTTTCTGCTGCTTCGAAAATAATTCCGAGTTTCGGATTTTATAGGACGCTTCGTTCATATCTTTAGCACGAATGCTGGTGGCATACACCCTCGGTGCATTTCTGCCGCGCACAATGTATCCGGCGGTTTCCAGTGCAGAAATAGCTGTTTTAACTCTTGTTTCCATTTCTGGGCCGGCAGAATCATCCCAGCCTGCCTGACGCGCAATCTCAAGTGCGGAACAACAGATATTTGGACGGTTTTTGGTGAGATCTTTGATGGCTTTCCATACCTGCTGAATTTCGCTAATACTCAGTTTTGTCTGATTAAGAAGAATGAAGTGTTTATCGAGATCATTGTCGTTGAAAAGGACATAACAATCTGCCTGTAGAGAGGGATCTCGACCAGCACGGCCTGCCTCCTGGACATAATTTTCAAGGGAGTCGGAAATATCATAGTGAATGACAAGTCCAACGTCACTCTTATCAACGCCCATGCCAAAGGCCGAGGTTGCCACAATAATGGACACCTCGTTATTCATGAACGCCTCCTGATTGGCAATCTTGTCATTGGACTCCATTTTGCCGTTGTAAGGCAGTGCCTTGAAACCATCGCTTGTTAGTTTAGTTGCCAACTCAAAAGTACGTTTTGTCCTTGATACATATACGATGGTAGGACAGCTTTTTTGAGCAATTAAGTCGCGGAGTGCATTGTATTTCTCTTCATCAGTTTCTTTGTGCAAAACCGTATAATGTAAATTTTCCCGTGTAGCGGTAGATGCAAATATTTCAAGATTCAAGCCAAGCCTTGCCTTGAAATAGTCGCATATATCTGAAATAACTTTTTGTTTTGCCGTGGCAGTAAAACAGGACACGGGGATAGGTCTTTTATCGGTTTTCTTTTCCCGCTGGAGTTTGCGTATGAAGTCACCAATATAAAGATAGTCGACTCTGAAATCCTGCCCCCACGCTGAAAAACAATGTGCTTCATCAATAACAAAACGAACGATAGTGCGGGACATCAAAATGTGCTCTATAGTTTTAGAACGCAACTGTTCAGGAGAAATATAAAGAATGGACGCTTTTCCGCTTGTAACACGTTCGAGTGCATCCCGGCGCTCAATAGGATTAAGCATACCATTGACAGTTACTGCGTCTTCGATTCCTTTTTCTGCCAGATTGTCCACTTGATCCTTCATGAGAGATTGAAGGGGGGAAATCACAACAGTCAATCCGTGCGCTGCTTTTCCGGCCATGAGTGCAGGAAGCTGAAATGTGATTGATTTTCCGCCCCCAGTTGGGAACACGGCCAAAAGGGATTTGCCTTCAACAGCTGCTCTTGCTGCCTTTTCTTGAAGCGGCTCACCATTGTATGTACGGAAACTATCAAATCCAAATATTTTTTTGAGATTTTTATGGATATCCAGTTCGTTCTTGCAATAATCGCATCCAGAGACGCAGGGGGTGTTACATAAGAATTTTATAACATTTTCTATCTTTGGGAAATTGAAAAGCAACCAGCGCGGTGTTGTGGAGCAATAGTCATCGCAGCCAATAAGGGCCAATGCATATGCCAATTCTCGAGGATAATGCTTTACGAGGATCTCAATATCTGCATTTGCACATATTTTTCCATGATACTCGTTGAGAATCATTTGTGACATTCTATATGCATAGGGTTTGAAATCCACATAATCAAAGAAGCCTTTGAACTCCTCGAAGTTGTAGAGCAACCCACAAAATATCTTTTTCTTTTCGATGGGAAGCTGCCAGAAAGCATCGACTTCTTCAAAAAACAAGGTTTGCGCTTTTTGACTATCATTGACAGGGTTGTTTAGCTCATCAACCTGAAGCTTATCGTCTTTTACCAGCCTGTGGTATGGCCTTTTGGGGAACAATAGTGGGGACAAATAAAGTGTATCAATAATTTTCTTTGGAGCTCTTTGATCTAAAACTGGTGCAAGATATTTCATATCGTGGTGTACCACATTGTGGCCGCACAAAAAGTCTGCATCTGCTATAAAGGCGCAAAATTCCGATGCGGATGCAGTGTGTAAGGAGCCCCTGTCACTGCGTACCGCACCTATGTCGTGTATTTTCTTGTCGTCGACTCCAATTTCGGTGTCAAAGAACACCACGCTCTTTGCCATATGTAGCCTCCATAAGACGAGTTGGCAGTACACACGAATAGAGTTATTTTCAAAATTATTATACATCTAATTGAAAAAGTAATCAATGTTAAATCGAAAGAGTAACGGAACCACCTTTGGCCTGTCGGCGCCGAGAGAAAAGGCCAATGACAATACTCGTTCCGCTATCGAATATTCCATCAATTTTTCCGCCCAGCAGTTCAAAACATTGGCAAGAGCCAATGCGGTCTGGATAGACGCCTTGCTGATATCCTTGGTTTTCAACTCATACTGCTGCAAGCTTACACTCGATCTCTCTGCCAGTTCCTTCTGAGAGTATCCGCACCGCTTTCTTTGCTACTGTATCTTGAAAGGTGTGTCTTTTCTTTGGGTGATAGCGTTCACGGTATCGACAAACTTCTCTTCTGCGGTTTCATGCAGGAGACCATACAGCTTCCTGACTTCAAGCATGGAAGTCTTGCCGTGGATATCCTTGAAGGTTCGTCCCGCTGCCCATAGTATAGTATCAACGAAAACTATTCGCGCTTGGGGGTTGTGCACAGAAAAATTTTAGTAGCTATTTCCTCTGCCTTGTGATATATGTTTGTGCTGCAAGGAGGCGAGCGAATGAAAAATAGACTGCTGAAAGACCTGTACGACAGTTTCTACATTCCGCCGGAGTTCTCGGCGCAGAAGCTGGAAATCAAGGAATGCCATCAGGCGCTCATTGAAGCGATGGGTAAACAGGAGCGGCGGTTGATGCTCCAAATTATCGATGCCAAAGACTACATGATTGAGAACATTTCTATTGATAGCTTCTTCTCTGGCTTTGAGCTGGCGTGGAAGCTCTCTGCGGAACTGAACAACTACGAAAACGAGCACCCAATTTCCTGCCGCAGGGCAAGAGAGTTGGGCGCTCGTTTCCTATTCAAGAAGGAGGAAGAAAAATGAGGAAGTACATTATGGCGGTCGTGGTCGCCGCTTGTCTGGCCCTGTGTGCCGCTGTGTGGCCACGATACGAAGAGGCCGAAGAAATACCCAAACCAACACAAACAACCGCAGTAAATACTCCGGAAGCGCCTGTTGCGACACCGAAAGAGAAAGCCGAAATTTTACCGCAGACAGAGAAAGAATATACCGAGCCCCAGCAGCCGGAGCCGTCCATGGAAACTGTCCTTGAGCCAGAGGTTACTCCCACGGCAACACCTGTTGTCGCTAAAGTACAGCCGACACCGGAACAAAACCCTACCGGAGAACCCACTCCTGAACCTACCCCGGCGCAGACGGGTATTGACCCGCAGTCCGGTGACATGGTCTATGTACCCGGCTTCGGCTGGTTGGAAAGCCAAGGCGAGGGCACAGTTATTCATGATAACATGATGTATGAGAACGGCAACAAGGTCGGGATTATGGGATTATCTGAATAATATATTCCGAAACAATGGGGCGCCCGCTCTGGTGATCCACAGTCAGAACGGGCGCCCTTATTGCGCCTTAACAGTTGCGCCACTATAAACAAAGAAAAGGATGGGAGGATAGAGCAGTAAACAACGCCTTGAAACTGAAAAATGATATTGTGATTATTCCGATTAATGGTATAATTTTATATAAGGATTTTCATGGGGTATGACTATTGGGACACGTCGTCCAGTTTTTGGGGGTATCTACCCCTTTATTGGGTGAGTGGCCACGCCGGCTGACTGCAAACGGGTATTTATGAGGCCTTTGATGTTTACTGCTACGACAGTAGGGAGAATATGGTCCGATTAATTGGCGAGTTGCCAGTAAGCGACTGGACCGATATTTGGATATTTTTGAAATAAATAATCTAATATAAAATCAAATACAATTGAATTTTAGATTATGAGATTGAGGATAGGAGGATAAAATGGAACCTAATATTCAAAAGATAAGGGACTTGCTTGATTGCATACCTGAAATTGAAAAGCTTTTAACTCCGATGCGTGGAAATTTTATGCCAGATACAAAGACAATATATAAAAAAGCTGAATTTCAGAAATGGAGAACGGAACTAAAACATCAGCTACCGAATCTGAAGCAAGATGTGATAGTCGCAGAGGCTATCCAGCTAATAAATGATGGCTTCCAAAGTGGGTGGACAGACGAAAAAGATTTTCTAAAGTTGAAAGCGAATTTGAGCGTGATTGCGGAAAATCTTGAAGACTACATAAAAACTACAGATCAACCAAAAGAAACAGAGGTGTGGGAACATATGAGATTGAAGAGAGGGAGCCTCATAAAAACGGCATATGATGATTATATCCTTGGAGAACAAGTTGGGACAGGAGGAAATGGTCGAGTGTTTTCTGCTACCAATAAGAGCGGAGAAAATGTAGCTATTAAATTTGTTCAAAGAAACATTTCAACAGAGAAGCTAAAGAGATTTAAAAATGAGATAAATTTCTGTGAACGACATCAGCACAAGAATATTGTTCAAATTTTAGATCGTGGGTACGTTTATCTGGATGATACAGATTATGTATTTTATGTAATGCCGCTTTATAAGAGTACGCTCCGGGAGCGGATAGTAAATGGAATTCCTCATGAACAAGTAATGGATATCTTTATAGGGATAATCGAAGGGTTGAGATATGCCCATAGTTGTGGGGCAATCCACAGAGATGTTAAACCTGAAAATATTATGTTTGCAGATGGCAGTGATGAGCCAATTCTTTGCGATTTTGGTATAGCTCATTTCTCAGAAGAAGATTTAATCACTGCAGTTGAAACAAAACAGAAAGATAGAATGGCAAATTTTCAATATGCAGCGCCTGAACAGCGCGCAAAAGGAGTGCCTGCAAGCGCCCAGACGGATATTTATGCTGTTGCACTTATTCTTAACGAGATGTTTACTAAAGAGATTCCACAAGCAGCAGGATATAAGAAAATTGGGGATGTTGATGCGAACTACAAGTTTTTAGATGATTTGTTTGATAAGCTATATACGCAAGACCCTGCACAACGCCTATTTCCGGAGGAGAAGATACTCTCGGAAATGAAACTACTTGCCGAGAAGCATAAGAGGGCTGAAGAACGAGCTAAGTTGGAACGTGTAGTCACTGAACTTATTGATCCTGGCGATTTTGAGGCAAAAATAGTTGATAAAGAGTATAGAGATGGGAACTTTGTTTTTATCTTTGATAAAGAGTTGCCTGTGGAGTGGTATCAATTTATTGCATATGGTAGTTATTCTCACTCATGTATAGTAGGATATGAGCCCCGCCAGCTCACACGGTTTGGAAAAAATGAGTTAGCGATGCCGCTTCGTGGAGATGAGGGGCAAGAACATCTCATCACGATACTGCGAAACATGAAAGACTGGGTCAACATAGCTAATTTGGAATATAGCCGAAATCAAAGATATAAGGCATCAGAGGCTCAAAGACGAGAAGATGCAGAACGGAGAGCCCAAATGGAGCACAGTGAAAAAGAAGACAAATTTGCGACAATGATTGCAAATCTGTAATGCTATGATGCGCACTTCCCTGCTGTCACAATATCATGAGTGCTCTGGAAAAATCGGTTGCAGAGGGATACGAAAAGTGAGGAGAGATAATAATGGCAGTCAATATTGCCCCGAAGTCAATTGATACAGAGCTGAGCGAGTTAATGCGAGATGTCAGTTCTGGAAAAACCCAGCTACCAGAATTTCAAAGGAGTTGGACATGGGACGATGGACGAATTAGGGGTATTCTTGCCAGCCTGTCACAGGGGTACCCTATGGGAGCCATTATGAGGTTGGAATATGGCAATGAAAACGTGAAGTTCAAATGCCGCACTATTGAGGGAGTAAAAATGCAGGGGGTTACTCCAAGCTACCTTGTTCTGGATGGTCAGCAGCGCCTTACCTCTATGTATCGTGCAACTGTTTCAAAAGATCCGGTTGATACAAAAACAGATAAAGGTAAAAGTATCAAGCGGTATTACTATCTGGATATAAAAAAGTGCCTCGATGAAAGCCAAGACCGATATGATGCCGTTATTCCTGTACCAGAAGATCGGAAGGTGAAAACCGACTTTGATCGAATGGTCTTGCTGGATGTATCCACAAAAGAGCTTGAATATGAACACGAGATGTTTCCCATCAATATTATCTTTGATAGCGGTGCCAGAGAGGATTGGGCTGATGGATATAAAGAGTACCACAATTATGATAAAGCCTTCATGGAAAGGTATAAGCAGTTCCGTGTGAATGTTATAGATACCATCATAGACTATAAGTTGCCTGTTATAACGCTTGGACGTGAAACTCCCCGCGAGGCAGTCTGTAAAGTGTTTGAAAATGTCAATACCGGCGGAGTGTCTCTTACCGTGTTTGAGCTTGTGACAGCTACATTTGCTACTTACGAATTTGATCTGCGTGAGGATTGGGAAGTTTGCCGTGATGTTATTTGGGGAAAAGGTGAGCCACTCAATACCGATGTTATGTATGGCGTGGATGAAACAGCTTTCTTGACGACAGTTACTCTTTATTGTAGCTATCTCGCAGATTCCATGACAACATGCAAAAAGAAGGATGTTCTTGCGCTCCCGTTTGAATCATATCAGGCGAATAAGCAGGCAGTGCTTGAGGGATATAAAATGGCCCGAAAATTCCTTTTTAGTCAATATGTGTTCCGTATGCGGGATTTGCCTTATACTACACAGTTAATTCCACTGGCGGCTATTTGTGCAGTTATTGGAAAGAGTACCTTTAACCAGCCAAAAACGCAAAATATTCTTAAGCAATGGTACTGGTGTGGGATAATGGGAGAAATGTATGGAGGAGCAAACGAGACTCGTTATGCAAACGATATCGAGGATATTGTCGCTACGATTCAAGGAAAGCCGAGCCAGAACCGAACCATCGATAGTGCATATTTCTCAGCTACCAGGTTAATTTCGCTACAGACCAGAAACAGTGCCGCGTACAAAGGTATTATGGCACTTGTTTACCGGGAAAGCTGTAGAGATTTCGTCAAGGGTACTACAATGGATATCGTGAAAAGTATGGATGAATCTCCAGATATTCATCATATTTTTCCGGAAGTTTATTGTATCCAGCGGGGCTACCCCAAAGATAAATGGAACAGCATTGTTAATAAGACACCTTTGCTTCCAGAGTCCAATCGTCAGATAGGAGGAGAAGCTCCGAGTAAATATAGTAAAAAAATTCTTAAAAGGGCTGATATTGATGAAACCCAATACCGGAATCGCGTGGAATCACATCTTGTGAATTATGAAGCGTTTATCAACGATGATTTTGATACTTATTTTGTAGATAGAGCAAAGGCTATTATGAAAGTGATAGAGAATGCTATGGGAAAGGCAATTGCTGATAAAGGCTCAGAGCAGACGATTCGACTTTATGGGATCAGCCTTGAAGAGTGAGAGAAAGCAAAGGCTCCAAGATGCGATATGGGCTCTGGGGATATTGCTTAGAAAAATGGAATGAGGGAGGTATAAACCATGCCCCTTACCATCGTCCGCCAGGACATCACAAAAATGAATGTGGGTGCCATCGTCAACGCCGCCAACACCGACCTGCAAATGGGCGGTGGGGTTTGCGGAGCCATCTTCCGGGCGGCGGGGGAGCAGGAGCTTCAGGCGGCCTGCGACCAAGTGGCCCCCATCAGGACGGGAGAGGCCGCCATCACACCCGGCTTCGCGCTCCCGGCCAAGTATGTGATCCACGCCGCCGGGCCGGTTTACAGCTTCTGGAACAAGCGGCAGAGCCGGGAGCTGCTTCGCAGCGCCTACATAGAATCCCTGAAGCTGGCAGAGCAGAACGGCTGTGAGAGCATCGCCTTTCCGCTCATCTCCAGCGGCATCTACGGCTACCCCAAGGACGAGGCATTGGAGGTAGCCCGGTCAGCCATCGAGGACTTTCTGCGGGATCACGATATGGAGGTCTACCTGGCGGTTTTCGACAAGTCCTCCTTCCAGATCAGCAAGGTCCTGCTGGGGGATGTGAAGAGCTACATCGACCAGCACTATGTGGACACCCACCGGGTCACCCGGCGGCAGCTCCTGAATGTGGAGGAGGATGCGCTCCGGCAGGTGGCGAAGTCCAACCTGAGCGCCCAGATGCCTTCAATGGCGGCGCCCATGGCCATGCCGGACCAGGGGCTGGACGACCTGATGGAGCACATGGACGAGCCCTTTTCGGATACCCTTCTGAAACTCATTGACAAGAAGGGCAAGACCGATGTGGAGGTCTACAAGAGGGCTAACATGGATCGGAAGCTTTTTTCCAAGATCCGCACCGGCAAGGGCTATACCCCCAAGAAGCCCACCATCCTGGCCCTGGCCATCGCTCTGGAGCTGACCCTGCCTGAAACGGACGACCTGTTGGAGCGGGCGGGCTACGCCCTGTCCCACGCCAGCAAGTTTGATGTGATCGTGGAGTATTTCATTGTGAACGGGAAGTACGACATTTTTGAGATCAACGAGGTGCTGTTTGCTTATGACCAGCCGCTGCTGGGGGCGTAGCGGAAAAAGATAAAACAAAATTTGCGGAGGTGACAGGAGATGGCACGGGCGAAATATCAGGTTTTGGTTCTTCCATATTATATGGAAGAGAGCAAGATTCGATATTGCGTGTTTAGAAGAAGTGATATGGATATTTGGCAGTTCATAGCAGGTGGCGGAGAGGATGAAGACTCCTCTGTAATCGAGTCGGCGAAACGGGAAGCCTTTGAAGAAGCGGGCATCCCCGTGAATTGTGACTATTTACAACTTGATACCTGCTGTAGCATACCTGCAAACTGTTTTAAGAACGCAGAAGCAATATGGGGCAAGGAATGTTTTGTAGTTCCCGAATACGCATTTGCTGTAAAGGTCAAGAGTATGTCTCTGGTTTTGTCCCGCGAACATACTGAATATGAGTGGTTGGATTATGAGAGTGCCCAAGCACTGCTAAAATATGACAGTAATAAGACCGCTGTGTGGGAACTGAACAGACGTATAGAATTGGGAATGCTGAAATAGACAACTTCCAGGTTGCTGTGTTACACGCAATGAAAACTTGTCGCTTTACAAGCGACCTGATGACCTCCTGTGTGGGCTAAAATGAAGCCATCCAAAACACAAGGAGGTCATTTTTATGAAAGCAACAGAATTGGTCTTTATCCTGGACAAAAGCGGCTCCATGGCGGGGCTGGAGAGCGACACCATCGGCGGGTTCAACGCCATGCTCCAAAAGCAGAAGGCGCTCCCCGGCCAGTGCCGGATCACCACGGTGCTGTTCGACAACCGCTATGAGCTGCTCCACGACCGCATCGACATCCGGGCGGTGAGCCCCATGACCGAGCGGGAGTACCAGGTGGGCGGCTCCACGGCCCTGCTGGACGCCATCGGGCGGACCATTCAGAAGCTGGCCAGCGTACAGCGGAACACAGCGGAGGAGTACCGGGCCGACAGGGTGATGTTCGTCATCATCACCGACGGGGCGGAGAACTCCAGCCGGGAGTATTCCTCCCAGAGGGTCAAGGCCATGATCGAGCAGGAAAAGGAGAAGTACGGCTGGGAGTTCGTGTTCCTGGGGGCCAACATTGACGCCGTGGAGACAGCGGGGCGGTTTGGGATCGCCCCCGACCGGGCGGTGGACTATGTGCCGGACGGGGCCGGGACCGAGCTGAACTTCCAGGCCATGTCCGAGACCGTGGCCTGCTTCCGGGCCACCGGCGCGGTTCCCGCTGCGCCCATGGAGGCCATCCGCAAGGATATGAAGAAAAGGGGTTGGCGCAAATGATGGGAGCCATCATTGGGGACATCGTGGGTTCGGTCTATGAGTGGAACAACATCAAGATCAAGGCGTTCCCGCTCTTTCAGGACAAGTGCTTTTTCACCGACGATACGGTCATGACCATTGCCGTAGCCGAAGGCCTGATGAACGGTGGGGAGAAGGACGACTTCATCGACGCCATGAAAAAGTACGGCAGGATGTATCCCGATGCCGGCTACGGTGGGCGCTTCGGAAGCTGGCTCATGACCGACAGCAGGGAGCCCTACCGCTCCTGGGGCAACGGATCGGCTATGCGGACGGCGGCGGTGGGCTGGTGGTTTGACAGCATGGAGGAGACCCGAGCCGCGGCTGCACTGGCGGCGGGGGTGACCCATGACCACCCGGAGGGCATCAAGGGGGCCGAAAGTACGGTGGCCGCCATTTTCCTGGCCCGGACCGGGCACAGCAAGGCGGAGATCAAAGAGTATGTGGAGCGGGAGTTTGGCTATGACCTGAGCCGGACCCTGGACGAGATCCGTCCCGGCTACTGGTTCAATGAGAGCTGCCAGGGCACGATGCCCCAGGCCATCATCGCCTTTCTGGAGAGTACAGACTTTGAAGATGCCATCCGCAACGCCATCTCCCTGGGCGGCGACAGCGACACCCTGGCCGCCATCACCGGCAGCATCGCGGAGGCGGCCTACGGTGTACCCCAGTGGATCAAAGATAAGGCGTGGGAGTATCTGGACGAGCCTCTGCGGGAGGTGCTGGGTCGCTGGAGGGAGGAACTTTCCCGGCGGAGCATATCATGAAATGGGATCGGATATCCTGTAATAAATGAATGATGCAGGCAGGGAGCAACGAAAATCGAGCGGCTCCCTGCCTGCTATTTATCCTTCTGATATTTATCACGCAAACTCTGATGTCCTTTCTGATCCTGCCGGCGAAGGTCATCCCTGGTAAGGATTTCCCATTCACCCTTTTTTCCGGGGGTCGTATCAAGAACCATCATTGATTCTGGATAAAAAATTTCCGGGTCAAAATCCCAACGCTGTGCCACCCGTTGCTGCCAAGGTGTTTCCTCCACCAGCTCTGCCTTGCCTGCTTCATAGCTTTCTAACTCATGGGTGGTATCGATTTTTTGCAGAAAGGCCTCCGCGGTGAGTTTGCCCAGCAGGTATTCTGCGCGAGCAAGACGGGCATTCTCACTCCACGTTTCATAGTCATCATAATCCATGGGGATGAGCCTGTCCCTCTCTGTGGGAGCTGCTTCCTGCCAGCGTAGAAGTCTGGCATACATCCGTCCCCGCAGTTGCTCACATATTTTGAGCGCCTCATCCTGCTCGGAGATCAAATTGCGCTTGAATCTGGACCCTCGCTCCTTGCAGGGAAAACCATCGGTTACCCGGTCACAGTACCGGGTGGCCTTTTTCGTTTTCGGGATGAAATAACGCCAGCAGTAATCGCACCGGGCGATACGCTGCTTGTCTTGCCGGAAGTATAGAGCCAGCTCCAGAAGATAAAGGCCAAAGAGATTGCGGACCGCAAAGGAACGTTGACCTTCTGGCACATGGTCCAGTAACGCAGGATCACAGATTTGGGCCACATCGGGATAGACCTGTTTCAGTTTCTCGAACCGCTCCTGCTGGCTGACCCGCTCCATACCATCGAAGGTTACCTCCAGAATATTCCGCAGGTAGGTCTGCACACGAAACGGTTCCCGCAGAACCCGGAGGATCTGATACCCAGCTTTTAGCAGAAAAGAGGCGGAGCCGTCATCTTGCATCTGCAAACTTCGATGGAGAAGCTCGCCCAACAGGAAAAAACTCACGGGGTCCCGGTCTTGAAGCATGGAGGGGAGAAGAAGAGCCTCGGCAACAAAATCCTCTAAGTCAGCGACAGGGATGTCCAGCCGCTCCTCAAACAGAGGATGTTCATCCCACAGTCGCTGGACTTCACGGCGGTAATCTGTGTAGTCGATATCTGAAGCGGCGATCAAGAGTTCAGCGGGTGTGGCGGCGGGCAAACGATCCTCAGCTCCATTCCCGTGATGGAGTACAACAGAGAAACAACCATGGTCCGCCTCTGTCAGAAACAACCGAGAGGCACCAAGAGCCATATACGAAACTTCCTCCATAAAGATCACTTCCTGATGTAAATTCCCGCAAAAATATTTTACCATAAAAGCGCCGACAGCGGTAGAGCCAAATCAAAATGCCCCGTGGATCGGACAAATGAACCTTGAAAAGTAAATACCCACCATCGGAGAGGATATTCCTCTGGGGGGAAGTGCGCCGGGATCTTTTGCAGAAGGGAGCGCACCGACAGAGGGAAGACGTTGCGGTGAAAGTCCGGGACAGGAAGCGGTACGGTGCGTGGCCAAGGCAAAATAAAAAAGGAAAGAAGGAATTCAATGAAGAGATCTGAATTCAAAAGTTATGATGATCTGCCCCTGTTCCTCAATGCGGAACTGGTGGCGCAGGTGCTGGGCATCGCCCCGTCCAGCAGCTACGAGTTGATGCACGAAGACGGATTCCCGGTTCTGAAAATCGGAAACCGGATGGTGGTGCCCAAGGAGAAGTTCATCCGGTGGGTGGAGGAACAGACCGGAGGTGAGAATTGATGTATCAGCGCTGGCAAAAACGCGACCCGGTCAAGAACTACTTCATGGTACCCAATGAAGTCTTCAGCCTTGGTTTGAATTCTGATGAGATCTCCATTTATAACTATCTGCTTCGATGTGAGGACCGCAAGACCTACCAGTGCCATCCCAGCTACCGCACCATCGGCAATGCGGTGGATCTGTGTGAGAATACCGTGAAGAAGTATGTGGGCGAGCTGGTGGACAAGAGACTCATTAGTACGGAGAACACTACGATCACCACCAAGAAGGGCATCAGGCGCAATGGCTCTCTCCGTTACACCATCCGGCCTATCCAGGAAGCAGTGGAACTGTACCATCAGCGGCAGATGGAAAAGCTGAAGTTGGATACCGCCCGGTGGGAGGCACAGAAAGCTGCCCAGAGAGGGACCTTGGAGAAGCCCGGTGAAACTGGGTCAGAGGAAGAGGGAGGCGCCGCATAGTGGGCGCAGAAGCTGGCAACAAAGAAGAGCAGGATAAAGGAGTGCCGCCGCAACCGGCATCCCTCCGGCCACTTCTGCCCGCAGTGCGGGCAGTTTCCGGGGGTCAAAAGTGACCTCATTTCAGAGGGGAAAACAAGCCGTTGACCTCACTCCGAGGCTCTGTCTTAGAGTGGTCAACGGTTCCCCGGCACCAAACCCACGATTTGGAGGATTTTATGGACAAAACGGAAAATACCTACAAAATGACCATTCGGCTGTCGCCGCTGACAGAATTCCGCCTGGACAGAGATTATAGTCTGGACGGCAGCCGTAGCAAGAACGAATTCATCGAACGGGCCATCATTCGTTATCTGGATCATCTGGAAGCAGGACAGAGCGAGATTCTCCCGATAGCCATCCAATCTGCCATCGATGGGCGGCTTGGAATGTTCGAGGACAGGATGGCCAAGCTGATGTTCAAGCAGACGGTGGAAACGGACATGGGCCTGACTGCGCTACTGTCCTATCTGAATATTGACCCGGACTACCTGAAGAAGCTCCGGGCGGAGAGTGTCAAAAACGTGAAAGCCACCAATGGGCGGCTGACCTTCGAGCGGAAGGCTCAGGAACAGTATGACGAAGGCGAGGATGACCTGTGGCAAGACTGATTGTCAAGAGTCCCTACATCAAGGGCGGCGGTAAGGGCGGCTATGCCAGGTACATCGCCACACGGGACGGCGTGGAGCTGCTGCCCTCCGGCTACATGGAGTACATGGCGGAGCGCCCACGATCCCACGGCCTGTTCGGTGATGATGACCGTGTAGACTTGGGTAAAGCCATTCAGGAAGTGAACGAGTATCCTGGCAACATCTGGACACACATCATCTCGCTGAAACGCGAAGATGCAGAGCGGCTGGGCTATGACCATGCGCCTCAATGGAGGAATCTCCTCCGGGCACATAGAAACGACATTGCCAAGGTCATGCACATCCCACCTCAGGACTTCCGTTGGTATGCTGCCTTCCACGATGAGGGGGACCATCCTCACGTCCACATGATGGCGTGGTCGGTAAAGCCGGGACAGGCGTATCTGTCCAAAGACGGCATTCAGCAAATCAGGTCCGTCCTTACCAACGACATCTTCCAACAGGAGATGCTCCACACCTATGAGCAGAAGTCCGTATCCAGAGATGAATTGATGCGGGAGAGCCGCCGCACAATGAAAGAACTGGCATGGCAGATGAAGAATGGCATCTGCGACTGCCCGGAGATGGAGCCGCTGATCCAAACGCTGGTGGCGCAGTTGAGCGAGGTCACCGGCAAAAAGAAATACGGATATCTTCCCAAGGCGGTCAAGGAAACAGTGGACAAGATCATTGATGAGTTGGAGAAGCTCCCGGTGGTGGATCAGTGCTACCAGACCTGGTGGGAGCTTCAATGTGAGATCATGGACTACTACTCGGAGCATGAGCGCAAACGTCCAAAACTCTCCGAGCAAAAGGAGTTCCGCTCTATCAAGAACGCCGTCATTCAGGAAGCGGAGAATATCCGCCTGGGCGTAGTGACCTTTGAAGACGGGCAGATGGAGGACGAGCAGGAGGACGAGGAACTGACCTCCACACCTCAGAATCTTTGGCGACAGGTCATGGCCTACCGGGAAGCCAAGGCCGCCCTCTACGATGACGATTCCAGTTGGATAGAGAAGGAGAACGCGGTCCACACGCTGGAGCTGCTCTGGGATGAAGGCCTAACGGTGGTAGCCCATCAGTTGGGCAAATGCTGGCGGGATGGCCTGGGTGTGATCCCGGACGATGAACAGGCAGAGCGGTGGTTCCGATTGTCAGCAGAGGCTGGAAACGGCTACTCCCAATACGCTCTTGGAAAGCTACTCCAAGGCCAGCAACGAACCACTGAAGCAGTGGAGTGGTACAACCGGGCCTCCACCCAGGGGAACCAGTACGCCGACTACTGGTTGGGGAAGCTCTACCTCACAGGGAAAGGGATGCCCAAAGATGTGGCGGAAGCGGTCAGACACTTGACCGCCTCCGCCGAAGCCGGAAACCAGTATGCTCAGTACACTCTGGGCAAGCTGTACCTCGTGGGACAAAACATTCCTCAAGACCGGGAACAAGCTCTACACTGGCTCACGCAGTCTGCTTCTCAGGGCAACGAGTACGCTCAATTTTTCCTGGACCGCTGGGACACCATGGGCCAGCCCTCGGTGATGCTCTCCGCCACCCGGCTCCTTCATCGTGTGGCCCAGACCTTCCGGGAAGCACCCCTGCCCCGTGACGCCACCACAATGCGGCCTCAAATCGACCGCAAGCGGATGGAAAAGCTCAGAGAGAAGAAGCTGGCCATGGGGCACCGGCCGGATGACCACGGAAGTCAGGACTTCAGTATGGGCGGCATGAGTATGTAAGGGGTCAAAATCTACGGGGTGTTGGTACCCGGCTCCACAAATTAAAACTGAGGTTTCAATAGACAAGCGGGCGTTTTATGATATAATCATTATATCTGACGATCCAGCGGGCGAGGTGCTTATTATGATCGACTTTTCCAACATCGAGCAATACCGGGAGAATAACCGTATTGAGGCCAAGAAAGCCTTGGGGGGTCTGCCCAAGAGCATCTGGGAAACCTACTCCGCCTTTGCCAACACCTACGGTGGGATCATTCTGCTGGGCGTGGAGGAGTGGGCGGATAAATCCCTGCACACAGTCGACCTGCCCGACCCGGAGAAACTCATCAAGGAGTTTTGGGACATCGTCAACAATCCAAACAAGACCAGCGTAAATGTCCTCTCCGCCAAGGATGTGTTTGTCCAGGAGGTCAACGGTGACCACATCGTGGTCATCAATGTGCCCCGCGCAGAGCGCTCTTATAAGCCGGTCTATGTGGATGGTAATCCGCTCTGCACCTACCGCCGCAATGGGGAAGGGGATTATCGCTGTACCAAGGAAGAGTACCAGGCCATGGTGCGGGATGCCTCCGTGAAAACCCAGGATATGCTTGTCCTGAACGAGATGGATCTGACTGTGTTCAACAAGGAGAGCATCCGCAGCTATCGCCAAAGGATGCGGCTCTCCCGTCCCGGACATGTGTGGGAAGCACTGGAGGAGGAAGACTTTCTCCTGAAGCTGGGGGCTATCGGTATCGGTGCTGATGGGCAAAAGCATCCCACTTCTGCCGGGCTTCTCATGTTCGGCAATGAGTATGACATCGTGCGTGAATTCAACGCCTATTTTCTGGATTATCAGGAGCAGTATGACGCTGACACCCGCTGGACCGACCGGATCATTTCCTCCTCCGGCGACTGGAGCGGCAATGTGTACGACTTCTATTTCCGTGTCTATAATAAGTTGATCCAGGACATCAAGGTGCCGTTCAAAATGGAGGGTGGAACCAGGGTGGACGATACTGCCGTGCATCAGGCGCTTCGTGAGGCTCTGGCAAACTGCCTGGTCAATGCAGACTATTACGGCAGACAAGGGCTGGTCATTATCAAAAAGCGGGACAGTATCACTATGGCCAACCCCGGAGGATTCCGTATTGAGATCGATGCGGCGAAAAGCGGCGGTGTCTCCGACCCCCGCAACGGGACCATGATGAAGATGTTCAATCTGATTGATGTCGGCGAGCGTGCTGGAAGTGGTATCCCCAATATTTTCCGGGTTTGGCGGGAGCAAGGGTGGGCAACTCCTGCTATCAGAGAGCAACTTGAACCGGAACGAACTATATTGGTACTTTCATTTGAAAAAACCGCCGATAAAAAACCGCCGATAAAAACCGCCGATAAAAAACCGCCGATAAAAACTGTTGCCCAGAAGGCTGCAATTATTGAGTATTTAACGGATCATATCAGCGGTAGCAATGCGGATTTTGCGGAGTTGCTTGGGCTGAAAAGCACTCGAGTCAAGGAATTGCTTCGAGTTATGGTGGCCGAGGGAACGATTGTGGCGGAGGGTGGTAATCGAAACCGTACCTATCGGTTAAAGGCGTAAAACTGGGGAAAAAGTCTCTCTATGACAGCACCAGTTGCGCCGCGATAGACAAGGAAAAGGCAAAAAATTCAGTAGCTATTTTCGGCAGGGTATGGTATTGTGTGTCACTGAAAAGGAGGCACACACCATGCTGAACCACATGAGAGAATTGCAAAAGAATGCCGGGATCCCCTCCACGTATGATGGAGAGGATCCCGGTTTCGTTATATCAGAGAGGAAGTGACAAGAGTGGCAAAACGCAGACCATCCGGTGACGGCATGGTACGCAAACGGCCCGATGGCCGCTGGGAGGGCCGCATCGTGGTGGGACATAAGGAAAACAGCGATCCCATCTTCCGCTACATCTACGCCCCGACCCAGAAGGAACTGCTGGCAAAGCTCCACCAGAAGCTGGACGCCTATGAGGGGATCGAACTGACAGAGAACAGCCGCATGACCCTGTCGGAATGGCTGGACCGCTGGCTGAAGGAATACGCGGCATCCACCGTCCGGCCCAGCACCCTGGACGGATACCGCAACTATGCCCGGCACTACATCAAACCCTACCTGGGGGACAAGCAGGTGAGCCAGATCACCTCCATGGATGTGCAGAAGCTCTATACCAGGCTCAAGCGGGAGGGGCGGGTCCACGAACACCCGGAGTTTGGGTATCAGCTCTCCGATGCCATGCTCAACCGAATCCATGCCATGTTCCACCGGGCTATGAAGATTGCGGAGCAGGAACATCTGATCTCCAAGAACCCCACAGAGGGAGTCGCGGTGCCAAAGCCGAACTACCGCCCCAAGCAAATCCTCAACGATAAGCAACTGGATAGTTTTATGGAAGCTATCCAGCGGGACGAGGTCTGGCGAGACTTCTTCTACACGGAATTGACCATCGGCCTGCGCTGCGGTGAGCTCTGCGGCCTGAAATGGGAGGACTTCGATGAGGAAGCGGGAACGCTGAAGATCCAGCGCACCGTCCATGCCAAGAGAAATGGTGTGCTGAATGTAGGAGAACCCAAGACGGGGAAGGGGAACCGAAAGATTGTCCTGCCGGCGACAACAGCGGCGGTGCTCCGGGAGCGGAAGAAAACGGCCTTGACCGAGTGGATATTCCCCCAGCCGCTGAAGCCAGAGGAGCCGACCAATCCCCACTCAGCCTATTACCATATGAAGGCCATCCTGAAAAAGGAGGGACTGCCCAGTATCCGCTTCCACGATCTGCGGCATACCTTTGCCACCCACGCTTTGACCAGCGGCGTGGACGCCAAGACCCTATCCGGGATCTTGGGACATACCAATGCCTCCTTCACCCTGGACACCTACACCCACGTGACCGGGGATATGCAGAAGCAGGCGGCGGGCATCGTGGGCGACTTCATGACGGACATTTTAGGAGAGGAGTGGAAGCCGTGGGAAGAAAGCGCAAAAATGGCGATGGAACCGTCCGCCTGAGAGGGGATGGCCGCTGGGAAGGCCGGGTGGTCATCGGCTACGATGAGAAGAACCTGCCCAAGACGAAAAGCGTTCTGGCAAAGACGAAAAGTGAGTGCGTTGAAAAACTGAAGAAGCTAAAGGAGCAGGTGGGGCCGACTAAAACGGAAAAGATACATCCCGGTATGCCCTTCGGGGATTGGATGGATTTCTGGTATCAGAACTACTCCAAACCAAAACTGCGGGCTACTACACGGTCAGGCTATGAGGGACGCATTTACGGACACATCATCCCGGAACTTGGTAAAATACCTCTGAACAAGCTGACCCAGAACGACTTGCAGCAGTTCTATTCCAGACTGAAAAAGAGCGGGCGGCTCATCCATGCTGACCACTACGGCGAGGGACTATCAGACCGCATGGTGCGTGCCTGTCACGCCAGTTGCAGGACAGCGTTGGAGAGAGCCAAGAACGAGGGACTCATTAAAATTGATCCGGCTATCGGCTGTAAGCTGCCTCCCAAGAAGGCAAGGGAAATGCAGGTGCTGACCCGTGAGGAGATCCAGCGCTTCCTGATTCAAGCCAAGGCGGAGGGATACTTTGAACTTTTCCTTCTGGAACTGACCACAGGGCTGCGGCGGGGAGAGCTGCTGGCCCTCCAATGGGAAGACCTGAACGTGAAAACCGGGGAGTTACATATCACCAAGCAGGTCTACCGCACCAAGGAGGACGGCCTTCTGATTTCTCAGCCCAAGACGAAATCCTCCATCCGCACGATCATTCTACCGCCGCCCATGTTGGCGATCCTGGCAGAATACAGGAAAACCTTGGATTCCCGCTGGATGTTTCCCTCCCCGGTAAAGGAGGACAGCCCCATGGATCCGGGAGCCATCCGGCAGCGACTCCACCTGATTTTGGAACACGCCCAGTGTAAACAGGTTCGGTTCCACGACCTCCGTCACACCTTTGCCACCACAGCCCTGGGCAGCGGGATGGACGTCAAGACCCTCTCAGCCATGCTGGGCCATGTGTCGGCGGCCACCACGCTGGACATTTACACCCACGTCACCGACACCATGCAGGCGGAGGCAGCGGCAAAGATCGATCAAGGGATAGGAAAAGCGGCCCCGCAGGAGCTACCCGCAGAGCCGCAAGCGAAGCGAACCATGACCACCTTCCAGCCATACATCGGCAAGATGCGCAAACCTGGCACCGGTTGCATCAGCCAGATCAGCGAACACCTTTGGGAAGGCCGCTATTCTCCCGTGTGGCCAGACGGCAAGAAGCATTCCCGGAATGTGTACGCCAAGACGAGGGAGGAATGCGAAGCCCTTCTGCCGGGGCTGATTGCAGAGATGAAGGCGGAGATCCAAGCCATCAAACAGAGCGGCGACTTGTCCACCATTCCGGACGGCGTCAGCAAGAAGAAAAAGCTGATTGCCGCCTATATGCGAGAACATCCGGAGGTCACCAATAAGAGCCTGATTGCAAGAGAGGTGGGGGTGGATAAAAATACGGTGCGGAGATATTATGACGAAATCAGAAAACACTTAAGAAAACCAAAACCTACTGAGGCCAACTGGTGAATAGAATTGAAATTTAATGGGTCCAAAATTGGTTTATGATTACTCTGACTCATGGGATTTGCCGTCTAAAACTTTCTTATAGGCGCTAATTTTGCTTGGAATGATATACAAATACTCAATAATATATCTGATAAATTCAGCGATAGATTCTATGTCGTATGAGTCTATTTCTAATTCTTTATCATGGGCTGCCGTATCGCCGAGCACTTTGGCAAATGATGAAGCTTCTTTCAATGTATCGGGAAGCAGACCTCTTGCGGCAACTTCCTCAATTTTATCTTTTAGGCCCCATTTGGTGGCACCTTGATCTTTGAGCATCAGTTCAAGAGTTCGCCTTAACGCCATAAGACAGATATTTTTATCGATTCCTTTCGTCTTTAGGGCAGCTTCATAGGCAGCTTTGATTTTTTGAGGAACGAAATTGCTTTCTATACTACTTAGCGGAAAAAGAATGTTTTGTTCATCATAAAAATTGAACTGGTCATTGGTATGATAGTTTATCATGGATTCATCACTGTACGTCTGCCGAAGCGTTACTTTATGACAAACAGGGCAGGCAAAAAGCTCATATTGAAATAGAAAATCAAACTCCGAATAATCTAAATCGCGTGATCCCCAGCTATATTCCCCAACTTTTTTCATTGGGGTTTCGTTCCCGCAGTGGAAACATTTAATAATCTCTTCTTCTTTTAAATCAGCGTTTTTCAAGATTTCCTCCTCCTATGCTTGCTCTAAATAGATCCAATTGATTTTCAACCCGTTGCAAAAGCTCGTCAAATCTATCTATTCTTATAGAGCGCAGCTCATTCCGGTATGTATCGAAAGCCTTGCGTTGAGCGGAATTCAATGCTCCGACATTGCCAATAACCCAAATGCATCAATGTTGTTGCCTTCGAACCGTTCTTCTGACTCGACAAAAAGATTGGCATACGACCGATAAAAGGTCTGCCTTTGTCCAAGAAGCTGGTTTATACCATCTTCTAATTCATCACTTAGCGTATATGTTTGACGAAACTCTCTTCCGAGTAAAGGCTTCATAGGACATTAAATTTCAATAATAGCAAGCGATTTTGTAATAGCGAAACACTATAGATATTTGCATGTGGGAAAATATCCGATGCCTAAGATCTTCCACTTATGGCTCCTTGCAGGTAAAAGCATACTAATCAAGTAAATATTTTCTTTTTTTCTTCAGCGGTACATTCAATTCTGGATATACATATGCCTTACTCTTGCCCGACCCGAACAAGGAATAGGATAAAATTTGATTGATGCTTTAGTTAGCCACGAAAATCGAGCAATTCTCTTTTCTGTTCGTAGAGTGATTCCTCCTTGTAACACTCTGAAAGTTTTTCTAATATGGCTGCAGTGTGAGGATATGATACACGTATCGCAGATGCGTCATCTTGATATTTTTGTGCGATCTCCTTTTCTTCAAGACCGCCTGTTACGGTATGAACTCCCCTCTGATTTTGCTTTCCCAGAATGAAGCCGCTTACCAATTTGTCGTTTCGGGTCTTTTCAAGGAAGCCCCTCACTGTCTCATGTGGGAAAATTCCGTCACTGCCCACTGGAGCATAGCTAAGTACACGACCAAAACAATGGACGAAGGAATTTTTGTACCCAATCTGTTCTGCGTATTTTTGAGCCGCTGCAACCCATTCGGAAAATTCCATTTCTGAAATAGTGGTTCCGTCACAGCCTGGAATTGTCTTAAAGAGGTCTACAATTTCATATGCTATGCGGCATTGTTCATCCGAGAAATCTGTGCTTACAGGATCTACACCAGAATCGGGCTTATAATTCATCGTAATTAACTTGACATATTCTACAGGATTTTCAAGTAAGAATTTCGCAATTCCTTTGGGAGTTGAATGGAATCTAAAGTAGGGGAGAAAAGAAATTTCTAATTGCACCAACTCATCTAATTCAATGTTTTGATTGCTGTATAGCCTGTCAAACAAGGTGAGAACATCATGTTCCGACAGCCCACGTAATGATGCGCCTGTAGGTTCCATACAATTTTGCATTTCGCAGCATTTAAAGAGAGTGCACATAATGATTTCAGAGTTAGAGTACTGCGAAAATGTAATAACTTGTGCAGCAGAATAGGGCCTGTCATATTTAAGCAACTGACTAAGGAAATAATCTATACGCTCATCACGCTCATCACTTCGCCCCAAAAGAGCAAGGGCGTTGATATGTTCCCAATAGTATCGGGCAATTCCGTTATCCAAATCATCAAGCCTTATCCAGATTTCAGGATCCAATGGGCTATTGCATATCATATCGGCTTTCTCTTCATTGGTAAGAGGTGCATCTTTTAATGCAAGTAAAAATGCCTCCAATCCATTGAGCTGCTAAAGTTGATGTAAAACAGAAGAATAAAGCGAAGCATTCTCTTTCGTTTTTAGGATGAGGGGGAAGTCATATGTGTTGTGAAGGACCTTAGAAGCAATGACTTCTGCTAATTCACTTGTGCTTTCCGCTTGGAGAGAAAAGTCAACCAGCGAATCAGGACCGAAGCTACTTAAAATATTATGAATAGTTTCCATTCGAACGGTTCGGAGGTAGTCTTGCTCTTTCTCGTAGCTAAAGTGATCTTTATCGTATGGAATGGGATGTAAAAGAGCAGGATGATGCTGAAATAAGTATGTATATTGTCCTATATTGTTTGGCAAAATTTGTAGTAGTACTGTCTCCATCTGCGACAAGAATTCTTCTGGCATAGACCAGTCTGCACTACAAAACTCTCTGTTTCTACTAATTTCCGAGCGCAAAGAGTTTGCAATTTCTTGCTTCTCGACCTCGGAGATATTTGTGCAGTATTCACTAAGCTTCTCAAGCCACTGTTCGTCAAAGCGGAAGAAAAACAAAGCGTGGTTCACGATGGTACACCATTGAGCTGTCGTAGTAGCCTCACTTACCGCAATATTTGCGATTGCCTGCAGTGTGGAGTTGTATTCTGCATATGTCACTTTCTCCTGAAATTCTGTATCAAAACTATGCCACCTGGGTTTTTGAATACTCCCGCAAGAAGCAGGCCCTGTAGGAATTAGCTTATTAATCAAAGCTTCTCCTGTCGTCGGGTTGTGTTTACATATTTTTTTGAGAAGTTCTATCTTTTCTTCGCAATTAAGGCAGCTTTGGGAATACCAGGTGCAAAAAATATCATACAATGTGTTAATTGGAGAATTCGCAAGGGTATATTCAAATTGTTTTTCATTGATAGCAACGAGCAGATCTATGGCACGCACTACATAGCTTCGGTACCAAACAAGCTGTTCCAATGACCAAAGTATGTGGGTATAATTGCTTGGGCCAGTAAGGACATCTTTTGCCGGCTTAAAGAGATGCCACATTTCACTTTTACCGTTTGAAATTTCTTGCTCTAATTTTTCAAGAACTGCTTCTGGCGAGGCTTCTGCCAGCGCCATCAGAGAAGGAGCTATGGTATTCCACTCCTCCCATGTGTTGATAGAATGAAAGATTTCTTGAACTAAAAGGTAAACATAGCGCTCAGCAGAAACAACATTGAAATTATTTTCTCGATTGCCTTGCTCTGAAAGTAAAATCAAACTAATGGTCAGACCTTCTCGCAATAGTTCGGAATATTTTGACACTTTCCCATAAACAGATGCAAATGCCCATTGCTCTTCTGGAAGTTGAAACGCTGGATCTGTTGCTCCCAAAACAGCAATGACACATTCTCTGAATCTCTTTACTTGATCCTCTGTCAATGATTCGTATAAAAATGTCCACATGTCTTGAACGGACACAATCTGATAAGTGTTAAAAACTTTGAAAATAGGAGCATCTTCTACAGCCAACCATTTGTTGATTCGACAGACATAATCCTCATAATTTAGCCCACTTATTGCTGCGATTGCCTTTCGATCTCCCTCTGAGTCACCATTCCATCCGCCGACCAGAAAAGCGGGGATAAGATCCTGTAAACCTGGCTCGGATAGCCATCTCGGACTTTTCCTGGTGGACAACTTGGTAATCATCCGATAGAATGGCAAAAAGCTTCTTTTCGTCTCTGTTTCAATTTTTGAAAAATCTGTGGGTTTAAAACCAAGCGACTCCAATGCCTTGTGGTATACGGCTTTGGGACGCTTGTCGATTTTTACTGAATCAATATTTTTTGTAATCTTTGATAATGGGGAGTATTTTGCTACCGGAAGAATGATAAACATGTCCGATGGACAGCGAATATCTTCCGTAAAGTTAAAAGTCGGGATAAGGAGGCAATCTCTTTCGTTCCCCACAATAAAATTATTCCATTCCTCCGGGGACTCAACGATGAGAGTTTTATTCAATATCGAATTGTTTTTTTCACGATTAGCCAACAAATAAGCAGAAATAAATAGGACGGATTCCAATGATGATTCAGAAATCAAGGTAAGAGAGCCGGACTTCTGCTCAAGCCATTTTGACAACTGATCGATTTGAGCTTCTCTGCCAAGCAAAAAATAATCCTTATTAAGATTTGGAGACGCACTTTGACTATAGTCATTCCAAAAATCTTCAATGGTGCGGATACCATTTATATGTTTTCCTATGGCATTTGCAAACCACGCCGCAACAGCACTATGTGATTGTATCCAAAGGGAAATCTTGCTACCATCTATGATCCGAATGTCTTTCCAACTATACTTGCCTTTACTTTCATTTACGATTTCTTCTATCGAAGTTCTGTGGTTCCATATCTTTAAAGTGGCAAAAATAAATGCTGTTTCTTTTACATCAACACCTAAAGGATTACAATGTCTTTTTTCAATATCAGACTTAAATTTTCCCAGAGCATCCTCGTTTGTACCAAACTCCCAAACAGATTTCCCCTCCGGGAAATAGCTTGAAGACTTGCCAGAATCCAGCGCACCGTCATATCCAGAATACTGGATTCCTTTTTCAATAGGGAAATTAAAATTTCTTATTTCAGAAGAAGTGCATAGGATAAGACGTATAATCAGTTCTGGCAATAGTTCTTGGGCCCGCCTTGGATTTTCTCTGGCCCAAGCATCAATTTCGTTTGCTGTAAGCACATGATTCAAATTCATGCTAAACCTCCATAAGTCCGTTATTATAGGCTTAGGTATTTTCTCTGAAGAAAAGTCTTACAAATTCATTATCACAGATTTAACAACATGCAAAAGGGATAAAAGAGAGGGAAACTGACTTCATTAGCAATTTCATTTTTGTAATTGAATTCAAACGCCTATTTTAATCAAATATTGCCCCTTGAAAAGACATCTGAAATTGCTATATGGGAAGGCGTTCAAGCAAATCTTGCGCATAGTAACGAATATTTGCGCAGCCCTCCAAGATGTGCCTGGCAATTGCTTTTGGCTCTCCATCTGGCAGATGTATACACAAGTTATAAGCAACTGTGGCAAAAATATCATAGTTTGCCCAACCGCCATATCCTGTTGCCGCCGAATAGCCGGTTTCAATGGAACGAAGAATTTGAACTTGGTATACAGACTCAAATCTAAGAATCAATTTCCAAAAAGATTGTAGCTTATTAGCTACAATGAACTTACTTAGTCTATCAGATTCAACAAGCCCGATTATATATTCTTGCACTTGTACATCGTACTGGTTATTCAGGATTTTTGAAACAATACCTCTTTTTCTATCCTCTTCTGACTGAGCGTTCAATGTGTTTTCCATATCGGCAATAATCTGATCTACTGAACTATATCTCAGAGCTTTGTCACGGCAAATACATCGTTCAACAATAGTTTTGAAAACACGATCTGCTGTTGGCGCATTGCAGGTGAAGATATAGTCCATCATTTTGCCGAGGGAGTAAATATCGCTTTTTTGATCCAGCAGGGTGAAATCAGTTAATGCCAGCGGGTCTACAAAAAGATGGTTGTTTTTCTGAGTATATGACGATTTCATACTACGAACAATCGAAAGGTCCTTACTTAATCCAAAATCGCATATAACATAGTCGCTCCCAATTTTCAGAACATTTCCCAAGTGCAAATCCCGATGGATGATTGAGTGATTATGCGCATAGCTCATGCCATGCAGGATATCCATAACTATTTTAAGTCGTTCCTCAAAAGAAAGGTCAATTTCGCTTTCAAGATATGTTGCTAAATTCATATCTGCTTGTTCCATAAGATAAGAATGAGTTGCGTCATCATATCCAAAGACGTTGAGAATTTGCGGGCATCCAGACAACTTGGCCATATTTTCATACTCATACTGCATCCTTTTTTGCAGTTTTGGGTCATCTTTATAGACAGCTCGCAACTCTTTTCGCAATATTCCATCTTTTACCCGAATAATGTTACAATAAGATCCGGAATCAAGAATATCATTGAGCTTTATGGATATGGGGCCGCTTTCTGGAACAATAACTGTAACTGCATCACGAGCCAATACATTTGTAATCACCGAAATAATGTGCTTACTCTGTTCGGTATTTACGGTTGACATTCTTATTAAGTTTAAAATGGCTTGGATAAGTTCTAAGCGTTTTTGGCCCTCGACTGCTACGTACTGCTTTGAAAAAAGTTCAGTTTCAGAAAAAGAAAACCCCCCATTACTGCTAAAATAGTCTGCAATATCCAAGTAGTCAACACAAAGAACTGAATTATCGAAATACCAATCCAATATAATTCCATAATAGGACCAGTTCGTTTCATCGGTCTTTCCACTCCAAAACTGACGATCGAAATAGTTTAGAATTTTAGCATAGTTAGAATCGGACAGTATTAAGAAGCCTCCTTAATATTACAGTTGCTATTATATCACATTATTTGTTTAAAGACTGTGGATAAAAATTATATGAAGAAGCTACATCTACGCCTTTACTGCAAGGCAAAATGTAGCTTCTTCATGGTCCGAGTGACTGGAGTCGAACCAGCCTGGGCTTGGTCCCAAACCAAGTGCCTAACCGATAGGCTACACCCGGGTATTTCGTTTATATCATGATTCGCAAGAAAAAGCAAGTCTACTCTGACTGTGGTCACCCATGTGGTCAAAGGGGAATTTGAAGCGAGAATTTACGCCGGGAGATTTTAGAATGAGCTACTGCCCCAGTAACTTCCGGGGTTGCGGTTCAAACCTGACGAACCTCCCACCTACGCTCCCAAACCAAGTGCCTAACCGATAGGCTACACCCGGGTATTTAGTTTATATCATGATTTGCGGGAAAAAGCAAGTTCACTCTGGCTGAGGGCTTTGCTGTGGTCAGAGGGGGATTTGGATAAGAAATTTTAAGTTAAGGTTTCCGCTGTCCGCTACTGTCCAGACGGCTTTCGAGGCTTCGATTTGAAGCTCAAGGATAAGCCATCTATTCTCTCAAAGTGGCACGATAGCAACTTCGATATGCTTGGGGAGATGGTATGGAACAGTATAACCGATTTTTGGCTGTTTTGCAAGGGGGAGAGTGGGGAAGTTAGAGCTCTTTTTTCATAATGTGGCGCAGCTTGCCGCCGTATTTGAGTTTGGTGGTGGATACCTCATAGTTTAGGGAGAGAAGGGTTTGGAGACTGGGGAGATTGTTGGGGTGGACGGTGCAGAGGCTGTATCGGAAGCCCAAGGAGCGGACGCGGGTTTCGGCAGCGGAGATCAGTTTTTTCTGGATGCCTTTGCCGCGGAATTGGGGGAGGACGGCGGCGGATTCCATATGGGAAACCCCTTGCAGCTGTAAGGATGAGAAGGAAAGATCGCGGCCCAGATTGTGGGGGTCGTCGGGGGTTGGGAGGTGGACGATGAGGAAGCCAGCGATGGTGTCAACCTCTTGCCAGAGTAAGGTAAAGCCCTCTTGGGAGATGTGGCGGGCGACATAGTTCCGGTCGTCGATCACGTAGTATTCCGGGTGGTCCATCTGGGTGGCTACAGTGGTCATAATAGAATAAATTTCATCGATTTGACTTTCTTTGGCCAGAGAAATGTGGGGATCCTGAAACTTTTTCAAGGAAATTGCCTCCTTCGATGAAAAGAGAGTTTTTGGGGCAGGTTTGAGGCCATTTTCGGGGGTTTTGCCCCCATAATCATAGACTTTGAGAAAGGAAAAAGCAAGGGGATATCGACTTTTTTGAAAAAGCGTGATAAGATAAAAGAAACCCGAATTTTGGAGGGGATCCTTTTGAGAATGAGAAAGAAGCCGAATCTGGACGCACGGTTGGTGGCCTGCGGCGATTTGGTGGTCACGGAGCCGAAGGAGCACCGGGGGTGCTGGCGGGAGTTGATGCCCCAGGCGCGGGAGCTCCGGGTGGAGCTGGGCTGCGGCAAGGGGCGCTTTACGGTGGGGACCGCCCAGGCTGAGCCGGACGTGCTCTTTGTGGCGGTGGAGCGGGTGCCCGACGCCATGGTCATTGCCGCAGAGAGGGCCAGAGATATGGGACTTCAAAACGTCTTTTTCATTGACGCCGATGCGGCCGACCTGGGGGAGTATTTCGCCCCCGGGGAGGTGAGCCGGCTCTACATCAATTTCTGCGACCCGTGGCCTGGGGCCCGGTATGCCAAGCGGCGGCTTACCCATCCGGGGTTTTTGCTCCGGTACCGGAAGGTGCTGGCGGAGGGGGGGCAGATCCACTTCAAGACAGACAACCATGATTTGTATGAGTGGTCCCTGTTCCAGTTTCCCAAGGCGGGGTTCGCCCTGTCCGAGGTGACCCGGGACCTGCATGAAAACGGTCCGGTGGGGGTCATGACCGACTATGAGGAGAAGTTTTACAACCTGGGTACCCCCATTAACCGGTGTGTGGGCACCATGGGGAAGCTGCCCGAGGGGGCGGAGAAGCTTCTCCAGAGACGGGAGCCCGACAGAGAGACCCAAGCGAATTAGGGGAGCGGAACCAATCAGACGCGGCGGCATAAGATGAAGTGAAGCCGGACGGGAGACCGCCGGACTTCTAAATCTCTTTAGGAGGTACTTCACTATGGGATGCTGCAATAACGGTTGTGGCTGGGGCGGCGGCGGTGGCTGCTGCTGGATCATCCTCATCCTCATCATCCTGATCTGCTGCTGCGGCGGCGGGTGTGGCTGTGGCTGCGGCTGCAACAACGGCTGTGGGTGCAACAACGGCTGCTGCTGATAAGACCGGATACCTAAGACAGCACAGACATGGAAAGGCGGGGCCTGTGGGCCCCGCCTTTTGTTGTGGGTTATGCACAAAAAAGAGGGCGAAAATCTGTCGAAAACGCCTAAAATATTTTTTCGGAGAGAAAAGAGGTTGAAAAGCGGGAAGGGATATGCTATGTTATTGACAGATAAACGAGGATGGTGATCGCGGCAACGCGAGCTTGACCTGTTTACCGCACAGTTGAAGTGCGAGTAAATGGGTCTTTATTTTTGCCTGGGAGGTGTGGCCCTGTGCGAATTGAGAGGATATTGACCAACAACGCACTGGTGGTCATGGACGGGAAAAAAGAAAAGATCGTCTGCGGTAAGGGCATCGGCTTCAAGAAGCGGGTGGGGGATGAACTGGACCCGGCCCTGGTGGAAAAGACCTACACTCCGGCCGCCGACGGCAAGGTGTCCGCTCAACTGGAAAAGCTGCTTGCCGAGCTCCCCATGGAGTATATCGAGCTTTCCGACCGGATCGTCCAGATGGCCAGGCTTGCCCTGGAGCAGAAGCTCAGCGACAGCCTGGTGATCTCCCTGGCCGACCATCTCTACTACACCCTTCAGCGGGCGAAGGAGGGAATGGCCATCACCAACGGCCTCACCTGGGAGATCAAGCAGTTCTACGAGAAGGAATTTGAGATCGGCACCCTTGCCCTGGACATGATGGAGGAGGCCTTTGGGGAGAAGCTCCCCGAGGCCGAAGCCGCCTTCATCGCCATGCACATCGTCAACGCCGAGGCCGAGGACTCCACCATCGACGAGACCTTCCACATCACCAGGATCATTCAGGACGTGCTCAACATTGTGGGGCGGAGCTTTGTGATGGAGTTTGACACCAGCTCCAGCTACTACTACCGTTTTATCACTCACCTGAAATTTTTTGCCCGCCGGGTCCTTCGGGGGGATCAGTACGCCGAGGCGTCCAGCGAAGAGTTGGCCGACATCGTGTTCGTCAAGTACGCCGAGCCTTACCGCTGCGCCAAGAAGGTCAGCGAATTTCTGAAAAAGCAGTACCGCTACGACTTGAATGTGGAGGAGCTGATGTACCTTACCATACACATCCGTCTTGTGGTGAGCAAGGCCAACCGGGCCGCTGACGGGTCAGCGGCTCCTCTTCCGCCGGAAGAGGATGATATTTAAGTTCGCTTGATACGCTCTATGTGGAGCGGCAAGGGCCCAGACCGGCAGGAAAGGAGAGAGGGGAGGACCGCCCGGGCCGATCCAGCTTTTGAAAAGGAACAGGATGGTGACAATGGGAGCCTGCGTTCCCAGTTGGCTTGACCTTCCGTTTTCAAAGGAAGCATGATCTGTTAAACATTTTCAAAACTGGAGGTTAAAACAAATGGGAAAGTACACTGAGTTAGCAAAAGACATTGTCGCCCATGTGGGCGGCAAGGAGAATGTGTCCAGCCTGCGCCACTGCATCACCCGGCTCCGCTTCACCCTGAACGACGAGGGCAAAGCAGACACCGACTACCTGAAAAACCGGGAGGGGGTCATCACGGTGGTCCGGGGCGGCGGTGAGTACATGGTGGTCATCGGCGAACACGTTCATTTTGTCTATGAGGACGTGTGCAAAGAGTTGGGGATCGCCGCGGATGAAGCCGGCGGACCTCAGGGAAACGCCGGAGGGAAGAAGAAAAATATTTTCCTGCGGGCTCTGGATGTGGTCATGGCTGCCATGGGGCCTACCCTGAATATCCTGTGCGCGTCCGGTATTCTGAAGGGCGTGCTGGCCATCGCCACCATGGCGGGGGTGGACATCAACAGCGGACCCTATGTTCTGATGAGCGCCATTGCTGACGCCTTTTTCTGGTTCATGCCCCTACTGCTGGGCTATCATGTGGGAAAAAAGATGGGAATGGACCCGGTGCTGGGCTTTATCATTGCCGCCGGTATGCTCTACCCCACCATTCAGGGGGTGGACTTGAACCTCTTTGGATTTGTGGTCAACGCCACCTACACCTCCACCTTCCTGCCGGTCATTTTTGTGGTGTGCCTGTCGGCCCCTGTCTATAAGTTCCTGAACAAGATCATTCCTGATGTGGTGCGCAGCTTTCTGGCCCCGGCGCTGGTCATGGCGATCATGATCCCCCTTGGTTTTGCCTTTGTGGGGCCCTTCGCCAACATGGTGGGGGTAGGGATCAGCACGGTGATCAACACCATCTTCGGCTTCTCGCCCATTATCGCAGGCATTCTGGTGGGTGGCCTGTGGCAGATCTTTGTGCTGTTCGGAGTCCACGGCATGCTGGTTATGTTCTCTTTTATGGACCTGATGCAGGGGATCCCGGTCCAGCTGCTGGCCTTTACCTCCATTCCCTGCTTTGCCCAGATCGGCGTGGTGCTGGCCATCTATCTCAAGACCAAGGATAAGAAGCTGAAGGATGTGGCCCTGCCTGCCTTCTTCTCGGGTGTCTTCGGCGTCACCGAGCCCGCCATCTACGGCGTCACCCTGCCCCGGATCAAGATGTTCGCCATCTCCTGTGTGGGCGGCGCCATCGGCGGCCTGTTTATCGGCATTTTCAATATCTTTATGTACACCTATACGGGTATGGGCGTAATCGGCCTGCTGGGAATGGTCAATCCCACCGGCGGAACCAACTTCCTGGGTATTGCCCTGGCTGTTATTGTACCTTTCCTGTTCTCCTTTGCTGTAGCCTATGTACTGTATAAGGATGAGGACGGCACCGGGACCGCTGCTGCCATCCCCGAAAAAGCCGTGAAAAAGATGGAGGCCCAGGCCGCCAAGAACGAGAAGGCCGCCCGGAATGTCACCGTGTTTGCTCCTGTCTCCGGAGCCGTGAAGCCCCTTGCCGAATGTGAGGACGAGGCCTTTGCCACCGAGGTGCTGGGCAAGGGGGCGGTCATCGTGCCCACCGAGGGGACCATCTGCGCTCCCTTTGACGGGGTGGTGGAGAACCTGTTCCACACCTGCCACGCCATCGGCCTTACCTCGGAGAGCGGATGCACCGTGCTCATCCACATCGGCATGAACACGGTCCGGCTGAACGGGGAGGGCTTTACCGCCCACGTGAAGCAGGGGGAGGCCGTGAAGAAGGGCCAGAAGCTCATCACCTTCGACCTGGAGGGCATGAAGGCCAAGGGCTTTGTGATGGACACCCCCGTGCTGGTGACCAACGCCGACGAGTTCACCGACGTGGTGGAGATGACCGACAAGTCCGTCAAGACCGGGGAGCCTCTGCTCTCCACCATTGCGTAAAAAGGAGGAAACACAATGCCTTTTCCAAAGGACTTTTTCTGGGGCGGCGCCACCGCCGCCAACCAGTATGAGGGCGGCTGGAACGAGGGGGGCCGGGGCCCTGCCCTCACCGATATGACCACTGCCGGCACCGCCACGGCCCCCCGCTATGTGACCTACCGCCTGCCTGACGGCACGGTGAAGCCCTTCTCCAGCTTTGAGTCCAAGCCTGAGGGGGTCAAGGCTGCTGTGGCCGAGGACTATTATTACCCCAACCAGCAGGCGGTGGATTTCTATCACCGATACAAGGAGGACATTGCCCTTTTGGCCGAGATGGGCTTCAAAATGTTCCGTATGTCCATCTCCTGGTCCCGGATCTTCCCCAAGGGCATTGAGACCGCTCCCAACAAGGAGGGGCTGGAGTTTTACCACAAGGTGTTCCGGGAGCTGAAAAAGTACGGCATCGAGCCCCTGGTCACCATCTCCCACTACGACACTCCTCTTTACATTGAGGAGGAGCTGGGAGGCTGGGCCAACCGGGAGGTCATCGGGCTCTTTGACCGGTACACCGAGACCCTGTTCAGGGAGTACAAGGGGGAGGTCAAATACTGGCTCACCTTCAACGAGATCAATATCACCATGATGATGGCGGATTTTGTCCCCAACTATCCCAAGGCGGCCATGGCTCGGGGACTCCAGATACTGCACAATGAGTTTGTGGCCTCGGCCCGGGCGGTAAAGCGGGCCCATGCCATCGACCCGAATTACAAGGTGGGATGCATGATCGCCGGGACCTGCAAGTATCCCCTGACCTGTGATCCCAAGGACATGCTGGAGACCCAGAAAAAGTGGCAAAGGTGCAACGACTACTGTGGGGACGTGATGGTCCGGGGGGGCTATCCCGCCTTCGCCAAACGGCTCTGGAAGGAGTATGACGTGGAATTGGCCTGGGGTCCTGAGGACGGGAAGGATCTGGCCGAGGGCAAGGTGGATTTCTACACCTTCAGCTACTACTCCACCTCCTGTGTCACCACCCACGCCGATGTGGTCATGGACGGGGCGGGGAACTTAAGCTTGGGGGCCAAGAACCCCTACCTGGGGTACTCCGACTGGGGCTGGGCCATGGACCCGGACGGCCTGCGGTATTACCTGAACGAGGTCTACAACCGCTACCAGATCCCCATGATGGTGGTGGAGAACGGCCTGGGGGCCCACGATGTGCTGGAATCCGATGGGAAGGTCCACGACCCCTACCGCATCGAGTATATGCGGGGCCACATCAAGGCCATGGAGGAAGCCATTGAGGACGGGGTGGACCTGATCGCTTACACCCCCTGGGGCTGCATCGACCTCATCTCGGCCTCCACCGGTGAGATGAAGAAGCGGTACGGCTTTGTGTATGTGGACCTGGACAACGAGGGCCGCGGCACCCGGGACCGCTACCGCAAGGACAGCTTTTACTGGTATAAAAAGGTCATTGCCTCCAACGGCGCCGACCTGGACTGAGGAAGCCGTAAGGGAGCAAAAAGCGCGCGGAGAAGCTTCTCCGCGCGCTTTTCTTGTGGGGTTCAGCCGGGCTGCTCCGCGGTGCCCAGGGCGTGGCGGAAGCAGTAGTCGTAGCCCTCCCGGCGGCCGGTTTCGTAGAGAGTTTTCAGCTGCTCCAGCACCGACGGGTCCCTGAGGCAGACCGTGACCAGGGGGGAGAAGCGGCGGCCTTCCAGGCGAAGTGCTTCCCGGACCCGGTCTTCGAAGGGGCTGGTGTGATAGGGGAGCTTGGCATTGTCCGGTTCACTGTCCAGAAAGTTGGATAGGGCGATCACATCCACCAAGGCCCGGGTGGCGCTCTCCTGGCGGCGGAAGTCCTCGGGGAAGCCGCCGCTGCCGTCATACCAGCGGTGATGACCCCGGGCGGCATCGGCGTAAAGCTCGGTGGAAGGGTAGTTTTGGAGCCGTCGGGCGGTCTCGGTATGGAGGCGGAGGGCCTCGGCCTCACTGGAGAGGAGCTGCCGGCCCGCGTGGTCGTAAAGAGAGGTGAAGCTCAGCTTGCCGATGTCGTGGAGGATCCCGGCAGTAAAGCTCAGCTTGGAGACAGCGCGGAGCTTCTCCAACCGGCCGGCGAGGGCGGCTATCTGGGGAATGTCATCAAAGTAACCCGGCTCGCCGGAGAGGATGGCCTGGCTGAGGACCTGGGCCATTCGACCCACCGCATAGCCGTGGGCGTAAAGCTCGGGGGCCAGCCAAAGCATCATGCTCCGGGCCAGCTCCAGGTAGGGCAGCCCCCCCTCTTGCTCCAGGAACACGCTGAGGGTCTGACGCATGTGGAGGTAGGTGGCCTCGCTCACCTCGGCGGCGGGGATGGTCCGGATATAGTCCAGCATCCGGGCATAGAGCTGGTCGATGTACTTCCGGCGGGGGGGGATCAGCCCGGGCATCTGGAGGAGGTACTGGACATAGAAAGCGGGCATGGAGATGATCCGGTAGCTGGTATCGCTGTCAAACCGGGCGGGGGCGGCGGCATCCATCAGCTCCTCCATGTAGGAGAGAAAGGCCTCCTTGGAGATCAGGCCGCAGGAAAACTCGATGCGGGAGTAGGGGAGGAGACGGGAGGCCTCCAGGTCCTTGGCCTCCTGGGCGGCTTGTTGGAGCTGGCGCTCGTAGATCAGCAGGGCGGAGTCCATCACGTCTTCCACTTCGTCGGGGGAAAGGTTGCCCTCGGGAAAGGAGTGGGGGAGCACGCTGAGCATCTGGCGGTGGACCGCGTCCATATACCGCTCCCAGGGAAGGCCGGGGGCGGCAGCACGGTAGCGGTCGTCGGTAAAGACCTGCATGGTGTGACGTACCACACCAAGCCGTTCCCGCCAGTCGGCAAAGCTTCCCAAGTAGATGTTGGCGAGGGAACGGAGGATATAGCTGAGAGTCTCCTCGTCAAATTCCTGATAGTATTTGAGATAGCCCGATGCCTCAGCGAAGCAGTAGCGCATCCGGGCGGTGTACTGCTCGGCGGTGGGACCGTCAATGCCGGTGAGCATGTTCCAGGTCTGGTAGCGTACCATACCCAGCTTGTAGAGGGCTTTGATGATCCGCTCCCTGCGTTTGCTCCGGCGGTGGACGTTGAGAAGGGCTGTGTGGAGCTGCTCGGCCAGGGCCAGGTCCAGAGGCTGCCGGCCGGCGGTGAGGGTATCTGCGAATTCCTCCAGACAGGTCAGGGTCCCATCATCCTGCTCGTAAAGCTGGTCCAGAACAGGAAGGAGCTTCTCTTGAAGAAGGATGGTATTCTCTTCGGCTAGAAGCCCAGCCCGGCGGAACTGCTCCATGGCCGCGTCAAAGGAGGACCAGTTCAGAAGGTCAAGGGCAGTCAACTCCTGATAGGTCCGGCAATTTTGAATGTATTTTTCCTGATAGGGCTCCACGGCGGTCCCTCCCCGGGCTCAGCGGCGGCAATGACGCAGCAGCTCCTCCACGTATTTGAAGTCGATGGGTTTGGACAGGTGCTCGTTCATGCCGGCCTGCCGGGTCTTCTGGACGTCCTCAGCAAAGGCGTTGGCCGTCATGGCAGCGATGGTCACGGTCTTGGCGTCGGAGCGGTCCAGGGCACGGATCCGTCGAGTGGCCTCGCAGCCGTCCATGACCGGCATTTGGATGTCCATCAGGATCAGGTCATAAAAACCTTCGGCTGAGGCAGCGAAGGCATCCAGGGCCTGCTGGCCGTCCTCAGCGGTGTCGATGTGGGCGCCGGTCTCCCCGATGAGTTCCAGAGCGATCTCCCGGTTGAGGAGATTGTCTTCGGCCAGCAGGATGCGCATGTCGCTGAAATCGTTCTGCTCCTCGTCGCCAGCCTGAGTGGGGGTGCCGCACAGGGCGTGGAGCAGGCGGCCCCGGAAGAGGGGACAGGGGATGAAGCCGGTGACGCCGGCACGCTGGGCGGCGTATTCTATGGGACCCCAGTCCCGGTCAGACAGGAGCAGGATGGGCACGTGGTTCCCCAGTTGGTTGCGCAGGTGGCTGGCCAGGTCCAGGACGACGGCCTCGTCAATGGCACTGCCCAGCAGGACGGCGTAGGGGGCGCTGCCTTCTACCTGGGCCTGGGTGAGCCAAGTGACCGCTTCGGTGCCCGAGGGGAGGACGACGACTGTGGCGCCGCTCTGAGTCAGGCATTCCCGGATAAAGTCGGCATGGGGGTCACCGGGCTGGACTACCAGGATGGTCCTGCCTATGAGGGCGTCGGTATTTTCGCCGGATGTCTCAGCGCTTAGGGGAATACTGACAGTGAATAGGCTGCCCTGCCCCAGTTCGCTCTCCACATGGATGGAGCCGCCCATCTGCTCCACCAAGCTCTTGGTGATGGCCATGCCCAGGCCGGTGCCTTCCACCTTGCCCAGAGTAGTGTTTTGGGCCCGCTCAAAGGGCAGGAAGACCCGCTGGAGGAACTCCGGACTCATGCCGATGCCGTTGTCCTTGCAGGAAAAGTCAAGAAGGATCTGCCGGGGGTTCTCCCCCGGACGGGAGGAGAAGGCGACCTGGATCAGGCCGCCGTCTGGGGTGTATTTGACGGCATTGCCGATAATGTTGACGAAGATCTGCCGGAGATACAGAACATCTCCGATAAGCTCTTCCTGGAGGATACCGGTCACATCCAGGGTCAGGGTGTGGGACTTGGCCTCGGCTTGGGGACGGAGCATCAGGTTCAGGTCGTGGACCAAGTCGGCCAAGGAGAATTCCTCCTCGGTGATGGTGGCTTTGCCGCTGTCGATGCGGGACATGTCCAGCACGTCGTTGATCAGGCTGAGAAGATGGTTGGAGGCTGTCTGGATCTTTTTAAGGCAGTCCAGGACCCGGCGCTTTTCGTCCGAGTGGTTCAGGGCGATGTTGGTCATGCCGATGATGGCGTTCATGGGGGTGCGGATGTCGTGGCTCATGTTGGACAGGAAGCTGGATTTGGCTTCGTTGGCCGCTTCGGCCGCCTGGAGGGCCTGCTGGAGGGCAAAGTTCACCTGGCGCAGCTCGTCGGTGAGGGTGTTGCTCTCCAGGACCAGGATGGACTGACCGTCGGGGAGGGGGGCTTCGGACATGGCGCGGCCCCGAAGCACGGCGGCAGGATCCCGGTCCAGCAGGTCCCCGGCGCTGACGCCCAGGACCTGGCAGAGCTCGGGGCTGACGTAGGTGATCCGGCGGTCTGGACCCTCGCCGCGGGCAAGGAGGTAGTCCCGGTAGATCCTTCTCTCTTCGCTCATACGCGTATCCACCTTCCTGAAGGAGGCATTTTTGTTTATTGTACCATGGTTTTGGCCCTGTTTCAACCAGAACTTGGGGAAATACGGGCATACGGTTGAAATGAAAAGGGAATTTGTGCTATAATTAAAAATAAAGGATACAAGAAGGAAGTGTTGATCATGGCGAAGCAGGAAGCGAAGCATCCGATCTATGTCATTGGACACAAGAATCCCGATACCGACTCCATCTGTTCGGCACTGGCCTACGCCTGGCTCAAGAATCAGGAGGGCAGCGGCACCGACTACTGCGCCTTCCGGGCCGGGGCGCTGAACCGGGAGACCGAGTTTGTGCTGAGCCATCTGGGGGTGGCGCCCCCTCAGATCTGCACCGATGTGAGCCCCCAGGTCCGGGATATGGAGATCCGGCGGGAACCGGGCATTGATCCGGAGATGAGCGTCCGGGCCGTGTGGACCATGATGCGGGACGAGGAGGTGGACACCCTCTGCGTGACCAATCAGGAGAAGGAACTGCTGGGGGTCATCGCGGTAAAGGACATCGCCAACGCCAACATGGATCTGCTGGACACCAATATCCTGGCGGCAGCCAACACGGCCTACGCCAACCTGATCTCCACCCTGGAGGGGGAACTGCTGGTGGGGGACGCGGAGGACCGGGTGAAGGGGCATCTTCATATCGGCACCAGCCCCGAGGCCATGGACGGCGTGATCCAGCCCGGTGACCTGGTGCTGCTGTCCAACCGGTACGAGGTCCAGCTCTGCGCCATTGAGAGCGGGGCGGCCTGCATCGTGGTCTGCTGCGGCTCCACGGTGCCCAGTACCATCCTGAGCTATGCCCGGGACAAAGGCTGCGCGGTCATCACCACCCACTATGATACTTACGCGGCCGCCCGGCTGGTGTCCACCGCCGCGCCGGTGCGGCATCTGATGAAGAGCTCCGGGCTGTTTCGTTTCGACCTGACCACCCCTTTGGAGGATGTGGAGAAAGTGATGGCCAGCGTCCGGCTTCAGTATTTCCCCGTGCTGGACGAGGAGGGGAAGTACTGCGGCATGATCTCCCGCCGGAACTACCTGAACCTGCGCTCCAAGAAGGTGATCCTGGTGGACCACAACGAGCGGACCCAGGCGGTGGATGGCATTGAGCAGGCCGAGATCTTAGAGATCATTGACCACCACCGTATCGGGGCGCTGGAGACCGACGGGCCGGTCTATTTCCGCAATGTGCCCGTGGGCTGCACGGCCACCATCGTCTATCAGATGTGCCAGGAAAAGGGGGTCACACCCCCCAGGCAGATCGCCGGGCTGCTCCTGTCGGCCATCCTGTCCGACACCCTGAAATTTCGCTCCCCCACCTGCACGCCGGCGGATGTGGCCGCTGCCAGAACCCTGGCCCAGTTGGCGGAGGAGGACATCGACGCGTACGCCGAGCAGATGTTTGAGGCGGGGGGAGACCTGACCGGGCGGACGGCTGCCGAGGTGTTTCAGTCCGATTTCAAGATCTTCCAGTTTGGCCAGCGGCGTTTCGGTGTGGGGCAGGCCAACTTTATGACCGAGAAATCCCGGAAGGCTGCCGAGGAGCTGCTGGCGCCTTATTTGCCCGAGGCGGCGGGGGAACAGGGGGTGTCTCTGCTTTTCTACCTGCTGACCGACACCCCGGGCGAGTCCAGCCGGGTGCTGTGCTATGGCAAGGGGGCAAAGGAGCTACTGAGGGAGGCCTTTGGGGTGGAGCCGGTGGATGGAAAGATCATCCTGCCCGGGGTGGTGAGCCGGAAGATGCAGTTCATTCCGCCCCTCCGCACGGCCGTTCAGAACGAAAAATAAGTGCAGGGCACATAAAAGGCGCCTCCCTCCCGGGAGGCGCCTTTTATGTGCGGGTCAGGCGGACTGGGCTTTGGACAGTCCGGCTTTGTGGAGACTGAGGACGCCCAGGAACAGGGCAAGCTGGCCTGCCACATTGATCCCCTCGGCCAGCCAGTTCATGGCGGCCTGGGCGAAGTCCTTGGTGGAGAGGTAGCCCATGCACAGCGAGCAGATAAAGGCAAGGGCAAAGAGGGCAAAGGCTCCCTTGCTCATTTTGTTGTACAGGTCCCGCTGGAGCATAACGGCTGAGACGGTGAACAGGATCACGGGGATAAAGTCCACCAGGGCCATGGGGACGGAAAAATCTTTCATACCGCATTCTCCTTCTCTCTATGTGGTGGGGCGCTTACTGTTTGTTTAGGTGATACAGGGGGATGAAGGGGAAGAGGATGGGGGTCTTTTGGGCGTAGGCCTGATATTCCGGCTTGCTCCCATACCGGGATATATGGCCTTTTTCCATCCGCTTGGCCCCGTCTACCATGATGTAGACGATGCACACGTAGCCCAGCACGGCCGTGATCCACTGGAAAGCGCCGGTGTAGGCGGTGATGCCAGAGACGAACACGCCGGTCCAGAAGAGGATCTCCCCGAAGTAGTTGGGGCAGCGCACCAGTTTGAAAAGCCCCTCGGTGGCCACCATGTCGGGGCGCCGGGATTTCTGGCCGCTCTTCTGCTTGTCAGCCAGGGCTTCGATGAGGGCGCCGATGACCATGATGACCATGCCCGCATAGAGGCAGGGGTCGTCGGGGGTCCGATTGGTCATGCGGAAGTGGAGTCCGGCGGTCTCAGCCAGGTAGATGACTCCCATCATCAGCCACATGATCGCCTTCACGAAGATGGGGGGCTCCTTGCCCACCTTGGCGTCCAAGATCTTCTTATAGGCCTTGTTGCCGGTCTCCCGCTTCAGCAGGAAGGTGCCCAGCCGCAGGCCGTAGGCGGCGCAGACCAGGAGAGCGATGGCCAAGGGAATGGTCATCAGCTTCATTCCCGCGCCATAGCACAGGGCGGCGATGGCGATGCCGGCCACGGCGTAGCCGTAGCCAATGGACATGAACCAGACGAACCGTTTGAAACCCATGGTGCAGCATACCAGAGCCACGGCGAAAAGGATGCCCAGCAAAATCCAGTCGATCATTTCCTTGCCGCCTCCTCCTTGGCCTTCAGCTCGGCCTCGATGACCGGGGCGTAGCTCTTTTCGGCAATGTACGCCTGAAAGCTCTTGCCAGGCACCTCGGTATCGCCGTAGCAGTCGTTGGTGAGGGTGAACTTGGAGAACTTTATGACGTCGCTCCGGCCGGACTTTTTGATCTTAGGCAGGCCTGCCAGCACGCTCATCATGAAAGCAGGGACGGTTTTCACCGGGCCGTCGGTCACACCGTCGGCGTTATAGAACATCTCGGCGATCTGGCGGTAGGTGTAGGTCTCGGTGCCGCCCACATTGTAGGTCTTGTTCTCATCGCACATGGTTTTGAGGATGAACCCGGCGAAGTCCTGGGTGTCGATGACGTTGGCCACCGGGTCCTTCTTTACCTTGAGAAGTTGGACCGATTTGGACTTGATCATGGGACAGAACACATGGGCGATGTCATAGAAATACCCGGTGGGGCGGTAGATCACGTAGGTAAGGCCCGATTTCTTCAGCTCCTCTTCCATCAGGAATTTGGAGTGGACCATGGGGATACCCTCCCCCTTGTCGGCGTTGATGACCGAGATGTAGGCAAAGTGCTTCACTCCGGCGGCCTTGGCCTCGTTCATCAGGTTCAGGTTACCGTGGTAGTCGATGTCGTAGTTATTTACCTTGGTGGAGGCTCCGGTGAGGCCCACGGTGGTGATGACTACGTCGGCCCCGTCGCACAGGCCTTTCATGGTTTCAGGTTTGGTCACGTCGATCTGTTTGGTGGTAAAGCGGGACTGGTCCACATCGGCCGGGATGCGGAGCACCGCGTCGGCGGCCACGATCTGGTGTTCGGTGGCGCACAGGGCCCGGAGAATGTCGCTGCCCAGCTTGCCGAAGGCACCTGCCAATAGGATCTTCATGGTGATTCCTCCTTACTTCTTGGCCTTTTCCTTGGCACGCTTGTCGTTGATGATCTTCATTTCCTTCTCGGTGATGAGCTCCACGCCGTTCTCCTTGGCCCAGTCCACGCAGCCCTTGAGCACCAGGGGGAGGAATACACGGGGCACGTTGAGGATGGTCTTGAGGGCGTCGTCGGTGAATTTCACCTTGTCGTCGGCCCGGTCGGCGGCATAGCGCACTGATTCCAGGCTGGCCTCCCGTATGGGGAGAAGCTCGGCCCGCATCTTCCAGGCCTTTTTGTGATACCAGAAGTTCTTGGAATCCCGGTAGCCATAGTCCACGGGCAGGTTGGGGAAGTCCTTGGCAGTGCCCCCCGGATGATGGCGTCGGAGTACTGCTTTTTCATTAGGATCTTGTCCACCTTCAGGATGAAGTGGGCGCCGAACTTGCTGGTGATGCCGTTGAAGTCGTGGTAGGGGGGCTCGTAGCCGTTGAGCTGTCCGGGGGCGTCGTCCTGGGCGCCGTCCAGCTCCCGGACCCAGGTACACTCGATGGCCTGCACGGCGTCGGAGAGGACCATGGGGCGCTTGTCGGTGGGGTCCTTTTCCTCGATGAGGCTCTTTTCAAGACGGAACAGGCAGTTGGGCATTTTGTCGGCGGGCGTGTCGCCGGGCCAGCTGAGCTTGACGCACTCCTTGAAATACTTGGGTTCGTCAGAGATGAAGTTGATGGCGCATTTGCCGGTGCGGAGGATGTGCTGGGCGGTGTTGGAGGAGTTGCGGCAGGACAGGAGCATGGCGTAAAAGTCCTTGCCGGCCACATAGTAGGGCTGGACCAGGGAATAGGGCCCCAGGCTGGTGGAACCGTCCTCACACAGGGTGGAGATGACCACGGTGGGCATGGGGAAGAACAGGGAGGTTTGGTAGAAATTGTCTACCACGCGCAGATCTTTAAAACTGGACATATGCAGGTCTCCTTTCTATTTTCTCTGCTTTTACAGCAGACGGTCTAAAATGGGAAGGATCTCCCCGAACCGGTCGGGCCCCGCGCCGGCGGCGTTCAAATGTCAAGGATTTGTCAATAGTTTTCGACAAAAAAGAACAATGGTCCGTCTCCCACCGGGAGACGGACCATTGCATGTTGGCGGGCAAAGAGTGGATCAGCCGAAGAATTTTTTGAAGAAGCCACCCTTTTTCTTGTCCTCGTCGGAGGGTTTTTCCTCGGGCTTGTCGGGACTGGGGGGGGCGACGGGCGGGGTGGTCTTTTGGGAAGCCCCGCCGGCGTTCAGCTTTTCCAGGGCATCTTTGGCGCTCTTGTCGCCCTTGTCGGCGGCACGCTGGTACCAGTCACGGGCCTTGTTCAGGTCCCTGGGGAGGCCGCCCAGGCCGGTCTCGCTATACTGGCCCAGGTAGAACATGGCGCCGGGGTGGCCCAGGGCGGCGGCCTTTCGGAACCACTCCACCGCCTTGACCCGGTCTTTGTGGACCCCGTCGCCGTTGGCGTAGCAGAGGGCCACGTTGTAGAGGCCGCGGGTGTTGTTCTGCTCGGCGGACTTGGAAAAGTACTGGAAGGCCTTCTCCGGGTCCTTGACGCCGGTGGTACCGTTGAGGAGGAACCAGGCGATGTTGCACTGGGCCACCGCGTCCCCGGCATCGGCGGCCAGGGTGTAGTACTTAGCGGCCTCCAGCAGATTTTTCTCCACGCCGTGGCCCATCTCGTAGCAGTAGCCCAGGTTGCACTGGGCACGGGGGTAGTTCTGATTGGCGGCCTCTGTGTACCAGTGGACGGCGGTGGCGTAGTCCTGCTCCACCCCGATGCCCTCGTCGTAGAAGTAGGCCAGGTTGCACTGGGCGCGGGGATAGCCCCTCTGGGCGGCCTGGAGGTACCAGTGGGCGGCCTCCTGCAGGTCCTTTTCCACCCCGATGCCGGCCTCGTAGCAGTAGCCCAGGTTGCACTGGGCGCGGGCATAGCCCTGGTGGGCCGATTTGCGGTACCACTCCACGGCCTTGACCGGATCCTGCTCCACGCCCTTGCCGGCTTCGTAGCACCAGCCCAGGTTGCACTGGGCGGCATCGTCATCCCGCTGGGCGGCTTTCAGGTAGTATTCGACGGCCTTCTCCCAGCTCTGCTGGCAGCCCCAGCCCATCTCGTAGCAGACACCAAGGTTGCACAGGGCGGGGACGTAGTCCTGCTGGGCGGCGGCAGAGTAGAGGCGGAAAGCCTCGTCATAGTCCACCTTGGCCCCCTTGCCCCGCTCATAGCACCAGCCCAGGTTGCACAGGGCCCGGGGGTAGTTCTGCTCGGCGGCCTTGGTGTACCAGTAGACGGCCTCCTGCCAGCTCTGGGGGACCCCCTTGCCGTATTCATAGCACCAGGCCAGATTGCACTGTCCCGGCGCGAAGCCCTGGCCGGCGGCCTTGCGGTAGTATTCGGTGGCTTTCTCCCAGCTCTGGGGGACCTGCTCGCCGGTCTCGTAGAACAGGCCGATCCGGCTCAGGCCGCGGGGGAAATTGCGCTCTGCGGCCATGTTGAACCAGCGGAAAGCCTCGGCCAGGTTTTTCTCCACGCCCTTGCCGAACTCGCAGCACCAGGCGTAGTTGCACATGGCGGGGGCAAAGTCCATCTGGGCAGCCTTCAGGTAGAGCTCGGCGGCCTTTTCCCAGCTCTGCTCCACCTCCTCGCCGTTCTCAAAGCACAGGCCCAGCCGGCTGACGGCGGGGGGATAGTCCTGGGCGGCGGCCGTTTTGTAGAGGTTCACCGCCTCCTCCATATCCTGGTTTACCCCCCTGCCGTATTCGTAGCACCAGGCCAGGTTGTTGAGGGCACGGGAGTCCCGCTGGGCGGCGGCCTTGGCGTACCAGGCCACGGCGTCGGCCCAGCTCTGGGGGACGCCCTTACCGTTTTCGTAGCACCAGCCCAGGTTGCATTGGGCACGGGCGTAGCCCAGGTCGGCGGCGGCCCGGTACCAGCGGATGGCCTCCTCCCAGCTCTGCTCCACGCCCTGGCCAGCCTCGTAGCACCAGCCCAGGTTGCACATGGCGGGCAGGTATTCCTGCTCGGCGGCCCGGCGGTAAAGCTCCACCGCCTTGCCGAAGTCCTGCTGGAACTGCTCGCCCCGCTCAAAGGCAATGCCCAGGTTGGTCAGGCCCCGGGCCTCACCGGCCTCGGCGGCCTTGGAGTACCAGGCAATGGCCTGGCTGGAGTCCCGCTCGATCCCCATGCCGTTTTCATAGCACCAGGCCAGGTTGCACATGGCGGGGGGAAAATCGCGCTCGGCCGAGGCACGGTAGAGGGCCACGGCCTTCTCCCAGCTTTGCTCCACCCCCTCGCCCCGCTCATAGCAGAGGCCCAGGTTGCACAGGGCCCGGGGGTCCTCCTGGTCGGCGGCCGAGGAGTACCAGTAGACGGCCTCCTCCCAGCTCTGCTCCACGCCTTTGCCGAACTCGTAGCACCAGCCCAGATTGCACTGGCTCCTGGCATCGCCCAGGCCGGCGGCCTGGCGGTAGAGCTCGGTGGCTTTCTCCCAGCTCTGCTCCACACCTTCGCCGATCTCGTAGCTCAGGCCCATGCAGCAGATGGCGGGGGGATATTCCAGCTCCATGCCCTTCTCGAAAAGCTCCACCGCCCGCACGGGGTCCTTCTCCACTCCGTCGCCCCGCTGGTAGAGCTGGCCCACGGCGCACCAGCCGGCGGGGTCGTCCAGCTCCTCCACCTTGCGGAAACAGCTCATGGCCGTCTCCACCGAGGGCTCCAGCCCCAGGTCGCCCCGGAGGTGGCACATGCCCAGTCGGAAGAAGCCGTAGGGGTAGTCGTCACGGGCGGCCCGCTCCAGATACTGCAGAGCCCTGCCCTCGTCCCCGGCGTCCAGGGCGGCGTCAGACAGGCACAGCCAGCCGTGGCCAGAGATGTAGTCCTCCTCCACGGGAATAAACATGGTGCCTCCGCAGTGGGGGCAGACCTCCAGATTGGGGTCGTCGGTGACAAAATCGCAGTCCGGTGAATCGCAGCGATAAAATTCCATGGATATCTCTCCTTGTGGGAAAAAGAGTTTGAAAATTATGCCTTGCAGGCAAAGAGGTCCTTGTAGAAGCGGTCCAACTCCCGCTGGGTGGAGAAGGTGGCCACGTACATCTGGTTGGCCATGCAGGCCGACAGGGCGTCGGGCACCCGGTCCACGATCTTCAGGTGAGCGGCGTATTTCTCCAGGACCTCCTCGTGGCTGAGAAGAAAGTCCTTGCCGTCCCGGCGGCCGGCGAAGACGCAGAAACAGCGCTTGCCTGCGGCCTGGGTGGAGCGGTCAAGGGCGATCATGTCGGCCCATACCTTATAGACGTTGGTGGAGTTGGCGTAGTTGAGCAGCTCGGGGGTGATCCCTCCCGGAGGACGCATGTTGACCTCCAGGCCCACCAGGGCGCCTTTTTTGCCCAGGCCAGGCTGGTCCTGGGTGAGGCGGAAGAACTCGAAGTGGATAAACCGGCTCTTGACCTCGAAGCTCTTGACCGCCGCCATGCCAGCTGCCCGGACGTCGTCGGCCAGGTCTTTGACAATGTAGTACCGGCAGTTGCCGGCGTTGTTGACCACGTCCATGAGGGAGTCGGGGGTGATGTTGCCCGAGGCGAACATGGGGATACCGTGGGAGTTCACGATGGCGTCGAAGGAGCAGACCTCGGCGTGGACGAACTCCTCCATGATGTAGGGCACCGAGGGATTCTTCCGGGAGAGGAAGGAGCGCAGGTCATCCTCGCTCCTGAGTTTATATGTACCGTTGGCCCCCACGCCGTTGTCCGGCTTGGCCACCACGGGCCAGCCCACCTCTTTGATGAAGGCCAGGCAGCCTTTCTCGTCGTCCACCATGTGGTACCGGGCGGTGGGGATGCCGACTTTCTGATAGTATTCCTTCATCCTGGATTTATACTTGATCCGGGGGATGTCCTCGCACTGAAAGCCCGAGGTGATGTGGAAGGCGGTGCGGAGGGCGGCGTCCCGCTCCAGCCAGTACTCGTTGTTGGACTCCAGCCAATCGATGGGGCCGTACTTGAAGATGAAGAAGGCCACTGCCCGGTAGACTTGGTCATAGTTTTCCAGGGAGTCCACCCGGTAGTACTCGGTGAGGCTTTCCCGCAGCTCGGGCAGAAGGTCGTCGTAGGGGGCGTCTCCGATGCCCAGCACGTTCATGCCGTTCTGCTTCAGCTCGTAGCAGAATTTCCAGTAGTTTTCCGGGAAATTGGGGGAGAGAAAGATCACGTTTTTCATGGATCACACCTCTTTTCTCATCTTTCGCGAGGGAACAGATAGAAAGGCCCGGTCAGGCTTCCCCCAGCAGGAAGGGGAGGAAGTAGGGCACCTGCTTGTACCACCAGGGCCAGTCATGGGCCACATCCCAGCCCCAGAAGTCCACCCAGACCTCAATGCCCTTCTCCCGGAAGATATCATTCAGTCTCCGGGTGGCGCCGGGGACCTCCCAATCCCCCTGGCCCACGCAAATGATGCCCTGGTTCCGGTTGTAGCGCTCGATGTAGGGGTGGTCGGAGGGCAGGTCGGCCAGGTAACGCTCGGGGGAGTTGTGGTACAGAGTCTCGTCCATATAGCTGCCGAAGAAGGTGCCCGAGTCATATACGCCGCTGAGGGCTAGCATACTGTCAAAGAGGTCGGGGAAGCGGAAGTACAGGTTTACCGCGTGGTTGGCTCCCATGCTGCAGCCGAAGACCATGACGCCGGGGTAACCGGTCCAGCCGTTGCGGGCGTTGGCGGTCTCCCGGATGAAGGGGACCATCTCCCGGGTGATGTAGTTGATCCACGCCTCATGCCGCCTGCTCCGCCAGGTCGGATCCCCGTTCTTGTCGGACCAGGTCTCCCTGTCGATGGTATCGATGGCAAAGACCATGGCTTTGCCCGACTCGATCCAAGGTGCCCAGGAGTCGGTGAGGCGGAAGTCCTCAAAATCAAAAAACCGTCCGTCCTGGCAGGGGATGAAGAGGACCGGCTTGCCGGCGTGGCCGTATATCTTGCACTCCATCTCCCGGCCCAGGGAAGGGCTGTACTGCTTGAGATACTGCGTCTCCATGGGAAAGACCTCCGTTTGCTGTGATGATGCGCCGGGCTCAGAGCTCCAGACCGTAGAACAGGGTCTCCATAAAGAAGGGGACCTGCTTCTCCCAGCTTGCCTCGCTGTGGTCACCTCCGGGGACGATGCGGGCGGTGACCAGGGCCCCCTTGCCCATCAGGAGGGAGGCGTACCGGCCGAAGGTGCCCGACATGCCGTCCCGGTGATGGAGTTCCCGCTCCCCGTAGTCCATGTAGACCACCGTGCCCCGGCGGAGCCGGTGGGAGGTGAGCATCCGCTCGGCTTTCTCCCCGCCGAACCAGAGAGAGGGGGAGAGGGCGGCGCACCGGGAGAAGACGCTGTTATAGGCGGTGACGGCGTACAGGCTCATGAGGCCGCCCATGGAGCTTCCGCCGATGAAGGTATACTCCCGGCCGGGGAGGGTGGGGTAGTGCCCGTCGATGTAAGGCTTGAAGGTCCCGGTGAGCCAGTCCATGGTGGCCTTACCCTGGCCCCGGATCTTTCCCCAGCCCGGCATCTCGGCGTTGAAGGGGCAGTACTCGTTGAGCCGTTCATTGTGTTCACCGTGGTTGCACTCCACGGCGGCCACGATCAGGGGCACTTGGTTCTCCTCCAGGAAGGCGGAGAGCCCCCAGCTTTTGCCGTAGGTGGCCTCCTCGTCGTCGAAGAGATTGTGGCCGTCAAACATGTAAAGGACCGGAAAACGGGCGTCCGGATCTTCCTCCAAGCGATCGGGAAGATAACAGTAGGCCCGCCGGGGCTGTTCTCCGGTCAGAGAAGGGATAGTCACATCCCATATGTCAAGCATAAATCTTCAGGATCCTTTCCGCACGGGGATTTCCATTAGTGTATCACAGGAGCGGAAAAAATGCAATGGAAAAAGACCTACCGCCCGGAGGGAAGGGCAGCCGCGGCAGGGAGGAGGATCACCTTCCCGCCCTGGGCGGCCAGTGTGAGAAGGCTCCCTTCCGGGAGGGCACCCGAGAGGAGCAGCTCGGCGGCCGGATCCTCCACCTGGGCGCGGATGACACGGCGGAGGGGCCGGGCGCCATAGTCCGGGTCCAGCCCGGCCTGGGCCAGGAGCGCCAGGGCCTCGTCGGTGACCTTGAGGCCCACCCCCAGGGCGTGGAGGCGCCGGGAGAAGGCGTCCAGCAGCGCGCCGGCGATGGCGGTGAGCTCCACTGTGCCCAGCTGGTGGAAGACCACGGTTTCGTCCAAACGGTTGAGAAATTCCGGCCGGAAGGTCCGCTTGACCTCCTCTATCACGGCCCGCTCCACCTGGGCACGGGGGCGGAGGGCGCCCTCGCTCTCCTCGGCTGAGAAGCCCAGGCAGCCCCGTGCGGCGATCTGCCGGGCGCCCACGTTGGAGGTGAGGATGAGCACACAGTTGCGCAGGTCGGTCTTCCGCCCCTGGGCATCGGTGAGGGTGCCGTCCTCCATGGCCTGAAGGAGGATATTCCACACATCCTCGTGGGCCTTTTCGATCTCGTCAAATAGGACCACCGACCAGGGACGGCGGCGGACAGCCTCGGTGAGCTGGCCCCCCTCCTCGTGGCCCACATAGCCCGGCGGGGAGCCCAGGAGCCGGGAGACGGTATGTTTCTCCATATATTCGGACATGTCGAAGCGGATGAGGGCTTTTTCGGTGCCGAAGAGGGCCTGGGCCAGGGCCTTGCACAGCTCGGTCTTGCCCACCCCGGTGGGGCCCAGGAAGAGGAAGGAGCCTACCGGGCGGTCGGGCTCCTTGAGCCCCACCCGGCTGCGGCGGATGGCCCGGCATACGGCCTCCACCGCCTGGGGCTGGCCGACGACACGGGAACTGAGAGTATCCTCCAGCTTCAGAAGACGCTGGGCCTCGGTACTGGTGAGGGCGGCGGTGGGGATCCCGGTCCAGCCCGCCACCACCTGGGCCACATCATCCCCGGTGACGAGGGGGGAGAAGCCCTCCCGGAGCCGGACCAGGCTGGCCGCCTCGTCCATCAGGTCCACCGCCTTGTCGGGGAGGCGGCGGTCAGGGAGGTAGCGCACCGACAGCTCCACGGCGGCCGAGAGGGCGGCGTCCGAGATGGTGATGTGGTGATGCCGCTCATACTGGGGGCGGAGGCCCCGGAGAATATGCTCGGCGTCTGTGGGGGAGGGCTCGGTCACGGTCACGGGCTGGAACCGGCGCTCCAGGGCGGCGTCCTTCTCGATATACCGCCGGTATTCCTCGGTGGTGGTGGCGCCGATGACCTGCAGGTCCCCACGGCCCAGGGCAGGCTTTAGAATGTTGGCCGCGTCGATGGCCCCCTCGGCCGAGCCGGCCCCCACGATGGTGTGGAGCTCGTCCAAAAACAGGATCACGTCCCCGGCCCGGCGGACCTCGGCCAGAATGTTTTTGATCCGCTCCTCGAACTCACCCCGGTACTTGGTGCCCGCCACCATGGAGCTGAGGTCCAGGGATACCAGACGCTTGCCCGAGAGGTCCTGGGGGACACGGTGGTTGGCGATGGCGATGGCCAGGGCTTCGGCCACGGCGGTTTTGCCCACTCCTGGCTCCCCGATGAGGGCCGGGTTGTTCTTCCGCCGCCGGGATAAAATCTCTATGGCCCGCTTGACCTCCTTTTCCCGGCCGATGACCGGGTCCAGCTCCCCCGCGGCGGCCAGGGCGGTGAGGTCCCGGGAAAACTGGTCCAGCAGTTTGGTGGAGGTGACCGGGCGCTCTTCCCGGTCCGCCCGGCGGCGGTCGGCCGTCCCGAAGGAGGGGACGGCGCTGCCCAGGAGCTGGCGGGGGTCCTTCCCGGCGGCGGTGATGACCCGTTTGGCGGCGCTGTCCTCCTGCCGGAGCAGCCCGGCCAGCAGGTGTCCGGTGTCGGCCCGGAGGGCCTGGTGCCGGCGGGCCTCCCCCAGAGCCAGCTCCAGGCACTCCCGGCAACGGGGGGTGAGCCCCTGGGTGGGAAGGCCCCCCGCGCTTCCCAGGCCGATGAGCCGGATCAGCGTACTCCGAAGGATCTGGTCGGTCAGCCCGGACGAGAGAAGGATCCGGGCACCGGGGCCCTTGCCTTCCCGGACCACGCCGAGAAGCAGGTGTTCGGTGCCCACATAGCTGTGGCCCAGCTCGGCGGCGCACTGCTGGGCCAAACGGAGGGCGGTCTCGGCACCTCCGGTGAATTCCATGGCGTGCATGGCGTTCCCCCTGTCTGTGTCAGATTGTGGTTAGCGGAAGACAACCCGAAAAGGCCGGGAGACCTTCTCTCCCTATAGCTTCCGCCATGAAAATTATTTCCGTTTTTCCTCATTTTAGCATTGAAATTTTTTGCGTTTGCTGTTATAATGCACACATCCAACAAGGGACGGAGGTGTAACCAATGCCTTATGTGATCAGCGACGCTTGCGTCAGTTGCGGCGCCTGCGCTGCCGCCTGCCCCGTGTCCGCCATCTCCGAAGGTGACGGCAAGTATGTCATCGATCCCAACGTCTGCATTGACTGCGGGACCTGTGCCGCTACCTGTCCTGTGGGGGCTCCCGAGCAGGCCTGAGTGACCGAACACACATAAAACAACGCCGCTGTTTTTGACAGCGGCGTTGTTTTATAGTATTCAGAGCTACTCTGGCCGTTTGGGCCCGGGCGGAATGGGCTTCTCTCCGGAGGGGCGGTTTTGGGTCCGGGCGGAGGAGATGGCGCCCTTGCCGTATTTGCCCCGGATGCCGTCCATGGCCCGCTCCAGCTTTTCCACCTTGTCCCGGCGTGGGGCGGTGTCGGGGGAGAGGAGGGAGAGCTGCTCCCCGGCCTGGTCGGCGGGCACCAGGTTCTGAGCGGTGACCGTCAGGGCCCGCACGGGGGAGCGGGGATTCCAAGATCTTTCCAGCAGTTCCATTACGGCCCCGATGATCTCCCGGGCCAGATAGGTGGGGGTGGGCAGTCCTTTCTGGCGGGAGATGTCGTTAAAGTTGGGGTCCCGGACGGCCACGCTCACGGTGGCGCATTTCAGGTCCAGTTGGCGGAGCCGGGCGGCCACCTCGTCGGAGAGGAGGGAAACCCCGGCTTTCAGCTCCTCCCAGCCCACCAGGTTTTTGGGGAAGGTAAGCCCGTTTCCAACCGACTTAGGGCCGGGCATCTCATGGGCCGGGACCACCGGGGAATGCTCGGCGCCAGTGGCGTAGTCGTGGAGGGTTGCGCCCTGTTTGCCCAGGATCCGGACGAGGGCGTCCCGGTCGAAGGCGGCTAGATCTCCGATGGTCCGGATGCCGTATTCCCCCAGGGTCCTGGATGCCGCCCGGCCTACGAAGATGAGGTCCCCCACCGGGAGGGGCCAGAGCAGATCCCGGAAATTCTCCCGTGTGATGAGGGTGGTGGCGTCGGGTTTTTTGTAGTCCGAGCCCATCTTGGCAAAAATTTTGTTGAAGGATACCCCCACCGAGATGGTGAGACCCAGTTCCTCCCGGATGGTTTGGCGGATCCGGTCGGCTAAGCCCTTGCCGTCAGCGTGGAAGAGGTGGAGGGTGCCCGTAACGTCCAGCCAGCTCTCGTCGATGGAGAAGGGTTCCACCAGATCGGTATAGCGGCCGTAGACGGCGTTGACCTTTTTGGAGTATTCGTGGTACTTCTCGTGGTGGGCGGGGAGGAGGATCAGGTCGGGGCATTTCTTTTTGGCCTGCCAGACCGTCTCGGCGGTCTGGATCTTGAACCTTTTGGCCAGCTCGTTCTTGGCCAGGATGATGCCGTGACGGCTCTCCGGGTCGCCGCAGACTGCCACCGGCTTATCCCGCAGCTCGGGGTAACTGAGCAGCTCCACCGAGGCGTAAAAGCTGTTCAGGTCACAGTGCAGAATGGTCCGGTCGGTCGTAGGAGACATCATCCAATCACCCCTTTCACCCAATAATAGCACATTAGTTCGACAAAAACAACCCCCACATGAAATGTGGGGGTTGTAAATAGGTGGAACATTCAGATGACTTTGGCCAGCACCAGACCCAGGAGGACGGCGGTGGCGGTCAGGAAGAGGGCCACCACGCTGATGATCAGGGTGCGGCTCTTCTTCTCCTGCTCGTGTGAGGTGGATTCGGGTACCAGCCGGGCCCGCCGCAGGGCCATGACCACAGGCTTATAGAGGAGCATGGTGAGAGCGCCGTTCATCAGGCCCTTGGTCAGGTTGAAAGGGAGGAACACGGGGATGAGCAGATCGGCGACGGCGGCCCGGGGCATGCCCTGGTAGATGGGGGTAACAAGGTAGTTCCACAGCATCATGGTGGCGGTCATGAACACGCCGCCGATGACCAGACCCAGGACGGCCCACTGGAAGGAGCGGTGCTTCTTGTAGAGATAGGCGGCGGGGCAGAGGAAGGAGCAGGTAGAGATGATGTTCATCAAAAGGCCCCAGGGACCGGTGGTGGAGACCGTGACCATCTCGATGAGGGAGACCACCGTGGAGATAAAGAGCACGTTGAGGGGGCCGAAGATGAAGCCGCCGATGGCGATGATCACGTCCTTCAGGTCGAACTTCAAGAAGCCGCCCACGGCCATGAAGGCGAAGATGGACTTGGAGGCGTACATCACGGCGTAGGCCACGGCGCAGAGCATGGCGGTGCAGACCATGGTACGGGTGTCGATGGCGGACCTGGAACGGTTGGGGCTCATGTTTGCGGACAGTTCGGACATAATAAAACACTCCTCTTTTTGTAGGTAACACCCGAAAGACCATGCCTTCGGGTGCAAACAAAAAGGGGCGTGTGTTTACACATCTTCTTCCATCCAGACTTCGTATCCGAAGATACGTCACTGTCGGTCCCGGAGTTTCACCGGGTCAGTCCCTTATGAAAGGGAGTTGCGGACTTTACCGCCGATCGGGATTTTCACCCTGCCCTGAAGACACCTCATTCAGTTGTTCCGTTATTATTATAACGCCTTTCGGGAAAAATGCAAGAGGGAAACGGAAAATTCTTAAAATTAGAACAAAGATTCTATTCTGCCTTGACGAACGGGAACAGGTCGGGTACAATGAAACAAAAAGAAAGGGGGGAGTTTCCGGTGGACAGAGAGACCTCCTGCTGTTTTACGGGGCACCGCCCCAACAAGCTGCCCTGGGGGAGCGATGAGACCGATCCCCGGTGTTTGGAGCTGAAAATCCGCATCCGGGAAGAGCTGGAAAGGGCCTATGACCGGGGCTTTCGCCACTTCATCTGCGGCATGGCTCAGGGGTGCGACTTCTATTTCTGCGAGGCCGCTCTGGCGCTCCGGGACCAGCGGCCGGGGGTGACGGTGGAGGCCGCCATCCCTTGTGAAAGCCAGGCCGACCGCTGGGGCGAGGCCGACCGGGAGCGGTATTTCCGGCTGGTGGGGCTGTGTGACTTTGAGACCATGGTACAGCACAATTATGACCGGGGCTGTATGCTCCGGCGGAACCGGTATATGGTGGACCGGTCCTCTCTGCTCATTGCCGCGTTTGACGGGACCCTGGGGGGGACCATGTATACGGTGACATACGCCATGAAAAAGGGCGTGGAGATCGTGACCATCGAGCTGTGACAGGCTGAGGACCTTGGGCCTCAGCCTGTTTGTGCGTATCCGGAATTTATTTCTGCAAATACAGAAATAATGCTTGACAAAGAACTTCTGCAAATGTAGAATATAATCAAGAGGACCTCTACATTTGCAGAAATGAGGGATGGGTATGGAGAACAAAAACATGGGGCGGCTGCCCGAGTCTGAGCTGGACGTGATGCTGGCGGTGTGGCGCTCCGGGGGAGAGACAAGCGCCCCGGAGATCGGGGCCACTCTGGGCCGGCCTCTGACGGCCAGCGCTTTGCACAGCTACCTGAAACGGCTGGAGGAGAGGGGGTTCCTCTCCTGCCGGAAGGAGGGGAAGGTGAACGTCTACACCGCCCTGGTGAGCGAAAGGGACTACCGCCGTGCCGAAGGGGGCACGGTGCTGGAAAAGCTGTATGACGGCTCCCTGAAGAGCTTTGCCGCCGCCCTATGGGACGGGGGAAAGTTGACCGCCCAGGAGGCCGCCGAGCTTCGGGACTATCTGGACGAGCTAACAAAGGAGGGATCCTGATGGCCGGCCTGTTTTTGCGTTATCTTACTGTAGGGGGAACGGTGACCGTTCTGTTGCTCCCGCTGCTGCTGGGACATAGATGGCTGGAGGGGCGGTACAGCGCCCAGACCCGGTGGATCCTGTGGCTGTCCCTGGCGGGAGTGCTCCTGATCGCCCCCCTGCTGCCCCAGCGGGCCGCCCCGGTGCAGGTGGAGGTGCCCGCCTACACGCTGCCTCTGGAGCGGACCGTCCAGACGCCGCAAGTGAGCGTGCCCGTGGGGAACGACCCCCAATGGGAGGAGCGGCCCGGGACCGTGGATGGAGAGAAGGTCCCGGCCCATACCGATGTGGGGACCGTGACGGAGGTGCCCCAAGTGGCCCCGGTGAGCCGAAGGGTGGACTGGACCGAGTTGGCTGCCGCGGTCTGGCTGGGGGTGGCCGCCCTACTTCTGGCGGGGGAGGGCCTCCGCTATCTTCTGGTCCGCTGGCGGCTGATGAAGCTCTCCCGGCCCATGGCGGGGGAGCGGGAGGGCTCTCCCCTCCGGGCCCTGGCCGGGCTGGGGAGCCCGGTGACGGTGGGCTTTTGCCGCCCTGTGGTCTTTCTCCCCTCGGAGGAGACCGACCCTATGGCTCTGTGCCATGAACTGACTCATATCAAGCGGCGGGACACTTGGGGCAAGGCTCTGCTTTTCCTGGCCTGCGCCCTCTACTGGTTCCACCCCTTGGTGTGGCTCATGGCCCGCCGGGCCGACCGGGACGTGGAGGCGGCCTGCGACGCCCAGATGGCCGAGGGGCTGTCCCTCACCGAGCGGAGAGCCTACGGCGCGCTGCTTCTGGCTTCGGCCGGGGAGGCGGGGGCGCTGCCCTTCGCCACCCGCTTCGGAGGGAGCAAGGAGCAGATGAAGGCCAGGCTGACCCAGCTCTTCCGGCCGGGGAAAAGGAGCCGGACCCTGGTGTGCGTCCTGCTGTTGGCCGCCCTGCTGCTCTCCGGGCTGGTGGCCTGCCGCCCGGCCGAAGAGGGGGCGGGGCCTGACGGGACCGAGACTCCCGCACCCAGCGCCGGGGCGAGCGATGGGGTGGAGGACCTGACGGCGGAGGAGTTGGAGTGGTTTCAGGAGGAGTTTTTCCGCTCCGGGGCTGACAATATCCGCAATGTGTTTGGGCGGCCGGGGGAGAGATATGCCTATGCAAGTCCCCGGGACATTGACCTCTATTGGCTTTTTTATGACGGCCCCTGCCTGGGGGAACGGGTGACGGCCACCGAGGAGGAGCTGAGGGCCGCTTACCCGGATCTGAAGCCGGAGATGATCACCTGTCCCGCCTACCGGGTGACCCGGGCCGAGATGAACGAGGTATTGCTGAAATACACCGGCCTGACCCTGGAGGAGACCAATCAGGTGGAGCTGTACAGTCTGCCCTACCTGGAGGAGTGGGACGCCTGGTACTGGATGCACGGCGACAACAACTACCCGGGGCCCCTGACCCTTCTGAGGGGCGAGCGGGAGGGGAGCAACGTCCGGCTCTATCAGCGGGCGGGCGATGTGCTCTACTGCCTGACGTTGGAACAGCAGGGCGAGGGAGAATATTGGTTCGTTTCCAACCTGCCGGTGGCAGAGCTCCCGCCGGAACCGCCAAGCTCTGCCGGATTGGAATTTTCCATTGTGATCGGGGATCAGCTCCTGACCCTGGGGGAGCAGTCGGGAGAATTTCCCTGGGGGACTGACCTGGAAGCGGACAGCGAAGTTTATTGGAATATGGATGGCTTTTACAGTTTTGCCATTGACTGTGGTGAAGGTCTGCAATTAGCGGGTTTGCGTCGGGAAAAGAGTGTGGAAACCACAGAAAACGGTTCCTTGACGGGATTTGATAACCGGAAGCCGGACTATAAGACCTACCGGGGGGCCTATATCGGTATGTCCCTGGAGGAATTTCAGGCCTTGTACCCTGAGGCGTATCTCATGTCATCGGCCCCGGAGGTCATATACGCTTACAATGATGAGCCCAACTGCGGATTTAAGATACTGTGCTTTGTGTTTGAGGATGACCTGCTTGTAAGATTCTATGCAAATAACGGGGTGGACGGTTGGAATCTGCAATCTCCCATCGACCCGTTAATTTGGACATATTGAAAATGCAGCAGCCTCCCCGGTGGGGAGGCTGCTTTGCGTTTAAGGCTGTATATTTGGCAGGGTTTATTCCGCTGTGATGGACAGGGTCTCGCCGTCCGAGGTGACGTTGATCTTGGAGACAGGCTCCATATAGCTGTCGATGATCTTGGTGGCGATGGGGTCCTCCAGGTCCTTCTGGATCTGGCGGCGGAGGTTCCGGGCACCGTAAGTGAGGGAGTAGGACTTCTTCACCAGGTAGTCCATAAGGCTGTCGTCATAGTTAAAGACGATCCCCTTGTCACGCAGGTTGGCAGTAAGTTCCTTGAGCATGATCTGGGCGATGGCCTTGAAGTTCTCCTCGGTGAGGCGGTTAAAGTAGACGATCTCGTCCACCCGGTTGATGAACTCGGGGCGGAGGAAGCCTTCCAGAGCCTTCATGGCCTTGGCCTTGCCCTGCTCGTTCTCGCTGCGGCCGAAGCCCACGGCTCCGGTGGAGCCGGTGGTAGAGCCAGCGTTGGAGGTCATGACGATGACCGTGTTCTCAAAATTCACCGTCCGGCCCTGGGCGTCGGTAATGTGGCCGTCGTCCAGGATCTGGAGCAGGATGTTCAGCACGTCGGGGTGAGCCTTCTCGATCTCGTCGAAGAGGATGACGCAATAGGGCTTGCGGCGGACCTTTTCGGTGAGCTGGCCAGCCTCGTCATAGCCCACATACCCCGGGGGAGAACCGATGATCCGGGAGACCGAGAACTTTTCCATGAACTCCGACATGTCCAGACGAATGAGGGATTCGGGGGAAGAAAACATATCCTGGGCCAGGCGCTTGACCAGCTCGGTCTTGCCCACGCCGGTGGAGCCCACGAAGATGAAGGAGACCGGCTTGCGCTTGGAGGCGATGCCCACCCGGCCACGGCGGACGGCGGCGGAAACTTCCTTTACCGCCTGATCCTGGCCGATGATGTGCTCCTTCAGCCGGTTCTCCAGATGGGCCAGGCGCTCGTACTCCTGCTCCTGGATCTGGGAGGCAGGGATCTTGGTCCACAGCTCGATGACCCGGGCCAGGTGCTCCATGGTCAGAGGCGGGGCCGACTGGGCCTCCAGGGCCTTCAGCTCGTCCTGGAGCCGGGCCTCCTGGCTCTTGAGCTGGGCCAACTGCTCGAAGTCCTGGCCTTCCTGGTCCTGGGAGAGGAGGGTGGTCCGCTCAGCCGAGAGTTTTTCCAGTTCGGCGTTGAGACCGGCCTGCTCCCGCTCATTGTCTTTGAGTCCGGCCTCCTGACCGGGGTTCACCGACAGGGCGGCGTGCTCGCCGGCCAGAGAGGAGAGCTTCTTGCGGATCTCGGACTGGCGGGCCTCGATGGCCTTCAGGTCACTCTGCTTCTTCACGTCCCGGCTGCTGTTCTCGGCCATGAGGGCCTCCCGCTTGGCCGAGAGCTCGTCCAGCTCCCGCTTGACCTGCTTCTCACGGGCCAGGGCCTTGTTGTGGAGGTTCACATCTGAGCAGGCCTCGTCAATGAGGTCGATGGCCTTGTCGGGCAGGTAGCGGTCGGTGATGTATCGCTCGGACATGGTGACGGCCGAGCGGCACATGGCGGGGGAGATGGAGACAAAGTGGAATTTCTCATAATAGGGGGCGATGCCCTCCAGGATCTTCACGCTGTCCTCGATGGAGGGCTCCTCCACGATGACGGGCTGGAAGCGGCGCTCCAGGGCCGAGTCCTTCTCGATGTACTTGCGGTACTCGGTGAGGGTGGTGGCGCCGATGACCTGGATCTCGCCCCGGCTCAGGGCGGGCTTGAGGATGTTGGCGGCGTTCATGCTGCCCTCGGCGTCGCCCGCGCCCACGATGTTGTGGACCTCGTCGATGACCAGGATGATATTGCCCAGCTTCCGCACCTCGTCGATGAGGCCCTTCATCCGGGATTCAAACTGGCCCCGGAACTGGGTGCCCGCCACCAGGGCGGTGAGGTCGAGAAGGTAGACCTCCTTGTCCTGGAGCTTATAGGGCACGTCGCCGGTATGGATACGCAGGGCCAGACCCTCGGCAATGGCGGTCTTGCCCACGCCCGGCTCGCCGATGAGGCAGGGGTTGTTCTTCTGGCGGCGGTTCAAGATTTGGATGGTACGGGCGATCTCCTCGTCCCGGCCCACGATCTTGTCCAGCTTGCCGTCAGCGGCCTTCTGGGTCAGAGAGATGCAGTAATTCTCCAGGAATTTCCGCTTGCCGTCCTTACCCTTGCCGCTTTTCTCCTCCTTGCCGCCCTTGGAGGGGGCGTCGGATTTCTCCTTGTCCTTGTCGGCGGGAGAGCCGGAGGCGGCAGCGCCGCCAAAAAGCTTGTTGAGGAAGGGGAAAGTGGCGGTCTTGCCCTCGTCCTCCTCGTGGTCGTCGCCGTCCTCTTCCTCATCCTGGACCTCGGCAACGGCCTCCTCGGCGCCGCCAAAGGCGGAGAGCATTTCGGCGGTGAGGTTTTCCACATCGTCGTCGGTGAGGCCCATCTTCTGGATCATATCGTCCACAGGCTTGATGCCCAGCTCCCGGGCGCAGTTCAGGCAGAGGCCCTCGGTCTTGGCCTCGCCGTTTTCGATGCGCTGAACGAAGACAACGGCCACATTTTTTTGACATTTGGCGCACATTGTAGGCTGCATATTCTCAACTCCTTTGGAACGGGGGCGTTTCCCCCTGGGGCGGTGGTCGCGTCACACAGGCCGACTTTTCGGCTGAGTGTAACTACTGTAAACTCAAATTATGAACTGGATATGAAGAAAAGTCAAGATTCCTCTGGAAGCTCTGCCGTGAACTGGCGGAGAAACCATGGCGGGGCCAGGGGAGGCTTATTTCCCCAACAGGCCGATGGGATCATACTGGGTCATCAGGCGGAGCAGATGGGTCTCCTGGGTCATCTGGGGGGAGATGGCCCCCAAGGGTCCGCACAGGAGCCAGACCGCCACATAGACCACCACCACGCCCTTGATAAGGCCGATGGCGCCGCCCAGACCGTGGTTCAGGGAATTGATGACCGGCACCTTGGATACCAGGTCCAACGCGTGGGAGACAAAGAACCAGGCAATGAGCAGCAGCAGAAAGACAATGGGGAAGAGGATACTCCGGGAAAGCTGCCCCGCCAGAGCCGCGGCGGTTTTGGCGGCCTGCTGGGTGTAGGAGCTGAAGTCGGCGTCCCGTAAGATATCCTCAAGGGAGTCGGCGGCCCACTCATACACCCCGCCCTTTTCCCGGAGGGCGGCCATCACGTCCTCGGCCTGGAAGTAGTCGATGAGGTCCACCTCCTGGGCCTTCTCGTCCAAGGTCTCCTGGATGGACTGCTCCAGCTTGGGCTGTATGTACTCGGCCACCTTGGGGGCGGCGGCGTTGGTGATGATGGTGGCGCCGACAAAGGCCACCAGGACGGCCACCAGGGAGCACAGGGTGAGGATAAAGCCCCTGCGTTCTCCGCGCCAGGCAAAGAAGACCAGGGCGGCCACGATGAGGATGTCAATGAGGATAGGAGTTACCATGAATGATTACCTTCTTTCCGGGAGGGTGGGATCAGTCGGGGAGGTAGAGCCGGGCGGTCTCGTCGCCCAGGAGGGTGACGGTGCCGTCGGGGCGCTGGAGGAGCTTTCGCTCGCCCAGAAGGTCGGCGGAGCTGTGGTAGGGCTTAAGGTCGCCGGTATAAATGCTCAGACCGTCGGCGGTGAGGATGGAGAGATACCGCCCTGCGGAGGAGAGGGATAAAATTTGCTGGTCCAGGGGCAGGGAGGCCACGGCCTGACCGTCCAGACCCACGGTGATGAGCTCGGCCTCGGTACCCGCCCGGTATTTGCCCAGCAGGAGGGTGGAAAAGCTGTCCCCGTCCAGGGAGAAGCCCTTGAGGTAGCGGTAGGAGTAGGGGTAGCTCCCGGCCAGGGTGCCGTCGGCGGTGACGTAGCACAGAGCGGTCTCGCCCAGCACCCGGAGGGGACCGGAGGGCCAGGCCACCTTCAGAACGGCGTTGTTGCCCAGGGAGCACACCGCGTCGGGGGTGGGGTCGCCGGCGGCGTGGGCCTGGGAGTAGAGGGCGACCTGGCTGTCGTAGACGCCAACCGTCTGCCCTGCGGTGAGCACCGCCAGGGTGGTCCCGTCGGGGGAGAGGATGGCGTCGGTGACAAAGCGGGAGGAGAGGTTGACCCCCCAGCTGGGCTGGAAGGAGGCGTCGTATACCGTCACCGAGCCCTTGACGCCGCTCTGCTGGGTGACGGTGGTGAGCCGGCCCTGGGCGGAGAGGGAGGCAGAGAGGAGGGTCCGACCCTCATCAGTGGTGAGGGAAAAGACCAGCTCATGGTTCTGGTAGACGAAGAGGTCGCGGCCTCCCGCGTCGTAGACCAGTCCCACGTCTCCACCGGAGGAGAGGACGGGATTTGTAAGGGCGCAGACCTGGTCCACATAGGCCGCGCCCCCCTCGGAGTATAGGCGCACGCCGCCTGCGGAGCACACCAGCAGGTCGCCGCCCACCCGGAGAAAGGAGCTGTTCAGCCCGCCGTCATAGGAGAAGGATTCCACCTGGCCGTTCTCGCTGCGTGTGAGGTTGCGGTAGACGAAGTAGCGGCGGATAAAGTCAAAATTCAGCTTTTGCCAGTTGGCGATTAAAAACACCGAGCCAAGCACCAGAACGGCGGTGAGGAGGAAGGTCAATACCCGGCGGGGGAGGGAGCGTTTCGTCTTGTCCATCCTATGTCATCTCCCCCTCAGTGAGACCTGGCTCGGTATACCAGAGCCTGCTCATGTAAAGTCCTCCCGGCGGAGCGGTGGGACCGGCGTCGGTGCGGCACTTGCCTTCTAAGATGTCCGGAATGGCCTCCGGCGGGAATTTCCCCTCGGCGGCGTAGACGATGGTGCCCACCATGGCCCGGACCATGTTATAGAGAAAGCCGTTGGCGCAGACCCTGCAGTCGATGAGCACCCCGTCCCGGCTGATGTTGAAGTAGTGGACGGTACGGACGGTGGAGCGCACGTCGGTGCCCACACTGCGGACGGCGGCAAAGTCGTGGGTGCCCACAAAGCCG
>CATMVA010000012.1:0-11326 GCA_950075865.1 uncultured Oscillospiraceae bacterium | reverse complement strand
GCGGCGGCCTGTAAGACGTCCACGTCCAACTCCTTGTAGGGGTAGAACCACGCCCGGTCCACAAAGAAGGCGTTGCGGGAGCGGGAATTATAGATGCGGTAGGTGTACTCCTTTTTCACGCAGGAGGAGATGGCGTTGAAGCCTTCGCTCACGTCCACCGCCCGGGTGACTACGATGTCGGCGGGGAGGCGGGTATTTACCGCCAGGGGCAGCCGGTCACAGGGAATGGTGGAGGTAGTGCGGAAGTTGGCCACGTAGGTGAGGGCGTGGACCCCCGCGTCGGTGCGTCCGGCGCCGGTGCACTTCACCGGGTGGCCCACCACCTTTTCCAGGGCCTTCTCCAGGGTCTCCTGTACGGTGACGGCGTTATTCTGTATCTGCCAGCCATGGTAGGCGGTCCCCACATACATCAGTTGCAGCGCCACGTTTCTCATAAATCAACCTTATCCTATATAGAGTTTGCGCGGGCGGCTGATAGCCGCCCCTACAAAAGTCCTGAGTAGGGGCCGGTTCCAAACCGGCCCGCTGTCAGATCGGGTCGAACCCCTTGCGGGCGGGTCTTGGACCCGCCCCTACGAATTTAAAAAACCCCCAGGAAGTTGGCCCCCACGACGGCGGCGATGAGGCCGAAGCCAAGGGCCAAAGCCACATAGTCCCGGAGGGCGTAACGGAGCACCAGCATCCGGGTGCGGCCCTCGCCGCCGTGGTAGCAGCGGCACTCCATGGCCACCGCCAGCTCGTCGGCCCGGCGGAAGGCGGAGATGAACAGGGGCACCAGCAGGGGGATGAGGGACTTGGCCTTCTGGATCAGGTTTCCGCTGTCGAAGTCGGCGCCCCGGGCCTTCTGGGCCGACATGATCTTGTCGGTCTCCTCAATGAGGGTGGGGATGAAGCGCAGGGCGATGGACATCATCATGCTCAGCTCATGGACGGGGACATGGAGCTTCTTCAGCCCACCCAGCAGCTCCTCCAGAGCGTCGGTGAGACGGATGGGGGAGGTGGTGTAGGTCAGCAAAAAGGTGGAGGAGATGAGCATCATGATCCGCAGCACCATAAAAAAGGCGGTGCGGATACCCTCCCAGTAGATGTGGAAGACCCAGAAGGAGAGAAGCGGCTCTCCCTCGCCCACGGTGTAGAAGAGGTTCAGAAAAGCGGTAAAAATGACGATGAAGAGCACCGCCTTCAGGCCCTTGAAGACCGCCTTGAAGCCCACCTTAGAGATGAGAATGGCGGAAAAAAGGGCCAGGGCCAGCAGGGCGTAGCCCAAGGCGTTCTTCGCCAGGAAAAGGGCCACGATATAGAGCACCACCAGCAGCAGCTTGGTCCGGGGGTCCAGGCGGTGGAGGGGGGTATCGCCGGGGAAGAACTGGCCCAGGGTAATATCCTTGAGCGCCATTACACCGCCCCCCTTCCGTCAGAAGAAGCCGGGGTGGAGCCTTTCCGCGCCAAAGCGTTCAGAATGGCGGCCTTGGCCTGCTCTACGGTATAGACCGATGGGTCCACATCGGCACCCATGGCCCGGAGCCGGTGGAAAAGGTCGGTCATGGTGGGGACGCCCAGGCCCATGGCCTCCAGCTCCTCCCGGTGGGCGAATACCTCACGGGGCGTACCCTCCAGGGGGAGACGTCCGTCGTTGACCACCACCAGCCGGTCCGCCCGGCGGGCCATCTCCTCCATGGAGTGGGAGATGACGATGATGGTGGCGTCCTTGGAGCGGTGGTAGTCCAGGATATTGCCCATGATCTGCTCCACCCCCGCCGGGTCCAGGCCGGCGGTTGGCTCGTCCAGGATGAGGACGGCGGGTTCCATGGCAATGACCCCGGCGATGGCTACCCGGCGTTTTTGACCGCCGGAGAGGTCGAAGGGGGACTTCTCCAGGGCGGAGTCGGGCAGACCTACGAAGGCGGCGGCCTGACGGACCCGTCGGTCAATTTCCTGCTCGTCCAGGCCCATGTTTTTGGGGCCGAAGGCGATGTCCTTATAGCAGGTCTCCTCAAAGAGCTGGTATTCCGGGTACTGGAACACCAGCCCCACCCGGAAACGGGCCTGCCGGGTGGCGGCCTTGTTCTCCCAGATGTCCTTGCCCTCCACCAGCACCCTGCCCGAGGTGGGCTTCAAGAGACCGTTGAGGTGTTGGATGAGGGTGGACTTGCCCGACCCGGTGTGGCCGATGATGCCCAGCAGCTCTCCGGGATAGGCGAGAAAATCCACGTCCACCAAGGCGGCGCGCTGAAAGGGGGTGCCGGGGGAGTAGATGTGGCTCAGCTTTTCAGTTTGGATGATGGGTTGCAAATGGCGTCAGTCCTATCATTAAGAGGTACGCGTCATTCTTCAGATCGCGTCCGTCAGGTCAGCAGTTGGGAAAGAGCCTGGGCGCACTCGTCCACGCTGAGGGCGTCCAGGGGGAGGTCAAGGCCCTCCTTGCGCAGCTCGTAGAGCAGCTCTACCGTTTCAGGGACGGTAAGGCCCACGGTCTTCAGCTCCTCCACCCGCTGGAAGACCTCCTTGGGGGCGCCGTCGGCGACGATCTTTCCGTCAGCCATGACCACTACCCGCTGGGCCTGGGCGGCCTCGTCCATGTGATGGGTGATGAGGACCACGGTGACGCCGCTCTCGGCGTTGAGCTTTTTGACGGTCTCCATGACCTCTTTCCGCCCGGTGGGGTCCAGCATGGCGGTAGGCTCGTCCAGCACCACGCACCGGGGCTTCATGGCCAGCACGCCGGCGATGGCGATGCGCTGCTTTTGTCCGCCGGAGAGGAGGTGAGGGGCGTGTTCCCGGAGATGATACATTCCCACGCTTTCCAGGGCTTCGTCCACCAGCTGGCGAATTTCACCGGGGGCCACCCCCAGGTTCTCCGGGCCAAAGGCGCAGTCCTCCTCCACCACATTGGCCACGATCTGGTTGTCCGGATTTTGAAAGACCATGCCCACGGTGCGGCGGATATCCAGCAGCAGAGCTTCGTCGGAGGTATCCATGCCGCCGACATAGACCTTGCCTCCGGCGGGGAGGAGGATGGCGTTCATGTGCTTGGCCAGGGTGGATTTCCCCGAGCCGTTGTGGCCCAACACGGCCACGAAGGAGCCTTCCTCGACCTCCAGGTCCAGGCCGTTCAGCACCACCTTAGGCTGACCGCCCTCAGTGGGATAGGAGAAGGTGAGGTTTTCAGTTTTCAGAATGGGCTTGGGCATAGGTTCACAGCTTTCTGTTCAGGGTTTCAGGTCTATACGGAAGGCTCCGCATCCGCTCTTTTCCCGGAGAAAAGGCGGGGAGCAAGATAGCCCATGGTAAAAAGAAGGTGAGGGGCCAGGGTCATAAGGCAGACTTTTGCCAAAGAGATGTCCCAGCGGTATTGGTAGTCCCCCAGCAGAATGGCGGAGGGCAGGTATAGCCGGGAGTAGAGGCCTCCGGCCCTGGTCTGCATCAGGGCAAGCCCCCAGGTGGGGTCCATGGAGGTCCTAAACATGGAAACGGTCAGCAGCAGCCCCAAAGCGGAGAGGCCGACCAGCCCTAAGAGGGGGACAAGGGGGCCGTGGGGCTTGCCCCAAAGCCGCCCGAAGAGGAAGCCCAGGGCCGGGATGACCGCCGCCATCAGAAGAAGATAGGCCCACAGGGGCAGACCGTCGCCGTCAGGAAAGGACTGATAGGGGAGCAGCCCCAGAAGGAAGACAAGGAGGTTGAGAAGGCTCTGGCTCAGCAGCCAGCTCCAGCACCAGGCGGCGGGGGCACAGGGCGGTTTTCCATTCCGCAGCTTAAGGGTGGTGAGGCTCACCGCCGCTCCCGCCAAAGCCCCGATGGCCAGCATCATGCCGGTGACCACGGCGGTGAAGTCATCCCCCAGGAAGCCGCCATTGCTGTGGAAGACCGCCCAGGCCCCGGTGTAGCAGACGGCGGAGACGTTGCACGCCGCCCCTCCCAGTAGGATGAGAAAGAGAAAGAGGGGCCAGGGCAGGGCGGTGGGGCGCAGGGCCATCAGACTGAGGCTCAATATCCCCAGCAGAGCGCCCACAAGGATAGGGAGAAGGAAGAGGAAAAATACCGATGTGGCGACCTCCATAAGCGCCTCCTTACTCCGCCATCCAGCGGCCTGTGGCCCCGCAGGGCAGGCACAGCCCGGTGGCGGTGACGGGCAGTCCCAGCTCCTGGGACTCGGTGTGGCCGCCGTAACGCTTGCTGACGATGGTCTCCAAAATGTAGGTCAGCACCGAGGGGGTAAGCCCCGTGGTGTAGGAGTTGATAAGGAAGAAGAGGGGCTTGTCGGAAAGCAGCTGGGCCACCAGTTCCACAAAAGGCCAGAGGTTTTCCTCCAGCTTCCAAATTTCTCCCGACGGCCCCCGCCCGTAGGAGGGGGGGTCCATAATAATGCCGTCATAGGTGTGGCCCCGGCGAATTTCCCGCTGGGCGAACTTGGCGCAGTCGTCCACGATGTAGCGGATGGGAGCGTCGCCCACCCCGGAGGAGAGGGCGTTCTCTTTGGCCCAGGCCACCATGCCCTTGGCCGCGTCCACGTGGCACACGCTGGCTCCCGCCGCGGCGCAGGCGACGCTGGCCGCCCCGGTGTAGGCAAAGAGGTTGAGGACGGAAACGGGCCGATGGGCCTTGCGGATGGCCGACCTGCAGAAGTCCCAGTTGGCGGCCTGCTCGGGGAACAGCCCGGTGTGCTTGAAGTTCATGGGCTTGATGTTGAAGGTGAGGTCCTGATAGCCCACCGTCCAGCGCTCCGGGACCTCCTTTTTTGCCCATGCTCCGCCGCCGGTGGCCGAGCGGGCATAGCGGCCATGGGGGCGCTGCCAGCGCGGGTCGGTACGGGGGGTATCCCAGATGGCTTGGGGGTCAGGGCGGATCAGGATATACTTGCCCCAGCGTTCCAGCTTTTCGCCTCCGCCGCAGTCCAGCAGCTCATAGTCCTTCCAGCCGTCGGCGGTCCACATATCCATCCCCCCTGTACATAAAAATTCATGATATTATATCATTAGAAGCCCTGGCCGTCAATGGAAGAAAATCTCCTTCTGGCCTTTCCCCCGGCTTAAAAAAGTGATATACTATATTATTCCACCTGTACAAGAGAGAAAGGAGGGGGCGGCCATGACGAAGCACACCGACCCTCAGGAGAAATTTCAGTGGCTGACCACCGCTCCCATTCCCGGCCTGGTGGGACAACTGGCGGTGCCCACCGTCATCTCCATGCTCATCACCTCCATCTATAACATGGCGGACACTTACTTCGTTGGTAGCCTGGGCACCAGCGCCCAGGGGGCGGTGGGGGTGGTGTTCTCCCTTATGGCGATCATCCAGGCGCTTGGCTTTACCTTTGGCAACGGTTCGGGCAACTATGTCTCCCGGCTGCTGGGCCAGCAGCGGCGGGAGGAGGCCGAGACGGTGGCCGCCACCGGGTTCTTCTCCGGCGTGATCATAGGAGGGGCGCTGGCGGTGGGAGGCTTGCTGCTGCTGGACCCCCTGGTGGGGCTGCTGGGGGCCACAGATACCGTGCTGCCCTATGCCAGGGAGTATGCCCGGTACATCCTCATCGGCGCGCCGTGGATGGTGGGGGCCTTTGTGCTCAATAACCTCCTCCGCTTTGAGGGCAGCGCCACCTATGCCATGATGGGCATCACCGCCGGGGGCATTTTAAATATGCTCCTGGACCCATTTTTCATTTTCCCCACCCGGCAGTGGTATGGCCTGACCATCTTTGGCCTCGACATGGGGGTAGGAGGGGCGGCTTTGGCTACCATCATCAGCCAGGCGGTGAGCTTTCTTATCCTGCTCTTCAACAGCGGCCGGGGCGGCACCCTGCCCATCCGTATCCGGCGGTTCGCGCCGGGACAGGGGCGGCTGTGGGTCATCATCAAGGGAGGCTTGCCCTCCATGTACCGCCAGGGGCTTGCCAGCGTGGCTTCCATCCTTCTCAACTGGGCGGCCAAGCCCTACCTGGACGCCGCTCAGGCCGCCATGGCCATTGTCAGCAAGGTGACCATGTTCGCCGGGTCCGCCATGATCGGCTTTGGCCAGGGCTTCCAGCCGGTGTGCGGCTTCAACTACGGAGCGGGGCTTTATGACCGGGTCCGCAAGGGCTTTTGGTTCTGCGTGAGGGTGGGCACCTTGGTCATGGCGGCCATTGCCCTGGGGGGAGTATTGGCTGCGCCCTGGGTGGTGGGGGCCTTCCAGAAAAACGACCCCGAGGTGGTGCGGATGGGGGTGTTCGCCCTGCGGCTGCACCTGTCCACCCTGCCGTTGACGGCCTATATCATCATCAACAATATGATGCTCCAGACCGTGGGGGAGAACGTCCGGGCCTCGGTGCTGGCCCTGGCGAGGCAGGGGCTGTTCTTTGTGCCGTTTATTTTGCTGCTGCCCATCGCCATGGGCTTTAGCGGCGTGGCGGCGGCCCAGCCCGTGGCCGACGTATGCTCGTTCCTACTGGCCATCCCTCTCTCCGCCGGATTTTTGCGGAAAATGCACCGAATGGAGGAGGGAAAGACGGAGGGAGGCGGAGAGAATGGATAATAATCTGGACTTCGAGCGGGAGGACCTGCTGGAGCAGTGGCGGGAGCTGCTGGACGGCAAGCGTTTTCGTGAGCTGAAGGGAGTGCTCTCCGAGACCAACGAGGTGGACGTGGCCGAGTTCATGGCCGAGCTGCCCCCGGATAAGACGGTGCTGGTATTCCGTATGCTTCCCAAGGAGATGGCCTCCGACGTGTTCGCCAATCTGGAGCCAGACGACCAGCAGACCGTCGTTGCCGCCGCCACGGACCGGGAGCTTTCCGAGCTGCTGGAGGAGATGTACGTGGACGACGCGGTGGACATGCTGGAGGAGATGCCCGCCAACGTGGTCAAGCGGGTGCTGAAGACCGCCCGCCCCGACACCCGGAAAGTCATCAACCAGTTTTTGAATTACCCGGAAAACTCGGTGGGCAGTATTATGACCGCCGAGTTCATGGACCTGAAGAAGACCATGACGGTGGAGCAGGCCATTACCCGCATCCGCCGCAGCGCCGACGACAGCGAATCCATTTACACCTGCTATGTCATCGACGAGGGCCGGGTGCTGGAGGGGGTGGTCACCCTCCGGGAGCTGCTGGTGGCCGGAGACGACGAGCCTCTGGAGGAGCTGATGTCCACCGACGTCATCACCGCCCTGACCACCGAGGACCAGGAGGAAGCGGTCCAGCGGATCATGAAATACGACTTCATCTCCCTGCCCGTGGTGGATCAGGAGGGCCGGCTGGTGGGCGTCGTCACCGTAGACGACGTCATGGACGTCATGGAGGAGGAGGCCACCGAGGACATTGAGAAGATGGCGGCCATTCTCCCCACCGACAAGTCCTACTTCCAGACCGGGGTGGTGGAGACATGGAAGCACCGTATCCCCTGGTTGCTGCTGCTGATGGTGTCGGCTACCTTCACCGGCACCATCCTGGGCTTTTTTGAGAGCGCCCTGGCGGCCAACGCCGCCCTGACCCTTTTTATCCCCATGCTGATGGACACCGGGGGCAACTCCGGGTCCCAGTCGTCGGTCACCGTCATCCGCGCCATGAGCCTGGGGGACGTGGAGTTTGGCGACCTGTTCCGGGTACTGTGGAAGGAGCTGCGGGTGGCCGTCCTGTGTGCCGCCACTCTGGGCGTGGTGGTCTTCGCCAAGGTCATGGTCATTGACCGCAAGAGCGTTTCGGTGGCTGTGGTGGTGGCGCTGACCATCGTTGTCACCATTGTGATCGCCAAGCTGGTGGGCTGTCTGCTGCCCATGCTGGCAAAGCGGCTGGGCCTGGACCCGGCGGTGATGGCCTCTCCCTTTATCACCACGGTGGTGGACGCCCTCTCGCTGCTTGTCTACTTCGCCGTAGCCACTCGGATATTGGGGCTGTAAAAAGATAATAAAAAACGGCTGGTAATCTCTCACCAGCCGTTTTTCTTTGGATAGGGAAGGACTGAATTACTTCAGCTCCACCTTGGCGCCGGCCTCCTCGAGCTGCTTCTTCAGCTCCTCGGCCTCGTCCTTGCTGACGGCCTCCTTGATGGCCTTGGGGGCAGCCTCGACAACAGCCTTGGCCTCGCCCAGGCCCAGGCCGGTGATCTCGCGGACGACCTTGATGACCTTGATCTTGGCGGCGGCGTCGAAGCTGGCCAGGACAACGTCGAACTCGGTCTTCTCCTCGGCGGGAGCGCCGGCAGCGGCGCCACCGGCGGCGGGGGCGGCCATGGCGGCGGCGGAAACGCCGAACTCCTCCTCCAGGGCCTTCACCAGGTCGTTCAGCTCCAGAACGGTCAGGGACTTGACCTCTTCGATCATAGCGGTGATCTTTTCGCTAGCCATAATTGTATACCTCCTAAATAGTATGTTGGTTGTTGTTACTCAGCAGCAGGAGCCTCGGGAGCGGCCTCCTCAGCGGGGGCGGCAGCCTCGGCAGGGGCCTCGGCCTCGGCGGCGGGAGCCTCCTCAGCAGGGGCGGCGGCTTCGGCGGCGGGAGCCTCCTCGGCAGCAGGGGCCTCTTCGGCCTTGGGAGCGACCTCGCCACCCTTCTCGGCGATAGCCTTGATGACGATGGCCAAGCTGGTGATGGGGGAGAGCATCATGCCCAGCACCTGACCCAGCAGGACCTCCTTGGACGGCAGCTCGGCCAGCGCGGCGATGTCCTCCAGGGGCAGCACCTTGCCGTCCATAAAGCCGGCCTTGATGACGAACCGCTCGCCGTTCAGGCCCTTAGCGAACTTGTGGATGACACGCATGGGAGCGATGGGGTCCTCCTTGCACACAGCCAGGGACGTGGTGCCGTGGAGCACGTCGTCCAGCTCGCTGAGGCCGGTGTCGTCCAGGGCGCGGCGGACCATGGTGTTCTTGACCACGGAGTACTCCACCCCGGCCTTGCGCAGCTCGTTACGAAGGGCCGTGTCTTCCGCCACGGTGATGCCCTCGTAATTCACCAGCACGCCGCTGGCGGACGCCTTGAGGGTCTCGATCAGCCCGGCCACTACGGCTTGCTTCTCACTCAGGACTTTTGCATTCGGCATTTTGGGAATTCACCTCCAGGTAGATTGAGGATAACGGCCTTTCCCTTATCCGAAGACAAAGAAAAATGCCGCTTTCGTGTTCGGCACGAAAACAGCTCAATAATAGCTTATTGCTTGCTGCATTCTCGGCGGGGGACTGACGTCGTTAGAGCCGGAAGGCTCCCCGCTGTCTCTGAACACGCTGGTCATTATACTGCCGGGACCTGGATTTGTCAAGGGAAAATGGAAAAGTTCTTTTCATTTTGCTCTGTTTCCTATATAATTAAAGCCGGATAGGAACGGGGAGGAGGGGAACTGCTCTCCTCTGTGAGAAAAACGGAGGTGGCTCCATGAGAAAAAGTGTTCTGCGCTGTCTCGCGGCCCTTCTCTGCGCAGCGGCCCTGACCAGTTCCGCCAAGGCCGCCGCCTTTCCCGACGTAGCAGCGGGAAGCTGGTATGAGGCGGCGGTGACGGAGATGGCGGCGGAGGGGCTGCTCCGGGGATATCCCAACGGGAACTTTGGCCCCCGTGATCCTATCACCGCCGCTCAGCTGGTCACCATCGCCGCCCGGTGCGCCGGGTTGGAGCCGGGGGAGGGAGAGAACTCCCACTGGGCGGCGGGAAGTCTGGCGGCGGCTTTGGAGGCGGGCTGGTACGACTGGGACGAGCTGCCTCCCACCGGGGAGGACTTCGATAAGCCCATTGCCCGCCAGCTGGCGGTGAAGGTGCTGATGAAGGCGCTGCTGCCCGGCGTGGGGTATGACTATACTGTGGAAGCCCGGAAGATAGGCGACCTTTCCGCGCTCAATGGACGCTACTATGAAGCGGTCCTGTCCGCCTATGCCGCCGGAGTGGTCACCGGGGACGGGGAGGGGAATTTCCGGCCCCTGGACGCTCTCACCCGGGCGGAGGCATGTATCCTCTTCCAAAGGGCGCTGGCCCGCCGCCAGGGAGGGACCCCGCCGCTGCCGGGACCGGAGGCGCTTCTCCCCGAGGAACTCCCACCGCCACGGCCTGAGGCGGCGGTCAGCGGCGGCGTGTCCGCGAACGGCTGGCTCCAGGTGGTGGGGACACAGCTGTGCAATGAGAGAGGGGAGCCGGTGGTCCTCCGGGGCATGAGTACCCATGGCCTTCAGTGGTACGGACAGTATGCCAATGCCCAGTCCATCGCCAACACTGCCGGGTATGGGGCAAACGTATTCCGGGTGGCCATGTATACGGCGGAGGGCGGGTACACCTCCCAGCCGGAGAGTATGAAGGAGAAAGCCTATGCGGCGGTGGACGCCGCCATTGCCGGGGATATGTATGTGATACTGGACTGGCATATCCTCTCCGACGGCGATCCTATGTCCCACGTGGCGGAGGCGGAGGCTTTTTTTGCCGAGGCGGCCACACGCTACGCCGATACCCCCAACGTTATCTATGAGATCTGCAACGAACCCAACGGGAACGCGACCTGGTCCGGCAGCGTAAAGCCCTACGCGGAGAGGGTGACGGCGGCCATCCGGGGCCAGAACTCCAAGGCCGTCATTCTCATCGGCTCTCCCACCTGGAGCCAGGACGTCCATTTGGCGGCCCAGGACCCGGTGGAGGGGGAGAATCTCATGTATACCCTCCATTTTTACGCCGGGACCCATGGGCAGTGGCTCCGGGACCGGCTGGCCGGGGCCATGGACCAGGGCCTTCCCGTTTTTGTCTCCGAGTGGGGGACCAGCCGTGCCGACGGGAGCGGCGGGGTCTTTCCAAAGGAGAGCGGGGAGTGGCTGGACTTTCTGGCGGAGCGGGGGATCAGCTGGTGTAACTGGTCGCTGTGTGACAAGAACGAGACCTCGGCGGCGCTGAAGCCTGGGACCCCGGCGGACCGGGCCTGGACGGAGGAGGACCTGAGCGAGTCGGGGAAGCTGGTGTTCTCCCGGTTCCGGGAGTGAGAAAGATACGAAAAAGCGCCTCTCCCGTTTCTTTGGGAGAGGCGCTTTTGGTTACTCTAAGTGAGAGGCTGTCACGCTGCGAAGCAGGGTGGTCGCCTCGGGATATAACTCCTCCGTCTGCGCGCGCCGCTCCTCGGGGCCTCTGGCCCCTGCGGTGCGTCCGCTCCGCTCCGTCGTTATCCCCTCGGCACCCTGCTTCTCCGCGCTTCTTTAGACAAACTTCGCGGCGTTCAGCTTCACGCCGGGGCCCATGGTGGAGGCGGCCACGCAGCTGCGGACGTAGGTGCCCTTGGCGGCGGCGGGCTTGGCCTTGATGACGGCGCCCATGAGAGCGTTCAGGTTCTCGGTGAGCTTCTCGGGGCCGAAGGAGACCTTGCCGATGGGGCAGTGGATGATGTTGGTCTTGTCCA
>CATMVA010000011.1 GCA_950075865.1 uncultured Oscillospiraceae bacterium | reverse complement strand
CGTGGCCGCCGCTCTGGCCAAGGCCAAGCGGTAAGCGCGAAAAAGCAAACAGACAACACAAAAGGGCGGGCCCGGATGGGCCCGCCCTTTTGTGTTGCAAAGCTCTGTTAAGGTTCCTCCACCGGAGCGCTGACCGTGAGGTAAATGGCCAGCTTGTGGTCCTCCTCCATGTAGCTGAATTTGTAGATTACGTGGACCGTCCCCTGATACCGGAGGCCGTTTCGCCCGGCAAACTCCTCCAGAAGGGCGTGGAGCCATTCCCAGAAATCCCGCTTGGCATGGTACTTGGTAAAGAGCTCCACCGCCCGGCCGGCGGGAAAGACGGTGACGTTTTTCGTCTGCGGAAAACCGCTGGCCTCGGCCTCGTCCGCGTTGATGATCAGGCCGATACGCCGGGGGTAATCCCCGCTCATATCCCCGTAGGGCATGCTCTCCAGCCCCTCGGCCGGATACATCCGTCCGTACCAGCGGACCATGTCGGCCCGGAGCTCCGGATCGTTGACCATGCGGTCGGTATTGTCAAAGTAAAAGGCGTAGCGCTGGGGCACCTCCACCAGCCGGGGGAGATCATAACGGACGGTGTCTTTCAGCTCGGCCACATCCTGCCGGAGCTTCCGGAGCAGGGCCTCCTGATACCTCAGCTCGGCAGCCCGCTCATCGATGGCACTCTCCAGCCGGGAGACCAAGCGCTCCCCGGTGTACCGGCCTGTCCGGAGAGCTTGGATCTCCTGAAGGGAAAAGCCGATGTTCTGGAACTTTTTGACGGTGGCCATGTACTGGAGCTGAGAATCCTCGTAATAGCGGTAGCCGCTTTCGTCCCGGAAGGAGGGGAGCACCCCTGTGCGGTCGTAATAGCGCAGGGCCTCCTTGGTAAAGCCGAAGGTCTTTGCCACCTTGCCAATAGAAAATTTCATCCTGCATCTCTCCCATGCTGTAGCGCGGTCTTGGGGTCTGAGAGCATTATAGCACAGAAAACCTGGAAAAGGCGAGATAATTTTTTAACGGTTTCTATTGACAGTAAAGGGGCTTTACCCTCTATACTGAGAATATACAGGGAAAATATCCCTGCAATAAACGGGAAAAGAAAGGAAAGGAAAGGTGAACTGTCAATGAAGCGTACCAAGATCATCGCCCTTACCCTGGCTCTGTCCATGGTGTTGGGCACCTCCGCCTTCGCCGCCGAGTACACGGTCAAGGCCGGGGACACTCTGGGCACCATCGCCCAGCAGGAGCTGGGCAGCGGAGCCCGTTGGAATGAGATTTACGAGGCCAACAAGGACACCATCAAGGATCCCAATCTGATCGTCGTGGGCCAGAAGCTGACCATCCCCGACGGCAAGCCCGAGACCAAGCCCGAGACCAAGCCCGAGGTCACCCCCGGCAAGATGACCCCCGGCACTTACACCGGCACCGCCCAGGGCTTTGGCGGCCCCATCGTAGTTGAAGCCACCGTCACCGCTGACGCCATCACTGCTGTGAAGGTCACCGGCGACCAGGAGACCCAGGACATCGGCAAGGCCGCCCTGAACCGTCTGGGCTATCTGGCCCGCACTGAAGGCCTGGAGATGGACGCCGTCACCGGCGCCACCTACACCAGCCGCGGCGTTAAGGACGCATTGTCCGTCGCCTTGGCCAAGGCGACGGGGAAGACCGTAGGACTTCCCGCTGACGGCAAGTACACCGTCAACGCCATCGGCCATGAGGGTTACATCGTTGTCTCCACCATGTTCAAGGATGGCAAGATCATGTCTGTCGCCATCAACTCCCAGAGCGAGACCGAGGGCATTGGCACTTACGCCATCGACCGTATGCCCAGCCGTTTCGTCCCCGCTCAGAGCTTTAACGTGGACGCTGTGGGCGGCGCCACCGTTTCCTCCGCCGCCATCAAGCAGGGTGTGGCCGAGGCCATCATCGCCGCCGGCGGCGATCCCGCGGGCTTTGCCGCCGCCCCCGCCCAGGCCTCGGTGACCCCCACCGAGGTCACCGAGAACGTGGATGTGGTCATCGCCGGCGCCGGCACTGCCGGATTGCTGGCTGCCGCCCGGCTGCTGGAGTCCGGCGTGGAGAACGTGATCCTCTTTGAAAAGCAGGATATCCCCGGCGGCTCCATGGCCATGGCTTTCAGCGGCTTCAACGGTGTTGATTCCGAGATTTATCAGCGCTGGGCTCTGGGCCGCAATGTTAACCTGCTCATGAGTACCTGGGACAACATCGGCGATATTCTGGGTGCCAAGTACGGCAAGAATAAGGACACCCTGCCCTGGCTGCAGCAGATGTATCAGGGCGGCGGCCGTCTCTATGACTGGATGACCAGCATTGGCGTGGGATTCTACACTCTGGGTGTGGAGCCCGCCTACACGAGCCCCTATTTCTCCCCGGGTTGCTACTCGGGCGGCTGCGGCTACGCCATGGAGTTCTTTGTGGACCGTATCACTGCTCAGGGCGCCAAGATCATCTACAACACCGAGGTCACTGAGCTGATCCAGGCCGCTGACGGCACTGTCACCGGAGTGAAGGCTGTTGGTGAGGATGGCAAGACCTGGACCGTCAACGCCAAGCAGACCATGCTGGCCACCGGTTCCTTCGCCAAGAGTCCTGAGCTGCTGGAGCAGTATCACCCTGAGTGGGCCGACGAGTTCTTCATCTGCCCTGAGACCCTGACCGGCGACGGTCTGAAGATGGGCCTGAAGGCCGGTGGCGTAGTGGATTATGCAAATGCTTACATGCCCGGCTTCCTGGCCACCTATAACAGCCACTTTGAGCTGGCTTTCCTCCATTACATGAAGGCCGGCATCATGGTCAATGTAAAGGGCGACGAGTTTGCCAACATCCTGGTGAACAACCACGCCACCATGGCTGCCGCTAAGGCCGATCCCGCCAACGGCAACACCTTCTACTACGTCTTTGACGACGCCGGCGCCGCCACCATCAAGGACTTCGATGCCTATAAGTTCTCCTACAAGGGTATCTTCGAGAAGGGCGAGGCCGTCCACTATGACAGCGTGGAGGAGGCCGCCAAGGCCTGCAACCTGCCCAACCTGGCCGCCACCATCGAGGCCAACAACGGCTACGCCCTGGCCGGCACTCCCAACGCCTTCGGCATGGCCGGCACTCCCTATCTGGACACCAGCAACGGCATCTGGCTGGTCCGGGTGGAGCCCGTGGTCTACCTGACCACCGCCGGCCTCCGTGTGGACATTGACGGCCACCTGCTCACCGAGAACGACGAGATCATCCCCGGCCTGTGGGCCGCCGGTGACGTCATCGGCTCCTACGAGCAGCGCGAGACCCGTTACGGCAACGGCTTCGACGCCGCCGTGGTCTTCGGCGCCATTGTGGGCGAGAACATTGCCGCCGAGCTCCAGAAGTAAGGCGACCCCAGCAAGCGAATCAGACCGGTCCGGGAAGTTCCCGGGCCGGTCTTTTTGCATTCTCCTCTCCGGTTTTTGCATTATTCGATCAGATTTTTGTCTTTTTCTTCCAGGACGGTCCGGGCGCATTGACGGGAAACTGTTATTTTTGCTACAATATTCCATAGGAGAGTGGCGGGAATTTGCTCTCCAATTTGAGAAAAGGAAAGGTGAACAGTCCATGAAACGTACCAAGATCGTCGCCCTTATCCTGGCCCTGGCCATGATGCTGGGCACCTCCGCCTTCGCCGCCGAGTACACGGTGAAAGAGGGAGACACCCTTGGCACCATCGCCCAGCAGGAGCTGGGCAGCGGAGCCCGCTGGAACGAGATTTACGAGGCTAACAAGGACACCATCAAGGACCCCAACCTGATCTACGTGGGCCAGAAGCTGACCATTCCCGACGGTCAGACCGTGACCCAGCCCCAGCCCATCACGGGCGCCATCACCCCGGGCACTTACAAAGCCGTTGCCCAGGGAAACAACGGTCCCGTGACGGTGGAGGTCACCGTTTCGACTGACACCATCACTGCCGTGAAGGTGGTCTCCCACAGCGAGACGCCCTCCATTGGCGGCCCCGCTGTGGAGCGTATCCCCGCCGCCATCGTGGCCAACCAGTCCCTGAAGATCGACGCCGTCACCGGCGCCACCAACACCAGCAAGGCCATCCTGGCCGCGGTGGAGGAGGCTGCCAAACAGGCCGGCGTTGACGTGGAGGCTCTGAAGAACATCGACGTGGCAACCGGGAAGCCCGCCCAGGACCAGAACCTGGTGGCCGACGTGGTGGTCATCGGCGCCGGCGGCGCCGGCATGTCCGCCGCCCTGGAGGCCAAGGACCAGGGAGCGGGCAAGGTCATTCTGCTGGAGAAGATGGCCGCCATCGGCGGAACCACCTTCACCTCCCAGGGCCTCATCGGCGCTTACGACAGCAACCTGCAGAAGGAAAAGGGCGTGGAGCTCACCTTTGACCAGATGTATGACAACCTGATGAGCAACGCCTCCTACCACCTGGATCCGGCCCTTACCACCGTTACCCTCAAGAAGAGCGGCGAGACGGTGAACTGGCTCTCCGACCGGGTGAAGATGGACATCAACGACGTGAAGGTGGGCTACGGTCCCCTCCAGATGATGCACACCGTCAAGGGCGGCGGCACCGGCATGGCCGAACCCTTTGACGCCGCCCTGAAGGGCGCCGGCGTGGAGGTCATGCTGGAGACCCGGGCCACCGAGCTTGTCACCGACGCTGCCGGCGCCGTCATTGGCGTCCGGGCCGAGAGCAATGGGGCCAAGGTCGAGATCTCGGCCAAGAGCGTGGTCATCGCCACCGGCGGCTACGCCTACAACCCCGAGCTCACCGCCATGCTCACCCCTGAGCTGGCCGGCACCTGGGGCATCGGCTTCCCCGGCGCCACCGGCGACGGCCTCATTATGGCCAGCAAGGTGGGTGCCCTGCTGACCCACACCGACGATATGATGTGCGTGCTCAAGGACTATGAGATCATGAGCGAGCACAACGGCACCTCCGCCACCGCCAACAACAGCTTCAAGGGCCTGAAAGATATGATCATGGTGGGGGCCGAGGGCAAGCGGTTCGTCAACGAGCAGGACCAGGGCTACATGTCCCAGAAGCTCAACAGCCCCATCTTTGACCAGATGCACAAGGACGGCCTGGGCTATGTGTGGTGCATCACCCGGAAGTCCACCGTGGACGCCAATGCCAGACTGGCCCGGCCTCTGGGCATGGAGTACATTACCGCCGATACCGCCGAGGAGCTGGCCGGCAAGCTGGGCGTTCCCGCTGAGGCTCTGGCCAAGACCCTGGCCGACTACAACGGCTATGTGGAGGCCGGCTATGACGCCGAATTCCGCCGCAATGCCGACGAGATGGCCAAGATCGAGGGGACCCTGGTGGCCGTGCCCTTGGTGCCCTGCGAGATCATCACCTATGGCGGCGTGGCCCGCAACGACAAGGCTGAGGTCATCCGGGCCGACGGTAACGCCATCCCCGGCCTCTTCGTGGCCGGCGAGGCCAGCGCCAACAGCGCCTACATGGGCTTCACCCTGACCAACTGTTTCACCTGGGGCCGGATCGCCGGCGCCGGTGCCGCAGCCTACGCCAAATAAGAAAAACAGGACCTGATACCGTGAAGGGCGCCGCAAAATGCGGCGCCCTTCATTTTACCTCTTGACAAATGTGCCTTGACGGTATATAGTTCATTTTATGAACTAATTAGGAGGGCCTGTATGGACAACGAGGAACTGCTCAATGCCTGGCTCCAACTGGGCTGTATCATCGACAACCAGCGGCTGGTTACCGACCTGCCCTTCAACGAAGCCCTGGTCTGCGGGATTCTTTTCCGGGCCGGGGAGCCCCTCACCGCCAGCGACCTGTGCACCCGGACCCGAATCCTGAAATCCCAGATGAACGCTATCCTCCGTTCCCTGGAGAGTAAGGGCTTCCTGGCCCGGCGCCCCTCGGTACGGGACGGGCGCCGGGTGGAGTTGGAGCTTCTCCCCGCCGGGGTGGAGCGGTACAACGCCTCCCACCGGCACACTCTGGTCCTGGTGGACCGTCTTACCGCCCGCCTGGGGGAGGAAAAGACCCGGTCCCTCACCCTGCTGCTCACCGAGGCCGCCCAGGCCTTTGACCAGATCATCAAGGAGGTATGACCATGTCTGTCCGTATCATCACCGACTCTTCCGCTGACCTGACCCCCACAGAGATCCGGACCCTGAATGTTGAAGTGGTCCCCATGACCGTCCGCTTCGGGGACCGGGCCTACCTGGACGGGGTGGACCTGTCCAAGGCGGAGTTTTACCGTCTCCTGGCCGAAAACAAGGATGACCCCGCCACCGCCCAGCCCTCCCCCGAGGACTTCCTCACACGTTTCCGGGCCGTGAAGGCGGCCGGGGACCAGGCCGTGGTCCTGCCCGTGTCGGGCAAGCTCAGCGGCACCCTCCAGAGCGCCGCCATCGCCAAAGAGCTCTGTGAGTACGAAGGCATCCACATCGTGGACACCCTCTCGGCCAGTGCCGGGGTCCACCTCCTGTCCGGGCACGCCTGCGCCCTCCGGGACAGGGGGGCCACAGCCGGGGAGATCGTGGCCGTCCTGGAAGAACTGAAGCCCCGCGTGCGGATCTTCGCCCTCATTGATACTCTGGAATACCTCCGCCGGGGCGGCCGCCTCTCCAATCTCCAAGCTGGCATCGGTACGGTGACCAAGCTTAAGCCCGTGATATCGGTGCGGGAGGGGGCCGTTATGGTGGTGGGCAAGGCCTTCGGTGCGGCCGCCGCCATGAAGCAGCTGCTGAAATTCCTCTCCCAGCATCCGGTGGACAATTCTTTTCCCGCCTACGCCCTCTACTCCGACGACGAGAGCCGGGTGGATGACTTTATCCCCCGCCTGACGGAGCTGGACCTGCTCCCCAAGGAGGTCCGCCGCTGCTCCATCGGCCCCACCATCGGCGCCCACATCGGCCCCGGCGCTGTGGGCATGGCTTACATTGAGACGGCGCCGTAAGGAATGAAAACAGCCCGCCCGGGAACAATTCCCGGGCGGGCTCTGTTTGCTTTACGCGAGAAATTCCCCGATCAGCCGGGATGCCTCTCCCACCGGGTCGGCCTCCATGTCCAGCCAGTGGACATTTTTGTCCTTCTTGAACCAGCTCACCTGCCGCTTGGCGAACCGCTTAATGGCCCGGCCCAGCTCCTCGATAAGGGCCTCCCGGGTGGGGATGGCCCCGGTGAGGTAGTGGAGGATGTACCGGTACTCCAGCCCCAGCCCCTCCAGAAATTCGTCGCTGACCCCGTTTTTCCGGAGAGATGCCACCTCCTCCACCATGCCGGCCTCCAGCCGAGCCACCAGCCGCTCATCGATGCGCTGGCACACGGTCTCCCGGGGGTAGCTGACCCCCAGGTTCAGAACGTCATAGTGAGGATCCGGTTCCCGCTCGGCGTGGGGATCCTCCCCGTTCTCCAGCTTTTCGATGAGCCGCACCAGCCGGGGCCGGTTGTGGTAGCAGTCCTCATCCAGCGCCACCCCGGCATGGGTGAGCCTCTGCCGCAGCTCTTCAATGGGCAGGGCCTCCAGTTCGGCACGAAGGGCCTCGTCAGGGGGCGCGGCGTGGAACACATATCCCTCGGTCACTGCCCGGACATAGAGCCCGGTGCCCCCCACCAGGAAGGGCAGCCTTCCTCGGTCCAGGATGCCGTCGATGGCGGCGTAAGCCTCGGCCTGGAAGCGGGCCACCGAATACTGCTCTCCCGGCTCGGCCACATCCAGTAGATGGTGGGGAACCCCCTCCATTTCGGCCGCTGTGATCTTCCCCGTGCCAAGGTCCAGGCCCCGGTAGACCTGCCGGGAGTCGGCCGACACGATCTCGCCGTTGTACTCTTTGGCCAGAGCCACCCCCAGCCCGCTTTTCCCGCAGGCGGTGGTGCCCAGAATGGTGATCAGCCTGCCCTTCACGCCCTCGCCCCCTCTCATGGAGAAAATATACCACATTTTCCCCCGCCGCGCAAGGCTCCCGCCCTTGACAGGGGAGGCTTATTTGGGTAGAATTGACATCAGACCACAAGGAAGGGAGGGGAGTGCCACGAAAACCGAAAAAAGCCGCAAAATTCTGTCCGCCATCGCCTTCCTCCTGGTACTGGCCGTCACGGTAAGTCTCACCGCCGCCGTCCTGAGGCCCCGCCATGTCTCCTACGGCTCCAACTGGGATGTGTACGTCAAGGAGCCCAAAAATTCCATCGACGTGCTCTATATGGGCGGCTCGGCCGCCTACGGCGGCTGGAACCCGGCTGTGATCTACGCCGAGAGCGGCCTCACCGGCTACGTCATGGCGGGCAGCATGCAGCCCGCCTCAGTGACCTACTGGTATCTGTGCGAGGCCCTCAAGACCCAGTCCCCCAGTCTGGTGATGCTGGAGGGCAAATCCCTCCTCTACGGGGAGTACACCGACTATATGGAGCTCAACATCCACTACATGCCCTGGGGGATCGAGCGGATCATGGCCACGGTGGAGGGTGCCCCCTGTGAGGACTGGCTGAACCTCTTTTTCGACCTCTACACCAATCATGAGCGGTGGAAGGAGCTGACCCCCGGCGACTTCAAAAAGGTCCTGGTGCCCCCCAACGCCTCACCCAACAAGGGCTACACCGCCCTGGGCGGCGTCATCCCCCAGGGCACAGAGCCCGATGTAGACCCCATGCCCATCAGCGAGGCGCAGTACCAGACCAATCTCAACTACTTTAAGCGTATTGTGGACCTCTGCGAAAAAGAGGGCATCGACCTCATCGTCACCATCAACCCCACCTTCCGCCAGTTTACCGACGAGGTTTTCGACCGGGTGGAGGCCGACGTGCTGGCAATGTCCCCCCACATCCGCTTCCTCAACTGGGCCGACGCCTTTTCCGAGATGGGCCTGGAGCCCGAGCAGCACCTCTACGACCTGGGCCACCTGAACGTGGAGGGTGCCAAGCTTTTCTCGGCCTACACCGGCGCCTACCTCAAAAGCCTGGGCTACGCCCCCCGGGAGCAGGCCGAAGAGAACCGCCGGGCCTGGCAGGAAGCCGCAGAATACTGGAAAACCCGATGAAAAAGGACCGCCCGGTGGGCGGTCCTTTTTCTATGTGCTCACAGCCAGTCCTCCACCACGTCCTGCAGGTGGATGGGCCCCACCTGGCCCCGGACCAGCAGGTCCATCAACTCGTCGATCCGGGGCACGCTCACCGTGATGTTGGGTACCGCCGAGCGCTCTCCCGTGAGCCGGGACGTCACCGCCACTCCGTAGCTTTCGCAGGCAAACGCCCCCACCGCCACCTGGTCCACCAGGATGGCGTAGTCGTAGATCCCCTCGTTGCCAAGGTCGGGATAGAGCGAAAACAGGTCCAGTTTCAATTCCCGCATTTTGTGGTCACACTCCCTCAAAAAAGTCCGTAACCACATTATATTGTGTTTTCCAGAATTTGTATATGGAAAGTTTTCGAGGAAAAAAGACACGGTTTGGGGCTTATGTTGACCCTTTTGGCTTATCCGTCAACCGATTTTGAGAAGACGGTCGAATCCCCACGAAGGCTGTTGGAAAAATCTTTGCATGGAACGCAGCCGCCCGGTCTGGTAGAATAGGGGCGAAAGGGGTGGAACCATGCTGAAATACCGTGCTCTCTCCCGGTTTGTCCTCACCCGGGGCCTTGCTCTGTGTGCCATGCTCCTGCTGGGAACGGCAGCCCTGCTGTTCCGGGCCGGGCAGGGGGGCGTCCTGGCTCCGCGGCTCTATGATTACGCCGAGGTGTTCCAGTTCGCCGCCTTGATGGCCTTCGGCTGCGCCACCATCGGAAGCCTCCTGATGGAGGACATTCTGCGTTATTACGACCAGTCCTGACCGAAAAAAGGCCGGGATCGCTCTTAGAGCGATCCCGGCCTTTTTCAGCTATGGCATAGAATGTCGTTGGCCACCGGGGTGTAGAAGAGTTCCTTCAGCTTCCCGCTCTCCCGGGTAAGGGCCAGAGCCCACATGAGCTTGGCCACCATGGCCTCAGTGGTCATGTCGTAGGACTCCAGCACCCCCAGATCGCTCTTGAGCCGGTTGCCCACGCTGTAAATAGCCAGGTCGCTGCCCTCGTTCTGGACCTGGGTGGTGAGGGCCACGATCTTCCCCCCGGCCATGGCGGCGCGGATGATCCGATAAAAATCCCCGTCCTCCCCCGAGGGCACGCCCCCCACCCCGAAGCTCTCGATGATGACGGCGCGGCTCTCCCGGAGCAAAAACTCCAGCTGCTCCGGCGCCGCCCCGGGGATCAGCTTGAGCAGGGAGACCGCCGGATCCAGCTCCCCATAGAACCTGGGTCCCCGGGCCGGCACAGCGGGGAGATAGGGGATGTACTGCCCGTCCCGCACCACCCCCAGGGCGGGAAAGTTGATGCTGGAGAAGGCCCCAAAGCTCTTGGAGTAGGTCTTCCTGGCCCGTGTGCCCAGGATCACCGCCCCGCCGAAAACCACCACCACGCCCCCGGTCCGCCCGTCGCAGGCCACCGTGAAGGCGTCCAGCAGGTTGGTCTTGGAGTCGGTGCTGTCCATGTGGATGGGCTTCTGGCTCCCCGTGAGCACGATGGGCTTGGGGCTGTCCTGGATGAGATAGCTCAGCGCGGCGGCAGTGTAGGCCATGGTGTCGGTGCCGTGGCAGACCACAAAGCCGTCGTACCTGTCATAGTTCTCCCGCACTGCTCCAGCCACCGCCAGCCAGTGCCGGGGGGTCATGTTGGTGGAGTCGATGTTGCAGACCTGCAGGCAATCCACCTGACACAGGTCCCGCAGGGCCGGGACGTACCGGAGGAAATCCTCGCCCCCCAGGCCGGGGGTCAGCCCGTGGGCCGTCATCTCGGAGGCGATGGTCCCCCCGGTGCCGATGAGCAGAATGTGTTTCATAGCCGTTTCTCCTCTTTTTCCTTCTTTGGTGTATCCCTTCGTCCCACCTGGGGACCAACCCCCCTTTTTTCGGAAAGGGGGAAGCAAAATGCTTTCTATTATCGAGATCCAGGCCCGCCCTGACGGGGGGCACGGTCTGCAGAGCCAGAGCCACCGGACCGAATGCTGGCTCCCCGGCTGGGTGGCGGTGCCCCAGTCCCTCAGCCAGGCGGTCTGGGACTGCGGCGGCTACTGCGTTCTGGAGCTGAACGAGGCCGGGGAGCTGACGGGGATCACCCCTACGGAGCGTCCCGTCCAGCCCGAAGCGCCCACCGACGCCGACCGCCTGGAGGCCCAGGTGGCCTACACGGCCATGATGACCGACACACTTTTGGAGGTGTAACATGAGCGAGAAGATCAAAAAATGGTATTCCCAGGGCCTCTGGACGGCCCCCATGGTGGAGCAGGCCGTGACCAAGGGCGTCCTGACGGCGGCCCAGGCCGCCGATATCATCGAGGGAGGTGACGGCCGTGGTCCGGACATACAGCCTGAAAACTGAGGGCGCCAAAGCCCTGGCCAAAAACTTCCTGGTCCGTGAGTTTGCCTGCCGGGACGGCAGCGACACCGTCCTGGTGGACGATGCCCTGGTGGTTCTCCTCCAGAAGCTCCGGGACCACTTCGGCAGGCCGGTGAACATCAACAGCGGCTACCGCACCCCGGCCCACAACGCCGCCGTGGGCGGCGTTCCCGGCTCCCAGCACCTGCTGGGTACCGCCGCCGACATCGCCATTTCGGAGGTTGCTCCCCTGGAGGTGGCCCGGTACGCCGAGTACCTCATGCCCGACCAAGGGGGCGTCGGCCTCTACGGCGGTTTCGTCCACGTGGACGTGCGCCCGGGCCGGGGCCGCTGGGACAGCCGGAGCGGCAAAGAGGTGACGGTCTCCGGCTTTCCTGGCTATGTGAGGCCCTGGAACGAGGAGCAGCTCCGGGCCCTGATCCGGGACGAGCTTTCCCGGCAGAAGGAGGCGGTCTGATGGAGGGCCTTCACAGCTTCAAGGGCGCTCTCAGCGCCCTCCTGGCCGCCCTCACCGCCCTGTGGGGCTGGTTCGGTTGGCTCATGGCAGCCTGGATGGTCTTTATGACCCTGGACGTGTTCACCGGCATGGCCGCGGCGGCAAAAAAGGGGGAGTGGGCCTCCCTGAAAGCACGGGAGGGCCTGTGGCACAAGGCCGGCTGCATCGCCGCCGTCACCGTGGCCGGCCTTCTGGACCTGGTGGTGATGGAGATCCTGGGAAATCTGGTCCCCAACCTGCCCCTTGACTACACCGTGTTCCTCTGTCCCCTGGTGGTGGTCTGGTATATCCTCACCGAGGCCGGCTCCATCGTGGAGAACGCCGGCGAGCTGGGGGCCCCCATCCCCGGTTGGCTGAAAAAAGCCATCGCCGCCTTCCGGGACAAGGTGGACGGACAAAGCGAATAAGGTATGACCCAAAAAAGGCCGGGGCGGTTTTGCCCCGGCCTTTTTTATTATATTCTTTTTGGAATATCAGGTCAAGTAGGCAGACTGCGCCCCCATTTCAAAACCTTGCCCAAACCTGTTCTTTTGATTATTTGATATATCCATATTATCCAGCCTATACGATGGACTGTTATCAAATTGTTATCCGCGATGATAACATGAGATAGTCCTTATTGTTTCTTCACTGCTGGTTTATCATATAAGAACAAAAGGCGGGGAATGCGATCGCATTCCCCGCCTTTTCCAGAGTGTTCATCAATAGAAATTCCCCAATAAATCTTCAATTTACTGGGGCACAACCAGTTTCCCCATCTGGTACGGCACCATTTCCAGGCGCACGAAATACCCCTGCGGATGCTTGCAGACCGGGCACACCTGAGGCGGCCTGGTCCCCTCTGAGACATTGCCGCAGTTGAGACACATCCATTGACACTCCACTTCGCTGATGAAGAGCTTGTCCTTCTCCAGCAGGTCGGCGAACTGCCCGAACCGGTCTCCGTGGATCTTCTCGATCCGGGCGATCTGGGAGAACAGGTGGCTGATCTCAGGGAAGCCCTCCTCCTTGGCCACGTGGGCAAAGTCGGTGTAGTCGTGCTCATACTCCTGATATTCGTTGTGCTGGGCCGCCCGCAGGTGCTCCAGCACCGTGGTGTAGAGGTCCACCGGATAAGTGCCGTCAATGGCGATGTTCTCCCCGGAGCACTTTTCCAGATAGTCGTAAAACGCCCTGGCGTGGGCCATCTCCTGGTTGGCGGTGAAGTGGAAGACCGACTCGATGACATAGAGCCCGTTTTTCCGGGCCAGCCCGGCCGAGAAGGTATAGCGGTTTCGGGCCTGGCTCTCCCCGGCGAAGGCGCGCAGCACATTTTTTTTGGTCTCGCTTTCGGCAAAAGAAACGGACATAAGGATACCTCCCATATTATGGATAAGGCCAGTATGCCCCATTTCAGGGCGGGCCATACCCCCAAAATAGGCTTGATAAAATATAGCAAAACAATTGACGAAGCAGCAAATCTACGCTATAATCCTACCAGGAAAGCAATCGCGCCAAAAAGACCTAAATCCAACAAGGAGGAACAAGAATGAAACAGCTCAAAAAGCCCCTTAGCCTGCTCTGCGCCGCCGCCATGGTCTGTTCCCTGGCCGCATGCGGCCCCAAGGAGCCCACGGTGACCCCCGATGCCGGTATTTATACCCCCGGCACCTATGAGGGTACCGCCCAAGGCTACGGCGGTACGGTCACCGCCAAGATCACCGTGGACGCCAACAGCATCACCGATGTGGTGCTGGAAGGCTCTAAGGAGACCGAGAACGTGGGGCAGGCCGCCCTGCCTACCCTGGCCGACCAGATCAAAGAGACCCAGAGCGCCGAGATCGACAGTGTGGGCGGCGCCACGATGACCTCTGAGGCGGTGAAGGAGGCCGTGGCCGACTGTTTGGCCCAGGCCCGGGGAGAGAAGGCTCCTGAGGGCGGCACCGCCGCCGTGGCCGACGGCACCTACACGGGGAAGGCTCCCTCCTTCGGTGTTATGAAGGAGATGGAACTCTCGGTCACCTTCAAGGACGGTAAGATCACGGCCATCGATACCATCTGCGCTGGTTCCGCCACCCAGGCCGATGAGGATGAGTACAGCCCCATCTACGCCACCGTGGCCGACTACCTGTACCCCCGGATCATCGAGCACCAGTCTCTGGCCGTGGACTCCATCGCCGGCGCCACTGTGTCCAGCGGCACGGCCAAGAGCATCATCGCCACCATTATCGACGCCAACGGGGGCAACTCGGCCGACTGGTACACTCCCGTCGAGAAGAGCACGAAGACTGTGGAGCTGAAGGACTACGACGTCATCGTGGTGGGCTTGGGCTCCTCGGGCGTGGCCTCGTACCTCAGTGCCGCCCAGAACGGCGCCACCGTCTTCGGCATCGAGACCGCCGCCAAGCTGGGCGGCAACGGCACCAACACCGCCGGTCCTCTGGGTGTCAACCCGGCCAAGCAGGTGGCCGCCAACGAGGGTAAGCTCTTCGTGGATCCCGCCGAGCTGCTGACAGCATGGATGGAGTACACCGAGAACGACGCCAAGGAGGAGCTGGTCAAGCTCTTCATTGACGAGTCCGGCGAGACATTCGGCTGGCTGGAGGAGAACTATGACTTCAGCTTCATGCCCATGATGCTGGCATTCTACGACAGCCATGGCTGGCCCCTCTGGACCTTCTACAACGACTCTACCGGCACCTCCAAGGATATCGCCTACCAGAACTCTATGGCCAAGGCCAAGGGCCTCAACGCCAAGAACGACTATATGCTGGAGCTTACCGCCACCGATCTCATCGTGGAGAATGGTACTGTAGTGGGCGTGGAGGCCAAGTACTACGACGGCACCACCTATAAGATCTACGGCAATAATGTGGTCCTGGCCGATGGCGGCTATATCGGCAACGCCGAGATGTGCCTGCAGTACACCGGTGCGGTGTGGAAGACCAAGGGCATGACCCAGTGCAATGGCTTCGGCATCAAGGAGGCCCTGGACCTGGGCGGCGCCCTCTACAACCCCGACGTGGCCGTGGAGGACCACATCGCCCAGGTGACCAACATCATCCGCAGCGACGATTACTCCAATGACGACAAGGGCATCCTCACCTCCTTGGTGCTGGACCTGAACTACCAGATGATCGACAGCCGCGGCAAGAGCTTCGACGCCAACTACAACGGCCTGGGCATTGCCTTCAACGCCTGGGAGGCCGGCGCCAACTACTATGTCCTCATCAACGAGGCAGAGTATAACGACATCAAGACCAAGGGCCTCATTTCCTTCAACGCCCCCATGTTCTTCAACCAGGGCGGCACCTACACCGAGGGCACCCCGGTCACCAACCTGGACGATATCCTGGCCATGGGCGAGAAGTACGGCAATGTGATCATCGCCGACTCCCTCTCCGACCTGGAGAGCGAGCTGGGCTTTACCATTGACCTGGCCGATATTCACGGTCAGACCACGGGCAAGATCTACTGCATCATCGGCGCCGCCTATGTCTATTCCACCTGCGGCGGCCTGGATGTGGACACCAACATGAACCTGCTCAAGACCGACGGCACCCCCGTGAAGAACGTCTATGTGGTGGGCAACAACTCCTTGGGCGTTCTCAACAAGTCCAACAAGGCTTACGTCACCTACGGCGGCGCTGCCCAGGGCTGGGCCCTGACCTCTGGCCGCCTGGTGGGCGAGATCATCACCGGCAAGCGGAGCGGCGGCGAGACCCAGGCCCCCGTGGCCACCGCGCCCGTCAACACGCCGGCCCCAGAGAGCACCCCGGCTCCGGCCAACACGCCGGCTCCGGCCAACACCCCCGCTCCCACCCCTGAGGCGCCCGCCGGCATCTATAACCCCGGCACCTACACCGCCAGCGAGTTCGGCTTCGGCGGCGATGTGACCGCCACCGTCACGGTGGACGCCAACAGCATCACCTCGGTGACCATCACCGGCCCCGACGAGACCCCGAGCATTGGCGGAGCCGCCCTGTCCACCCTGGAGGCCAACGCTCTGGCCAAAGGCGCTGATATGGACGGCGTGGCCGGCGCTTCCATGACCTCGGACGCCGCCAAGGCTGCCGTGGCCGCCGCTCTGGCCAAGGCCAAGCGGTAAGCGCGAAAAAGCAAACAGACAGAAAACAAGGCCCGGACCAAATGGTCCGGGCCTTGTTGTTTGCGTATTCTGAAAAAGAGAAGGTTCCGAAGGTCTTACATCGGCTCTCCCACTACCTGGATCTTGATCAGATTGGTGGTGCCCCGGACGCAGAGGGGCACACCGGCGGTGATGACCACCTTGTCTCCGGGCTGGATCAGCCCTTCCTTCCGGGTGGTTTCCACGCACAGGCCCAGCAGCCGGTCGGTGGAGTCCACCGCGCCGTAAAGCAGGGGCTGCACGCCCCAGGAGATGGCCAGCTGCCGCCGGACCTTTTCGGTGGTGGTCAGGGCCACAATGGGGCAGGCGGGCCGGAACCGGGAGATCATCCGGGCGGTGTGGCCCGAGGTGGTGGCGGCCAGGATGGCGGTGGCGCTCAGATCCATGGCGGTCATGCAGCAGGCGTGGCTGATGGCCTGGTCGATGAACTCGGAGCCTACCTTCCGGTCCAGGTCGTACTCCCGGTGGAACCGGTCCCAGTAGTCGATGGACTGCTCGGCGGCCTCCACCACTTTCACCATGGTCTCCAGGGCCTCGATGGGGTACTTGCCCGAGGCGGTCTCTCCAGACAGCATGACGCAGCTCGTGCCGTCAAAGACGGCGTTGGCCACGTCGCTGACCTCGGCCCGGGTGGGCCGGGGGTTGCGGATCATGGAGTCCAGCATCTGGGTGGCCGTGACTACGTTCTTGCCGGCTGCGGAGGACTTGGCGATCATGTTCTTCTGGATCCGGGGCACCTCATAGGCGGGCACCTCCACCCCCAGGTCGCCCCGGGCCACCATGGCCCCGTCGGAGACGGCCAGGATGGCCTCGAAGTTCTCCACGCCCTCCCAGTTCTCGATCTTGGAGATGATGCGGATGCGCTCTCCGCCCCATTTGGCCAGCTCCTCCCGGATGTCCAGCACGTCCTGGGGAGTGCGGACGAAGGAGGCAGCCACAAAATCAAAATCGTTCTCGGCGGCAAAGCGCAGGTCGGACCGGTCCTTGTCGGTGAGGGCGGGCAGCTGGATCTTCACGCCGGGGATGTTGATGGACTTGTTGTTGGAAAGGCTCCCCCCCGAAATGACCTCACAGTGGATGTCCTGGCCCTCGATAAAGCTGACCTTCAGCTCAATGAGGCCGTCGTCAATGAGGATCCGGGTGCCGGGAGTCACCTCGTTGTGCAGGTTCTCGTAAGTGACCGAAACCTCGTTGTCGGTGCCCTCCATGTCCCAGGTGGTCAGGATGAAGTCCTGACCCTGCTCCAGGGTGGTGGAGCCCTTGGCGAAGGTCTTGATGCGGATCTCGGGTCCCTTGGTGTCCAACAGGGCGGCCACGGGCCGGCCCAGCTCGTCCCTCACCCGGCGCAGACGGTTGTAGGTGGCCAGATGGCTCTCGTGGGTGCCGTGGGAGAAGTTGAACCGGGCGCAGTTCATGCCGGACAGGATCAGCTTGCGCAGCATCTCCTCATTGTCCACGGCGGGGCCCAGGGTGCAGATGATCTTTGTCCTTCTCATTGCCATTGAAATCTCCCTCCAAAAATGGGTATGGTTAGTTTTGGATTTTGGCAGGCACATCATACTATATTTCCCCTCAAAATAAAATGGTCAAAATCACCAAAAGATGATGACTTTGACCATTATGATTTGTTGCGGAACCCTTCCGCCCCAAGAGAATGAACCGTTAGTGAAAATGACGAAAAAATCACAAATGTCAGGGAATGCTCAGGTCAGCCACCGGCCCACAAAGGGGATCCGGGACAGCAGCCAGGCCACGGCGAAGGAGAGGAGAAAGACCAGGGCCGCCAACGCGGGCACCGCCGCCACCGGGATGAAGGACAGTGTGGTGATGTGGAGGAAGCGCAGCAGCATCAGGAAGAAGTCGTGGACCAGATAGATGCCGAAGGTGATTCGGGCCGCTCCGGAGAGCCGCTGCCGCCGGGACCGTTCCTCGCTGACCCCCAGTACATACCGGAACAGTACCACGATGGCCACCGAGAAGCACACCACGTTGGGGGAGAAGAAGTCCCACAGCGCCTCATTGGTCCGCCCGGCCCACCGGGAGAGTACCGCGGTGCCCCACACCGTCACAATGGCCCCGCAGACCCCCAGCACATAAATGATGGCCTCGGCCACCCGGCTGAGCAAATATTCCTTTAAGTAATATCCGGCGATATAATACCCTGCGTATCCAAGGACCACCTGGACCTGGAGCCTGTCGTACCAAAATTTCAGCACTGCCGTGGTCCCGGGCCACACCCGGAAGGCCATGGGCAGCAAGGAGGAGAAGAGGAACCAGAGGAGAAAGAAATAGTGGAAGTCCCCCCGGGAGGCCCCCTTGCAGAACCCCCGGAGCACTGGGGTCACCAGATAGAGCCCCAGAATGACATAGAGGATCCACAGATGGTAGTGAGTGTTGCCCTTCAGGGCGTTTACCATGGCGTTCCACAGCCCCCACCAGGAAAAGTTCCCCCCGGCGGTGAGGTATCCCACCACGGCGTACAGCCCGCCCCAGAAGGCCAGACAGACCAGCAGCCGCAGGATGTTGTGGAAAAAGAGCTTGCCCAAAGGCAGTCCCCGCTTGGGGTCCAGCATGAACATGCCCGAGAGCATCACAAAGACCGGCGCGCACCAGATGGTCAGGGAGGAGTATACATTAAAAACCGTCCAGGCCTGTCCGCCCACCGCCGCGCTCCCCATCTGGCTCTGGGCCAGGTGATAGACGATGACCCCGATCACCGCCAAGGTCCGCAGCAGGTCGGCGTAAGCCACCCGCCCATTGATCTTCTCCGCCATGGTATCCACCTCCAAGAAATCAAAGGTATTCTACCATAAACCCCATTAACCGACAAGAGTAAATTGTCCGCCTATGCCTGTCTCTGGGGCCGCGGCGGAAAAAAGAATTGACCTGCCAACACATCTGGTGTTATAATGAAATATCAACGGCCAAAACTTGCAAAAAGGGGCCTTGATCCAGATCATCGGAAGGGGAGGAAGAGAGATGCAATACGTTGGAATGGCCCTGCTTGGAATACTGGGGGTGATCCTGCTGCTGTTGGCAGCGGCGGTGATCCGCACCCTGGCCCTGCCCCACAAAACCGCCGGGTACCAGATGTCCCAAGACGAGGAGCGGAAAGCCCTCTACGCCGAAAAGCTCTCCAAAATGGTCCAGGTGGAGACCGTGTCGGAGAAGGGGAAGTCCGAGCCCGAGAAATTCCGCAAGATGCACGACCGGATGGAGGAGCTTTTCCCCACGGTGTTCTCCACCTGTGAGAAGATCGAGATCGACGGCAACCTGATGATGAAGTGGAAGGGCAGGACCGACAAGGAGCCCCTGCTTCTCATGAGCCACATCGACGTTGTGGAGGCCACGGGAGAGTGGAAGCACGGACCTTTCTCGGGCGACATTGCCGAGGGCAGGGTCTGGGGCCGGGGCGCCGCCGACACCAAGGGGAGCGTCATGTGCTTCTACCAGGCGGTGGAGGAGCTGATCCAAGCCGGCTATGTGCCCGAATGTGACGTATACCTCTCCAGCTCCTGTACCGAGGAGGTGGGGGGCGACGGCGCCCCCAAGCTGGTGAACTGGCTCAAGGATCACGGAGTGCACCTCTATATGCTCTGCGACGAGGGGGGCGCCATCATCCAGGACCCCATCGGCGGGGTGAAGGGCAACTTCGCCGCCATCGGCCTTTTCGAGAAGGGCCACGGCAACGTGAAGTTCGTCGCCCGCAGCAACGGTGGCCATTCCAGCGCCCCCGGCAAGAATACCCCCATCCCCCGGCTGGCCAAGTTCGTGGCCCGGGTGGAGAAAAAGACCCCCTTCCAGGTGAAGTTCTCCCCGGCGGTGGAGGGGATGTTTGCCCAGCTCGCCCCCTACGCCCAGAGCTTCCCACTGCGGCTGGTAATGCACAACCTGTGGCTTTTCAAGCCCATCCTCAAAAAGGTGATGCCCGCCATCAGCCCCCAGGCGGCCGCCATGCTCCAGACCACCATCGCCTTCACCATGCAGTCGGGCTCAGCGGGCTTCAACGTGCTGCCCCAGGAGGCCAGCGTCATCGGCAACCTGCGGTATATCCCCCATCAGGGCATGGAGGAGAGCGTGGCTGTCATCTCGGCCCTGGCCAGAGAGTACGGCCTGGAGGCCGAGGACCTGGGGGGCAACGGCCCCTCCAGGGAACTGGACCTGGAGGGGGAGGCCTACAAGCTCTTCGCCAAAACCGTGTCCTCGGTGTTCCCGGAGGTGGGCATCATGCCCTACGTAGTCATCGGCGGCACCGACGCCCGGTTCTACGGCGACGTGTGCGACAACTGTATCCGCTTCGCCCCCCTGTGCTTCGGCCCCGAGCAGATGGCCGGGATGCACGGCCTCAACGAGTGTATCGAGATCGGCGCCCTGCCCGGCGGGGTGGACTGCTACAAGGCCGTCATCAAGGCCCAGGAGGAGAGAAAGGCCTGAACCCACAATTCCATGGAGAGGAGAGAGTAGCATGACCATTCAGGAAAAGCTCAACAGCCCCGCCATGTACCTCATCACCGGTGCCATCATCCTGTTCGTGGCCGGCCTGTGCGTGGTCTTTATGATCCGGGCCTACAAGGCCGGGCAGGCCATCGGTATGGACAAAAAGCAGCTCAAAAAGACCATCACGGCCAGCGCCACCTTCAGCGTGCTCCCCAGCACGGCCATCCTGCTGGGGGTCATCGCCCTGTCGGGCACCCTGGGCATCCCCCTGCCCTGGCTCCGGCTGTCGGTGGTGGGGGCCCTTCACTACGAGGCCAGCGTGGCTGACATCGCCGCCCGGGGGGCGGGGATGAACGGCCTCAACGCCGCGGAGCTCACCCTGGAGGCATTCACCTCCATCGCCTTTGTCATGACGGTGGGCATCATCTGGGGTATGGCTCTGATGCTCACCCTGGGCAAGACCTACTGTAACCGCATCACCCGCAGCAACAAGAAGTCCAAGGGGGGCAGGAGCTTTGCCGACGTAGCCATGACCGCCATGTTCGTGGGCCTCATCTCGGCCTACCTGGGAAGCTATATCGCCCAGATGGTTCAGGTAGGGGGCGGAGGCCTGGTCTTCACCGGGAACATCCTGCCCCTGGTCACCGCCGGATTTTCCGCCCTGGCCATGGCCTTGATGAACTACCTGGTGGTGAAGAAAAAGCAGGGCTGGGTGGAGAACTTCTCCATTGCCGGAAGTATGCTTATCGGCATGACGGCGGCCGTCCTCTGCGGCATGGCCGTCAACGCGTGAAAGGAGGGCGGAAACCATGAACGAAGAACAAAAGGAGCTTTACTTTGCCGAATATAACCGCCGGACTCACACCGTGGGCCGCATCGGCCTGGGCCTGGGGCTCATCATGCTCCTGGCCGCCCCCTTTGCCATGGGCCTGGTGCTGGACGCCATGCCCAGTATGAGCATCATCAAAAAGTCCCTTCTCCAGATCGCCATTGTTTACGTCCCTTCCTGCGTGGTGGAGTTTCTCATCTACACCCCCATGCTGGGCGCGGGGGGCAGCTACCTGGCCTTCATCACGGGCAACCTGGTGAATATGAAGCTTCCCTGCGTCAACAACGCCAAGGACCTGACGGGGGCCAAGGCGGGCACCCCGGAGAATGAGATCGTCTCCACCCTGGCCATCGCCACCTCCACCTTAGTGACCACCCTGGTCATCGCCGTGGGGGTCATTCTCCTCATCCCCCTGCGGCCTGTGCTGGAATCCCCCGTGCTCCAGCCCGCGTTCAACAACGTGGTGCCCGCCCTCTTCGGGGCCATGGCCTTCCAGTACTTCCGCAAGGATAAGCGCCTGGTGGCCCTCCCTCTGGCTATCATGACCGTTTTGTTTATGGTCAGCCCTGGCCTCATATCCAGCGTAGGTACCCTCATGATCATCAGCGGCGCCGTGACCATCGCCCAAGCATGGATCCTGTTCCAGCGGGACGGGAAAAAGGCTCAGGCCCAGTAAACGCTTCCAGAACGGCACAGCCCCCGGACCTCCCGGCCCGGGGGCTTATCATGTGTTTGACACCCTTTCGTATGAAAGCCGAATCATGTTCCCCAAGACAAAGGAACCATCCTTTTGTCTGTGTTTGCTTTCTGCGTTGGATCGTTTCAATCTATCCCAGCTACAAAACCGCGATAGCCGCTTGCTTTGTTGCGTGGGGCATAGTGCTCACACAGATATGTTTCCTGCCGACTGTCAAAATCTTTCCCTTCGAGGAAAGAGAAAAAGTCGTCTTTGCTGTTCACCTTTAAGCAATCGCTTTTATGACGGCAAAAACAGAGCATAGTGCCGTAATCATCATTTCCATAGGGTGAGTAATCGGAATATTGACAGGTAAAACAGCACTTGATGGAATAACTATCTTTGATCTGCCTGCAAATATCTTCCAACGCAGCTTCAAACCGTAAGGTTTTAGCCGCGCTTTTATAACAGCTCCCATCGACGGAAAGGGAAAATTCCCGCACAGACACATCGTCGGGGTATACTCTCGTATCATCACACATTAGAATGACACGCGATTTTGAACGGTCAGGTTCGATGAATTTGAACGAGAGAAATAGACTACCTGGAATTAGTTGTTCATCGCTTTTCCGAAGAACATGGACCGGTATCTCGACCTCCAATTCATATCCCTGTAGATCGTACAGGTACGGCGAAGAAAATTTTGAATGGTGGCCGCCCCATTTCAGTAGAGAAAATTTTTTGCTTGCCTCTCTATATTGCGTATCGTCTTTGAGATGGAGATCGCCAAGACTTGTGCCGCAAAAGGTCACATCGTCCAGAGTGAACGAAAGCGGTTCCGTGCCATAGTCTTCCTCTGTATTTATGATCTCTATGTCTGCGTCATGCAGCGCATCTCTGAAATGTGCTTTCCAATATTGCATTCAGCCTGTTCCTCCTTTTCGCGTATGGATTCATGCGTGCAGTGATAGATGCATACCGGTTTTCTTTCAGATTCCCCCCGTTTCCGGGGAAGGTGCCCACAGTCCGCGGCCCGGAGCGGATACGGGGCCGTAGGGGGTGGGTTCCAAACCCGCCCGGCGCCTGCCAACATGGAAAATATTATGTCAACTCTCCAACCAAATATTCCCCGTCCACATCGCAAATGCGCACCGCTCGTTCCATATTATGTAAATCTTCTCCCGCCGCCCGGACTGCCGTATAGTTGGGGGCGTGTCCCCGCCAGAAGCCGGGGTGGTCCGGGTCAGGCTCCTCAAAGAGGACGGCCAGCTCCTGGCCCACCCAGCTTTGGAGATAGTCCCGCTCCAGCTCGGCGGCCACCGCCGCCGCCTGGCGGACCCGCTCCTCCTTCACTGCCTTGGGTACCTGTCCCGGCATCTTGTCCGCCGGGGTCCCCGGCCGGCGGGAGTAGGGGAAGATATGCATGGACGTGAAGGCGCACTTCCGGAGAAACTCCAGGGTCTCCCCAAATTCCTCCTCGGTCTCCCCGGGGAAGCCCACGATAAGATCGGTGGTGATTCCGTGGTTGACATAATATTTCCGCAGCAGCTCCACACTCTCATAGTACCGGGCCGTGTCATACTTGCGGTTCATGCGTTTCAGAGTTCCGTCGCACCCCGACTGGAGGGAGAGGTGGAAGTGAGGACACAAATTATGTAAATCGGAGACCCGGCGGCAAAAGTCCTCGGTCAGTGTCCGGGGCTCCAAAGACCCCAGCCGGATTCGGCACCCCGGTGCGGCGGCGCAAACCGCTTCGATCAGGTCAGCAAGACAAGGGGACGGTCCTTGCTGCCCCAAAGGGACAGAACCGTCCCCTTGTCTTGCCCCGTGCCGTTTCAGATCCTGCCCCCAGGAGGAGATCTCGATGCCGGTCAGCACGATCTCCTTATAACCCTCCGCCATCAGCCGCCTGGCCTCAGCGGCCGCCTTCTCCAGCGGAAGGGACCGCACCGGCCCCCGGGCATAGGGAATGATGCAGTAAGAGCAGAAATTCACACACCCGTCCTCCACCTTCAGCATAGCCCTGGTTCGGGTGGAAAGCCCCCCGGCGGGGAGTTCCTCATAGGCTCTGGTTGACATAATATTTCCAACGGTCACCAGTGGGGCGGCTTTTCCCTCCGAATTCGTAAAAGCACCCTCAAAACCCCTCAAACCGCCCCCAAAATCCTTGAAACCGGGGTCAAAGCCCGTGCAACCGGCGTCCAACTTTCTGGCGGTTGACATAATTTTTTTGTCCATCAAACGCTCCAGATCGGCCAGGAATTCCATCCGCCGGTCAGACCCGCCAACTAAGTCAACATCAAGGGCCGCAACGCTTTCCGGGGCTGTCTGGGCGTAGCAGCCGCACACGGCCACCACCGCCCCTGGGTTCCGCTTCCGAGCCTGCCGGATCATCTGCCTGGACTTGTGCCCGCTCACTGCCGTCACCGCGCAAGTGTTGATAATGTAGGCGTCCGCGGTTTTTTCAAAGGGCACCAGCTCATGCCCCTTGTCCCTTAAATAGGACTCCATAGCCTGTGTCTCATATTGATTTACCTTGCAGCCCAAGGTATAGATGGCGATTTTCACGTTTTTGCCCTCCCAAACGGCGTTTTTCCTTGAAAGCCGGCCCTAAATTGATTATAATAGAAGCCTATCTATTATAAAAGAGAATCCGGCATTCGTCCAGAGGAAAAACACAAGGAGGCGCCTATGTCTTATAACTTTTTTGCCTATCTGTCCCGCATGCGCTACATCCAGCGCTGGGCCCTGATGCGCAACACCTTCCAGGAGAACATCCAGGAGCATTCCCACCAGGTGGCTGTCCTGGCTCATGCTCTGGCCGTCATTGGGAAGGAGAAATTCGGCTCCGCCGTGGATCCCGGCGAAGCCGCCATCGCAGGGCTGTACCACGACGCCCCTGAGATTTTGACCGGGGACCTGCCCACCCCGGTGAAGTACGACAACCCGGCTATCAAGGACGCCTACAAGGCGGTGGAAAGCGTAGCTGCCGACAAGCTGCTGGATATGCTGCCCGCTGACCTGCGGGGCCAGTTTGCCCCCTATGTCCGGGAGGAACTGGACCCGGATCTCCTGCGGGTGGTGAAGGCGGCCGATAAGCTCTCGGCCTATCTGAAATGCGTGGAGGAGGTCAAGGCGGGCAACAACGAGTTCAAGCAGGCCGCCCGCCAGACCCGGGAAGCCCTGAACCGCATGGAACTCCCTGCCCTGGACTACTTCCTCAAGTACTTCCTCCCCGGCTTCGAGCTGACATTGGACGAGTTGGGGTAAGAGAATGGAATTGTCTCTGCACCCCAACCGTCCGGAAGAGGCCATGGCGGTCATGCGGGAGGTGGCCGGATGGTACCGGGACCACGGGTACCGGGTGTGGCCGGATGAGTGGCTCACCCCAGAAGAACTGCTCACCGGGGAAGCCGGGCCGGAGAACTTCTATGTGGGTACGGTGGAGGGTGAGGCCGTCTGCGCCTTCATCCTTCAATGGTCCGACCGGGAGTACTGGCCTCAGGCCCCGGAATATGAGGCCGGATACATCCACAAGTTCTGCGTCCGCCGGAAATTTGCCCACCGGGGCATGACCGGGCAGGTGGTGGAGGCCTTGAGGGGCGAGTGCCGCCGCCGCGGGGCCAAATACCTTCGGCTGGATACCGGCTATGAGGAAACCGCGGTGCGGGACATCTATCTCGCCGCCGGGTTCCAGATCGTGAAAACCCTGGAGCGGGACGGGAAGCCCGTCATGCTGCTCTATGAGATGGAGGTGGGGAAATGAGCGAACATTATAAGACCCTGTCGGCGGTGTTGCCTGTGGTGATACGGGAGAAGGACGGCCGGGAGGAAGTTTTGCTTCTCCGCCGGGCCAACACCCACTACATGGACGGCAGGTGGGACTTCGCGGGCAGCGGCCACGTGGAAGCAGGAGAGACTGCTTCCCAGGCCCTCTGCTGGGAGCTTTTTGAGGAAACCGGGCTGATGGCCAGGCCGGAGGACGCGGTATTCCTCCATGTGAGCCACCGCATCAAGGAACCCACCTATTACGATTTCTATTTTCAAATCAAAGTCTGGACAGGAGAGCCCGCCATCCGGGAAGCGGACAAGTGCAGCGGTATGGCCTGGTTCCCCACCGATGCCCTGCCGGAGGATATGATCCCCAACCGTCGGAGAGCCTTTCTGCTGGCCAAGAATGGCGTTCGGTACAGCGAAATTTTCTATCACAGTCTGGAAGAGGAGGAACTATTATGAGAGCTATCGTTACCGTCATCGGCAAGGACCAGGTGGGCATCATCGCCGCGGTCTGCGCCCTGCTCAGCGAGCACAAGGTCAACGTGCTGGACATCAGCCAGACCATTCTGCAGGAGTACTTCACCATGATCATGCTGGTGGACGCCTCTCAGACCGACCTGCCCTTCGCCGGACTGGTCAAGACCTTGGAGGAGGCCGGCCAGGAGCGGGGGCTGGTCATCCATGCCCAGCGGGAAGATATCTTCAACGCCATGCACCGTATCTGAGAGGTGATACCTATGCCCATGTTCAATCAAAACGAAATTTTAGATACCATCCACATGATCGACCAGCAGCACCTGGACGTGCGTACCATTACCATGGGAATCAATTTGCTGGAGTGCTGTGACAGTGACCCCAAGGTGGCCTGCCGGAAGATCTACGATAAGATCACCTGCTCCGCCAAAGACCTGGTGAAGGTGGGAGAGGACATCGAGGCAGAGTTCGGCATTCCCATTGTCAACAAGCGGATCTCGGTCACCCCCATGGCCCTGGTGGCCGGGGCCTCCCAGACCGAGGACTACACCCCCTTCGCCGTGGCTCTGGACAGGGCCCGGGCTGAGACCGGGGTCAACTTCATCGGGGGCTTCTCCGCTCTTGTCCAGAAGGGTATGACCCCCGCCGATGAAAGGCTCATCCACTCCATCCCTTCCGCCCTCAGCGAGACCGAGCTGGTCTGCGGCAGTGTCAATGTGGGTTCCACCAAGGCGGGCATCAATATGGACGCGGTGGCCCTCATGGGCCGCACCATTAAGGAGTTGGCGGCCCGAACCGCCGACAAGGACGGTTTCGGCTGCGCCAAGCTGGTGGTCTTCTGCAACGCGGTGGAGGACAACCCCTTCATGGCCGGGGCCTTCCACGGGGTAAGCGAGGGGGACCGGGTCATCAACGTGGGGGTCTCGGGCCCCGGGGTGGTCTATCACGCCCTCCAGAGCGTGAAGGGCCAATCCTTCGACGTGGTGGCCGAGACCGTGAAGAAGACCGCCTTCCGCATCACCCGCATGGGCCAGCTGGTGGCCCAGGAGGCCAGCGCCCGGCTGGGAGTGCCCTTCGGCATCGTGGATCTGTCCTTGGCCCCCACCCCTGCCGTGGGAGACAGCGTGGCCCGCATTTTGGAGGAGATGGGCCTTGAGACCTGCGGCACCCACGGCACCACCGCCGCCCTGGCCCTCCTCAACGACGCGGTGAAGAAGGGGGGCGTCATGGCCTCCTCCCATGTGGGCGGCCTCAGCGGCGCCTTCATCCCGGTGAGCGAGGACGAGGGCATGATCGCCGCCGCCCAGAAGGGCACCCTGTGCCTCGACAAGCTGGAGGCCATGACCTGCGTGTGCAGCGTGGGTCTGGACATGATCGCCGTCCCCGGCGACACCTCCGCCGAGACCCTCAGCGCCATCATCGCCGATGAGGCGGCCATCGGCATGGTCAACGCCAAGACCACCGCCGTGCGCCTCATCCCCGCCCCCGGCAAGAGGGTGGGGGACACGGTGGAGTTCGGCGGCCTGCTGGGGAGCGCCCCCATCATGCCGGTCCACCCAGAGTCCGCCGTGGACTTTGTCCGCCGCGGCGGGCGCATCCCGGCGCCCATGCAGAGCCTGAAAAACTGATCCGCAACCACTGGTTGCCGAAGTTCCAGCCCTGGTTGGTGGCGCCGCAACCGGGTTTTTGGTAGGCTGTTTTTACGGGAAACCGAAAAACAGAAGGAGGAACCATTATGACATTGGGCGAAACCATTCAATATTACCGCCGACGCGCCGGGCTCTCTCAGGAGGCCCTGGCCGAGCTGGTGGGGGTGTCCCGCCAGGCGGTGAGCAAGTGGGAGCTGGACGAGGCCACCCCCGAGGTCACCAAGCTGAAGGCCCTGGCCGGGGCTTTCGGCATCACCACCGACCAGCTCCTCAGCGGGGAGAAGCCCCCGGAGCAGGCCACGCCGGGAAACGAGCTGCCGCCCCAGACCCCGCCCGGGGAAACAGCCGGGAGCGGCGGGGAGGCCCCTGGCCTGTGGGGGCATTTGGGCCGGGCGGTCAAACGGAACAGCTGGCTCTTTGGGGTGTATGTGACCCTGGGAGGCCTGGGCACCGCCCTGGTGGGCGGCATCGCCCGGTTCGCCTTTGACCGGATGTTCCGGGTGGCGGTCAACGATATGTTTGGCCTCGGAAGCGGCTGGGGCTTTTCGGCGGACCCCATCGACCTGCCCCCTGAGGTGGCGGGGGAGCTTTTCGGGAGCTCTTCCCTTGGCGGAGTCACAGTGCTCAGTGACATGGGCCAGGTCTTTGTGACCATCGCCACCATTATTTTGATAGTTGGCATACTCACCGCCATTGCTGGAGGGGTGCTGACCTTCTGGCTCTACAAAAAGGGGAAGGAGACTTCAAATTGAAGCAGAAAGGGCCTGCCGGAAACGGCAGGCCCTTTTCCTGATAGAAACAAGCGGGGAGACAGAAAATGTTCGCGGTTTTTTCAAAGGATGTTTGGAATTTCTTCAACCTTTGCCTGCGTTTACCATTTATAATGAGCGCCGTCAGACAGAACATCCGAAAGGACGGGATCCACCATGAAACGAATGAAAGTACTCTCCGGCCTGCTGGCCCTGGCCCTGCTGGCCGGCTGCGGGACACAGGGCACCACACCCACCCCGGACCCTACCCAGAAACCGGACAGCGCCGGGACGGACAGCGGGGCGGCCCGGGTCATCACCCTCAGCTCGGCTGAAAACGCCAACGGCACCTGGAGCCATTCGGCCGCTCTGGACGGGGAAGGGGTACCCGAATACGACTACGCTTGGAACGTGGACCCCTCCACGGTCCACGACGAGGTGAAGAGCGCCCCCGCCGAGTACTACACCGGCACCAAGCCCTCGGGGGAGGATGCGGTCTATATCGCCCATGATATTTACTACTACCCCGAGCTGCCTCAAGAGGAGTTCCAGCTCATCAACTATGATGGGGACAGGGAGTGGGCCTATTACTATACGGCCCAGGATTACGAAAATTATATTTTCGCCACCCTGCCTGCCGGCATGGGAGGAAACAGCTTCCCCAGCCAGATGATGCACACATCGGAGGAGGCCTACCAGAACGCCGTCCTCCACATCACCCAGCCGGGGACCTACCGGTTGGAGGGGGAGTGGCACGGCCAGATCTGGATCGACTTGGGGGATCAGGACGACACCTTTGCCGACCCCAACGCCAAGGTGACCTTGGAGCTGAACGGGGTGAATGTGACCTGCACTGTGGCCCCCGCTCTGGTGTTTTACAGCGTTTATGAGTGTGACAACACCTGGGAGGACCGGGAGGAATACTCCGCCGCGGTGGATACCTCGGGTGCCGGGGCCAATGTGGTCATTCTGGACGGCACGGTGAATGACTTTACCGGCACCAACGTGTACCGGATGCTGAAGACCGAGTATAAGAAGGACGGGATCACCCAGAAGAAGATGCGGAAGACCGACGCCGCCTTCTACTCCTATGTGACCATGAACGTGGACGGCGGAGCCGGGGGCACCGGGGTGCTCAACATCACCTCGGGCTTCGAGGGGCTGGACACCGAGCTACACCTGACCCTGAACGGGGGCAACGTGAACATTTTCTCCCAGGATGACGGCATCAACGTCAACGAGGACGGGGTGTCGGTGGTCACCTTCAACGGCGGAAACACCCACATCCTGGCCGGCCTGGGCAGCGAGGGGGATGGGGTGGACTCCAACGGCTTCCTGGTGGTGAACGGGGGCACCGTCATCTCCCTGGCCAACCCGGCCGCCGACGCCGGGTTGGATTCCGACTGTGGCTCCTTCATCAACGGGGGCACGGTGGTGGCCTTGGGCTCCACCATGGACTGGGCTGAGGCCGATGACGGGACCCCGTCGGCTCAAGCGGTCATGAACCTCCAGTTTGCCTCCTACCAGAGCTCGGACGAGGCCATCATCCTCACCGACAGTTCGGGCAATGTGGTCTTTGCCTTCGACCCGGACAAGGACGAGGTGGCGGGGAGCCAAGCCCGGCAGTACCGGGGGGCCATCCTCTCCTCGCCGGGATTGAAGCAGGGGGAGAGTTATCTCCTCTATGTGGGAGGCGATGTCACCGGGACAGAGATTGCCGGAGTCTATGATCCGGCCACCGTTACCGGCTTTACCCCGGAGGCCCGCCAGCAGTGCTGGAACGGCACTTGGGAGAACACCGGCCGGCCCGGCTTCGGCGGCTTTGGCGACGGCCGCCCCGACGGTATGGAGCCCCCCGAGGGCTTTGACCCCGGCCAAGGAAAGGGGGAGTCCCCCGAGGGCCGGCCCGGCGGGGACGGCCAGCCCCCCGAGGGCTTCGACCCAAGCCAAGGGAAGGGAGAGCGCCCCGACGGCATGGAGCCTCCCGCAGACTTCGATCCCGATAAAATGGGCCGCCCCGGCCCCGACGGTTTCGGCGGGGAAGAGATCTCCGGAGACGGGGAGACCAATTTTACCCTTGCTGAGCAGGCGAACAACTTCTCCGGGGTGATAGATTTTGCCCCAGAAGCCCAGCCTGAATCAATATAGCCCTTCCGCATGCCCCGTAAGGAAAAGCTTTCTTGAACCGCGGTAAAGATAGGGCAAAGGAGCGTCCCGGGAAACGGGACGCTCCTTTATGTTTTCTGCTGTTGTATTCAAGTTGTACAAGCACAGCAGTCTACGAAGGTATCTGGTAGCGAAATAAAAATCCAGAATAGTTTTTTGGCATTTTGACATCATGCTGAATCGATCGGCCCTTATTTTTTTGTCAGATATATCATTCTTGCTTGACTTTTTCCGGAAAGGGGAGGAGTATAATGATCATACCAATATACAATATATTATATTTTGCGCGTTAAGGCAACTGCTTCCCGCCAAATATGGCAATTTTGCACCTACAGGAGACACCGGAGAGGAGGTAATCAATGGCATAACTGGAGATCGTTTCCCAGCGCAAGGGACCGGAATGCCCCACATCTACTCATATCAGAAAGGAATGAGATCGTATTATGCAAAAAAAGTTTGTTTGTGCTGTCCTTTCCCTAGTTATGGTTCTTTCTCTGGCGCCTATCTCCGCGTTTGCTGCTGAAGAGGAAGAGACCAAGGGGCATCTCCCCTATGCCATTGACGAGGGCCTTCAAGCGGCCATTGACGCTGTTGTGGAGCCCTACATTCAGGAGACCTACAACAACCGTGCGGTCCCCGGCGCCGTGGTGCTGGTGGCCAAAGACGGAAAGATCTTGGCCGAGAAGGCCTACGGTTATGCCTATCTCACCGATCCCCCGGAGGAGGGTCCTTATGCTCTGCTGGCGCAGGGTGCCCGTGCCGTCAACTCCGCCCGGAACGAGGCAAAGTCCGAGGAGTCCATCAACGGCAAGCGGGTGGAGAAGCCCGTGCCCATGACCACCGACACTCTGTTTGACATGGCTTCTCTCACCAAAGTCCTGTGCACCACTCAGGCGGTGATGAAGCTGGTCAGCGAGGGCAAGATCGAGAGTGTGAACGACACCGTGGCCAAGTACATCCCCGAGTTTGCCCAGAATGGCAAGGAGAATGTGACTCTGGCCCAGCTGCTGACCCACACCTCGGGCATTTCCCAGTGGGAGCCCGACTACCTGATGTTCGAGAATGACCGGCAGGCCGTGCTGGAATTTTACTGCACCCTGCCCCTGACCTATCCCGGCGGCAAAAACGAGGAAAACAACTGCGGCTACTACGCATACAGCGATATTGGCTTCCGGATGCTGGCCTACGTGGTAGAGGCGGTCTCGGGCAAGAGCATTGATGAGTATGTGAAAACCGAGATCTACGAGCCCTTGGGCTTGACCCATACCACCTTCAAGCCCTTGGAGAACGGTTTTACCGCGGACGACTGCGCCGCCACCTCTTGGGGAAACATGTATGAGATGGCGATGGTGGACGAGGACAATCTGCCCGGCTTCTCATACAACACGAAGGACTACATGGACGGACTGACCAAACGGGATGCCGGTGAGCTGGGCGCTTGGCGTGACTACACTCTCCGGGGCGAGGTCAATGACGGCAACACTGCGATGGCCAGCGGCGGAGTGTCCGGCGCGGCAGGCCTGTTCAGCACGGCCTCCGACGTGGCGGTGCTGGGCCAGCTGATGCTCAACGGCGGCATTTATAACGGTGTGCGGATCTATGACGAGGCTGTGGTGGAGGACTTTACCGCTCCCAAGCTTACCGAGGAGGATCAGGGGTATGGCTTCAAGCTCTGGTGGGGCTGGATGGGCGATAAGGCGAACAACATCCGGCTGGGCAGCACCTTCGGCCACGACGGCTTTACCGGCACGCAGGCTTGGATGGATAAGGACACCGGCCTGATCGTGGTGGTGCTGACCAACAAGATGAACGTGGGCTCGGGCGTTTATGAGGACGACGGGCGGTATTATCCCTCTTACAGCAGCACTCTGGCCTCCGGCATCAGCCGGAAGGTGAGCGACGCCGTGTTCAACTACTTCGGCAGCTTTAACGATGTGGCGGAGGATCACTGGGCGGCCGGTGCCATCCGGTTCGTGGCCAACCGGGATATCCTTCAGGGTACTGGCGAGGGCGCCTTTAACCCCGATGGCAAGCTGACTCGTGGAATGATGATGACCACTCTGGCCCGGATGGCTGGGCAGGACATCGTCGGCGGGGATACCGATTATTCCGCCGGGGTGAAGTGGGCTGTGGCCCAAGGGATCTCCGACGGCACGGATCCCGCAGTTAACGTGACCCGGGAGCAGGTGGCTGTCATGCTTTACCACTACGCCAAGGCGGAGACCACCGACGGTGCCAGTGCCAGTTTCCGGGATGCGGACCAGATCTCTGACTGGGCCCGGGAGGCGATGGACTGGGCTGTGGCTCAGGGCATCCTTACCGGGACGGATGGCGGCAGGCTGGACCCCCAAGGTGAGGCCACCCGCGCCGAAGCGGCGTTGATGCTCCAGCGGTTCCTCTACCTGTAAGAGCAGCCGCTCAGGACATTTTCCGAGGAAGAAAAACAGAATATGGGGGCCGCCGTGGGGACACGGCGGCCCCTTTTTCTTTCGCAAATTTCCCCAGAAAGCACTTTTCAATTGGGGTAAAAAGGTGTATACTGAGCTTGTTCGAAATATGCTGTATACATAGGAGGTACACCATGCTTCATCTGGATTTGTCCAATGTGTCGCAGTTCCTGCCCGAGGGCTGGCGGGTCAGGGAGGAAAACGGGCTGAAGAAGGCTCATGAGTATCTGATGGAGGGTACCGGGGCCGGAAGTGACTACATCGGCTGGGTAAACCTGCCCGAAAACTACGACAAGAAGGAGTTTGCCCGCATCCAAAAGGCGGCTGCCAAGATCCGCTCCGACTCCAAGGCTCTGGTGGTCATTGGCATCGGCGGCAGCTATCTGGGCGCCCGGGCGGTTATCGAAACCGTCACCTCCAACAACTATAACTTGGTCCGGGGGGATAACCCGGCTATTTACTTTGCCGGCAACGGTCTTAGCGCCGATGGTCTCAGCGAGGTCATCGAGCTGGTGAAGGACGTGGATTTTTCGGTGAACGTGATCTCCAAGTCGGGCACCACCACTGAGCCTGCCGTGGCCTTCCGCATTTTCAAGGCGTTGCTGGAAGAGCGCTACGGCAAGGAGGGAGCGCGTGAGCGGATCTATGCTACCACCGACGCCAAACGAGGCGCCCTGAAGGGTCTTGCCGACAAAGAGGGCTATGAGGAGTTCGTGGTGCCCGACGATGTGGGCGGCCGTTACAGTGTCCTCACCGCTGTGGGCCTGCTGCCCATCGCCGTGGCCGGAATTGACATTGACGCTCTGATGACCGGTGCCAGGGAGGAGATGGAGCGGCTCCACAAGCCCGGCATGGACAACCCCGCCTGGCAGTATGCCGCCGCACGCCACGCCCTCTATGACAGTGGCAAGAAAATCGAGATCCTGGCCGGGTACGAGCCCTCCTTCCGGTTCTTCGGCGAGTGGTGGAAGCAGCTCTTCGGCGAGAGCGAGGGCAAGGAGAACAAGGGCCTTTACCCCGCCAGCGTGGAGTTTACCGCCGACCTTCACTCCATGGGCCAGTATATCCAGCAGGGGGAGCGGCTGATGGTGGAGACCGTGGTCCGCTTTGACAAGAACCACACCAAGATCAGTATTCCCGATGACCCCGAGAATGTGGACGGGCTCAACTTTCTCTCCGGCAAGCAGCTCTCCTTTGTGGCTGAGCAGGCCCTCCGGGGAGTCACCCTGGCCCATGTGGACGGAGGGGTGCCCAACATTCTGGTCTCGGTAGATGCCCGGGATGAGAAGAGCTTGGGCGAGCTCATCTACTTCTTTGAGTATTCCTGCGGTGTGTCTGGCTACCTGTTGGGGGTCAACCCCTTCGACCAGCCCGGGGTGGAGGCCTACAAAAATAACATGTACGCCCTCCTGGGCAAGCCCGGCTATGAGAAGCAGAAGGCTGAGCTGGAGAAGCGGCTGGGCTGCTGAATTTGAAATTTTCCGTGAATTGTGCGAAAACGGTTGAAACTCTTCCGGAAAAATGGTAGGATAGATTCAGAAGCAAAGCACCCCTTCCGGGGAACAAACATAAGGAGTGATCAAATATGGTTAGAGTCATCATGGGGGTCAAGGGTACCGGTAAGACCAAGCAGATGATCGACCTCATCCATGCCGCGGTGAAGAGCGAGAGCGGCAGCGTCGTTTGCATCGAGCGGAGCAACAAGCTGACCTACGACATTCCCCACGCCGTCCGTCTGGTAGAGGCTAAGGACTATAACATCAACAGCTTCGAGGTCATGCGGGGCTTCATCAGCGGTCTCCACGCCGGCAACTACGACATTACCCATGTGTTTATCGAGAGCATCACCAAGATCGTGGGCGCTGACGCCGAGAGTCCCCGGCTGGAGGAGTTCCTGGACTGGCTCAACAACTTTGGCGAGGCCAACAACATCAAGTTCACCCTGTCCATCTCGGCCGACGCCGAGCTGGCCTCCGACGGAGTGCGGAAGTACTTCTGATCACGCATGTGAAAAAGCTCCGCCCGGCATGCATCATGCCGGGCGGAGCTTTTTATGCTGTAAAAAAGGAGCTGCCGCCCCGGCTGGGGACGACAGCTCCTTTTTTGGATGGATTTTTACACGGCCAGGAAGAACTTCACCAGGAACAGCAGGGAGAGAACGTAGGTCAGGACGGACACATCCTTGGCCTTGCCGGTGAACACCTTGATGACGGTGTAAGAAATGAGGGCCAGGCCGATGCCGTGGCCGATGGAGCCCGAGACGGGCATAGCCAGCAGCATGATGAATACGGGGGCGGCGGTGGCCATATCGTCGAAGTTCAGGCCCTTCAGCCCGCTGAGCATCAGGATGCCCACATAGATCAGGGCGGCCGAAGTGGCGGGGGCGGGGATAATGGCGGCGATGGGGGCGATGAAGGTGCAGGCCAGGAACAGGATGCCAGTGGTCAGAGCGGTCAGGCCGGTGCGGCCGCCCGCCTCCACGCCCGAAGCTGACTCCACAAAGGTGGTGACGGTGGAGGTGCCGGTGCAGGCGCCCACCACGGTGCCAACGGCGTCGGACAGCAGGGTCTCCTTCATCTGGGGCATCTTGCCGTCCTTGTCCACCATCTTGGCCCGGTTGGCAGTGGCAATAACGGTGCCAATGGTGTCGAACATGTCAATGATGCAGAAGGTGATGATCAGGATAATGACGGTGGACCAGCCCAGAGAGAGCAGGGTGGAGAAGTCGAACTTGAAGAGGGTGGTCTGAGCCATGTCGGTGAAAGGGGGCAGCCAACTGGCAGTGGCCAGGGAGGCGAAGGGGTTGGAACCCAGGAAGAGGGCCTGACCGGCCCAGTAGACCACCGAGGCGATGAGCATACCGCCCAGCACGGCGCCCTTGACCTTCTTGTGGGCCAGGATGATGATGGCGAAAAGGCCGATGAACATGGTCACCACGGTGAGGACCATAGCGGGCCAGTAATCGCCCAGGGCCTCCTTGGCGGTGCTGGCGGCCAAAGCGCCAAAAAAGTCCCGCATCACATAGTTCTCAGAGGCCATGCCCACGCCGGCGTTGGAGCCGAAGCCAATGTTCATCAGCATCAGGCCGATGGCAGGGCCGATGCCCAGACGCACGCCCAGAGGAATGGCGTCCACCAGCTTCTCACGGACGTTGAGGACGGAGAGGAACAGAAAGATGATGCCCTCAATGAGGATAATGCATAGCCCGGCCTGAAGACCGGCCAGATAGGAGCAGCCTGCCGCACCGGCGATCTGAGCAATGACCACGGCAAAATAGGAGTTCAGTCCCATGCCGGGGGCCAGGGCGAAGGGCTTGTTGGCCAGGAAGGCCATGCAGAACATGGCCACGGCCGAGGCCAGACAGGTGGCCAGGAACACGCCGTTCCAGGCGGCGGTGGCGTCGGCGCCGAAGCCGCCGAAAGCGCCCTGGCCGAAGCCCACGATCAGGTTGGGGTTGAGCGCGATGATGTAGGCCATGGTCATGAAGGTGGTCAGGCCTGCCATGATCTCGGTGCGGACATTGGTGCCGTTTTCCTTGAGCTTGAATAGCTTCTCCATAGATCTCCCTCCGAATTTTTATTTTTCCGGTATATTCGGCGGACGACCGATAGGGGCTGGAAAAACAAAAGATGCGGGTACACACATTCCCCGCATTTGATGTTGTCCGGTAGTTGTCAGATAGGCCGACAGTAGAAACTCGAAACCCATTTCGTCTCGATTATACCGAAAATATGGAGTTGACACCATGATAGTATCACACATTCCGACAAAATACTACCGTATGCTTGCTCAAAATTGACAGGAGGAAAAGGGTGGAGTATAATAAAATTAAACAAAAAGAAGGAGCGATGTACCATGACCTATGAGATCCAGGTGGCCGGACTGAAGCGCCGGCTGCCTCTGTGCCCCCTGACCGACTCCCTGACCATCGCCGCTTTTGTGATCTTCGGGGATGTGGAGCTCACCTGTGCCTGCGCCGCCGAGCTGCTGAAAAAGGCCCCCGCATTTGACTACATGGTGGCCCCCGAGGCCAAGGCCATCCCCCTGATCCACGAGATGGCCCGGCAGAGCGGCCGGAACGAGTACTTCCTGGTCCGCAAAAAGAAAAAAGCCTACATGAACGGCGTCTTTGAGGCGGTGGACCACTCCATTACCACCGAGGGGGAGCAGAAGCTCTACATGGACGGCACCGATGCCGCCAGGCTGAAGGGCAAGCGGATCTTGATCCTGGACGACGTGATCTCCACAGGCGGCTCCCTGAAGGCGGTGGAGAGCCTGGTGGAACAGGCCGGCGGCATTGTGGCGGGCCGTATGGCCATCCTGGCCGAGGGGGACGCCGCGGCGCGGAAGGACATCATCTTCCTGGAGAAGCTGCCCCTTTTCGACGCCCAGGGAAATCCCCTGGGGTAAAGCAACAAAAAAAGGACCCGGCAACGAAAAACGCTGCCGGGTCCTTTTTTGACCATTTTACTGGATCAGCCCGAAATCCTGGAAGGGTAGGAGCACACAGATGGCCCTGCCCAGAACGTACCGGGTGTCCACCGTGCCCAGATGTACGCTGCGGGAATCGGAGGAGTGGTTCCGGTTGTCCCCCAGCACGTAGATGGAGCCCTCGGGCACCACCACATCCAACACGGTGAGCTCGGAGGAGAGGGGGACCTGCATGATCTCGTTGATGTAGGGCTCGTCCAGCTTCTCCCCGTCTACATAGACACAGTGATCCTCGTAGCTGACCACCACATGCTGCCCGGCGGTGGCGATGACCCGCTTGACCACCGGCACAGCCATGAAGGCGGCCTTCCGCAGCACCACCACATCCCCCTGCTGGGGCTCGTAGCCGATGGACTGGAGGAGCATCAGATCCCCCTCGTGGAGGGTGGGTACCATGGAGGACCCCTCTACCCGGATAACACGGCCCACAAAGGTGAAGGTGAGCACCAGAAACACCAGAGCCACCGCCAGGGCCTGCATCCAGAAATAGAGGTCCATCTTGAAGGAGCCCTTCTCCTGGCCGGGCTCCTGGTTTTCACTGGAAAGGATGGTCTCGTCGTCAGGCATGGGATCAACTCCAAAGAAAGATAGTGGCTTTATTATATCCGGTTTGAAAGGAAAATGCAACCGATGATGGGAAAGAGGGGAGGCTACTTTTTCTGCGTCTGGTGAAGGACCCAGAGGACCTTGCCTTTGATATCCGAGATTGAAATGCAGCCCAACTGCTCATCCCGGCTGTCAACCGAATGGTTCCGGTTGTCCCCCAGCACAAAAACGCAGTTAGGCGGAACGGTGATGTCGGTGATGGTAAGCCGTGAATTTTGGGGGTGCTCCATAGGTTCAGATACATAAGGCTCGTCCAGTGGAACACCATCCACCAGAACACAGTTGCTTTTGTAGTCGATCACCACATGCTGGCCCTCGGTGGCAACGACCCGTTTGACCATGGTTTCGGTCATATAGGAGGGGACCTGAAAGATTATAATATCCCCGGGTTGGGGTATCCGGGATCTATGACAGATCATCATATCACCCTCTGCAATGGTGGGGAGCATGGCGGCGCCAATGGCCCGATAGTAGTGGAGGGAGCCGGCGAGGAGGACCAGGACGACGGCCCAAACTGCCAGAACTGATATAAGAATGATCCTTTTAGGGCTATGGGCAGGCTTTTGAGACGTTTGCTGTTCCATGATCCTCCTCCTTTACAAATTTATGACGGTTACCGGGACATCTTTCAGCATCTCCTTCTCCCGGCTGTGGCAGGTGAAGAGGAGCACCTGACGGGATTTTGCCACATCCAGCAGGCAGCTCAGCGCCAACCTGGCCCGCTTATCGTCGAAGGGGTCCAGCACATCGTCCAGCAGGATGGGGCAGGGCTCCTCCCCAGGCAGCGCCAGATCGCACATGGCCAGCCGCACCGCCAGATAGAGCTGTTGGGTGGTGCCCCCCGAGAGACTCAAATCGCTCCGGGGAGCGGTCCCGCCCTCCTCCTGGGCCAGGGCCTGGAACTGACGGGTCAGGGAGGCCTTGGAATACTTCCCCCCGGTAAGGAGGGCCAGGTAGTGCCCGGAACGTTCATTGACGGCGGGAGAGAACTTTTCCCGCAGGAGGGAGTCGGCGTTTTTCAGGCTCTCCAGGGCGTGGGAGAGGGCGTCATACTCCCCCCGGCGCAGTTCCAGCGCCTCGGTGAGAGCGCTGTGCTTGGCCTCCCACTCGGCGGGGTCCCCCAGGGAGTGGAGCTCCCCTTGGAGCCGGGCCGCCTGCTGGCTGATTTGGGAAAGTTGAGCGGTGAGGCTGGCAAGCTGGGCGGAGAGCTGCTCCGGGTCCCCCTCGGGGGCGGAGACCGGGACAGGGATCGTGCCGGCCGCTGTGCTCCGGGGCGCGGGAAGGGCGGAGAGGAGCTTTTCGGCGTTTTTCAGGCTGTTTTCGGCCATGCGGTAGGCTTCCCCCTGCTGGAGAGCCCGGCTGATGGCGGCCGTCACCCCGTCCACCGTGGTGACCTCGGGGGCGAAGGTGTGGACCAGATCCAGAAGCTGGACCGTAAGCTCGCTCTGCTGGTCATAGAGCTTGTCCCGCTCGGTCACCAGAGCCTGGAGTTCCTGCCCAGCCTCCTGGGCCCCGGTGGCCTTTTGGGCATACTCTGTGGCCCTGGCGAGAATGTCCTCGGCGTTTTGGACACCGTAGCGGGAGAGGAGGGAGGAAAGCTTTTTCTTTTTGCGTCTTCGGAGAAAAAGCAACAGTAGGATCACCACGAGAGATACGATCCAGACCGGCGGGAGCCAGAATATCAGGTTGAACCACCAGGGGAGAGAGGTCAAAACGCTCCAAGAACTGGAATAGTAAGAGAAGTACATATATATGGCAAGACCGACGGAGACTGCCGTCGGAACAAGAAGCAGAAGTAACGGGTGGGGGCGCTTTTTTGCCAGATCCTCTCCCTCGCCATGATCCTTCTGAGCCTGCGCCGTGGCCTGAGTCGGCTCCAGCCCACCGAAGTAGGGGTCCTCCTTGACGGCTTTCCTGGCCGTCTCGGCCTTCTCTTTGGCCCTGGGCAGGGCCTTGTCGGCCTGCTTCAGCTGGGCATTCAGGGTGCGGAGGTAGCTCAGATCCCCCTGGGCCTGGCGCAGCTCCTCGGCAGGGGGGAGGCGCCCGGCGGTTTTTCTCAGGCTTTCCACCTTTTCCAGGGCCTCGTCATAATCGGCCTGGGCCTGGGCCCACCGCTGACTCATCTGGGCTGACCGGGCGTTGTCGTGGGCCTGGAGCCGGCTTTCCAGCCCGGCCTTTTGGACCTCCAGAGCCTCCTTCTCGCTGGTCAGGGTCTGGATCTGCTCCAGCAGGGCGCCTTGCCGGGAAATGGTCTCTTGGGTCTCCCTGAGTTCCCCCTCCAACTGAGGGATCAGGCCTACCTTTACGTTCACCTTCCGGCGGTTGCGCCAGTCCAGCAACCGCCGCTCCACCTGGGAGAAGGAGACCTCCTCCTCCCCCGTGGTGGCCAGGGCGGCCACCCGCTTTTCCAGGTCGGCGCTGGGGGAGAGGGAGCCCTCCCCCTGGCCCACAAAGGCGGTGCGCTCAAAGACCTCACGGGAAATCTCCAGGAGGGTCTCCCCGCAGTTTTCCCCCGTGAGACCGGGGACGGCCTCCCCGGTGGCAGTGTACACCGCCGAGAAGGCCCCCCAGGGGGTGTTCCCCTTGGGGCCCCGGTAGAGGGTGATGTCCCGGCCCTGCCAGGTGAGGGTCAGACTGCCCTCCATGGGAGCCCCCGACCAGGGCTGGTAGCGGTTCTTCTCGGCCAGATGTCCCTCCTTATCCCGGTCCCGGGCAGGGAAGCCGTAGAGCATGGCCCGAAGAAAGGCCGCCCAGGTGGATTTTCCCGACTCGTTGGGGGCGGAGACAAGGGTAAAGCCCTCTCCAGGCCGCAGAGTGGCCCGGTTGAGATTGCCGAAGGTGGCGGTCATTTCCAGGATCTTCATGGTGTATCCTCCCCATTCTCCAGGGCGGCCAGGCCGAAGCGGACCGCCTTCTCCAGAACAGCCTTTTCCTCCCCTTGGGCGGCATCGATGCGTTTCCGCATGTCCCGGAGGAAGAATCCGGTCAGGCTGTCCTCCCCCTCCCGCGTCCACAGGTCCTGGGGTACCCGCGTGTGGTCCCGGAGGGTCAGGGCCCACCGCAGCCCCTCAGCCGAGCGGGCCAGGACGGCAAGGTCCAAAGACTGGGCCTCCCCGGTCAGAATCAGCCGGCAGATATCGTCGGTGCTCCCTCGGCTCAGGGTCTCCTTCACGGCGGCCAGGGGATCCTTGCCTGTCAGGTCGCACTCGATAATCTCATATCTCCGGCGGCAGAGGGGGAGCAGCTCGGCCGTCACCGTGTTGTCGTCACCGATGGTGACCCACAGGGCTCCTTTGTCCCCGAGCTCATCAAAGCCCCGTCCCTCGGGACAGCCGGGGTAGGCCCAGTATGTACTGCCCTCCTTCTGGAGCCCTGAGTACCCGTGGATATGGCCCAGGGCCAGGTAGGCAAGGCCGCTCCGGGCGATGTCCTCCCGGGAGATGGAGCCATAGCGCCCCTTGCCCTCCACGTCCCCGTGACAGACCATGACGGCCGGTTTGCCGTTGTCCTCCGCCCGGAGGCCCTGTAAAGGCGAATCATCCCGGAAGGGTCCCGTAAAGGCACAGCCGTAAAGGGTACAGTCGGGCAGGTCTATTTTCTGGACCCGGCTGTCCCGGAAGATGGCTACGTTTTTGGGCCAGATAGGGGCGGCGTAAAGGGAGGCGGGGGAGTAATGATCGTGGTTGCCTGGCGCAATGGCCACCGGGGCATCAATGCGGCCCAAGGCCTCGGCTAGTACCTGGGCGGTCTCCCGATAGGTCTGGGCCGAGTCCAAAAGGTCGCCCGAGAGCAGCACCAGGTCGGCTCCCCGCTCGTTGGCGGTGTCGGCCAGCTTGTCCAGCAAAAGCCGCTGCTCGGCCCGCCTCTGCCGGGCCTGCTCGGCCGAGAGCGCGGCAAAGGGGGCGTCCAGATGAAGGTCTGCGGCGTGTAAGATGTGAAGCATGGGAACGTCTCCTTTAATCCTGAATATCCACCCGTTGGATGTCCACGCACTGTTTGGTGTCCGTATCAATGGTGAAGAGGACGCTATTCATCTTGCAAGGCCCCTCGGCGCACTCGTACCGGGCGGGGAGGCCCCCCAGAAACCGGTTGATGGCCTGGCGGGGCGGAATGCCCAGCACCGATACCGCCGGCCCGGTCATCCCCAGGTCGGAGACGAAACCGGTGCCCTTGGGCAGGATCTGGCAGTCGGCGGTGGGCACATGGGTGTGAGTGCCCCACACCCCCTGGACCCGGCCGTCCAGATAGAAGCCCATGGCCCCCTTTTCGCTGGTAGCCTCGGCGTGGAAGTCCACGAACCACAGGTCGGCGTCGGTCTCCTTCAGCGCCTTGTCGGCTACCGTAAAGGGGTTGTCGAAGTTGGCGTCCATCTCGGTACGGCCAATAAGGTTCATGACCCCGATGCGCAGCCCACGGGGCCCGTCATACACCTCCCAGCCCTTGCCGGGGACCCGGTTGGTGTAGTTGCCTGGCCGGAGGACATAGTCGTTCTCATCCAGAAAATCGGTGATCTGGAGCTTGTTCCAGGTGTGGTTGCCAAGAGTGATGACGTCAGCCCCGGCGTCCAGGATGAACTGGGCCTGCCGGGGGGTGATGCCTACTCCCGAGGAATTCTCCCCGTTGACCACGGTGAAATGGACGTCCTTCAGCTTTTTCACCGAGCGCAGGTGGCGCTCCAGATAGTCCAGACCGGGGTCGCCCACCACGTCCCCCACGGCCAACAGACGGAACAGCATGGTCATCATCCTTTCTTGTCTCACAAGGCTGTCTGTGATATTATACTTTATTTTCCCTCAAAGCGCAATTTGTGTTACAATAAAAAATCAACACTTGCCCCACCTCCTTCGTTTTATGGGTGAAGAGACACCGAAGGGGGAAGGAACATGAAAAACTTTTTTTACTTTTTTGAAAAAGATTTGAACACCTGGCCGGTCTTATCCGTCTTATGGTCAGAGGAACTGAAAGGGGGGAAGAGGATTGGAAGAACTGTATCAGGAAGCCCAGGGACCCCTGCTCCGATATTGCCTCACCCTGGCCTACGATCAGTCGTCGGCCGAGGATCTGGCCCAGGAGACCTTCCTGAGAGCCCTGATCCACCTGGCCGATCTGGAGGACCTGTCCCCCAGCCAGCGGCGGGCTTGGCTCCGCAAAACTGCCCGGAACCTGTGGATCGACTCCCTCCGCAAGCACAGCCGGGAGACCTACCCCGGGGAGGAGGCGCTGAAGCTCTTCTCCTTTGAGGAGGACTTCACCCGGGGCCAGGTGGCAGGCCTTCTGAACTGCCTGCCTCCCGAGGAGGGTCCTCTCTTCCGGATGAGGTACTTCGAGGGCTATAACGCCACCGAACTGGGGGAGATATTCGACCTGCCCGCCGGCACCGTCCGCTCCCGGCTCTCCTCGGCCCGCATACGGCTCCAAAAGATGCTGAAAGAGTAAAAATTTGAAGGAGGAAACCATCATGAAAAAGGTATTCAAGATCAACGCCGAAATCTGCGACGCCCGGAAGGTCCAGGAGGAGACCCTGGCCGCCTACGACGAGATCCGGATCAACAGCGTCATCGTGCTGGTCAGCCCGGCCGCCCAGGCTCTTCTGAACAAATACCCCGTGAGCATGAACGCCTCCGCCGTTTTGGAGACCGAGGAGGATGTGCAGCTCTCCATGGTCAACGGCAGGCACGTCATGGAGCCCGGCGGCGCCCTCCCTGAGGGGAAGAGCTACCTGATGGTCAACGGTATGCTGGATGTGGCCCCCGGCTGTGAGGAACTGCTGAAACGCTATGTGGGCATCACGGTGAACGGTGTGGTCACCTGCCCCAAGAGCCTGGCGGGATGTTTTGCCAAGGCCCAGATCAACGGCAAGCTGGAGACCTACCCTGACGGGTGTATCCGTCTCCGCGGCACTACCGTGCTGGACAGGACCTTCCGCCTGCGGGCCAAGGAGGGAGCCAAGTATTACGCTGCCAGCCGGGTGGTGGCCTTGGACGGGGACATCGGCTTTGATGATCTGGCCGCTAAGGGGGTCACTTTCGTCACCCCGAAGCTGCTGGTGTGGGAGTCCCTGTGCGAGAAAGCGGTGCGTCTCTTTGACGCCGAGACTGATATCCTTGTCCTCCCCGACGGCTGCGCCCTTGTGAATGACGATGCCGTCCTGAATGAAAACCTGCTGCGCCGGTATGGGGATAAGCTCTATATCAACGGCGACCTGACCGTCAACGAGGAGAGCCGGTCCGTGCTGAATTCCGTCGCCTTCCTGAAGGTGAACGGGGACCTGCGGGTCACTAAGGCCATGGCCGATGCCGCCGCCGGACTGAAGGCCGAGTATGACGAGTGGAAGATCGTGGCCGACCGGGTCATTGAGGACCGGGGAAAGATAACGGTGGACAAAGCCCTGCTGGAGCAGGCGGGGACCTTGGGGATCGAGGACTGCGGCAGGGTGACCATTGATCCCGACGTGTCCCCCGAACTGATCCGGGAGAAGCTCCTGAAGATCAAGGACTGCGGCAGTGTGTTCTGTACGGCAGAGCAGCGGGCTGTCATCGAGCAGGCGTCTCAGAAGGTGGGCCGTATCCTCGAACCCGGCCAGGAGCCCAAAAAAGAAGAGCCCGAGGAGAAGGAGGGCGAGGAGGTTCGCAAGGTCAATGCCGATACCTACGTGCTCTGATTGGAAAAAGAAAAAAGCGGGGGCGTCTTCCATAGGAAGACGCCCCCGCTTTTTTGCGTTCAGGTGAGGACGGTGTGGGCCTCGCCGTTTTTCAGCCGTGACAGCCGGCGCAGTCCCAGGATATACAGGATGCCGATGGTCACGCCTGAGAGCAGGTCGGACAGGGAGGTGGCAAAGAGCGCGCCGTCCAGGCCGAAGAACCGGGGCAGGATCAGCACGCAGGGGATCAGGTACAGCCCGCCCCGGACCACCGAGATCAGGGTGGCTGTCCGGGGGTCGCCGATGGAGGAAAAGAGCACCGACGAGAGGGTCTGCACCCCGGCAAACATGACGAAGATCTTGGACAGCCGCATGGCGTGGACGCCGAACTCGGCCAGAGAGACGTCGGGGCTGAAGATGCGGAAGAGTACGTCCGGGATAAACATCATGGTACCCCAGCAGAGCGTGGCCACGATGCCGGCCAGCAGTTGCCCGATGAGGGCGGCCTGGATCACCCGGTCATATTTCCTGGCGCCGTAGTTGTAGCTCAGGATGGGGGAGGTGCCCTGGTTGATGCCCCAGATAAAGGTGAAACAGAGGGACTCCGCCGTTGCAATGACGCTCTGGGCCGAGATGGCCAGGTCGCCTCCGCCGGCGGCCCAGGAGTCGCCGTAGATCCGCAGGGTGTTGTTGATGAGCACGCCGGTGATGAAGTTCAGGGCGCTGAGCACTGCCGGAGCGATGCCGTACTTGGCGATGATCAGGACCCGCTTGAGGGAGACCACCGCCATGCCCTGCCATTTGACCAGGCTCTTCTTGCTTATAAAATAGATAAGTCCCAGCAGTGTGGAAACGGCCTGGCTGATTACGGTGGCCCAGGCCGCCCCCTGGATCCCGGCCTGCATTCCCACCACGGCGACCAGGTCCAGGATCACGTTGGCGATGCCGCCGGCCAGGATGATCCACATGGCGTAGCTCAGGTTCCCCTCGGCCCGGATGACGGCCGACAGGACTGACTGGAGCAGTTGGAACATCAGGCCGAAGGCCGTGATCTTCAGATAGATCACCGCCCCCTCATGGAGGGAGGAGGTCGGGTCCGCGCCGCAGACCGTGATGATCCCGTCGGCAAAGAAGAAAAAGCACAGGGCCACCGTGGTGGAGACAATGACGCCGGTCATCACCATGTTGGTATAGACCCGGGAGGATTCCTCCTCGTTCCCCTCGCCCAGGCTGATGGACAGCAGGGCGGCTCCGCCGGTGGTGATGAGCAGGGAAAGCCCGGCCATAATGTTCATCAGCGGCGTAGTGACCGCCACGGCGCCCAGGGAGGCCGTACCCACGAACTGGCCTAAGATCAGGCGGTCGATGATGTTGTACATGGACGAGCCAAGGTTTCCGAAGATGGCCGGCAGGGCCATGACCAGCATCAGGTGCCACATGCTGTCGGTTCCCATGCGGGAGGCCCGCTGTTCCGGGGTCAGCTTACGCATATCGTCTGAATCCTCACTTCAAATTGAAATCGCTGCCTCAGATCACGAACTCTCCGTTTTCCATGACGAGGACCTCGGTGCCATCCTCCTTGATGCCCACCACCTTCATGTCGGGGGTGCCGTACATAAAGTCGTTGTGGATGGGGGCGAAGTTGACGCCCAGGGCGTCCAGCTCCTCCCGGGTCATGCTGGTGCCCCCCTTGACGCAGCTGGGGAAGCTGGTGCCCAGCGCCATGTGGCTGGCGGCGTTCTCATCCAAAGGGACGAAGTAGAAGCACTGATTCATCTGGGAGATGGGGCTGCTGAAGGGGACCAGGGCGATCTCCCCCAGGTAGCGGCAGCTCTCGTCCAGGGCCAACTGGTCCTCCAGGGTCTTCTGTTCCTTCTCGGCCCGGCATTCCACCGCCCGGCCCTTCTCAAAGCGGACCGAGAAATTCTCCACCATGCGGCCGTTGAGGAAGAGGGGGCGGGAGGCGTAGACCACGCCGTTGACCCGCCGCTTGTCTGGGTCGGTAAAAACCTCTTCGGTGGGCATGTTGGCGCAGTAGGGGACGGTCTTGCTGTCCCCCATCTCGGCGGCCGAGCACCAGATATGCCCCTTGACCAGCCCCACCTCCACGTCGGTGCCCAGCCCGGTGGTGATGTGAATGCGGTCAAAATTCTGCTCGTTGAGCCAGGCGGAGTGCCGCTTCAGGTCGTCACAGTGCTTTTTCCAGTTTTCCACCGGGTCGGTGTCCTCGGTGATCCGGACGATCCGGGCCACCTGCTTGAAGAACTTGTCGTCCCGCTCCTCCTTGGGCAGGTCGGGATAGATCTTCTCGCCCCAGGCCTCGTTGCCCACCACGAAGGAGCTCCACTGGATCTCCCCCCGGTCGATATAGTCCCGCTCGATCTGGCGCAGGGCCCGCATCTTCTGGTTGACCGCCTGCAGCTTTTCGGCCGGCACGTCCAGATCCAGGTCGGGATAGAACACGCAGGGACTCAGGGTGCAGGCCCGCATCTCCATAAAGTGGCGGGTACGCTCCTTCTCGAATTCCTGTACCTCGGACAGGGCCTCCACGCTGGCGCCCAGCATCCGGTAGTGGTTGACCACCGGGTCATACCAGTCGATGATCACATCCCTGGCCCCCATGGCGAAGGCCTGCTTGGTGATCTCGATGGCCAGGTCCCGGTACTCCACGGGCATCTTGGTCACCAGGGTCTGGCCGGGCTGCAGGTTCAGGCCGATCTTCAGCACCGCCTGGGCATATTTCTGATAATAGATGGAACGGTCCATTCTCAACACTCCTTTGTGATGTGGTTGGGGCAGTTCGGCTTCGGGACCCTTATTCCTCCACCAGATAGGACTCCTTGGCCTCCAGTCCGGTCCACTCCTTGAAGGACTCGGGGGAGGCCAGCACCGTGTGGGTGGGGCTGAGCCGGTAGTGGCGCTCCTCGTTGTAGACCAGCCCGCTGGAGGCGTAGTCATAGCTGACGGCCACCCGATTTTTTTCCACAATGGGGTTGGGGTGGGGGATGGCCGAGAGCAGGGACTTGGTGTAGGGGTGGATGGGGGAGTTAAAGATCTCCTCGGTGGTGCCCTCCTCCACCAGGTGGCCCACATGGAGGATCCCAATGCGGTCGGAGATGTACTTGACCATGGACAGGTCGTGGGCGATGAAGAGGAAGGCGGTGCCCAGCTCGGCCTGCAGGTCCTTCATCAGGTTGACCACCTGGGCCTGGATCGAGACGTCCAGGGCGCTGATGGCCTCATCGGCGATGACCAGGCTGGGGTTCATCACCAGAGCCCGGGCAATACCGATACGCTGGCGCTGGCCGCCGGAGAACTGGTGGGGGTAGCGGTTGGCGTGGTCCTTGTCCAGCCCCACCATCTCCATCATCCGCAGTACCTTCTCCCGCCGCTCGGCGGGACTGCTGTACAGCCGGTGGATATCCAGCCCCTCGGCGATAATGTCCATGACTTTCTCCCTGGGATTGAGGCAGGCCATGGGATCCTGAAAGATCATCTGCATCTCGGTGCGCAGGGCTTTCTTCTGTTTGGCGTCCATTTTGTGACCGATCTCGTGTCCGTTGAAGGTGATGGAGCCCGCGGTGGGATCATAGAGCCGGATGATGGACCGTCCGGTGGTGGACTTGCCTGAGCCCGACTCGCCAGCCAGGCCGTAGGTCTCTCCCCGGTTGATGTGGAAGGAGACCCCATCCACGGCCCGGACGGTAAAGTGCCGATTGACCCGGAAATACTGCTTCAGTCCTTTGACGGAGAGCAGGACGTTGCTTTCTTCAGCCATGGTTTTCTCCCTCCCGCAGCATTTTTTCGATCCGCGCCTTCAGCGCGGCGGGCATCTCCACCTTCGGGGCGTTGGGGTGCGCCAGCCAGGAGGCCACTTCGTGATGACCGTTGATCTTGAAGAAGGGCGGCTCCATACGAAGGTCAATATTCAGTGCGTAGGGGTTGCGGGGCGCGAAAGCGTCCCCCTCCACCTTGTTGACCAGGTTGGGCGGCGTCCCGGGGATGGTGTACAGCCGGGTGTCCAAGGTGTCCAGATCGGGCATGGAGCTGAGCAGGCCCCAGGTGTAGGGATGGCGGGGGTCATAGAAGATGTCGTTGACCGTTCCTTTCTCCACCAGCTTGCCGGCGTACATGATATTGACGTAATCGGCCACCTTGGCCACCACGCCCAGGTCGTGAGTGATATAGATCACAGAGATGTTCAGCTTTTTTTGCAGGTCCTGGATCAGCTCCAGGATCTTGGCCTGGATGGTCACGTCCAGGGCGGTGGTGGGTTCGTCGCAGATGAGGATGTCCGGGTTGCAGGCCAGGGCGATGGCGATGACCACCCGCTGGCGCATACCGCCCGAGAGCTGATGGGGGTAGCTCTTGAGGAAATCCTTAGCGTTGTGGATGCCCACCAGGTCCAGCAGCTCCTCGGCCCGCTGGTAGGCCTCGGCCTTGGGGGTGTGGAAATGGTACATCATCCCCTCGGTCAGCTGCCGGCCGATGGTGAGAGTGGGGTTGAGACTGGTCATGGGGTCCTGGAAGACCATGGCGATGCGGCGGCCGCAGATCTCATTGCGGAGCTGTTTCTGGGACAGCTTGAGGATGTCCACCGTCTTCTCCCCTTGCTTGCCGTCCTGGTAGGTGAACTCGATGGTGCCGCCGTCAATGACCTGGTTGGGGCTCATGATGCCCATGATGGCCTTGACGGTCACGCTTTTGCCCGAGCCTGACTCGCCCACGATGGCCACGGTCTCCCCCTGATACAGGTCGAAGTTCACCCCCCGGATGGCGTTGAGCTTTCCCGAGGAGGTGTTGAAGGAGACGGCGAAATTCCGGATCTTCAGGATTTGCTTGCGCTCGTTCATTTCTCTGTCTCCTCCTTTACTGATCTTTCTGCTTGGGATCCAGGGCGTCCCGCAGGCCGTCGGCCAGCAGGTTGAAGCTGAGCATCAGAACGGACAGGACCAGCACCGGGATCACCAGCATATGGGGGTGGATGGTCAGGGACTTGTAGCCCTCGCTGATGAGAATGCCCAGGGAGGGCTGGGGCTGGGGTATGCCCAGTCCCACAAAGGCCAGGAAGGACTCGGCGAAGATGGCGCCTGGGATGGAGAACATGGCCATGGTGATGATCTGGCTCATGATGTTGGGCAAGGCGTCCTTGAACAGGATGCGGAAGGTGGAGGCGCCCAGGGTCTGGGAGGCCTGGACGAACTCCTCCTCCCGGATCTTCATGGTCTGGCCCCGGACCATACGGGCCGTTCCGATCCAGCCCGTGGTCAGCAGGGCCACCACGATAGCGCCCACGCCGGGCCGCATGACCATGACCATCAGGGTCATGACCACCAGGCTGGGGATGCCGTTGAGGATCTCGATGATCCGCTGCATGACGATATCCACCTTGCCGCCGATGTAGCCGGACACCAGGCCGTAGATGATGCCGATAAACATATTGCCCACCGCGGCGATCAGCGCGATCATCAGGGAGACCCTGGTACCCGTCCACAGCCGGGTCCACAGGTCCCGGCCCAGGGGGTCAGTGCCGAACCAGAAGTCGGTGTCGCAGCCCTTGAGGGCGTACATATCCTTGCCGTTTTCCGTACCGTCGAAGGCCCCGATGCCGGACAGGGCGGAGACCTTGGGGGGCAGGCTGGCGAAGGAGGTCTTCATCTCGCTGTAGGAGTACTGGTTCATGCCGGGGCCGATAATGGACATGACGGCGATGATCAGAATGACCGCCAGGGAGATGATGGCGCCCTTGTTGCGGCAGAAGCGCTTGATGATATCGTGGGTCATGGAGATGTCGGCGAAGGTCTTGTCGGCATTGATGTCCTGACGGTCGCCCAGAGGATCGAAATCGTTGGGCAGGAATACGATGTCTTCCTGAGTGGTATTCATTCCTTTTTCCCTCCCGATACCGAGATTCTCGGGTCGATCACGCCGTAGAGCAGATCCACCACCAGCATACTGACAATGAACATAAGACTGTACAGAAAGGAGACTCCCAGCACCACGTTGTAGTCATTGGTCTGGACGGCCGAGACCAGCAGGCTGCCCATACCGGGGACCGAGAAGATCTGTTCCACCACCATACTGCCCGACATCAGGGAGACCAGCATGGGTCCCAGCACGGTAATCACGGGGGTCAGGCCGTTTTTCAGGGCGTGGCGGATAAACAGGATCCGGTTGCTCAGCCCTTTGGTGCGGGCCAGCAGCATGTAGTCCGAGCCCAGTACGTCCAGCATCTCAGTCCGGGTGTACCGGGCGATCTGGGCCATGGGGCCCATGGACATGGACAGGACCGGCAGGATGAGAGAGCTCACCGGGTGCTTCGTGCTGTATACGATGGGCAGCAGGTTCATCTTGAAGCCGATGAAGTAGGACAGGGCCAGGGCGAAAACATACCCGGGAAGGCTGACCCCCAGAACCGAGAGGAAGGTGGTCCCGGTATCCAGCCAGGTGTTGTGCTTGATCGAAGCCACCAGTCCCAGGAACAGTCCCAGAACGGTGCCCACCACCGTGGCGGTCAGCCCCAGCTTGGCGCTGATCCAGAACTTGGCGCCGATCAGGTCGATCACGGGGTAGTCGGCAATGATGTTGTAGGACACGCCGAAGTCACCCTGAAGCATGTTTTTGACGTAGATAAAAAACCGGATCATCAGGGGCTTGTCCAGCCCATACTTGGCCTCCAGCACGGCGATCTGCTCAGCGGTCAGGGTCAGCTGGTTAAAGGGCGAGCCGGGCATAAAGGAGAGTAGGATAAACAGGACGAACAGGATAAAAAACAGGGTTCCCAGCGCGATAAGGATACGCTTGGCAATGTATTTCCACATAGGGATCTCCTCCGGAAAAGTGGGGTTTTGCGAAAACAGCATGGGTTTTGGCCCATGCTGTTTTCACGGAATGTTCAGCCGGGGATGCTCAGGCGGTCATGGAGCGGTAGTCGTAGGTGTTGCCGCACAGGTGATAGTTGATGCCCGAGATGTTGGTGCGTACCAGCAGGCAGGTGCTGGTCTGATACAGGGGGATGACCGAGGCCCCGTCCATAAAAATCTCCTCGGCCCGCTGGAGAGCGGCGCCCCGGGCGGTGAGGTCGGAGGCCATGCTGCCCACAGTGCAGTCGGACAGGATCTGGTCATACTCGGCGTTGGACCAGTGGCTGACATTGATGGGGTAACCCGTGACATAGCAGGACAGGAAGGCGGTGGGATCGGCGTAGTCGGCGCCCCAGGTCACCACCGAGAAGCCGTAATCGCCGGCCATGACGTAGTTCATCTTGGACTCGTAGGGGACGGTGACCAGATTGATGTTGATGCCGGGCAGGGCGTTCTGGAACTGGTCCTGGATCCAGGCGCCCACAGTGTAGGCGTTCTCGTCAGAGGTGATCAGGAAGTCCAGGGTGACGCTGTCGATCCCCATCTCGGCCTTGGCGGCCTCCCAGTAGGACTGGGCCTTGGCCAGATCCAGTTGGCCGTAGCTCTTAGTGGTGTCGCGGAAGTCGTTGCCCTTACCGTCGGTGGTCAGGTTGTAGGGCACCATGAAGTAGGCGGGGATGGAGCCGTCGAGCAGCACCTCGTCGCACAGGGCGGTCTTGTCCAACGCGCAGGAGAGGGCCCGGCGGAGATTGTCGTTGCTGTACTCATCGCAGTTGACAGCCAGGTAGGTCACGGCGGCCTGGCCAAACTTGACGAAGGCGGGGTCATCGGCATAGGTTACCACCTGCTCGCCGCTGAGGCTGACGATGTCCACATCGCCGTTCTGGTAGGCCAGAAGGGCCTGCTGGGAATCCTGGATCTGGACGAAGGTCACGGTATCTACGTTGGCCTTGCCGGCGTCGTAGCCCTTAAAATTGGGGTTGGTCTTCAGGGTGATGGAGGTGGAGCCCACGGCGAAGTCGGTCAGCAGCCAGGCGCCGCTGTTGAGAACGGTGTCGGCGCTGGTGCCGTACTTGGCGCCGCACTCCTCCACGAAGGCCTGGTTCTGGGGGGCCAGGTTCCGGCCGGACAGCAGCTCGTCACGGTAGGGGATGTAGACCTCGAACTCGATGACCAGGGTGTTCTCGTCAGTGGCGTGGACGCCGATCTCCTTGGGATCCATCCCCTCGTCGTGGATGGCACGGGCGTTCTTGACGCCGGCGTTCATCATGCGGGTGTCCTGGTTGTCGTTGGAGGCGATGGGGTCAATGGCACGCCGGGCGGCGTACTCAAAGTCATAGGCCGTGATCCGGGGGCCCTGGCTGCCGTCGGCGTAGTAAAAATAGTGCTCGCCGATGGTATAGGTGATGCTCATATGGTCTTCGCTCTCCACAGCGGCGGAGGCCAGATCCAACTGAACCTTGTTGTCACCGTCCACATAGTAGAGACCGGCGGCGTTCATATTGATGATCTCGCTGCAGTCGGCGCTTCCGGCATAGGCCGGGTCAACGTGGGCGGGCAGGATGCTTTTGGCGATGGTGACGGTTTTCCCGGATTCTCCCTGGGGGTTCTTGGTTCCCCCGCAGGAGGCGAGCAGACCCAGAAGCATGGCGGCGGACAGGATGCAGGCAATGTGCTTTTTCATGGTTTTCCCTCTTTTCTTTTCTTTGGAGCGTGCATTTTTATACGCGTCCAAGTGAATTTTGCTCAGTGTAATCCCTTTGACGGCCAATGTCAAGAGCGGTCGGCCAACTTTTTGCATCGCGACTAATTTTTGGAGAATCAGTGCGAAAATACGGATTTTGAAAAAATATTTTGTGAAATTTTATATATATATTTATGCAAATTTTTGATTTACGTCGTGACTAAAATGTGGTATTCTGTAATGGTTGATGGACTTTGGTCCGGTCCGAATTGAAAAATAAAAATAAGAAAATTGCAAAAGGGGGTCGCAGGATCATGGATCAGAAAAAGCTCCAGACCTACGCGGAGGTCGTGATCAAGCGCGGTTTGTTCCTGAAACCGGGGCAGAGCGTCTATATTGAGGCCCAGGTGGACAGCGAGGAATTGATCTGTGCCCTGGCCGAGCAGGCCTATGCGGCGGGTGCGTCCGATGTATCCGTTGCATGGAAATCCAACGCGCTGGACCGGATCAAATTGATGCGGAAGGACGGGGAGATCGGCGCGCTGACCGAGCTGGACTGCGCCGCCATCGACTATTATGCCGGCCGGGGAGCCGCTTTCATCCGGGTGGAGGAGGTGGATCTGGACGTATTCCGGGGGGTCCCTATGGAGAATATCCAGAAGAAGGCCATTGGCGACCGCCAGAGCCGTATCCGCTATTCCCAGAAGAGCGGGGGAGCCCAGAGTACCATCATCTGTTGCCCGTCGGCTTCCTGGGCCAAGCTGGTCTACCCGGACCTGCCACCCGAGGAGGGGCTTGAGAAGCTTTGGGAGGCGGTATTCGCCTGCTGCCGGGTGAACGAGCCCGATCCCATCAAGGCATGGGATGACTACATCGCCAACTCCCGCCGTCGGCGGAAAATGCTGGAGGATAAGCAGTACAGGACCTTCCACTACAAGAGCGCCGAGACCGACCTCTACCTCAGCCCCATCGAGCCCCAGCGCTGGAACGGTGGCTGCGTGGAATTTCCGGACAAGCCCGATATCTTCGTGCCCAACGTGCCCACCGAGGAGATCTTCACCTGCCCCCACAAGTACAAGTCTGAGGGCTATGTGACCAGCACCCGCCCACTGAACTTCCGGGGCCAGCTCATCGACCACTTCCGCCTGACCCTGAAGGAGGGCAAGGTGGTGGACTACTCGGCCGACGTGGGGGAGGAGGTCCTGAAGACCATCCTTGAGACCGACGAAGGCTCCTGCTACTTCGGGGAGATGGCCCTCATCGACAAAAAGAGCCCCATCTCGGCCCTGCGCACCACCTTCTACACCACCCTTTACGACGAGAACGCAAGCTGCCACATTGCCCTGGGCCTGGCCGGCGGCCCTCCGGGCAAGACCCCTGAGGAGCTGGACGCCATGGGCATCAACACCAGCGTGCTCCACGTGGACTTCATGGTAGGCAGCGGCGACATGAGCATCCAGGGCCTCACCGCCGACGGAAACTGGGAGGACATCTTTATCGACGGAAGCTGGGCACCTGAATTTACCATTTGAGAGGAGTGAAGATCATGATCCGCACCAACAAAGAACGTCTGCCCGTCAAATCCATGATCGGCACGGTCAAACCGGTGGGCAAGCAGTCCTTCGGCTTCATGGTCATGGACCCCGACGGCCGTGGCCAGTACCGCGTGGGAATGGGGGGCGTGAGCTACAACTACAAGCTGGGGGACAGCTGCCGGGCCCTGGTGGGGGCCCATGTGCAGCCCGGCGTCTCCACCGAGTACGGCGGCCCCGCCGGCCCGGCCGATCCCATCATGGGCTCCCCCTATGCCATGGCTTACACCCAGTACTGCTGTGTGGGGAACCGGGCGGTGATCCTGAGCGGCCCCCTGGAGGGCAAGGCCGGCTATGTGACCGGAAAGATCAGCGGCGGCGGAGTCACCCTGGGCTTCGACGACGGCGTTATCGCCCAAATGAACGGCACCGAGCGGTTTGCCGTCCGGGCCTGGGGCGTGGGTCTGGAGATCGACGGGGAGGAGGATGTGGCCGTCCACAACCTGGACCCGGAGCTCTTTGAGAAGCTGGGCGTCACCCGGGAGGGCGGGGCCTACGCGGTCCCGGTGAAAAAGATCGTTCCGGGCCTGATGGTGGGCTCAGGCGTGGGCGGCGGCGTGGTGGCCGGCAGTGGCCAGCTGATGACAGACAACGGTGGGGAGAACGACACCCTCTACGGCCTGGGCGAGCTCTGTGTGGGCGACTTCATCGCTATCACCGACATGGACATGACCAGCGGACGCACCTTCTGGGAGGGGGCGGTGGCCATCTGCCTGGTGGTTTCCGGGGACTGCGAGTCCACCGGCGCCGGCCCCCATATCCTGACTGTAATGGCCAGTAAAACGGCAAAGATCCGGCCCCTGGCCAGTGGGGAGGCAAACCTGGCCAACCTGCTGGATCTGAATGGAAAGGAGTGCGCGGTATGATTCGGACAAACAAGGACCTGCTCCCTATGATCGCCGTCCAGGGTGAGGTGGACCCCTGTATGACCCACGACGGCGGCGAGTTCAACGCCGACAACTGGCGGGTGGGCCAGGGCACCACCACCATGGGAGGGATCACCTATAACTTCAACATCGGCGACCCCTGTATGGGCCTGCGGGCCGAACATCTGGAGCCCGGTGTCACCAGCCGGAACCACCTTTCCCCCGCGGCCAACGGCGCCTACAGTGTCTATTCCTGCATCGGCAACACGGTGCGTGTGGTCACTGGGGAGGCCAAGGGTGCGACCGGCTTCGTCACGGGCAAGCACGGCGGCCCGGAGCACCTGATGCTCTATTTCCCGCCCGAGACCCTGGAGAAACTGACTTGTACCGACCAGTTCCTGGTCAAAAGCTGGGGCTACGGCCTGAAGCTGCTGGACTACCCGGAGATCGAGGCCCGCAACCTGGACCCCGACCTGCTGAACAAAATGGGCATCGAGGAGAAGGACGGCAAGCTGATCGTCCCCGTGACCCATAAGATCCCTTCCTGCATGATGGGCTCGGGCAAGGGTTTTGGATACACCGTCCGGGGAGATTACGACGTGATGACATCAGATGGGGCCTGGGTCCGCAAGACCGGACTGGAGACCCTGCGCTTCGGCGATATCGTCCTGCTGGAGGACCAGGAGAACGTGTACGGCCGGGCCCACAAGACCGGCGCCGTGTCCATCGGCGTGGTGATCCACGGGGATACCTACCGCCCTGGTCACGGCCCGGGCATCTCCATTCTGCTCACCAGCCGCAAGCCCCTCATCGAAGGGAAGCTCACCAAGTGCGCCAACATCGCCCATTGGCTGGGGGTCAAAGACTGCGGCAAATAAAAAAAGAGGCCGGATGCGGTTCGCATCCGGCCTCCTTGGTCTTCGGGGTCATTCCGGTTTTTTGGTGATCTCCAGAGTCATATCGGGGCTCAGGGAAAAATGGTATTGGTCCAGACAGGCCAGGCACCGCTGCTGAAGCTCGTCCATATTTTCCAGGTTGAACAGCTCGATGTAGAGCTGGATACAGTCCATCAAAAAGAAGGAGAGGTTGTCGATCTGATCGGGCCGGGGGGCCAGATAGTGGATGATGTTGACCTTGGTGGCCGACAGGCAGATCTGGATAAAGAGGGTGTGGTCGGCGCCGATGACCCGCCGCTTGGGTACATAGGTCTTGGGGATGACCTTCCCCAGCTCCTCCATGTAAAGATCCATGACCTGGGGCTCCTCAAACAGCTCGGCATAGAAACGGGCAAACTCGTGGCTGCTGAAGGCCAGCTTGATTTCAGCCGCATTGGCAAGGAGCAACTTTTCGGTGTCATTGTCGCTGACGTTGTCGGCCCAGCCGGACAGCGCGTCCGTGATCTCCTGATAAATGTTGAGCCCGATATTGGCTTTGGTGTTAAAGTGGTACTTGATCAGCCCCAGGTTGGCCTGAGACAGCCTGGAGATCTGGCGGGTCGTGGTCGTTTCGTAACCTTGGGTAAAAAAGAGCTCGCGCGCGGTCTGGAGAATGGTCTCTTTGGTGCTGATCCCATTGCTGTAGATCGCCATATTTCGCCTTCTTTCCAAAGTATTCTTCCCATTTTATTGTAACAAGTTGCGGCCCGGAGTGCAATAGGTTGCAGCAGAATTTTTCCAAGAAAGAAAAAAGGGAAGAGGAACACATAAATTGTAAACAATTTTTGAAGGGACTTGCTTTTTTCTCCCATAGGGTCTATCATAGCGTTAGCACTCTTTTATCGAGAGTGCTAACGCTGTTCTTTTGAGGCGCCTACCCTTGTTTTCAAAAAATTTATTATATACGGAGGCATGACCCATGGCAAAAAAGCAGTTCAAAGCGGAATCCAAGCGACTTCTGGACCTGATGATCAACTCCATCTACACCAACCGGGAGATCTTCCTGCGGGAGCTGATCTCCAATGCCAGCGACGCGGTGGACAAGCTCAGCTACAAGGCCCTCACCGACGACAAGGTGGGTATCAAGCGGAAGGACTTCCGCATCCAGCTGACGGTGGACAAGGCCGCGCGCACCCTGACGGTCAGCGACAACGGCATTGGCATGACGAAGGAGGAACTGGAGCAAAACCTGGGCACCATAGCCAAAAGCGGATCCCTCCAGTTCAAGCAGGAGATGGACAAGGCCGAGAAGGGCGCCAGGAACGTGGACATTATCGGCCAGTTTGGCGTGGGCTTCTACTCGGCCTTCATGGTGGCCGACCGGGTGGTGGTCCGCTCCCGGGCCTACGGCACCGACGAGGCCTGGGAGTGGAAGTCCGACGGGGCCGACGGCTACACCGTGGAACCCTGCGGGAAGGAGCGCGTGGGTACCGACGTGATCCTTCATCTCAAGCCTGACACCGACGAGGACAAGTTCAGCGAGTATCTGGAGGACTACCGCCTTCAGGAGCTGGTGAAAAAGTATTCCGACTACGTCCACACTCCCATCCGCATGGAGGTCACCAAGTCCCGCCAGAAGGAGAAGCCCGCCGACGCCGGGGAGGACTACAAGCCTGAGTACGAGACCTACACCGAGGAGGAGACCCTCAACTCCATGGTCCCCCTGTGGCAGCGGCCCAAGGGTAAGGTCAAGCCCGAGGAATACAACCAGTTCTACCGGGAGAAGTTCGGCGACTGGGAAGAACCCCTCTGCGTGATCCCCACCTCGGTGGAGGGCCAGCTGGAGTACAAGGCCCTCCTCTTCGTCCCCTCCCGCGCCCCCTACGACTACTACTCCAAGGACTACGAGAAGGGCCTCCAGCTCTACTCCTCCGGGGTCCTCATCATGGACAAGTGCCCCGACGTGGTCCCCGACCACTTCTCCTTCGTCAAGGGCGTGGTGGACACCGCCGATCTGCCCCTCAACATCTCCCGGGAGACCCTCCAGCACACCCGTGCCCTCCACATCATCGAGAGCAACGTGGAGAAAAAGGTGAAGGCCGAGCTCCTCAAGCTTCAGAAGGAGGACCGGGAGAAGTACCTGAAGTTCTGGAAGGGCTTTGCCCGGCAGCTCAAGTACGGTACGGTGAACAGCTACGGGGCCAAGAAGGAGGTCCTCCAGGACCTGCTCATGTTCCCCTCCTCGGCAGGGGAAGAGCTGACCACCCTCAGCGAGTATGTGGCGCGGATGAAGGAGGGCCAGGAGGCCATCTTCTACCTCTGCGCCGAGAGCGTGGAGATGGCCAAGTCTCTGCCTCAGGCCGAGCGGGTGCTGGACAAGGGGTACGAGATCCTCTACTTCACCGATGAGGTGGACGAGTTCGTGGCCCAGACCCTCATGAAGTATCTGGACAAGCCTTTCAAGGACGCCGCCTCCCCGGACGCTCTCCCCGAGAGCGAGGAGGAGAAGGCCGAGAGCGAGAAGAAGTCCGAGGCCAACAAGTCCGTGCTGGACTTCGTGAAGGAGACCTTGGGGGACAAGGTCTTCGACGTGCGCATTTCCAAAATGCTGCGCTCCGGGGCGGTCTGCCTCTCCGCCGAGGGCCCCATGTCCCTGGAGATGGAAAAATACTTCCAGAAGGTGGGCGGGGCCGAGGCCCCGTATATGAAGGCCCAGCGGGTGCTGGAGCTCAACGCCGATTCCCCGGCCTATTCTGCCCTCTCGATGGCGGTAGCCCAGGACCCTGACAAGGCGAAAAAATATGCCGAACTGCTCTACGACCAAGCCCTCCTCCTGGCCGGCCTCCCCGTGGAGGATATGGCGGCGTACACCCGCCTGGTCTGTGAACTGATGGTATAAAAGGGAAGGAAAGCCAACAGCTTTTGCGAATCATAAGGAGTCAAAACAGTATGAAAAGAGAAGACTTGCGGCGCTGACGCTCTGCGCGGCTCTGCTCCTGTCCAGCTGCGGGAGCCCTGCCAGCAAGGAGAGCGAGCAGCCCAGCCCCAGCCCTGAAGCCCAGCAGGGCGCCTACAAGGCCGGCACTTACGAGGCCAGCGCCGACGGCAGAAACGGCCCGGTGAAGGTGTCGGTCACCTTTACCGCCGACGCCATTGAGAAGGTGGAGATCGTGGAGCACGCCGAGACCGGCGGCATCAGCGACCCCGCCATCGAGACCATCCCCGGCGCCATCGTGGAGTACCAGAGCCTGGGCGTGGACGCCGTGTCGGGTGCCACCCTCACTTCCGAGGCTATCCTGAACGCCGTGGCCGACTGCGTGACCCAGGCCGGCGGCGATGTGGAGGCCCTGAAGGCCGCTCCCGCCGGGGAGAAGACGGTGGAAGGCCTCCAGAGCACCACCGTGGACGTTCTGGTGGTGGGCGGCGGTGGTGCCGGCCTGTCGGCCGCCCTGTCCGCGGCTCAGAACGGCGCCAGCGTCATCCTGGTGGAGAAGCTGGCCGCCCTGGGCGGCAACACCTTCCGCTGCGGCGGTGCCTTCAACACCTATGACCCCGAGGGTCAGGCCAGCAACCCCATGACCGAGTCTCTCTCCACCACTGTGGAGAACCTCCTGGCCCATGAGGACGTGAGCGAGGAGCACGCCGCCCTGAAGGCCGACGTCCAGAAGCAGTGGGACGAGTACAAGACCTCGGGCCGGACCAACCTCTTTGACTCCCCCGAGTGGCACGCCCTCCAGACCCTGGATGCCGGCGACTACCTGGGCAACGTGTCCCAGATCCGCACCCTGACCACCAACACCTTGGATACCCTCCACTGGCTGACCGAAAACGGGGTCAACTGGTCCGACGAGGTGAGCACCGTGGTGGGCGCCCTGTGGAACCGGTCTCATCAGACCACTCCCGATGCCAGCGGCGCTCAGATCGTGGCTGCCCTGGAGAACGCCGCCCGGGCCGCCAATGTCCAGATCTTCCTGGACACCAAGGCCGAGAGCCTGGTCAACTCCAATGGCAAGGTCACCGGCGCCGTCCTCACCAACGCCAACGGCGAGAGCGTGACCGTCACCGCCAACAAGGGCGTGATCCTGGCCACCGGCGGCTTCGCTGCCAACGTGGAGATGCGCACCAAGTACAACGAGGAAGGCAACAAGTGGGAGAACATTGACAAGCTGGGCACCAACAACACCCCCGGCGCCACCGGCGACGGCATCACCATGGGACTGGGCGTGGACGCCAACCTGGTGGGTATGGGCTGGATCCAGCTGATGCCCCTGAACTCGGTCTCGGGCGGCGGTATCTCCGGCTATGTCAACAGCACCGCCTTTGTCAACCAGGAGGGCAAGCGCTATGTGGCCGAGGACGGCCGTCGTGACGTGCTGGCCGCCGGCGCTCTGGCCCAGACCAACCAGACCTTCTACGGCATCTGCGACAACAAGGAGGCCACCCTTCGCATGGCCCAGGCCGCTCTGGATGGCCAGGTGGCCTACGGCATGATCTCCCGCGGCGAGACCCTGGCCGAGCTGGCCGGGATCATCGGCGTCCCCGCCGACGCTCTGGAGGCCACCATTGCCGAGTTCAACGATCTGGTGAAGGCCGGCAAGCCCGACGAGTTCGGCCGTACCCTCTGGGAGAACACCATCGAGGAAGGCCCCTTCTACGCCGTGGCCTTCACCCCCTGCGTCCACCACACCATGGGCGGCCTGGAGATCAATGGCAGCGCCCAGGTGCTGAACACCAGCGGTGAGGTCATCGAGGGCCTCTACGCCGCCGGCGAGGTCACCGGCGGTATCCACGGCACCAACCGGGTGGGCGGCAACGCCGTGCCCGACGCCCTGACCTTCGGCAAGATCGCCGGCGCCACCGCCGCTGCCGCGAAATGAGCGCCTGACCGGAACGCAATAAAAAAGATCCCGGACGCGAAAGCGTCCGGGATCTTCTTTTACCTGACCTCCTCGTACATCCCCGCGGCGTCGGCCTTGCCCACGATCTCCTGGACCGAGAGAACCTTCACCGTGGTGGTCCGTTCCCCGAAGGTGAGTGAGAGCACATCGCCTGGCTTCACGTCGTAGGAGGCTTTCACCGCCCGGCCACCCACGGTGACCTTGCCCGCGTCGCAGGCCTCGTTGGCCACGGTGCGCCGTTTGATTAAGCGCGAGAGCTTGAGCCATTTATCCAACCGCATGACAGTTTCCTCCTGAAAGCTGTGATTTGAGGTCATTATACACCCTTTTCTCCCCAAAGGAAAGGGCAAAAAAACGGCTCCGGAAAATTCCGGAGCCGTTTTTGTTTTGCGGGAAAAATTATTTCGCCACAGTGTCCTTCAGAGCCTTGCCGGGCTTGAAAGCGGGGACCTTGGAAGCGGGGATCTTGATGGGCTCCTTGGTCTTGGGGTTGCGGCCAACGCGGGCAGCGCGGGGACGGGTCTCGAAAGAGCCGAAGCCGACCAGCTGGACCTTGTCACCCTTCTTCAGGGCCTCGGTGATAACGTCGACAATGGCGTTGACGGCGGCCTCGGTGTCCTTCTTGGACAGCTCGGCCTTTTCGGCGGCAGCGGCGATGAGTTCAGCTTTGTTCATGGGGAATTCCTCCTATTAATCTATTGGCGGTCACCCGCCTGTATACTTAAGGCCAAAGGGCCGTTAAGTCCTTTTTGCCATCTCCCAGAGCTCTTCCAGCTCCTCCAGGCTCATCTGAGCCATATCCCGGCCCGATTCCCGGGCCATCTGCTCCACCTTGGCGAAGCGGGAGATGAATTTTTCGGTGGCCCCATTCAGGGCCTCCTCGGGATCCACATCGACGAACCGGGACACATTCACCGCGGCAAAGAGCAGGTCCCCCAACTCCTCGGCGATGTTGGAGCCATCTTCGATGGCCTCCCGGAGCTCGCCCAGCTCCTCGGATAGCTTGTCCATCGCGGGGGAACATTCCCCCCAGTCGAAGCCGGCCTTTTTCGCCTTTTTCTGCACCTTTTCGGCCCGCCACAGCCCCGGCAGGGTCCGGGCCACCGAATTGAGGGTGTCGGTATAGCTCTCCTGGTGCTTCTCCTTCCGCTTGAGCTCCTCCCAGTTGGAGAGGACCTCCCCGGTGCCCGAGACCTTCACGTCCCCGAACACATGTGGGTGGCGGAAAATCATTTTCTTGCAGATCCCGTCGGCCACGTCGTCCAGATCGAACCGTCCCGCGTCCTTCTCAATGTCGGCATGGAACACCACCTGGAGAAGCACGTCCCCCAGCTCCTCCTTCAGGTGCTCAGGGTCAGACTCGTTGATTGCCTCGATGGCCTCACAGCATTCCTCCAGCAGCTCCCGGCGGAGGGAGAGGTGGGTCTGCTCCCCGTCCCAGGGACAACCCCCGGGGGAGCGCAGGATGGAGACGATCGTTGCCAGATCACGGACACTGTAGTGATCCTTCTGTATAAAATCTACCATACTTTACCTCGCAATTCAAGAGGGTAAGAGCAAAAAATTATTGAATTTTCAGGATTTTTGCGATTTTGTCCCCCTTGGGCATGAGGGAAAGGTCCTCCTTGGAGATAGCCCGGAGGGCCAGCACCAGGGCCAGATAGATCACAACGCCCGTCATGACCCCCAAAATGGTGGACAGGGTGTTGCCCACAATGGGGGCGAACAGCCCCTGAACGGCCCAGGCCCCAAGCCCCATGACCGCCGACGCGATGAGCGGCTTCACAAAGACCCGCCGGTAGGAGGGGGGAGAGGGCAGGGCCCTGCGGATCAGCAGCAGGTCCAGAATGGCGGCCGTGCCGAAGCAGCAGGCGGTGCCCACGGCGGCCCCCAGCACGTTGATGGACTCAATGCCCACCAGAACGTAGTTCACGACCAGTTTCAGAACGCCGCCCACCGCGATGACCAGAATGGGCAGGTTCACGAAGTTGGAGGCCTGGAGGATGGAATTGCACAGTAGCATGACGCAGGTGGCGATGGAGGTGATGCCCAGGATCATCAGGATGGGCCCGGCGATCTCGGCCCGGTAGCCCGGGTAGAGCATCTGGACGATGGGGGTGGACAGGGCGGAAAGCCCGAATCCCATGGGACAGGCCAGCAGCATGGCCACCCGTAGGGCCGATTCCGAGACATGGGCGGCCTCCTTCTCCTGCCTGCGGGCGGTGGCCGCCGCGATGGCGGGGATCAGGGCGGCGGTGAAGGGTGCGATGAGGGCCGAGGGCAGGGCGTACAGGTTGGTGACCGCCGAGTAGTTGCCGTAGAGGCTGCTGGCCTCCCTCTCGGCCAGGGCCAACGCGTCCTGGAGTCGGTTCTGCACGATGGCCGAGTCGATGAAATTGACGATGGGCACCACCGAGGCGCTGATGGTGATGGGGATGGCCACCTGGACCAGCTTTTTGAGGATGGCCCCGCCCTCCTCGGCCCGGTCAGAGCCCTTCCGGGTGTCCAGCCGGCTCCGCCGGGTGTGGGAGACAACGAGGTAGGCCAAGGAGAGCCCCGACCCCACCGTCACCCCCAGGATGGCCCCTGCCGCCGAAAGCTGGAGGGGCTCCCCTCCGGCGTAGAGGGGGAAGGCGGCTGCCTTGTCGGCAAATTGGAAAAAGAGGGAGGCGCAGGCCAGTCCGATGACCAGCTTGCCCAGGGCCTCGATGATCTGGGAGACCGAGGTGGGCACCATGTTCCCCTGCCCCTGGGCGTAGCCCCGGATGGAGGAGACACAGCACACGAAAAAGACGGCGGGCGCCAGGGTCAGGGCGGCATACTTGGCCCCGCTGTTTCCCTGGAGCTCGGTGATAGCCCCTGCGCCGAAAAGCATGATGAGACAGCTTACAAGCCCCAGGCAGAAGAAGGAGGCAAAGCCCACCCGGAAGATCTGCCTCTCCTGGTTGACCCGCCCCAGGGCGTGGGCCTCGGACACCGACTTGGACAGGGCCACGGGCAGGCCTCCTGTGGAGATGGTCAGCAGCACCGAATAGATGCTGTAGGCCGACATGAAGTAGCCGTTGCCCTCCTCCCCCAGAATGTTGGCCAGGGGGATCTTGTAGAGAGCGCCGATGATCTTGACCACCACCACGCCCATAGCCAGGATGGCGACCCCCCCGAAGAAGGTACTTTTTTTCTGTTCGTTAGCCAAAAGACCACGGCCTTTCCGTTGCTTATTTCCCGAATAACAGGGGCAGGGCGTATTCCCGCACCTCGGCCTTTACCTTCTCGGCGTCGATGGTGAGGAATGTCCCATTCTCATATATGACCTTTCCCCGGCACATATTCAGCTTTACGTTGGCGCCGTGGGCGGCGTAGGCAATGTTGTTGGCGGCGTCATGGCAGGGGATCAGGTTGACGGCCTCAGAGTCCAGCAGAATGAGGTCGGCCTCCCGGCCTACGGCGACGGCTCCGGTGTCCCGGCCCAGAGCCCTGGCCCCGTTTACCGTGGCCATCTCCACCACATCCCAGGCGCTGAGAGCCATAGGATCCCGCAGCACCCCGTTCTGGAGGATGGCAGAGAGCTTCATGTCCTCAAACATGTCGGTGGTGTTGTTGGAGGAGACCCCGTCGGTGCCCAGGGCCACATTGATCCCGGCCTTCTTCATGGCGGGGATGGGAGCCACCCCCGAGCCCAGCTTCAGGTTGGAGGCGGGATTGTGAACGGCGGTGACCCCCTTCTCCGCCATGATGGCCCAGTCCTGGGGGGTGGTCCACACACAGTGGGCGGCGATGGAGCACACATCCCACACCCCGTACTTGTCCATGACCTGGATGGGGGTCAGTCCGCCCCGGCGTTCCTTGCACTCCTCATGCTCCCGCATTGTCTCGGAAATATGCACGTGCATCCCCAAGTGGTTGCGTTTGGCGAAGTCGGCCGTCCACTCCCACAGCCCGGGCTGGGAGGTATATTCGGCGTGGAGGGATGCGTCCACCCGGATGCGTCCCCCATCGTAGCCGTGCCAGGCCTTCACCAGCTCCTCCTGAGCGGTGCAGTCGGAGCAGGCGGCGGGGGAGAAGGCCTCCCCGAAGAAGGTGCCGCCGCAGCACAGGTTGGCCGAGATGCCCGCGTCGGCCACCGCCTGTCCGATGACCCCCACCCGCATGTACATATCGGCGATGCAGGTGGTGCCGCTGGCGATCATCTCCATCAGCCCCAGGTCGGCGCAGGCCCGGATGGCCCGGTCGTCCCACTTGGCCTCCACTGGGAAGATAAAGTTGTTCAGCCAGTCCTGAAGGTGGTGCCCGTCCCCATACCCCCGCATGGCGGTCATGGGCACATGGGTGTGGCAGTTGACCAGCCCGGGCATCAGAATGCCCCCCTTGCCGTCGATGACCCGCTCAAACTCTCCACTGGGACGCCCGGTCCCCACCGAGGTGATGGTATGCCCCTCCACCGCCACAAAGGCGTGGGGGAGTACCGTATGCCCGCCGTCCATCAGCACGGCGGTGACATTTTCAAACAGAATAGCCATGAGTATTGTCTCCCTTTACTCTGCAAGACTGTGGGACGGTTCTTACTGTCCGGCAGAACAGAAGAATCGTCCTCTGACCCTATCTTTTGTGCCTCACATCTTCTCCAGCGTTCTTAGTACCAGCTCGGAGAAGGGCCCCTTCCGGGCCTCGGCGGTCTCGTTGACCTCCTCCCCCGAGAGGGGCTGGTCCAGGATCCCGGCGCACATGTTGGTCAGCATGGAGAAGCCCAGGATCTCCATCCCCGCGTGGGCGGCGGCAATGGCTTCGGGTGCGGTGGACATACCGCAGGCGTCCCCTCCCAGCACCCGTGCGGCCCGCACCTCGGCGGGGGTCTCGAACTGGGGCCCGGGGAAGTAGCAGTATACCCCCTCCCGCAGGGTCATGTCCAGCTCCCTGGCGCTCTCCCGGGCCGCCTCCTGGAACCGGGGGGTGTACACATGGCTCATGTCGGGGAACCGGGTGCCGAACTGGGGCAGGTTCTCCCCCCGCAGGGGGGACTCCATAAAGAACTTGATGTGGTCGGTAATGAGCATGATGTCCCCCACGTTCCACTCCTTGCGGACGCACCCGGCGGCGTTGGTGAGCACCAGCTTGGTACAGCCCAGCAGCCGCAGCACCCGCACGGCGTAGGATACGTCCTCATAGGAGTAGCCCTCGTAGTGGTGCATCCGGCCCTGCATCACGGCCACCTTTTTGCCTGCCAGGGTGCCGCACACCAGCTGCCCCTTGTGGCCCGGCGCGGTGGAGACCTTAAAATGGGGAATGTCCCCGTAGGGGACGACGATGGGGTCCTCTACCTTGTCCCCCAAAAAGCCCAGCCCCGAGCCCAGGACCATCACGATGTCGGGAACAAAGTTCCCCAGCCGCCCGGCCAGATAGTTGGCGCTCTCCTGATATTGAGCGAAGGTATAGTCCATGGTAAAATACCCATCCTTTCCAGATTTGGAGTAGTGCCTTTATTTTACACGCTTTCGCCACGAAATGCAATCTATAATAATGTGAAGAATAGCTTCCCCTGTGTACCCCTCCGCCCCTTGTCCTTTAGGCTTCCCCTGTGGGGCGGGGGTCTCGGCTTCGCCTTCGATCGTGCGATGGACGCCCGCCACCCGTGGGCCGGCCAAAGGCCGGCTTTAGGGCTGTGGCCGCCAAAGGCAGCCTAACGCCGGCGGGAATCGTGGGGCGGGCCGCCCTCGGCCCGCCATTCTTCCGTTTCGTGTATACTTCCGTAGGGGCCGGACACTGGCCGGCCCCTTGCCCTTGCACAGGCGCACAATGTGCGCCCGTCACCCTGCTTCTTCCCTGTCTCGATCAAAAGAAAAAACGCTCTGCGGGAACTGATGTCCCGCAGAGCGTTTTCTTACGTTGTATGAGGCTCTTCCTCCAGACAGCTTTCGATCATGGAGACCACCACATTATTGAAGCTGGTATTATTTGCTTTTGCAATGGCTTCAATTTGGACCGCCAGCTTTTCCTTGACATAGATCGTCTTATAAACTGAGGGTTCTTTTCCCTTGGTGGGCTTCAATTCAAATTTCATACAACATCACTTCCGCAATTATTATATGATGAAACAAAAGAAAATAATAAATAAGAAATGTACAATGTAAATTAAATGAAAAATTTTTGATTTATATAAGGAGGTGTGGTAAGATGGGTACAAGTTGAAGGCTGGAGGGAAACCTTATGATAGAATGGACAAGACAAAAGCTGGCCCACTATTTTAGGACGGCCCGTGTGGTGGTCGAGCTTGAGGGTATCACGGAGGAAGGTCTCAAACAAGCCTTGAACAGCGAAGCTATGCGCCGCTTGGAACGGTTGGAGGGTATCATCTATAATGAATACGAGACCGACAGTGAAAAGATCGAAACCATAAGACGGGACATACTGGGGGAAGGGTAGGCCCCCATCCCTTCGGAGCGCAGCTCCCGGCCTTTTGACGTTTTGCTCTATTCCGCTGAAAGATGCTCCTTTGCGGACGGACAGAAGGACAGTCCTGACGTACTCCTCCCCGTACCCCACCCTCTCCAAATCGCTCCAAAGCGGTCAAAACTTTCACAAGTATCCCAACTGGAAATTTTTGTGCAACTATCCTTCCAAAACCGGACCTTTTTCCCTCTCCATCTCCTAATTGCACCCGGTTGCACATTCCCCCAAATTCAAAACCCCGTTTTTCACGGTCAAAACCCTCGAAAACGCCTTCAAACCACCCTCAAAACGGGGCAAAATTCAATTTCCAATTTTCGTACAACTTGATTTTCCCCCGCGCCCCATTTTGTCCCTCAAAACATACTCCGGTAAAAAGTTCTGAAACAGAAAAAACAGGTGTGTTTCCGCATGGAAACACACCTGTTTTATTGCGCGAAAATTCCCCTCAAAAATTCCCGTCCGCTGAAAGGCCCCTTTTTGACCCTCACCAAACCTCCCGCAGGCCGTTCTCCGTCAGCTCCACCACCCGGTCGCAGACCTCCTCCAGGTAGAGCCGGTCATGGGAAACGCTGATGATACAGCCGGGGAAGTCGGCCAATGTCTGGCGGATGACAGGCGCCGAGGTGGGGGAGAAGTTCCGGGTGGGCTCGTCCAGCACCAGCACGTTGGCCCCCTGGAGCACCATGCCCAAAAAGAGGAGCTTGGCCCGCTGGCCCCCGGACAGCCCGGCGGCCGGGTGCTCCATCTCCTCGGCCTTGTACTGCATGGAGGCCAGCAGGGTCCTGGCCCTGGTCACGTCGTCGTGGCGCCCCGAGGGAGCCAGCAGGCCGATGGGGGTCCTGTCTCCCAGAAGCCCCTCGTCATAGTTCTGGGGCATATAGGCGCACCGCAGGTCGGTCCGGGGGAGGAGAAGGGCGGCCACATCCTTCAAAAGGGTGGATTTCCCCGCCCCGTTGGGCCCCACGATGCCCACTTTTTCCGGCCCGGTGACCCACAGCCGCACATCCCTGGCCAGCACCCGGTCCTCCACCCGCAGCTCGGGCAGGTCCAGCCGCAGCGCCTCCTTCCCGGCGGGGAAGGCCGACAGGGCCGGGTCAAAGGCAGTGAGGATGGCCTTCTCCCACTGGGGCATGGGGGTCATGTCCTCGGCCTCCCGTTCAAACCGCCGGCCCATGGACAGCACCGTGTGCATTTTCTTCTTCAGCAGCCGTCCCTTGCCGGGGTTCTGCCGGCTTACAGTAGTAAGCTGATATTCCACGCTGTCATGGATCCGGCGCCATTTCTCCATCTTGGCGTCGTATTCCGCCTTCTCCTTCCGGGCCTGCTGTTCCTGCCGGGCGAAAGCGGAATTTCGCCGCTCCACATACTCCCGGTACCCGGCCCGCTCCACGGTACACCGGGGGATGGACCGCCGGGAGAGCCGCTCCAGGTGGATGATCAGGTTGGCCGTTTTCTCCAGCAGCGGCTCGTCGTGGGACACATAGAGCACCGGCATCCGGCAGGAGAGGAGGAAGCCCTCCAGCCACTCCAGCGTCTGGAGGTCCAGGTCGTTGGAGGGCTCGTCCAGCAGCAGAAGGTCGGGATCCTCCAACAGCAGCAGGGCCAGCCGCAGCTTGACCCGCTCCCCGCCCGAGAGGGTGGACATCTCCCGCCAGTCGTAGAAAAGGGAGGGGTCCAGCCCCACCTGGGCGACTGTCCGGGCCAGGGTCTTGGGATCGGCGTCTCCGAAGGCGGGGGAGGCCATACAGAACTCTCCCACCGGCAGGGCCAGCTCCGCCGGGGTCAGCTCCTGGGCCAGATAACTTTTCCGCAAACCCTTGCCCCCCAGCTCCCCGGTCCACTCCACATAGGACTCAGCCTGGGCGGGGTCGTAGAGGAGCTTGAGAATGGTGGACTTGCCGTTGCCCTCCTCCCCGATGAGAGCGCACCGGTCCCCGGGGGCCAGGACAAAGGACAGGTCCTTCACAAAGGTGGTCAGGTCCTTTTTGTGGGTGATGGTCAGATCCTTAACTTGCAACATAGGCGCTCATCCTTTCATACGCAAAAGGTCCGTCCCCATGACGGGAACGGACCGGCGTAACGAAAGGCGCGGAGGGCAGGATGATCCCGTCCTCTGTTCGTAAGCCGACCTTCCGTCACGAAGACCCCGGCCCATGGAGACCCATGAGCCAGATGTGTGTTTTCGTTTCAGAAGTTCAGCTTATTTGCGCATGCTTTCACCCTTTTCAACTTGATAGAAAAAGAATAGCAGAAAATCCGGGGTATGTCAAGGACAATGGCGCGCCGAGGGAGAGCCTCAAATCATGATTTCCGGTCCGGCCCCTCCGCGTAGGGCCTTCTCCTGTGCTCCACCGGCTCCCAGGCAGGGAGGGGGAGGCGCTGCATGGCGCCGAAGACCCGTTCCTTCAGGCCTGGATAGCGGTGTTCCAGGTCCCGGACCAGCTCCTTGACCTCCTGCCGCTTGGTGTAGCCATCGGCAGGGCAGGGGTTTTTCACGATGGGCAGGCCGTTGCGGAGGGCCGCGCCCCGGGCCATGCCCTCCCCGCAGTAGAGGAGGGGCCGGATTTGGGTGATGCCCGTCCTCGTCAGCTCGGTCACCGGCTGGAAGCAGGAGAGACGGCCCTCGTAAAAGAGGGAGAGGAAGAAGGTCTCCACCGCATCATCAAAGTGATGACCCAGGGCGATCTTGGTGATGCCGGCGTCCAGAATGGCGTTGTGAAGGGCACCCCGGCGCATTTTAGCGCACATGGAGCAGGGGTTGGATTCCTTCCGGATATCGAAAATAATGTGGCTGATCTCGCTGGAGATCAGGTGGAAGGGGACGCCGATGCTCTCGCAGTAAGCGGCCAGGGGGATAAAGTCGGCCGGGGACCGGCCCTCCGCCGCCCCCATGTCCAGGGTGAAGGCCTCCACCGTGAAGGGCTTGGGGTAGAATTCTGAGAGCTTGCGGAGGGCTGCCAGGGTCACTAGAGAGTCCTTGCCCCCGGATACCCCCACCGCCACCCGGTCCCCGGTTTGGATCATGTCGTAGTCCTCCACGCAGCGGCGGACCAGAGAACAAATTTTTTCCATAAAACGACCTCTCAAAAAGGAAAAATGAAAAGGAGAATAAGAAAGTTGCGCAGAGAAAAAAGAAGAAAAACGGAGCTTTTCACTTTTTTGAAAAAGAAACTTCAAAAAAGTGTTGACAGGCTGAACTACCGGTATTATAATACAAAACGCTCCGAACGTCCAGAAAACGGGGCGATTTCTTTGTAAAACCGCTCATCAGAGAGCATGAGAAATTGGAGGAAAGAACATGTCCACATTTATGGCAAACAAGGGCAACATCGTCCGCAAGTGGTACATCCTCGACGCGGCGAACAAGCCCCTGGGCAAGACGGCGGTCATCGCTGCCGACCTGCTTCGCGGCAAGCGGAAGACTACCTACACGCCCCACGCTGACTGCGGGGACTACGTCATCATCCTGAACGCCGAGAAAGCGGTGCTCACCGGCAAGAAGCTGGAGCAGAAGTACTACCGCCATCACTCCGGTTGGGTGGGCGGCCTGAAAGAGGTCCAGTACAAGACCCTGATGCAGGAGAAGCCCGAGCTGGCCATGGAGCTGGCTGTGAAGCGGATGATGCCCCACAACACCATCACCAAGGACTCCCTGAGCCGGCTCCACGTGGTTCGCGGCAGCGAGCATAAGTACGCCGCCCAGAAGCCTGAGCCCTGGACCATGGACTAACGCAGGAGGTAAATGACAATGTATAAGAGCAAGAAGCCTTATCTTTACGGCACCGGCCGGCGGAAGTCCTCCACCGCCCGTGTGCATCTCTTTCAGGGCGGCACCGGCGCCATCACAATCAACGGCCGGGACATCGACGACTACTTCGGTCTGGAGACCTTGAAGCTCATCGTCCGTCAGCCTCTGGTCACCGTGGGCCTGGTTGACAAGGTGGACATCGAGACCACCGTGGCCGGCGGCGGCGTCACCGGTCAGGCCGGCGCCATCCGGCACGGCATCGCCCGGGCTCTGCTGGAGCTCAATCCCGAGTATCGCCCCGCCCTCAAATCGGCCGGCTTCCTCACCCGCGACCCTCGTATGAAGGAGCGGAAGAAGTACGGTCTGCACGCCGCCCGTCGGGCTCCGCAGTTCTCGAAGCGCTGATTTTGCTTCATTCAAGTACCACCTCTTCGGAGGTGGTACTTCTTTTTTTTATGGAGAATCAAAAAATCCTCTTGACCTTCCCACTGTGTCAGGGTGTAGGATAGCTTAAGGAACCGGTTCCCAACAAAATAAAGGAGGGATGTCATGCTTACCATCGGCGAGTTTTCCCGTCTGGGCCGGGTGTCGCCCCGGATGCTGCGGCATTATGACGCGCTGGGGCTTCTCTGCCCGGAGACGGTGGGGGAGAACAGCACCCCCGGCGCCACGGTAAAGTCCGCCTATGAAGCCTGTGCCACCGTGCTCCACAAGGGCCCCTATGACGGGATCCCCGGAGCTTGCGAGGCTTTGGCGGCCTGGATGGCCCAACACCCGGAATACCGGATCTGCGGCCCGGCCATCGACCGGTACCTCAACGACCCGGACAATACGCCCCCGGAGGAGCTGGTCACCGGGATCCTGTTTCCCGTCGAAAAAGTCTAAAAAGGAACGGAGAGGCCCAGGCCTCTCCGTTCCTTTTTATTCGTCTTTCTCCTTCCACGTTTTCAGCCGCTCAGCTAGCTTTTGGACGGTGGGGGAGAGGTAATGGCCCTTCCGGGTGATCAGATAGATCTCCCAAGGAAGCTCCTCCTCAAAGGGAAGGAGAACTGCGTCCCGGGCGATAAAGAGCTCCGGGACCCCCATAAAGGTGATGCCCACCCCGATCCCTTCATTGTTCTCGATCAGCTGTAGGAAGCGGATCTCGTCAGGGGACTGGAGGGCATAGGAGAGCTTGATCCCCTGGCGCTGGGCCTCCTGCTCGATAATATGGTAGGAGTTGAAATAAGGGCTTTTGGTGATGACCTTTTCCCCGGCCAGATCCCGGACCGAGATGGAGTTCCGGCTGGAGAAGGGATGGCGGCGGTTGACCACAGCGCAGAGACGGAAGCGGCGCAGAAAGGTGCACTGGAACAGCTCGGGGTTCTGGGGCAGGCCGATGGTGAGGCCCAGGTCTACCACCTCCCGTTGGACCATTTCCTCGGCCAGCAGATCGGGTAGTTCCATGAGGTCCAGGTATAGACCGTTGGGACGGAGATCCTCCCGGAGTTTTTCCAGCGGAAGGGCGTTGGGTACACTGAAGGCGCAGGCCAGACGGATCCGGCCTTTTTCCTGTGCGCTGATGTGCTTGAGCCGGAGGGCGACCGTGTGATACTCGTTGGTCAGGCGGCGGATCTCCTCCAAGGCCTTTTCCCCGAAGGGGGTAAGGGCGAGGCCACTTTTTTCCCGGGAGAAGAGGGGGGCGTCCAGCTCCTCCTCCAGTTTTCGAATGGATTTGCTCAGAGCCTGGGGGGTGAGGAAAAGGGCTTCAGCCGCCGGGGTAATGCCACCGTAATCGCAGGCGGCAACAAAGTATTCCATCTGGTGTAGATCCATATCTGACCCCTCAACTTTCAGTTTCAGATAGCGAACAAAGAGTTGTTTGATTGAAGAAACTTTAACAAATATAATTATACCGTATACCAAATCAAATAACAAGATACAGAAACAAAATATAAAAGGAGGAAGAAGGAACATGAGCGAAATTTCCAGAAGAGACTTTCTGAAGGGGAGCGGCGCGGCGGCTCTGACCGCGGCCCTGGTGGGTCTGACCGGCTGCACCCCCAAAGAGAGCACCCCCACCCCCACCCCTGACGCGGCCAATACCCCCGTGGCCACCCCTACCCCCACCCAGACCCCCCAGGCCCCTGTCCAGGACATGTTGTACACCGCCTACGTCAACCCCCAGCGGGAGGACTACCGCTCCAACACCAAGGAGCTCAAGACCCTCTTTTCCCCGCTGAAGATCGGCGCCATCCAGCTCAATCACCGGATGGTCAAGTCGGCCGCCGGCTCGGCCACCCATCTGAAGGGCCTGGGCGAGGAGCTGGTCCAGTATTACGTGAATATGGCCAAGGGCGGCGTGGAGCTCCTCTGCGTGGAGAGCATCCCCGCCCTGGAGGTCCCGGCCGACGGCTCGGGCTACAGCGCGGAGACCCTGGCCTTCGGCCAGCACATGGTGGCCGAGTGCGCCAAGTACGGCGCCTGCCTGGTCTACCAGATCTCGGGCTTCAGCAAGGGCGAGAACGAGATGACCGTGGAGGACATCCACGCCAAGCAGGAGCGGTATACCGCCGTCGCCAAGGGCATGCAGGAGCTGGGCTTCAAGGGCGTGGAGATCAACTGCGCCGGCTTCAACATGGGGGCCCACTTCGTCTCCCGCTTCCACAACGCCCGGACCGACGAGTACGGCTGCGGCAGCATCGAGGACCGGGCCCGGTTCGTCACCGAGTGCATCGAGAAGATCAAGACGGCCTGCGGCAAGGACTTCAACGTCCAGATCCTCTTTGACGCCATCGAGGAGAACGACAACCTGGCCAACAACCCCACCGTGATGACCCTGGACGTGGCCGTGACCGTGCCCCACACCCAGGTCAACACCATTGAGGACGGCATCGCCCTGGCCAAGCTCTTCGAGAAGGCGGGCGCCGACTCCCTCCACCTGCGCATCGGGCCTCTGGGCCATCACGTGGCCCAGTTCGCCAGCGACCTGTACTTCATCCTCAACGGCATCGAGGGTGTCACCGGCTTTGGTACCCAGTATGACTTCAAGCGTCACTGGCAGGGCCAGATCATCGGGGATACCCACGGCGCCGGCATGCTGCTGAACGTGGCCGCCCGGTACAAGAAGGAAGTGAGCATCCCCTGCGGCGCCGTGACCTACATGGATCCCGCCCACGCCCCCGACTTCTTCGAGCAGGCTCTGGAGGACGGCAAGGTGGACTTCTACCTCATGACCCGGCCCCTGACGGTGGATCCCGAGTACGTGAACAAGCTGAGAGAGGGCCGCATCGACGAGATCGCCCCCTGTACCCGGTGTCTCCACTGCCACATCGGCGGCGGCCCGGCCAACGCGAAGGACGGCTACTGCCGGGTGAACGCCATGACCCAGCGGGTCATGCGGGAGGGCGGCCCCGCCACCTACGAGCTGCCCCCCGCCGAGAAGGTGAAGAAGGCCATGGTCATCGGCGGCGGCCCCGCCGGCATGGAGGCCGCCCGCATCGCCGCCCTCCGTGGCCACGACGTGACCCTCTACGAGAAGCGGGGCGCCCTGGGCGGCCTGCTGGACTTCGCCCACATGGTGAAGGGCCCCCACGAGAACCTGATGGACCTGAAGAACTACCTGATCCGTCAGCTGGAGCTGGCCAAGGTCACGGTGAAGACCGGCACCGAGGTCACCGCCGACCTCATCAAGTCTGAGGCCCCCGACGCCGTGATCCTGGCCGTGGGCGGCCTGCGGGATACCCTGAATGTGGCCGGTGACGGCAAGACCCCCGTCATCGAGATGGAGGAGTTCATGTTCAAGGAGATGGGGGACAACGTGCTGATCTGCGGCTCCAACGCCCAGGCTTTCGACGCCGCCCTGTGGCTCACCGTCCACAAGAAGCACGTGACCATGGTCACCGCCAACACTGCTGAGGAGCTGGATATGCAGCAGTCCCAGCACGCCCGGCGGATGATGACCACCGCCCTCTACTCCCTGGGTTTCCACTCCTGGCCCAAGGCCACCCTCAAGAAGGTCAAGGACGGCAAGGCCACCATTCTCACCGAGACCGGCGTGGAGACCGTGATCGACTGCGACGCCATCGTCAACGCCGCCGATATGCTGCCCAACAAGGGCCTGCTGGAGGGCATCTCGGTCAGCGAGACCTACGCCATCGGCGACTGCGACGCCCCCTTCAACATCGCTCTCGCCATCCGGGGCGGCAACGACGCCGGCCGGGCCGTGTAAAGAAACCGGTTTGTTTTTCAAAAAATGCCGCCCTTCGGGGCGGCATTTTTTGTCCATTTTCGTCCGGCGGTATGGGCTTGCTTTTTTGGGGGGATATTGATACAATAGGCTTGATCGTTTTCTCACAGCAGGAGGAATTGCCATGAAAAAAGGATTCAGAATGTTTCTGGCCGGGGTGTTGTGCGCCGGGGCGCTGTGCGGCGGGGCTCTGGCCTCGGCCGGGTTCGTGGAGCCGCCGGTGACGGTGCAGCTCAACGGGAAAAACATGGAGTTTACCGATGCCAAGCCCCAGTTGACCAATGAGCGGACCTTTCTGCCCTTCTACGCGGTGTTCAACGCCCTGGGGGCCGACGTGCAGTGGAACGAGGCCGAGCCCAACAAGGTGGTGGCCGTCCGGGGAGGGAAGACCCTGACCATGAACATCGGCTCCACCCTTGTGACGGTGGAGGAGGACGGTGCGGTGACCACCTTCACCATGGATGTGGCCCCCTATCTGGACCCGGCCACCAACCGGACCTATGTGCCCGTATTCTTTGCCGCCGATGCCCTGAACTGCGACGTGGGATGGGATCCCTACACCTTTACCGCCATTATCGTGGACACCGACGCTCTGGTGCGGGACGCCATGGCGGGGAAGCGCTACACCTGGATGGAGAAGCTGGCCGAGTACTCGGGGGAGAAGACTTACCGGAACGGCATCTGGGATCTGGAGGCCACGGGGACCGGCAAGGTGACGCTGATGGGGGCCGAGATGCCCATGACCGTGAACGCCGCGGGCATTGTGGCCGATAACACCAAAATGGAGATGGATATGACCATGACCATGGACATGTCCCGGCTCGTCGCCCTGATGGAGATGATGGCCCAGACCGGAGGGGCGGCCGCCGAGGGGATCGACATGGACAAGGTGAAGGCCATGGCGGAGGACGGCATCCGTGTGGAGATGCGGGGGGACCTGTCCACCGGCATGGCCTACCAGCGGGTGGCCGGGACCATGACGGCGGGGGCCGGGGTGGACAGCGAGATCTGGTATTCCGTTCCCATGCGCTCCACCGTGGACCGGATGGGCTCCCCGGTGGACTGGCTCAGTTCCAATGATCTGCAGAACGCCATCCTGGCCGCCGACTATCACGCCATGGCCAAGGCGGTGCTCACTGAGCGGGGGCTGACCGATTCCAAGAACTCCTACGCTGAGTGCAGGGAGGCGGTGGAGAACCTGTTTACCGCCTTTTCCGATGCATCCTTCACACGGAACGGGGATACCGTGACTACCGTCTGGGCATTGGAGGGGGACGGCGTGGCCGCCGACATAGAGCTGAAGCTGACCGTGAAGCGGGAGAAGGTGAGTCTGTGTACTCTGACTACCCGGGAGAAGGCGCCCAGCATGACCACCTCCATGGAGGTGACTCTGACCCAGCCCGGCGAGATGACCGGGGTGCTGCAACGGGATATGTCCCCCCTGATGACCGAGGAGCTGACGCTGACCGTGAAGCGGACCCCCGGGGAGACTCTGCCCCAGCCCCAGCCGCCTGCGGGTGCGGTGGTCAGGCCCTATGAGGGGCTGCTGCCTGTCAAACAGTGAGGGGCGGAAAATTTTTGTTGACATCGGCGCTGACCGGTGGTAAAATCATTCCCAACAAGAAAATCCGACTTCGGAAAGGAGGCGCGCCGACATGACATACGGTTATGGTATGATGATGGAGATGATGGACATGGCTATGATGCCCATGCCCACGCCTGCGCGCGCCTGCATCTCCGTCGTCTTTCAATAAAACCGGCCCAGGCCGGCGGTTTTGAATGTTGAGAGTGGGAAGCGCGCATGCGCTTCCCACTTTTTTCTTGCGTCTGATTTACCCCTACAGAAAAGAGGGATCACATGATTCGACTGGAACACGTATCCAAAATCTTTGGCGGGAAGGCCGGGGTCCACGCCGTCCGGGACGTGAGCCTGGAGATCGCCCCCGGGGAGATCTTCGGCATCATCGGCTACTCGGGGGCGGGCAAGTCCACTCTGGTGCGGTGCATCAACCTGCTGGAGGAGCCCACCTGCGGCAAGGTGACGGTGGACGGACAGGTGCTGGCGGATATCCCCGCCGCGGGGGAGAAGGCCCTGAATGAGCAGGTCCGGGGGGCGGTGCGAATGCCCCAGGCCCAGCTCCGGGAGATGCGAAAGAAGATCGGTATGATTTTCCAGCAGTTCAACCTGATGCCCTCCCGGACGGTAGCGGAAAACGTGGCCTTCCCCCTGAAGGGGAGCGGGCTCTCCAGGGAGGCCGCGGCCGCCAAGGTGACCGGGCTTCTGGAGCTGGTGGGACTGCCTGACAAGGCCGGTGCATACCCTTCCCAGCTCTCGGGCGGACAGAAGCAGCGGGTGGCCATCGCCCGGGCTCTGGCCAACGACCCCAAGGTGCTCCTCTGCGACGAGGCCACCTCGGCCCTGGATCCCCAGACCACCCAGTCCATCCTCCGGCTCATCCGGGACATCAACCAGAAAACCGGGATCACCGTGGTGGTCATCACCCACGAGATGGCGGTGGTCAAGGAGATCTGCCACAAGGTGGCCGTTATGGACGGCGGCCGGGTGGTGGAGGAGGGCAGGGTCTACGACGTGTTCTCCAACCCCAGAGAGGAGGTCACCCGGTCCTTTATCGCCACCACCTCCAATCTTTCCAAGGTGGAAGAGCTGATCGAAGCGAACGACCCCATGGTGGCCCTGGAACCGGGGGAGCTCATTGTCCGGCTGAGCTACGGGCGGAACAACGTGTCCGAGGCCACCATCTCGGAGATCTCCCGGCGGTTCGGTGTGGATGTGAGTATCATTTACAGCAACATGGAGATCCTGGACGGCGCTCCCCTGGGTGGTCTGGTGGCCATTCTCAGTGGAGAGAAGGGCCGGGAGGCCATCGGGTACTTAAGTGAGAAAAACGTGGTGGTGGAGGTGCTGAAGCGTGGCTGAGTTTTTGAATAGCATTATCCCCAACGTGATGAGCAAGCCCGACCTTCTCTGGAAGGCTTTTGTAGAGACCTTGCAGATGCTGGCCCTCACCGCCCCCATCTCTTTCCTTCTGGGTCTGGTCCTGGGGGTGGCGGTGGTGGCCGCCAAGCCCGGAGGCGTGCTGAGAAACAAGTGGGTCTATCTGCTTGTGGGGAAGGTCATCGACCTGTTCCGCTCCATCCCCTTCATTCTGCTGGCCCTCATCATGATGGAGCTGAGCCGCCTGGTGGTGGGGACCGCCACCGGGGTCAAGGGCGCCATCATCCCTCTGCTCTTCGGCACGGTGCCCTTCTTTGCCCGGCAGGTGGAGACCGCCATGGCCGAGGTCCCCCCCGGCCTCATCGAGGCGGCGGAGTCTATGGGATGTGGCCCCTGGGATATCCTGTGGCGGGTTTACTTAAAGGAATCCATCCCCGGCATCGTCCGGGGGGGCACCATCACTTTGGTGTCCCTCATCGGCTTTACAGCCATGGCGGGTGCCATCGGAGCCGGCGGTCTGGGCAACTTTGCCATCAGCTATGGTACCCGGCACCAGATGGATGTGGCCTACGTGGTCATCCTCATCATCCTGGTCATGGTGAGCCTGATCCAGACCGTCGGAAACCGGATCGCGAAGAAAGCGACTCACTGAGATCGTTCTGAGCCAAAACGCAAAAAGCATAAAGTAAAAACCATTATTTTAGGAGGAAAAAGCCATGAAAAAGAAGAATGTCATTGCCCTTGTCCTTTCCGCCCTGCTCTGTCTGTCCCTGTTTACCGCCTGCGGAAAAAGCGAGACCGAGGTCACTGTGGTCAAGGTGGGTGTCATTGGCACCAACAACGAGCAGTGGGACACGGTCAACAAGCTGCTGGAGAAGGACAACATCAAGTGCGAGCTGGTGGAGTATTCAGCCTACAACGTGCCCAACGATGCCCTGAATGCCGGGGAGATCGACCTGAACGCTTTCCAGCACAAGGCTTACCTCAACGGCGAGGTGGAAAGCCTGGGCTATGAGCTCACCGCCCTCTGCAACACGTTCATCGCCCCCCTGAGCATCTACTCTGACAAGATCACCTCTCTGGACCAGCTCAAGGAGGGGGACAAGGTGGCCGTGCCCCAAGATGCCACCAACGAGGGCCGCTGCTTCAAGATCCTGGAGTCGGCCGGAGTGCTGAAGGTGGACCCCGCCGCCGGCTACACCCCCGAGCTCAAGGATATCACCGACAACCCCCTGAAGCTGGAGTTTGTGGAGGTGGAGGCCGCCTACACCGCCGCCGCCATCCCCGACGTGGCCATTGCCTTTGTCAACGGCCAGCACGCTCAGGACAACGGACTGAACCTGGCCGACGCCGTCTACACCGAGCAGGCCGACACCGAGAGCGACAACCCCTACATCAACATCATCGCCTGCCGCACCGCCGATGTGGAGAGCGAGGTCTACCAGAAGATCGCGGCAGCCTACCAGACCGCCGAGGTGGCCCAGGCCATCAACGAGCTCTTCGGCGGCCGGTTCATCCCCGCGTTTGAGTATTAAAGCAAGGGTTTTATGGCTTTTGTAGGGCGCGGCTTCCCAGACGCGCTGCCCCCCCACCAACCAGCGTGGACAACGGCGGCGCGTCAAGGATGCCGCGCCCTAACGTATCAAACAACAGGAGGTATCCCGCGATGGATCTGTACAAGGAAGCCCAGGAGCTGCAGAGCTATCTCTCGTCTCTGCGCCGGGAGCTCCACCGCCACCCCGAGGTGAGCCGGAAGGAGTTCTGGACGGCCGGGCGCATCGAACAGGAGCTGGACGCCATCGGCATCACCGAGCACCAACGGGTGGACGGCAGCGGGGTCTGTGCCGTCCTCCGGGGAGAGAAGCCGGGGGAGCGGGTCATGGCCCTCCGGGCCGACATTGATGCCCTGGCCATCGAGGAGAACCACCCCGACCTGGACTACTGTTCGGAGCAGCCGGGAGTCATGCACGCCTGCGGGCACGACGGCCACACCGCCGCCCTGCTGGGCGGGGCCAGGCTCCTCTATGCCCACAGGGCCGACTTCGGCGGGGAGGTGCGCTTCTTCTTCCAGCATGCCGAGGAGGTGGGCTGGGGGGGCAAGCAGTTCGTAAAGGCAGGGCTCTGCGAAGGCGCGGGCCGGGTCTTTGGGATCCATATGGCCCCCGACCTGCCCTTGGGCAAGGTGGGGGTGACCCCTGGGCCCAACAACGCCAGCGTGGACCATTTTACCGTCAGGATCCAGGGCAGGGCGGCCCACGTCTCCACCCCCCACATGGGGGTGGACGCGCTCTACATCGCCAGCCAGATCGTGGTGGCCCTCCAGCCCCTGGTGAGCCGGAGGACCTCCCCCATCGACCCGGTGATCCTTGGGGTGGGGAAGATGAGCGCCGGGACCTCTTACAATATCGTGGCCGAATCGGCCCTGCTGGAGGGGACCACCCGGACCTTCAGCGGGGATACACGGGTTTGGATCAACGGGGAGATCGACAGGGTCTGCATGGAGACCGCCAAGCTCTACGGCGGCGAGGCCACCGTGGAGTGGGAGGACTTTACCGGCCCGCTGGTGAATCCCTCCGAGCTCTGTCCCGAGGCGGCCGGAGTGGTGGCCAAAGTGCTGGGACCCCAGGCGGTGGTGGACCACCGGCCCCTCTCCCTGGTGGGGGACGACTTCGCCGAGTACCAGACCGTTATCCCCGGAGTCTATGGCTTTGTGGGAACCGCATCTCCGGACCGGCCGGACACCGCCCTCCCCCTGCACAACGACCGTTTCGACCTCTCCGAGGAGGCCCTGGCCATCACGGCTGCCCTCCATACGGAGTATGCGCTGGAATACCTTTCCGGTGCCATCGGCTGACAGAATTCAAAATAAAAATGTCCGGACGGCCTCGTGGCCGCCCGGACGTTTTGTTGTCCAGAGCTACCGCTGCTTCTTCAGCAGCTCCTGCTTCAGGTCCCAGAGCTTCTGGGACAGGTCCACATAGTAGTTGTGAGGATTCTCGAACCGCTTGACCTCGTCCCACTGGAGGTCGATCTGCTCCTTGCAGTAGGCCCGGATCTCCTCCATGGAGGGTTGCTTGTAGACCAGCTTGCCCCCTTGGAAGATGGGTACCAGCAGCTCCTTGGCGGTAAAATCGGTGAAGACATTGCGCTTCCAAGTGGCGTCCGGGTCGAAGAGCTCCAGGGGCTTGTTCTCGTCCACCACCTCGTCGTGGACCGTAATGAGGTCGGCAAAGGCCTTGCCGTCGGTGTTGCTGAACAGGCGGTAGACCTTCTTGAAGTGGGGGGTGGTGACCTTGGCCGGGTTCTCGCTGATCTTGATCTTGGGGATCACGTTGCCCGCCTTATCCTCCACGGCCACCAGCTTGTACACACCGCCAAAGACCGGCTCGGACCGGGAGGTGATGAGCCGCTCGCCCACCCCGAAGCCGTCCAACTGGGCCCCCTGGAGGAACAGGTCCCGGATCAGGTACTCGTCCAGAGAGTTGGAGGCCATGATCTTACATTCGGTCCAGCCGGCCTCGTCCAGCATTTTTCGGGCCTTTTTGGACAGGTAGGTCAGATCCCCCGAATCCAGCCGGATGGCGCACTTGGTGATGCCCAGGGGCTTCAGCACCTCGTCAAAGGCCCGGATGGCGTTGGGAACCCCCGAGTGAAGCACGTTGTAGGTGTCCACCAGCAGGGTGGCGCTGTGGGGGTATATCTTGCAGTAGGTGCGGAAAGCGGTGAGTTCGTCGGGGAACATCTGGATCCAGGAGTGGGCCATGGTTCCCCCGGCGGGGGAGCCGAAGAGCTGGTCGGCCTGGGCGTTGGCCGTGCCGGAACAGCCGGCGATATAGGCTGCCCGGGCTCCTAAGTTGGCGGCATCGGGGCCCTGGGCCCGGCGGGAGCCGAACTCACTGACCGGATGGCCGTCGGCGGCGCGGACGATGCGGTTGGCCTTGGTGGCGATGAGGGACTGGTGGTTCAGGCACAGGAGGATGAAGGTCTCCACAAACTGGGCCTCGATGGCGGGGGCCCGCACCGTGAGGATGGGCTCCCGGGGGAAGATGGGGGTACCCTCGGGCACGGCCCAGATGTCCCCGGTGAACCGGAAGGAGCGGAGATAGTCCAGAAACTTTTCGTCGAAGCAGCCCTTGCTCCGGAGGAAGGCGATATCCTCCTCATCAAAGTGCAGGTCCTGAATGTACTCGATGACCTGCTCCAGTCCGGCGGCGATGGCGAAGCCGCCCCCGTCGGGCACCGTGCGGAAGAATACGTCAAAATAGCAGATCTGGGCGGCCATCCCGGACTGGAAATAGCCGTTTCCCATGGTGAGCTCATAAAAGTCAAAGAGCATGGTATGGTTGAGAGGGGTTTTCATGGAAAGGCCTCCTTAGCGGTTGATGATGGTGATTTGAAGCCCCTGCTCCATCAGATCCAGACATTTTTCGTGGAGGACGGGGTCGGGGCCAGCGGTGCAGGAGGCGTCCACAAGGATCTCAGCCTCGGGCAGGGCAGCTTTAGCCACTACAGCGTTGGAAATAACGCAGATATAGGACACCAGACCTACCAGTTCGATTTGGCCATAGCCCTTCTCCCGGAGCCAATTTCCTAAGGCCATGGAGGGAAAGGCGGGCTTTTCAATGAGCTTGTCTCCGTCCCGTCTGGCTTGGGCGGTGTTGCCATAGAGTTGCCAGCCCTCCGAGGCACGGAGGCAGTGGGGGACAGGCAGCCGGCGGCCCTCTTGGGTGCTGAGATAATCCTCCCCATGGGTGTCCAAGGTGAAGGCTACGTCGTACCCGGCGGCGTGATACGCCCCGATTTTTTGGGCGATGGGGCTGTCCAGCAGTTCAGCCCCCGGGAAGCCCAAAGCTCCGTCCACAAAGTCCTTCTGATAGTCAATGACAAACAGCAGTTTTTTCACGGCATACACCTCCCCAAGAGTTACCAAAATTATACTCTTCTTTTTCGGGAAAGGAAAGAAAAATTTCTTGACTTTAGTCTGATTTCGGACTATAATAGGCGGAATCACCTTGAGAAAGTCTGAAATCAGACCAAAAGAGAGGGGGACATTGATGCAGACCCAAAGCTACCACGATTATATTCAGCTCAATAAGGAGATCGACCAGATCTACCACGAAACGGCGGCGCGGCTGGGTATCCCGGACAGCGTAATGACCCTGCTGTTCAGCCTTTGGGAGGATGGGGAGGGCGTCACCCCTACCCAGCTATACGGGGAGTGGTCCCTCACCAAACAGACCGGACATTCTGCCCTGATGTGGCTTGAGAGAAAGGGCTTGGTCCGGCTGGTACCGCTGCCCAAAGATGGTAGGAGCAAAGGCGTTTTTTTCACTGACCGGGGCCGCCGCTATGCCGGGGAAGCCATTGAACCACAGCTTACCGCGGAGCGGGCCGCCTTTGGCCGCCTCACAGGGGAGGAACAGGAGACCCTGCTGTACCTTACCAAAAAAATTATCGCAAACCTAAAGGAGGAGAGAGTGGGACTGGTATTTCCCGCTCTGAAAAATGACCTATGAAGATCCAATTATCCGACCACTTTACCTATTCCCGGCTTTTCCGGTTTACCCTGCCTTCCATCGCCATGATGCTTGTCACTTCGGTCTACTCCATCGTGGACGGCATTTTCATCTCAAACGTAGAGGGGGATGTGGCCCTGGCCGCCGTCAATATCGTTTATCCTCTACCTATGGTGGTAGGAGCCTTTGGCTTTATGCTGGGCACCGGCGGCAGTGCCAAGGTGGCCCAAGTCATGGGTGCGGGGGAGGCGGAGAGGGCAAAGGAGTATTTTACTACTTTGATCCTTACCATTCTGGCGGGAGGTATTGCCATCTCGGCGTTCTGTATCGCGTTTATGAGGCCCCTTTGCGGAATGCTGGGCGCGGACGGGACCATGATAAAAGACTGTGTCACCTACGGGACCATTATGGTGGGCGGCAGCTTTGCCTTTATGCTTCAGACTTCGTTCCAGTCCTTCTGCGTGGTGGCCGAGCGGCCCAAGATGGGATTGTGGCTCTCCTTGGCCGCCGGCGGCACAAATATGATCCTGGACTATCTGTTCATTGCCCAATTCCGATGGGGAGTGGCGGGCGCCGCTTTGGCCACGGTGTGCGGATATCTGGTGGGCGGAGTGATCCCGCTGGTCTATTTCCTGCTGCCCAATTCCAGCCCCCTGCGCCTGGTGAAGACCCACCTGTATCCTAAGATGCTGGGTAAGGCCTGTACCAACGGCTCTTCCGAGCTGATGACCAATGTTTCAGCCTCCCTCATCACGGTTCTGTATAACCGCACCTTGATGGATATGGTGGGCTCCCAAGGGGTGGCCGCCTATACTGCCATGATGTATGTCCAGTTTATTTTTGTGGCGGTCCTGATCGGTTTCTCCATGGGCTCCGCTCCCATTTTTTCCTACCAGTACGGCGCGGGGAACGAAGAGGAGCTCCGTAGCCTCTTTTCCAAATGCCTGCGGGTAATTCTGGTCCAGTCGGTGGTCATGACCGTCTCGGCCATTCTGTTGGCCGGCCCCCTCTCCAGAATATTCGTGGGGTACGATGCGGAACTTCTGAGGCTGACCATGGACGGTTTCCGTATTTTTGCGGTCAGTTTCCTTTTCTGCGGGATGAACATTTTTGGTTCGGCCTTCTTTACCGCCTTGGGAGACGGTGGGGTATCGGCGGCCATCTCCTTCCTGCGGACCCTTCTCTTTCAGGCGGGAGCCATCCTTCTGCTGCCTAGGCTTTGGGGGGTGGACGGCATCTGGTGGGCCACCGCCCTGGCCGAGGGGCTGTCCCTCATTGTCACTGTCTGGTTCTTCTTCCGGAAAAGAAGCCGGTACCATTACGCATGACCCCATCACGCAAAGACGCTCTTCCCAAACGGGAAGAGCGTCTTTTTGCTTTCCTATCCAATGGGCGTGGGGCCCATGGCGTCCCGGAGCTCTTGGGAAACGGTGGCGTTGAAGAGCCGCACGGCATAGTCGTGGAGCACGTCCAGGTCCCCGGCGATCCGGGCAGCCGGAAGCTCCTTGTCCACCACCGAGAAGTCCCCGTCCAGGATGAACTTGGGCTCTGGGTCCTTCTTGCCGTCCCCCAGAAGGCCGGGGCCGGCGTGGAGCTTCATATGGCGCTGCTCCCCCAGGTTGACCTCCACGTCGAGGGAGCATTTGGAGGTTTTGGTCTCGTCCACATCAGGCTCGGACAGCACCCCGATAAAGGGGGCATTGATCAGGTCGTCCCACAGCTCCCCCTCCAGCCCCAGCCGGTTCCGGGAGAAGGCGTTGACGTACCGAAGGCCGATGCGTTCGAAAAAGGCGGGCTGGTAGATCTGGATGAAGAGAGCAAGGATCTTGTCCAGGCGCTGGGCAAAGTCCTCCCACCGGGTGTAGCTGAGGGTGGACAGGGCGATGAAATCCTTGGTCAGGTTCACCTTCCACCGGCCGTCCGAGGAGATGAAGTTGTAGTTGGTGATGGGGGGAGTCTGCTCCAGCTTGCCGTTCACCACCTTGGGGGGCTGCCCCTCCTGACGGGCCACATACCGGGGGAAATCGGCCCGGATGGCCTCCTGGAACTGGGCCGGCTCGGTGGAGCCGATGGAGAGAATGGTGGGGAAGCGGAGCTGACAGATGGTCTCGATCAGCGGGGAGCGGACATAGGCGTAGCGGTCATTTTCGGCAAACAGCATGGGGGTGGCTCCTTCCGTGGTGATGTGCCCTTATTGTACCCCGGCCGGGGGGATATGTCAATGTGATGCAGGGTTGCCCACATTTCCTTGAGAGGACTATGGATTTGCTCCATTTTAAGATGCTGTTGTACAGAAGCGTTTGAAAAAAATTACCGAAGAAAAATGGGACGGCAATTTGAAACATTGAAATTGTGTGTACCGTGGCCCACCATGGATCTCCCGTAAAGGTTTGACTGTATGGTACCATAATTATGCCGACTATATAAATCGCAACGGTGCAAACATCTAAAATTTTGTTTTCAACTCTATTTTTCCTCTTTTCAGCATTTGAAGGGGGCAAAATGGAGGAACGATCGTGAACTGGAATAAAAATCATCAAAATATGTTTTGCGATATTCAAAATAAGATACCCTATACACCCGTAAAAAAGAAAGAGGAGGAACAGATACCCCCAGAGACGATGGGAAGTACGATATAGATAGGTGGTGGCACAAGCTATGGCAAGGATGGCATAGCAGACAGATAAAAGCAGGAATAAGGCATAGGTAACAAACTCAAAAGCTTTTGCGATCGAAATCAAGAAATGACGAATAGATGCCACCTTTACTGATTCCAAAGCACAATTTTGCCATTCTTCAGGGTCCCGGGCACGTCAATGAGCCGCTGGTTGGCAGAGCCCCGGAAGAGGAGGGTGATATCGTGAAGCTCCTCTATAAAAGGCCCGTCCACCAGCACGTCCAGCAAAGACAAAAATTCATCCGTCACCTCGCACCGGCACCGGGCAGGCTCTTTTCCGGCAAACTGCTCCCAGGTGAAGCCCGAGTAGCACCAAATGGTTTTATGGGGCAGTTCCCGGCGTATCCGTTGGAGAAAGGGCACCAGCCCCCGTTGGTTTTCCGCCTCCCCCGGCTCGCCCCCCAAAAGGGTGAGCCCGTCAATGAAATCGGGACGCAGCTCCTCAATGATACGATCCTCCACCTCTTTGGAGAAGGGTTCGCCGTAGTTAAAGTCCCAGGTCTCGGGCTGGAAGCAGTTTTTACAGTGGTTCCGGCAGCCGGACACAAACAGGGTCACCCGGACCCCCACCCCGTCGGCGATGTCCCGGGGCTTGATGTTGCAGTAATTCATAAAAATACTCCCCTTATAAAGCCAATTCCATGCTGATCTCGTCCCCGTCCCGGTCGGTCTCCACGAAGCCGAAGCTCTCGTACAGGGTTTTGGCGGCGTCGTTTTCTTCGATATAGCAGAGGACCACCTTGCCATACCGGCCGTCGGCGCGCATTTGTTCCAGGGCCAGGGCGGTGGCCGCCCGGCCATAGCCCTTTCCCTGATACCGCGCGTCGATGAAGAGCTCACTGAGAACATAGCAGTCCCTGTCCCAGCCGTCGTAATAAAGAATCAGGCCCACGGGGGTCTCATCCTCGCAGATCAGGAGGGCGCGGCTCCGGAAATCCCGGTAGGCGTAAGCCCGGGCCAGCAGGTCGGCCCGGCCGGCCACATGGCTTTTCTGCTCCGGGGAGACCTGGAGGGGAAGCCGCCAGTTGTCTGGAGTGATGGGTTCAAAACGGATCATGGGAATACCTCCGAAAAATGAAACAGGGACGGGCCGGGGGCCCGTCCCTGTTTGGGTCTGCTTATAGGTGGAGCACCCGCTCCTTGATCTCCTGGGTCCTTCCCTGGTTCCAGAACTGGGTGCCGATATACCCGCAGGTTCGCCGGGCCACATTCATCTTATCCTGGTCCCGGTTCTTGCAGCAGGGGCACTCCCAGACCAGCTTGCCGTCGTCCTCCACGATCTGGATCTCGCCGTTGTAGCCGCAGACCTGGCAGTAGTCGCTCTTGGTGTTCAGCTCGGCATACATGATGTTGTCGTAGATGAACTGCATCAGGCTGAGCACGGCGGGGAGGTTGTCCTGCATGTTGGGGACCTCCACATAGCTGATGGCGCCGCCGGG
>CATMVA010000010.1 GCA_950075865.1 uncultured Oscillospiraceae bacterium | reverse complement strand
CAAAATACAATATATTTTTTGATATCTTTTAAAATTTTTTATGCATAAGTAACAGCTCTAAGGGGTGAAGGGGTGTTTGAGAGAACCGTCCCTTGTCCGCAAAGAAACCGACCCGACGCGTCTGGGAAGCCGCGCCCTACAAAAAGCCAAGAGGCGGCCCCGCGAAAACGGGGCCGCTTCTGTGTTTTCTGCTTTTCCGCCGCCTCAGCAGGTGGCCATGGCCTCGGCCAGGAGCTTTCCGCCGGTCTGGCGTAAGAGGAGCTTGACCCGGCTCTCCACCTGGACCTGTCCGGTGATGTCACGGGTGTTGACGGTGTAGGTCACATTGCAGAAGTAGAGGTCCTCCCCCAGCCGGGAGATGAGACCCACCTCCATGCCGGACACCGTGGCGTGCCGGTCTGAGACCCAGTGCAGCCCCGCCAGGGCGTCCCGCATCCGTTTAGCCAGCGCACTGTCCGGGACCATGAGCTTCCTCAGCCATTGCAGGGTGGTGGCCGGGTCGCTCCCCGTGCAGGAAACGTAGTCCACATAGGTCTGAACAAAGGCCCGGGCAGCCTGGTCCACGGCCTCCCTCTCCTCGGGGGAGCAGTTGTCCAGAAAGACCTCGCTCCCGGCGTCGGGGGTCACGGCGTTCCCCTCATCGTCGGTCAGGGTGACCCTCGCCTGGCCCAGAAAGGGTCCGGCCTCGTAACGCATGAGTGTGGGCAGGTCATAGTCCCCCACGAATTCGGCCAGTTCTGGGTATGGAATGTCCTCCTGGGTCACGCAGCTCCCGGGCAGAGGCTTGCCGTCCACATACACGGTGTAGCCGGGCGGGACGGTGAGGCTTACCTTGTTCCCCAGCAGGAAGGACAGGTCGAACTCCTCCCCGGTCACCGTCCATGGAGTGAAGCCCCAGGAGGGGTTCCCCGCCCGTTCCATTTGGAAGGAGCCGATGACCTGGCTCCCCTGCCGCAGGATGTAAACTTGAATATCCGCGGTGGAGCGGGAGACGTTCTTGGCGGCGGTCAGCTTTCCCTCCAGGGACTCTGTCAGACGCTCCCGGCAGGCCGCCTCGTCCTGTACCCGGGTGTCCACCTGCTCCAAAAGGGCCGGGAGGGCCTCCTCCCGGATGTGTCCGGCGGTCAGGCTCTCCAGATAGCCGTCCACCGCGTTCCTGGGGCGGGAGGCTTCAAAAGCGGTCAAAAAGCCCCAAAACAGGGTCAAACCAATCAAAATCAGGGTCAAAACAACAGCCCCGTAAATGGCCATTCCGGTCAAAAAGTTCGGAAATTTCCTTTTTGCCTCCCGTTTACCCATCGTCCTTTTCCCCCTCTTTCAGTACCAAAAAGTTCTGTTTTTCCCTTTCAGCCCGGCGCTTACCCGCCAGCCTTTTCCCCCTCTTTCAGCACCAAAAAGGTGGTCGGGACCCTTCTGATGCCCACAACCGAGCCGCATTTGTTCACATAGTCCCCGTCAAACCACATCATGGAGGAGGAACCTCCGTCCAGATTACAGGCGTTCACGGCGCCAAAGGACTGGAACACCTCCACCATATCATAATAGGTGGCTCCCAGGCTGGTGACCTGCCGCCCTTCGATGACCAGCAGGAGAACGGCGCCGTCCGAACGCTGGCCGATGCCGGTGCGGGGATTGATACCGCTGGGCAGGCTGTCCGCCGACCGGGGTTCCCCGTTGGAGATGAGCACCGGGCCGAAGCAGACCCCGGTTTGGATCTCCTGTGAATGGATCTCCTCGGCCGAGAGCCGGCCCACATGGAGGATATGGTCCTTGTCAAAGCCGGCAAAGCCCTGGGCCGTACCCCGTTCGGGGGAATAGACCTTCCCGTCCGACACTACCAGAGTGTCGGGAATGCTGCCGTTGCCCCGGCCGTCGGGATCGTAGAAGCCACCGGCGTTGATGCCGGCCACGGCATCGAAGGATTCCACCATCTCGGCCACGGTGTAGCCCCGGACGCCGAAGTCCTCGGGGCGGCTGCCCATGATGACCCGGACCGGGTCCAGGACCACCATCATATAGCCGTGGTAGCCCTCGCCATAGACCTCTTCCAGGATGATGCCGTCCCCGTCCTCGTCCACCAGGCCCCAGGGGTCGGCCCCGTCCTCCCCGTTGGAGTCCGGGGGGATGACGATGAGGGAGGTGTCGGTGTCCCGGTATTCCTCCTCGGCCGAGGGGTCCTCCATTTGGGCGATCTCCTCCTCGGAGAAGAAAAGGTTGGCCAGAAAGCCTACGGCGCTGGTCTCCCGCACCGAAAGGACGAACAGATTCCGGGCCGTGGGAGAGGGGCCCTTGGCCAGCACGAACATGACCCCGTAAAGGGCAATCACGATCAGCAGCACGGTCTCCAGCAAAAGGGCGCCCAGGCGGAGCAGGAGCCGCCGGGCACCGCCGGCCTGGGCGGGCTCTTTTTCGGATTTCATTTCTCTCTCTTCCATGACGTACCTCCTGTGCGGACACATGGAAACAGTATATCCAATCCGGTTGGGTTTGTAAAGAGGGCCCCTCCGGCAAAAATCTTGGGGCAGAAATTGCGGATGGAGGGTTGACAATTCCCTGAAAGCGTGATAATATACTGCTTGCGCAAATGCACGAGTGGTGGAATTGGTAGACTCGCTGGCTTCAGGTGCCAGTGTTCGCAAGGACGTGTGGGTTCGAGTCCCACCTCGTGCACCAGAGATGGGCTTTCTGCATCAGCAGGAAGCCCATTTTTTAAAGTTTTCCCAATGCTTTATAGAATATAGAACAGGATCCGCGCGGCCCCATGGATCCGCAATATTTTGAATGAAAAGCCGATGTTGGGCATTGAAAAAAGACACCCCTTGTGGGGTGTCTTTTTATGAGCTGCCGGGGGACTGGGGCCTTGAAAATGGAGGCTTCAAAAATCGTCCAGGTCGTCCGGCGGAGGCAGCTGGGCCAGGGCGGCGTCCACGTCCTGAAAGGCGGCGGGGACGCTTTCCAGAAGGGTTTGGGCAAGCTCGTCGGGGGAGGAGGAGTCCCTGCTGACCAGGGCCTCGTTGAGCAGGGGCAGGTTGATCCCTGTCAGGTGGCGGAAGGAATAGCGCTGGGACAGGCGGACTACCGTGTTGAAGGGGGTGCCCGAGAAGATGTCGGTGAGGACTAGGGAGGGGGCGCCGTGGAAGGATTCCAGGGCGGCCTCGATCTTCTCCTGGAGAACCTCGGGGCTGTCGTCGGGGGCCAGGCCCACCGCGGCGGTGAGCTCCTGGGGGCCCAGGATCATTTCGGCGGTCTCCAGCAGAGCCTTGGCGAAGCCGCCGTGGGATACCAGCAAGATGGCGGTCATGGAAATCTCCTCCTGTGCCGCTCCGGGTCAGGCCTGGAGACGGTGACCCTATTATAAAGGATAACGAAACGAAAAATCAATATCTTTTGAAAAAGATGAAATTATATTTTACATACCGAAAATTTTATAGTATACTGGACATGCCGGCGGTGGGCCGGATACGGAAAGGAGGCGCGCCATGAGCATCCTCATCAAGCTCCGGGATAACCGGAACCTCTCGGAGGCCGAGAGCAGCGTTCGGGATTACATCCTGCGAAATCCCAAGGAGGTCCTGTCTTTTACGGTCTACGACCTGGCACGGGAGTCCTTCACCTCGGCGGCCACGGTGGTCCGGCTGTGCAAAAAGATGCGGGTGGACGGCTTTCCCGCCATGAAGGTGCTGCTGGCCGAGGAACTGAAATACTTCCAGGACATGCAGCTCAAGCTGCTGGACTCCACCACCATTGGCAAGGAGGATACCCCCCTGACCATTGTGGAGAAGATCACCAACATCTCGGTGAAGACCATTGAGGAGACCCGGGCCCTGGTGGACGTGGAGCAGCTGATGGCGGTGGCCGAGCTTTTCCGCCGGGCCGCGGTGTTGGACTTTTACGGGGTGGGAGCCTCCAACCTGGTGGCCATTGACGCCCAGTTCAAATTCATGCGCCTGGGCAAGCCGTCCATCAGCTACGGTCAGGAAAACAGGCAGTATGTCCAGTCGCTGAACTCGGACAGCACCCATGTGGGGTTCATCGTGTCCTACTCGGGAGAGACCAAGGCCATGCTCCGGGTGGCCCAGAACCTGAAAAAGAACGGTACTCCCGTGGTGGTCCTCACGACCAGCAGTGAAAACGCCCTGAGCCGCCTGGCCAACTACAGCCTCTGCGTTACCTCCAAGGAGACCATTTTCCGCAGCGGGGCCATGGCCTCCCGGACCGCCCAGCTCTATGTGGTGGATCTGCTTTTTACCTTATACTGTTCCCTGGATTACGACGAAAATATGGAGAAGATCGTCCAGACAAAAATAGCTCCCGAGGACAGCGCATAAAATGGGAGAGGGAGTTCCGGACCGCAAACGCCCGGCCGACGGGAGACCGACGGCCGGGCGTTTCATATTGTGAAACTAAATTTCAATAAAAAGGAAAAGTATCGACATTATGTTTTGACGCTGGTACTATAATAACAGATAAGGGAGGTGCAGAGGGAGAACGTCCGACAGTTTGGCAACCATATCGACAGAAGACGCACGCCGGAGGAGTATAAGGACCGGTGCTGCGGCGGAAAGGAGGCGGCAATTCCCAGTGATCACGGTAGCGAGGATCGACGAACGGCTGATCCACGGCCAGGTGGCCTACGCCTGGACGGTAGCCTACAAAAGCGAGATCATCATGGTGGTGGACGATGAGGTCTCCAAGGACCAGTTCCAGGTGTCCCTGCTGCAGATGGCCTGCCCCGCCGGGGTGAAGTGTGCGGTCTGCGACGTGGACCGGGGGGCCGAACTGCTGAAAAAGCATGAGGCCCGGAAGATTTTTGTGGTGGTAAAGCACCCCCGGACCCTGCTGGCACTTCACGAGCGGGGAGTGGAGATCCCTGAGATCAACGTGGGTGGCCTTTATTTCAAAGAGGGCCGCCGGCAGCTTTCCAAGACGGTTTACGTGGACCCTGAGATGGAGGAGGTCTTCAGTAAGCTCCACGAGGCGGGTATCGCCCTGGAGAACCGGACCCACCCCAACGACAGCAAAGAAGATCTGATGAAGCTGATGTAAGCGAAAAACAGACAGAGAGATTGAAAAGGAGGCAAGAACAATGGGTACATTTCAAGTCCTGGCACTGAGCATTTTCATTGCGTTACTGATCCTTGAGAACTATGGCTACGGTTACTGGATGATCTCCCGTCCCATCTTCGCCGGTCCCCTGATCGGCCTGATCATGGGCGACATGCAGACCGGCCTTCTGGTGGGCGGCAGCGTGGAGCTGCTGTACATGGGCGTCATCCCCGTGGGCGGCAGCGTGCCTCCCAACGCCCAGATCGCGGGCATCATGTCCACCGTTTTCGCTGTCATGAACGGCGGCGACGCGGCGCTTGGCATCGCTCTGGCCCTGCCTATCGGCCTGCTGGCCCAGCTTCTCATCATGCTGGCTTGGAACCTGAACATCATTCTCATCCATGGCGCAGACAAGTATGTCCGCTCCGGCGACTACAAGAAGGTCGAACGGATGCAGATGTGCGGCTTGGGCGTATTCTTCCTCGTGTTCTTCATTCCCACCTTCCTGGCCATCAACTTTGGCAGTGATTTTGTCAGCGATGTGGTCAACTCCATGCCTCCCGTTCTGTCTGACGGTCTAAAGGCAGCCTCTGGCATCCTTCCCGCCGTCGGTATGGCCATGCTGCTGAAGATGATGAACTTCAAGAAGTACTGGCCCTTCTTCGGCATCGCCTTCGTGGCTTCGGTCTACCTGAACCTGAACGTCCTGTCCGTGGCCCTTATCGCCCTGTTCATCGTCATGGCCATGATGACCATGGAGAAGAAGAACGATACTCTGGACGACTTCGACGAGCCCGTGGCCGACCTGCCCCAGACCGAGGGCGGAATGCTCTCGGAGAAGGAGCTGCGCGCGGTGTTCCGCCGTTCCTTCTTCTTCATGACCACCATCAACTACGAGCGTTACTGCTCCCTGGGCTTCTGCTACGCCATGATCCCTGCTCTGAAGGTCCTTTATCCCAACGAGGCCGACTTTAAGGAGGCCCTTGCCCGGCACAATGAGTTCTTCAACTGCCATCCCTATACCGGCAACGCTGTCCTGGGTGTGACCCTGGCCCTGGAGGAGCAGCGGGCCATGGGCAAGCCCATCACCGCCGAGTCCATCTCGGCCACCAAGGCCGCCCTCATGGGCCCCTTGTCCAGCATCGGAGACTCGGTCTTCAAGGCTACCTTCATGACCATCTTCGCCGCCATCGCTGCCGCCATGGCCCTGGAGGGCAACGTGCTGGCTCCCTTCGTGTTCATCGTGCCCAACGTGGCTCTGAACCTGGTCTCCCGCTGGCTGTTCGTGAAGTACGGTTATAAGCTGGGCACCAACCTGGTGGTCAAGATGAAGAACAGCAGCATCATCGACAAGTTCGTGGAGGGTGCTACCATCGTCGGCATGATGGTGGTTGGTGCCATGATCGTGGGCTTCGTGAGCCTGAACATCGCCACCGTGTGGGTCATCGGCGAGAAGACCGTGGTCCTCCAGAGCATTATCGATTCCATTATGCCCAAGCTCCTGCCCCTGCTGCTGGTCCTGGGCTACTACCAGATCCTGGTCAAGCAGAAGAAGGGCATGTACATCTGTATCATCGCCAGCTTTATCCTGGGCATTGCCGGAAAGGCGATTGGTCTGCTTTGATGAATATGGAAAACAGGAAACTTTTGGAGCGCCTGAAGGGGAAGCTCATTGTCTCCTGTCAGGCCCGGGTCGGATGGCCCATGTACGGCTCTGAGATCATGGCCGCCTTTGCCGTGGCCGCCCAGCAGGGCGGCGCGGCCGGCATCCGTGCCACCGGTGTGGAGAACATCGCCAGGATCAAGGAGAAGGTGGATCTTCCCATCATCGGCATCAACAAGCAATTCAGCGACGATTACGATGTGTACATTACTCCCACCTACCAGAGTGCGGTGGATATCCTGGAGGTAGGCATCGAGATCATTGCCATCGACGCCACCCCCCGGAGGCGTCCCGGCGGCGAGCGGGTGGAGGACATCCTCCGCAAGATCCGGGAGAACTACCCCGATGTGCTGGTCATGGGTGAGATATCTACCCTTCAGGAGGCCAAGGACATTCTGCCCCTGGGCTTCGACCTGATCTCCACCACCCTTTCGGGCTACACCAAGGCGAGCCAGCCCCGCAGCTCGGTGGACCTGGAGCTCATCGCCCAGATCCACACCATTACCGACACCCCCATCATTGCCGAGGGTAAGATCGCCCATGAGGAGGAGGCCGTGGCCGCCATCCGGGCAGGGGCTCACGCGGTGGTGGTGGGTACCTCCATCACCCGCCCCGAGATCATCACTGAGCGCTACGTCTCGGCCCTCAACGGGTGACATTCAAACTGCATACTCCCTCTCTTTACTCAATGGACAAAGGGCCCCGGCTTTCGGGGCCCTTTGTCCGTTTTTTGTGGAAGTAATAATTGACGAAATGGGGATTGCGTGATATAATACCTTCAAATTCCGAAAAAGGAGGGCGATCTCAATGAAGCGTATCAAGACCCTGGAGACCCGGGACCTCTGCGACAGCGCCAAGACCGGCGGCTGCGGCGAGTGCCAGACCTCTTGCCAGTCCGCCTGCAAGACCAGTTGCGGCATCGCCAATCAGCAGTGCGAGAAGACTGAGAAGTAAGGAAACTTCGTAAAAACGCCGCCCTGTGGGCGGCGTTTTGCATAGATAGGAGAGAAGACCATGATACACCGCTATACCCTGGACGACCTCCATATCGTCCTGGATGTAAACTCGGGCTCGGTCCACGTGGTGGACGAGGTGGCCTACGACGTGATCGGCCTCTATGACGAGGGCAGGACCCGGGAGGAGATCATCCCCGCCCTGCTGGAAGAGTATGCCGGCCGGGACGACGTGACCAAGGCCGACCTGGAGGACTGCTGTGACGATGTGGAGGAGCTGAAGGTCCAGGGCAAGCTCTTTTCCCCCGACACCTTCGAGCCGTTGGCCGGGGAGCTGAAAAACCGTTCAGCCGGGGTGGTGAAGGCCCTATGCCTCCATGTGGCCCACACCTGCAATCTGAACTGTTCCTACTGCTTTGCCAGCCAGGGCAAGTACCACGGGGACCGTGCCGTCATGTCCTTCGAGGTGGGCAAGCAGGCCCTGGACTTCCTCATGGACCATTCCGGCACCCGCCGGAATCTGGAGGTGGACTTCTTCGGCGGCGAGCCCCTGATGAACTGGCAGGTGGTGAAGGATCTGGTTGCCTACGCCCGCAGCGTGGAGAAGGCGCGGGGCAAAAACTTCCGCTTCACCCTTACCACAAACGGGGTCCTCATCGACGACGATGTCATCGACTTTGCCAACCGTGAGATGCACAATGTGGTCCTCTCCCTGGATGGCCGGAAGGAGGTCCACGACCGGTTCCGGGTGGATTACGCCGGGAAGGGAAGCTGGGAGACCATCGTGCCCAAATTCCAGAAGCTGGTGCAGGCCCGGAACAACAAGGGCTACTACATGCGGGGCACCTTCACCCACCACAACCCCGACTTTCTGGAGGACATCAAGGTCATGCTGGACCTGGGCTTCACCGAACTCAGTATGGAGCCGGTGGTCTGCGCCGCCGACGATCCCTCGGCCCTCACCGCCGAGGACCGGGAGCTGGTGAAGCGGCAGTACGAGGACCTGGCCCGGCTCATGCGGGCGCGGCGGCAGGAGGGCAGGCCCTTCACCTTCTACCACTACATGATCGACCTCACCGGCGGGCCCTGCGTCTACAAACGTCTGTCGGGCTGCGGCTCGGGCACCGAGTACATGGCGGTCACCCCCTGGGGGGACCTGTACCCCTGCCACCAGTTCGTGGGGGAGGAGAAGTTCAAACTGGGAGACGTATGGCACGGCGTCACCTCCCCTGAAGTTCAGGAGGAGTTCGCCGCCTGTAACGTATACGCCCGGCCCGAGTGCCGGGGCTGCTGGGCCCGGCTATACTGCTCAGGGGGCTGCGCTGCCAACGCCTACCATGCCACCGGTTCGGTGAAGGGGGTCTACGAGCAGGGGTGTGACCTCTTCCGCAAGCGGATGGAGTGCGCCATCGCCCTGGAGGCCGAGCGGACCCTGGGGGAGGACTGATGGATACCCCCATTCTGGACTTTCTGCGGGGCTATGAGATTGAGGGCATGTCCCGCTTCCATATGCCCGGCCATAAGGGGACCGGTCCCTTGGGCTGCGAGGCGTGGGATCTCACCGAGATCAAGGGGGCCGACTCCCTCTACGAGGCTGACGGCATCATTGCCCAGAGCGAGGCCAACGCCGCCCGGCTCTTCGGTGCCCGCCGGACCTTCTACTCTACCGAGGGCTCCAGCCAGTGTATCAGGGCCATGCTGGCCCTGACCCTGGAGAACCGTCCCGCCGGGACGGCTCCCGTGGTACTGGCCGGGAGGAATGTCCACAAGGCATTTCTCTATGCCGCCGCTCTCCTGGATCTAGAGGTGGAGTGGCTCTGGAGCGAGGAGAAAAGCCGGAGCGTTTGCAGTTGTCCCATTACGGTCCAGGGTCTGGAAAAGGCCCTGACCGCCATGGAGCAGCCCCCCATGGCGGTTTATATCACTTCCCCCGACTATCTGGGGAACATAGCCGATGTTTCCGCGCTGGCCCAGGTGGCCCACCGCCATGGGAGCCTGCTGCTGGTGGACAACGCCCACGGGGCCTACCTCCATTTTTTGGAGAAGCCCTGCCACCCCCTGGACCTGGGGGCTGATCTGTGCTGCGACTCGGCCCACAAGACCCTTCCTGTTCTTACGGGAGGGTCCTATCTCCATATTTCCAAAACTGCTCCTGAGGGGATAGAGGATGGAGGACGTACCGCCCTGTCTCTCTTCGGTTCCACCAGTCCCTCCTATCTGATATTGGCCTCCCTGGACGCCTGCAATGCCTGGCTGTCAGGAGACGGACCGTCCCGTATCCGGGATGCTGCCCGCGCCCTGGATACGATGAACGAGGAACTGACCGGGCGGAGCTGGACTCTGGCGGGGAACGAACCTCTCAAGCTCACGATCAATGCCGCCGCGTCCGGCTGGGCCGGGACCGAACTGGCCGATTTGCTCCGGGTAGGGGGCGTGGAGTGCGAGTACGCCGACCCGGATCATGTGGTACTGATGGCATCCGGAAACACCACGGAAGAGGATTTCCAAAAGGTGGCCGACGCCCTTGCCATAGCAAAGCCAAAGTCCACCGGAGCCTGTTCCGCCCTCACCATCCCAAGGGGGGAGCGGGTCCTGTCTATCCGGCAGGCCATCCTCGGTCCCAAAGAGACCCTGAACGTGGAGGACGCCCTGGGCCGGGTGCTGGCCGCCCCTTCGGTGAGCTGTCCCCCGGCGGTGCCCATCCTGGTCTGCGGAGAGAGGATCACCGCGGAGGCAGTGGCTGCCTTTCGCTACTACGGCCACAAGACCTGCCTTGTGGTGAAGGAATGATGGGGAAGGAGAGTGTTCAATGGGATTCAACGTCAATGTAAGTGTTTCGGCCCTCACCGTGTTTTTGCAGGGACTGCTTAGTTTCTTTTCCCCCTGCGTGCTGCCTCTGCTGCCCCTCTACATCGGCTACCTCTCGGGCGGCACCGGGGTCCGGGGGGAGGACGGGGTATGGCGGTATGACCGGAAAAAGGTGCTGCTTCACACTCTGTTTTTTATCATCGGGATCAGCTTCGCCTTTGTATTGCTGGGACTGGGTGCTTCCGCCCTGGGGCACTTTTTTCAGGAGAACCAGCTTTGGTTTGCCCGGATTGGTGGGGTGCTGGTCATCCTCTTTGGCCTTTATCAACTGGGGGTCTTCGGGATATCCCAGGCTCTGAACCGGGAGCGGCGGCTGCCCTTCCGGCTGGACAGATGGACCATGTCCCCCCTGACCGCCCTGGTGATGGGCTTCACCTTCAGCTTCGCATGGACTCCCTGTGTGGGCCCGGCCATGACCAGTGTGCTGCTCATGACGGCCTCGGCCGCCACCCGCTGGGAGGGCATGGCCCTGATGGGGGTCTATACCATAGGCTTTGTGCTCCCCTTTCTGGCGGTGGGGGCTTTCACCACCGCTCTGCTGGCCTTTTTCAAAAGCCACCGGAACGTGATGAAATATACTGTGAAGGCGGGCGGCGCATTGATGATCCTCATGGGCCTTTTGATGCTCAGCGGCGGCATGGAGAAGCTGTCAGGCTGGCTGTCCGGGCTGTCTCCGGCTTCTGCGCCGATGCCTACGGCGGCGGTGGAGGTCACTCCAACCCCGACGCCCACAGAAATGCCAGAGCCCACCGGGACCCCCGAACCGGAGCCTTCGGAAGAGCCAAAGGCCATCCCGGCCCTGGATTTTACCCTGACCGACCAGTTGGGCAATACCCACACCCTGGCCGATTACGAGGGCAAGACCATTTTCCTCAACTTCTGGGCCACCTGGTGCCCGCCTTGTAAAGCGGAAATGCCTGAGATCCAGCAGCTTTACGAGAATTACAGCCGGGAGGGGGAGGACGCTCTCATTGTGCTGGGGGTGGCCTGGCCCGGCGTGGGCGGCGAGAAAAGCGCCGAGGAGATCGCCGCATTTTTGGAGGACAACGGCTACACCTACCCGGTGCTGATGGACACCGAGGGTGGCCTCTTTACGGGTTACGGCATCAGTGCCTTTCCCACCACCTTTATGATCGACCGGGAGGGCAACGTGTTTGGCTATCTCACCGGGCAGATGACCTATGAGGTCATGGTGGATATTGTGACCCAAACCATGACCGGAGAGCGGAAATAAAAAATGAGGAGGCCTTCGGGCCTCCTTATCTTTTTCGGTTGTCCGGCGGAAATTTCACCAACTTTTTCATCCTGCCAAATTGCGGTGGTTTTGCATAGAAGGGTTTTTCCCTCCACATCCTTTCGTTTAGATGCGGAAGAAACACAACAGGGAGGAATCATCTGTGAAAAAAAGATACGCGGCGGCCCTGGCGGCCGTCCTGCTTCTGGGGGGAATGACCCCCGCTGCCCGGGCGGCGGCCACGCCCTCCGTCCCGGCTAAGGCGGCTGTGCTCATGGAGAAGGAGACCGGGGAGATCTTGGGCGAGCAGAACGCCCATGACAAGCTGGAGCCGGCCAGCGTCACAAAGGTCATGACCCTTCTGCTGGTGATGGAGGCCATCGACAGCGGCGCACTGTCCCCCGACGACACCGTTCAGGTCACTGCCCGGGCGGCCTCCATGGGGGGCAGTCAGGTCTATCTCAAGGAGGGGGAGGTCATGACGGTACGGGACCTTCTCAAGGCGGTGGCGGTGGCCTCGGGCAACGACGCCGCCGTGGCCCTGGCCGAGCACCTGGCGGGGAACGAGGCCGCCTTTGTGGAGAAGATGAATGCCCGGGCTGCCGAGCTGGGTATGAACGACACCACCTTTGTTAACTGTACCGGACTGCCCGCGCCGGGGCACCTGACCTCAGCTTACGACATCGCCCTTATGAGCCGGGAGCTGATCCTGAATCACCCCACCATCCGGGAGTACACCACCATCTGGATGGACTCCCTCCGGGACGGGGCCTTCCAGCTGGCCAACACCAACAAGCTCCTGCGGCAGTATGAGGGCTGCACCGGCCTGAAAACCGGCTTCACCGCCGCCGCCGGGTACTGCATCTCGGCCACCGCCGAGCGGGGCGGTATGGAGCTCATTTCAGTGGTGCTGGGGGCCCAGACCAAAGAGGTCCGGACCGAGTGCGTCCAGACCCTGATGAACTACGGCTTTGCCAGCTACACCGTGCTGGAGGTGAGGCCCGCCCAGGCATTAGCCCCGGTGGACGTGCTTCTGGGGGAGGCAACCACCGTCCAGCCCGTGCTGGCCTCGGGCAGCCGGATACTGGTGGAGAAAAGCCAGGTCAACGCGGTGGAGACCTGGGTCACCATCTGCTCCGACGTGGAGGCCCCGGTGGAGGCAGGACAGAAGCTGGGGGAGCTCACCGTAACCGTGGGCGGCCAGGTCCGGGAGACCATCGACATCGTGGCCGGCTCGGCCGTGCCCCGGCTCACCGTGGGCGGCATCTTCCGGAATTTGCTGGAGCGGTTTTTCATGGCGAAATAAGGGATAAGGAAACGCGGCCTCCGATTTCGGAGGCCGCGTTTTTGACAAAGGGCTTACACCACGAACTGGAACACGCAGAACCCCACGTAGATGGCCAACAGACTGACCCCCTGCCACCGGCTCAGCTTGCCCCGGAGGAGGGCGGGCAGGGTCATAAAGGCCATGACGAGGAGCATCACGGGCAGGTCTACCACAAGGGAGGCATTCATCCCGTTGACGGTCTTCTCCACCGGCAAAGCGAAGGGGGACAGCACCGTGGACACGCCGCTGACCAGCACCAGGTTGAAGAGGTTGGCCCCGATGATATTGCCCAGAGAGAGGGCACCGTGCCCCTTGAGGAGGGAAGTGATGGCGGTGACCAGCTCGGGCAGGGAGGTGCCCAAGGCCACGAAGGTGAGGCCCACCACCGACTCGGGGACCCCCATGGCCCGGGCGATCAGGATGCCGTTGTCCACCAGCAGCCTGGCTCCCACGGCGATGAGGACCGCCCCCACCACCAGCGGGAGAAGGTCTCTGCCCATGGCGCTCTTGGGACTTTGGTCCGCCTCGAAGATCTTGGGGGCCCGAAGGGCCTGCCGGATGAGCACGATCATATAGAGCGCAAAGATGATCAGCAGTCCGACGCCCGTCCCCCGGGTGAATTCCCCGGCGGAATAGGCGGTATAGCAGTATACCGCCGCCGCCACAAAGAAAAAGGCCACCGGGGTCAAAAGGCTTCTCCGGTCCACCTTGCTGGGCCTTGCCGTGATGGTGATGGCGGCGATCAGGGCCGTGTTGCAGATGATGGAGCCGATGGCGTTGCCGTAGGCGATCTCTCCGTGGCCCTGGAGGGCCGAGGTGGCCGACACCATCACCTCGGGGAGTGTGGTGCCGATGGACACCACCGTGGCCCCGATGAGCAGCTCGGGCACCCCGAAGCGGTGGGCGATGCCGGTGGCACCGTCCACGAACCAGTCGCCCCCCTTGATGAGAAGGACCAGTCCAACGGCAAAGAGCAGTACGGGAATCAGCATTGTTTTTCTCTCCTTTGTATATGAGTACAGGGAAATTTTACCCCAGGATCCCCTTGAAAAATACCTCCAAACCGATGACGATCAGGATCAGGCCCCCCAGGAGGGAGGCCTTGCCTGACAGGGCGGTGCCGAAGCGCTTGCCCAGTCGGAGGCCAGCAAGGCAGATGACAAAGGTGACCGCCGAGATGATGAGGGCGCACACCAGGGCCCGGACCGGGTCATAGCCGGCGATGGCGAAGCCCACGCTCAGCGCGTCGATGGAGGTGGCCACCCCCTGGAGGAGCAGGGCCCCCAGTCCCACCGCGGGCAGGCTCTCCGTCCCATCCCCGCCCCGGATCCCCTCCCAGAGCATCTTGCCCCCGATATAGCCCAGCAGGAGCAGGGCGATCCAGGGGATCAGGGTCTGGAATATGGCGAAGGTCTGCGCGATGGTGTGGACGCACAGCCATCCGGTCAGGGGCATGGCGGCCTGGAAGAGAGCGAAGACCCCGGCCACGCGGCACATCCGGCTCCCCGGCATCCGGGGCTCCCGGAGCCCGTTGGCCAGGGACACCGAGAAGGCGTCCATGGCCAGCCCCACGCCCAACAGGGCGCTGTTGAGGTAAAAATCCAGCTCAAACAAATCGAACCCTCCCGACAAAATAAAATGACCCATGTATAACACGACGTTACACATGAGCCTATTTCAAAAGGGATGAAAAAAGACCCGTGTATCGTCGCCTTGGCAAAGATACATGAGTCTCGCAATTTGAAGCAAGCCAGACCGGGGATCCGGACGGGATTGTTGACTTGCTGCGCCGGCGGCGGCCGTCTGCGCTCGCTACTCCCTCATCAATGGAATTGAAAGAATGATACCATAGACCGGCCGGCCTGTCAATCCAGAAGCGATTTGGCAAAATGCCCAAAAATCAGATAGAAAGTTTGTACAAAATGCCGAAGGGGCTTTGAAAGAAAAAAGTGAATTTGTAACCGGTTTTGTAACCGGCGTATGCTATAATGCAATCAACAAAAAAATGAGGTGAGCGTTTTGAAGCAGGAAAGATTGTGGGGAAATGAATACCGCACGACCATGATCTGCCTGGACTCTTACGAGGATGGCCAGATGCAGGGCCGTTTCTACAACCCTGCCCTCCCAGAGGGAAAGGCCTTTTCCAGTTTGAGCCGGCTTCTCATCGGCATGGAGGATATGCTGGACAGCATGAAGCTGCCCCAGGCTTTCTCCGCCGTCCGCTCCTTCGCGCCCACGCCCGAGCGGGAGAGCGCCGTTGCCTCGGGCCAGGTCCAGACCGGCGAAAAGGCCACCTTCGCCGTTCGGATCCTCTTCCGGCAGAACGCCAGCTGGCAGGGCTCGGTGTCCTGGCTGGAGGGCAAGCGGGAGGAGAGCTTCCGCAGCGCCCTGGAGCTGATCTTCCTTATGGACAGCGCCCTGCGCAGCGAGTAAACGAAAAAGCGGATCCCCGGAGGCTGTGCCTCCGGGGATTTTTTATGTTTTGTCCTCCTCCAGCCGCCACCCCATGGCCGCCATGGCCGACAGGTAGACCACCGCGCCGAAGCCCAGGGCGGCGGCGCATACGGCCGCCTCCCCCAGCCCGGCCCGGCTCAGGATGGGGAGCAGCAGGTTGGCGCACAGGGCGGCAAGCAGGGCGCCCAGTCCCGGGGCCACGATCCAGCGAAACCATTCGATCCGAAGGCCGATGGCTTTGTGAAGGGTATGCCAGTTGAGGGCCACTCCCAACACCGTGCCGAGGAGAAGGGCCTGCACATACCCCCGCAGTCCCATGCCGGGCAGGGCCATCTGCCGCCAGGTGAGGAAGAGCTGGACCGCCCCGGTGACCAGACTGTGGCTGGCGGTGGTCCTCTGCCGCCCCAGCCCATTGAGGGCCACCCCCAGTACCCGCTCCAGGCTGGCCATGGCCACCCCCAAAGCCAGGGGGAGGGCGAAGTTTCCGGCTGTGGACTCGTGAAAGAGGGCTCTGCCCAGGGTGGGGGCCACCACCGCCATCAGGGCGGCGGCCGGGAAGATGAGGGCGGCCGTGGCCGCCAGGGCCTTGCCGCACCGGCGACGGCAGAGCTGGGGCCGCCCCAGGGCGTGGGCCTCGGCCATCTTGGGCAGGAGGATCAGGGACAGGGCGCCGATGACGGCGGTGGGCAGGCTCAGCATGGGCATAGTCATACCCCGGAGTACCCCGAAGGCGCTCATGGCCGCCGTCACGTCAGCCCCGGCGCGGATGAGCCGCTGGGGGATGAGGACGGTGGTCCCGGCCTCCATCAGGTTGCCCAGCAGGGCGGTGAGGGCCATGGGCCAGGCGAAGGCGATCACCTTGCCCCACAGTTCCCGCCGGTCCACCCCCACCCCGGCGGGCCGCTTCCCCATGGCCCGCCGGTAGAGCAGAGAGAGGGTGAGGGCCGAGAAGACCTCGCAGAGGATCATGCCCAGCACGATGAGTCCCACCGTCCGCTCGGGATTCTGGGGCAGGAACCGCCACAGGAGCCCCAGCACCGCCCCGGTGCGGATGAGCTGCTCCCCTACCTCGGTGAAGGCGGGGCCCCGCACATCCCCGATGCCGTAGAAAAAGTGCTTGTGGATGTTCTCCAGCCCGGTGAGGAGCACGCAGGGCAGCAGCAGGAGCAGCCCCAGCCGGGCCCTGGCGTCCCCCAGCAGGTACACCGAGATGGCGTCCGAGAGGAGCCCGGTCACTAAGGCGGTCACCGAGAAGGAGAGGAGGAACCCGGCGATACAGAGCCGCACGGTCTGGGCGGCCGCCTTCCGGTCCCCCATCACATGGTACCGGGCCGAAAGGTTGGAGCAGGCCGCCGTAAAGCCCAGGGCGGTCAGGGACATAAGCACCGGCATCACCGGCATGATGAGGTGGTAGAGCCCGATGACCTGGGCGTCCACCATCCGGGAGAGCAGGACCTGGAACACGAATCTGGCCCCCTGGGCGAACAGGCTCACGGCGGTCAGAAGGATGGTGCTCTCAAATGCGGACATGGTTTTCAAAAAAAGCCCTCCTCTCACAGGCAAGCCTATGAGGGAGGGCAAGTCCGGTATGTCCCTTTTGAAGGGGAAGATCCGGTTCACCGTATGGCCAGCAGTTCCCCGGCGACAGCGTCGGCTTGAGCGTAGACCCCCTCGAAATCCACATGGGGGTTGTAGAGCTTCTCCAGCACGTCATGTTCGGCCTTGGCCTGGGCCAGGGCGTCCACCGCCTGGTCCAGCAGGGACTGGAAGACCTTCCTGGCGAACTTGAGCCGGGCTTTGTAGGTCCGGGCCAGTTCAGGATCCACCATGGCGTCCAGCCGCACCCGCCGGTAGGGCCGCCCGGTGTAGGGCAGGGCGGGGGTGGAGGTGACAAAGCCCAGCCCCAGCTCGGGGACGAGGAGATGCTCCGCCCGGTCGGGGAAGAGGGGGGAGGGGCACAGGATGGCGTCGTACCCTGCCGCCATGATCCCGGCGCACAGGGTGGTAAGCATCCCGGCACCCAGACCGTAGGAATCACAAAGCTCGTAGATCTTGGGGCACAGGGCCTCGGCCGTGTCAAACCGGCAGGAGACCCCCTGGCAGGAGACCGCCCCCAGGAACCGCTGGACCACCCGTCCCGGCTCCCGGCCGGTCTTTTTGACCTCCCGGCTCAGGATACCTTTGGCCCGTCTGGCCATCTTCTCCTCCAGCGCGGGGGTCAGCAGCAGGGTCCGGTCGTCCTCCCGGAGCTGGGCCGCCGCCATCAGACAGTGGTAGGCCCGCTTGTAGTGGCTTTTATAGCCCTTGGTGGCCCCTTCGATCTCCTCCCGCAGGGTGGCCAAGGCTTCGTGGTCGTAAAATCTGCCAAGGTTTACATAACTTTCCACCACGCCGGGCAGGGACGGCTCCATGATGTGAGGGGCGGTGGCGTCAACAATGGCGGCACCCAGGTTATGGAAGACGACGGCGTCCAGAGAGTCCGGATCCCCCGAGCAGGTTATGTATTCCACATCCTCCCCGGCCTGGGCCAGGGTCTGGGCCACCCGGCGCATGAGGGAGGACTTGCCGCAGCCGGCCCCCCCCTTCAGCAGGAAGATTCGCCGGGCACGCTGGGGGTCTATCATTTGATCGTAGAGAGAGTAAAAACCTGATGGGGAGTTGGCCCCCAGGAAAAAGGTGATATTTGAGTCCATAAACGAGTCCCTCCGTTCCAAAATTGGCTCAATCCAACTTATGACGGAGGTTGACGAGGGGTGAGAGCGCAAGGAAGGATATGGAGTCGAAAAAATATTGTCTTTTTCTTGACAAGTGAAGAGGGAGATAGTACAATCACGAGGTATGCAAAGCGAAATCCATAGGAGGATCTCCGTATGCAAAAATTTGAGACAACCGTACAGGAGCTGAAAAACGAGGTGCTGAAGGAGGTGGCCCAGCTTACCTGGGAGGACCGCCTTACCGAGGGCATTCTGGATATTCCCAAGAACGTCATCCCCGGGCCTGAGGCCCGGATGCGCTGCTGCATCTATAAGGAGCGGGCCGTGGTCAATGACCGGGTAAAGATGGCCATGGGGGGCGACAAGGCCTACCCCGCCATCATGGAGGTCATGAAGGTGGCCTGCGACGAGTGCCCCGTGACCCAGATCGAGGTGGGACCGGCCTGCCGGGGCTGTATCGCTACCCGGTGCCTTCACGCCTGTCCCAAGGGGGCCATCTCCATCGTCAACCACCGCTCCACCATCGACCACACCAAGTGCATCATGTGCGGCAAGTGTGTGGCCGCCTGCCCCTACGGGGCCATCGAGCGGCACCAGCGCCCCTGCGAAAAGGGCTGTATCCCCGGCGCCATCTCCATGGGGGAGGACAGGAAGGCCAGCATCGACGTGGAGAAATGTGTCTCCTGCGGTGCTTGTGCCTACCAGTGTCCCTTCGGCGCCATCATGGACAAGTCCTTCATCGTGGACGTGATCCAGATGCTCCAGGGTTCCCGGAAGTGGGGTTACCGGGTCCACGCGGTGGTGGCCCCCGCCATCGCCGGCCAGTTTGCCCCCGCCACCCTGGATCAGGTAGCCGCCGGCCTGAAGGAGCTGGGCTTCTGCGACGTCAGCGAGGTGGCCCTGGGTGCCGACATGACCGCCCAGGCTGAGAGCGAGGAGCTGGCCGAGAAGGGCAAACTGCTCTCCTCCTGCTGCCCCGCCTTCGTGGCCTATGTGGAGAAAAATTTCCCCGAGCTGGCCCAGTATATCTCCTCCACTCCGTCCCCCATGGTGATGATCGGCAAGCACATCAAGGAGACCGCCCCCGACGACAAGGTGGTCTTCATCGGGCCCTGCATCGCCAAGAAGCGGGAGCGTTACCTGGGCAAGACCATGCGGGCCATCGACTGCGCCCTGACCTTTGAGGAGCTCTACGCCCTCTTCGAGTCCAAAAACATACAGCCCGAGACTCTGGAGGGCACCCCCCTGGAGGGGGCCAGCGGCTTCGGCCGGTCTTTCGCCCACTCGGGCGGCGTGGCCGCCGCCGTGGCCCAGGGCCTCAAGGAGCACGGGGTGGGCGAGGACAAGTTCAAGCTCAACGCCGTGTCCTGCTCGGGCCTTGCCCAGTGCAAGGTAGAGCTGCTCAAGTTCGCCAAGGGCGTCGGCGGCGTGAACTTCATCGAGGGAATGGCCTGCGAGGGCGGTTGCGTCCAGGGCCCCGCCGTCCTGGTCCGCTCCCCCAAAAATCAGGCCGACGTTCAGAAATACGCCCAGGAGGCCGGTGACCTCACCATCACTCAGGCCCTGGAGAATAAGGAGCCCGCCGGGGCGGCCAAGAAGTAAAAAACGGCTCGCTTCCTCAAACAGCAAAAAACGGCTCTCCCTGTTGGGAGAGCCGTTTTTTTTCGTCATTCAGTCCAACCGGAAGGCGTCCTCGTCCAGCTTGTTTGTGGACAGCTTGGCCGGCTTGGGAGGGACCCGCTTAAGGGGGTCGTAGCGGAAAGCCGGGCAGGCAAAGGTGGAGGAGACCACCCCCCGCTTGCCGCAGAGGATCCGTCCCTCTTCCAGGGGGGCACCCTTGGCGCAGTATGCGCACCGGGGCTGGATGTCCTGCTGGAACAATTTTTTCTTTTTACCGAACATATCCGGCCCTCACCTCCTTGGGTGAGTCTATGATACCACCTTTCGCCGTTTTTCGCAAGCCCTTGGCCGCATTTTAAGGCCCAATGCCCCGAAAAGGAAGGCCGTCAGGAACCCCACCCAGGCCGCCGCCGTGGAGACTGTCAGCGCCGTGTGGAAGTCAGTGCCGGCGATGTCGGCCACCTGCTGGGCCAGATAGCCCGACACGTTGATGTCGAAGGGCAAAAAACGGAAGAGAGCCGCCGTGAGCAGGGCGGAAAACACCCCGTGGAGCAGCTTTCCGCCGATGTAGGTCCGGGTGTTGAGCCCGCTCTCCCCCAAAAAGGAGAGCACCTGACAGTGGACCGAGATCCCGGCCCAGCCCAGCAGGAAGGCGGCCATGGCGGCCTTGCCCTGGAGGGAGCCCTCTCCCATCAAACTCCACACCCCCGAGGACAGCTCCAAAAGCCCGGTCAGGAGCCGCTGGGCCCAGGCCTCGGAGAAGCCCAGCGGGGCCAGGAGCCGCCCCAGCAGCCCGGCCAGGGCAGGGAGGATCCCGGAGAGCACGCACAGCCGGATGATGACCGTGAAGCACATGACAAAGGCGCAGATGTTGAGGGTGGAGGTCACCGACCCCTTCACCGCCCCTGTGAAGGCGGCCGAAAACCGCTGGGCCGAGATGGGCAGGCTGCCCCTCTGCCCCGAACCCTTCTCCCGCCCGCCGTAAAACCGAAAGACCAGCCCCACCCCCAGGGAGGCCGCCCCATGGATTAGGCATAGGAGCACCCCCACCCGGCTGTCGGCAAAGACCCCGGCCCCCACCACCCCCAGGATAAAGGCGGGCCCCGAGTTGTTGCAGAAGGCCAGCAGCCGCTCGCACTCGGTCTTGGTGCACCCCCCGCTCTCATAGAGGGTCAGGGCGGACCGGGCGCCGATGGGGTAGCCACCCACAAAGCCCAGGGCCAGCACGGCGGCGCAGGAGCCTGGCAGCCGGAAGAGAGGCCGCATCACCGGCTCGAAGAGCCGCCCCAGATACCCGGCCAGCCCAAGGGAGATCATCAGGGAGGAGAGAATGAAAAAGGGAAACAGGGAGGGGATGATCACGTTGTAGCAGAGCTTCAGCCCCTCCTGGACCGCGGCGCTGATCTCCTTGGGCCAGCAGAGCAGGGCCAGGGTACAGCACAGCAGGGCCGCCCCAGCCAGCGCGTCCCGTATCCCTTGTTGTTTCATTAGCCGGCCCATAAAAACACCCCCGTCCTCACAGCTTATGAGGCGGGGGCGCATATTATGCCGGGCGGTCGGGCCATGCCCGCAAAGCCAGGTCGAACATCCCGTAATCCTCCTCCAGCTTGGGCCAGAGGGGGTAGCCCCCCCGGTGGAGGATCCAGTCGATGAGCACCCCCCGGAAGTGGCGGAAGCAGAAGTCCGCGGCCCGGGCCGGGTCGTAGGCGGGGGCCAGCTCCCCCCGCCGGGCCAGCTCCTCAAAGCATTCCCTCATAGTCCTCAGGGTGAACCGGTCAGGGGACATGGAGCTGGCCTCCGGATCGGAGAGCCGGCGGGTGTAGTAGAGGGCCATGTTCTGCCAGCCCAAGTCCTCGGTGTACTGGGCGTAGCAGCGGAGAAGGGTCACCAGCTTTTCCGCCGGGTCCTGCAGGTCGTAGGCCGACAGGGACTCTTCCAGATGATCGTCCAAAGAGGAAAACCCCTGGACTAAAAGGGCCTCTTTGGAGGCAAAATGATGGTAGAAAGCCCCTGTGGTCACCCCCGCCCTGGCGCAGATATCCCGGACGGTCATCTTCTCAAAGCCGTTCTGCCGGATGAGCTGGGACGCCGCCTCCATGATGGCCCGCCGGGTGTCCTTGGCCTTCTCTTTTCTCTGGGCCTGATATTCCATAAAATCTCTCCTTGACAGAAAAAACGGAAGTGGTATAATGCTCACATAACTTTGTTATGTGAGAGATATGTCAGCTTTTTCCCGAAAATCCATAACAATATTTTGTTATGTGATCCAAACCTGTTCCCGCCGCGGAAAAAGGCCCGGATAACGGCGGAGGGGCTACGGATAGTATACGGCGGCCCGGGCCGGCTGTCAACTGAGTGGAGGGACGATTTTTGAATCCGGAAAAGATCGCGTTTTTGGTGGACTCCTGCGCCGAGATGGAGCCCCGGCACCGGGAGGGCCTGCCCGTCTATGTGGTGCCTCTGCGCCTTGCCTGCGCCGACGGCAGCTACAACGACGGGGAGAATATCTTCCCGGAGGACGTTTACCGCCGGCTGGAGGCGGGGGAGCTGCCCAAGACCTCCCTGCCAGAGCCCGCCCGCGTGGCCGAGACCCTGAAGCACATCAAGTCCGACGGCTACGAGAAGGTCATTGCCCTGCCTCTCTCCTCCGGCCTCTCAGGCACCCACAATATGATAAGGGTGGAGTGCGAGGAGCGAAAGGACCTGGAGACGGCAGTCTTCGACACCTGCCTGGGGGCTATCCCCCTGGGGGCCGTCGTCCTCCAGCTCTGGGAGGACATTCAAAGCGGCATGACCTGGGAGGAACTGACCCAAAAGCGGGTGCCCCACCTGCTGAAAAACTGCCGCGCCTTCTTCTCAGTGGATACTCTGGAGTACCTCCAGAAGGGGGGGCGCATCGGGAAGATCACCGCTCTGGCCGGCACCATGCTCAACATCAAGCCCATCCTCACCTTTGCCCCCGACGGCCAGCTGGTCAACGTGGCCAAGGTCCGGGGGAGAAAGCAGGTCCAAGGCAAGCTCATCGAGCTGGTCAAAGAACATGTGGGGGAGCACAAGGACTTCAACCTGCTGGTGGCCAACGGCGGCGCCGACGCCGAGATGGAGCAGCTCAAGGCTGACCTGATGGCCGCCATCCCCGGCTGCCGTCACGTCTGGGACTCCCACATCGACGCCACCCTCAGCGTCTACATCGGCCGCGGCGTCCTGGGCGCCGCCATCCAGATTCTGGACTGAAAAAGAAAACAGAGAAAAAGAACCGGGAAAAGCAGAGATGCTTTTCCCGGTTTTTATATAGTGGGTCGGCCGGTGTCCGCCCCCTACGAGGGTTTCCCAGACCTTATCAGCCCGAAATTCCGCTTCAAATAGAGTGCCATGGACAGGATCTGCACGGCGGTGGCCAAGACGGTGAGGGCCAAGGAGAAGGAGGGGGAGATCCTAAACCAGAGCACGTGAACGACCATCACGGCAAAGAGAACGCAGGTGGCCGCCTTGCCATGCCACTCGGCCCCGCAGACCACCCCGGTCTTTTTGATGACCAGGTACCCGGTGAGGGCGTCCGAGACCTCCTTCACCACCAGGGCCAGAAGGGCCCAGGCCATCCGGGGGAACCGGGTCAGCAGGCACCCCAGCATGGCGAACTGGGTCAGCTTGTCCGCCACCGGGTCCAGTACCTTGCCCAGGTCGCTGATCATGTGAAAGTGCCGGGCGATGAAGCCGTCCACGATGTCGGAAGCCCCGGATAGGAGCAGGATGCCCGCCGTGGCAGGGTAATTCCCCTCCCGGCAGTAGAGGTTTACAAAAACCGGGATCAGGCACAGCCGGAAGAGGGAGAGCAGGTTGGGGATGGTAAGGATCCGCTTGGAACTGTCTGTCTGGCTCATAGGATGCCTCCTGGGAAAGTCGGGGCGAGAACCCTCGCCGGGGAAAGTAACGGACATAGGCCCGGCCTCTCCGCCGGGGAGAGGCCGAAAGAACAATAGGATAATACCCGGAAAAAACCGAAAAGTCAATGACCGTGGGCCGATCAGGCCTGGGGCAGGCTGACCACAGCCTTGAACAGGTCTCCGTCTACCTCCAGCCGGAACCTTCCCCCCTGGAGCTCGGTGAGGCTCCGGGCGATGGAGAGGCCCAGTCCGCTCCCCTCGGTGGTGCGGCTCTCGTCCCCCCGGACGAACCGTTCCATGAGCTGATCGGCGGGGATGTTGAGCTGCTGGGCCGAAATATTCTTGAGGGAGAGGGTCACCCAGCTGTCCCAGACCGTCATGTCCAGGTAGACCCGGGTGCCCGGCATGGCATACTTGACGCAGTTGCCCAGCAGGTTGTCAATGATCCGCCAGAGATGGCGGCCGTCGGCCGTCACATAGACCTCGGCTTCGGGGAGGGCGGAGACCAGCGTGAGCCCGGCGTCCTCAAATTTGGCGCTGTATTCGCCCAACGCCTGGTCTACCAGCTGCCCCATGCCCAGCCGCTCCGGGTTCACCGTCAGGGTGCCGGTAGAGGCCTTGGAGGCCTCCACCAGGTCCTCGGTCAGCTTCTTGAGCCGCTGGCTTTTCCGGTCCAGCACGTCGATATATTCTTTGGCTTTCTCCCCCTCAATATCCTCCTTTTTCAGCAGGTCCACGTAGTTGATGATGGAGGTCAGGGGGGTCTTCAGGTCGTGGGATACGTTGGTGATGAGCTCTGCCTTCATCCGCTCCGATTTGAGCCGCTCCTCCACCGCCGTGTTAATGGCCCCGCCCAGGTCGTTGAGGGCCCCGGCATGCTGGCGCAGGGCGGGGAACCAGGTCATATTCCCCGTGTCGATGACCGTGTCAGGCTGGCCGCTCACGATGTCCTGGGCCTTGGAGCGGACCTGGTCCCACTGGAGGGTGTACCGGCACATCAGGGCCAGGACCACCGTATTCACCCCCAGCAGGCACAGGAAGTAGAACCCGCCGTTACCGCTTCGGAAAAGTCCGGCGGCCAGGAAGGCGTTGAGGACCAGATATCCCAGGAAGAAGAAAATGGTGCGGTAGGTGATGGGCAGACCGGCCAGGGCGGCGCAGAGGTCGCGCCAGAACCGCCGGAGAAAGCGGCCGCACCAGGCAAGGAACTTCCAGGTGACCGTGTTGCGCAGCAGGGTGCGGCACTTGATCCGGGTGGCGGTGGACATGAGCCCGGCCTCGACCAGAGCGGCGGCGGCCGTAAAGCACAGGGCCGACATCCCGTTGAGCAGGAACCGGTCTCCCGTGTCCGAGAAGGTCCAGTAGGCCCGGGTGGCCCACTCCACGCTGCATCCCAAAAGCATGATGATGGCGAAGCCGATGGCAAAGAGGTAGAGATCATAGGGGATCCTGTCGCTCCAGTTGAGGGTGAAGGTCTCGGCCTCCGGCCGCCGTCCGGCGCAGCACATGAGAAAGACGGTAAAGACTAGGACCCCGGCGGTGCAGCCGATGGCCAAGTAGAGCACTTGGATATTTCCCTTGGTGAAGGAGTTCCAGGCAGCACGGAACTCGTCGTCCGCGGCCAGCTGGGCGTCCACCCCGTACTCCACGGCGTAGCGGTAGGTCGCGCCCTCCATATAGGGACGGCTCACATTGCCGGGGACCTGGAGAATGATGTTTCCATCGTCATCATAGAAGATGGTGTAGTCCTCCCCGCCTGTATCCTCCGGGCCGTAATAGGTCCGGTAGCTGTACTCCAGATAGTCGGGGCCGATGGTCCGCAGGGACTGCCAGATATCTCCCACACCGGCCAGACTATCCTCCCCCGCCGAGCTGAGCAGGATCTCCCCGGTGGCGTTGTCCCGGATGATATAACGGAAGTTGGTCTGCTCGGGGGAGAGGTTGGAGAGGTAGACATTGTAATTCTTCTCCTGAAGGTAGCCCAGCTTCTCCCCCCGGCGGATCTGGTCGTAGATGTCCAGCGCGGACATCAGGTGACTGTATCGCCCCTGCATCCCTTGGTACCACATAGCCGAGGAGGCATAGGTCTCATTGTTGAAGAGGGAGTCCCAGTGGTAGGCGCAGTAGATCCAGCTGAACAACGCTCCAACGGCGCAGGCTACGGAGAGCAGCAGAACCAGAGCCTTCACTAAGGCGTGGGATCGGAAGTCTTGTTTCATGATCACACCTTCTCCATCTTATACCCCAACCCCCATACGACCTTAATGTACCTGGGGTTGGCCGGGTCGATCTCGATCTTCTCCCGGATGTGGCGGATGTGGACGGCCACCGTGTTCTCGGCCCCGTAAGCCTGGTCGTGCCAGACCAGCTCGTAGATCTGGTCGGTGGAAAAGACCTTCCCGGGGGAGGTCATCAGCAGGTGGAGGATATCAAATTCGATGGGGGTGAGCCGGACCGGCTCTCCGTCCACCGTCACGGTCTTGGTGGCGTCCTCCAGGGTGATGCCCCCGTTCCGGAGGGCCCCGGACTCCTCCTCTTCGGGCTTCTGCTGGCCGCCCAGGGAGGTGTACCGCCGAAGCTGGCTCTTGACCCGGGCCATGACCTCCATGGGGTTGAAGGGTTTGGTCACATAGTCGTCGGCCCCGATGTTCAGCCCCAGCACCTTGTCGTTGTCCTCGCTTTTGGCGGTGAGCAGGATGATGGGCACATTGCTCTTTTCCCGCAGCCTGGCCGTGGCATGGATGCCGTCCAGATGGGGCATCATCACGTCCATGAGGATAAGGTGGATCTCGTTCTCCTCCACCACCTTCAGGGCCTGATTTCCGTCGTAGGCCGGGAAGGTGTTGTAGCCTTCGGCCTGGAGATAGATGTTCAGAGCCGAGACGATGTCCTTGTCGTCATCGCAGATGAGAATGTTATACATGTCGATCACATCCTTGGGTATTTTGACGCTTCCCATTATAGCCGAAATCTTCTTAAGAGAAAAGAGGGAGAAGGTTTAAAAATTATTTAAGGCTTGAGAAAAACCGGGAGAGATGCTACAATTTTTCCAGGAGAGGGGAGGGAAGGCGTATGCTCTGGCGTGTGGGGGAGGGAGACCCTTATGCTCTGCTCTCCGACCTTTTGGCGGAGGAGAAGGGGGTCGAACCCCTGCCCAAAATCGGCCGCCTGCCCGGAGGAAAGCCCTTCTTTCCCGACTTTCCCCAATACCACTTCAATGTGAGCCATTCCGGCCCCCTGGGCCTGTGCGCCCTGGCGGATACCCCCGTGGGGGTGGACATCGAGCGGGTCCGGCCCCGGAAGTCCGGCCTGCCCCGGTATGCCCTGGGCGACCGGGAGTGCGCCTGGTTTGAGAGCCGGGGAAGCCGCTGGGAGGACTTTTACACCCTCTGGACCCTGAAGGAGGCCCGTGTCAAATGCACTGGGGAGGGTCTCCGCCGTCCACCCCGGGAGATCGCCGTCCCGCTGCTTTCGCCGGGGGAGCGGGGAGAGCTGGAGGGCTTTTCTTTCCGTACCCTGGCGGCCGAGGGCTGGCGGGGGGGCCTCTGTTGGCGGCTTATGAAGGAAAAATGAAGAATTCCGAAAAAATTGCCGCTCCGGCTACCCAGAGCGGCAATTTTGTACTATAATGGTCTGGAACAACAATCCGGCCCCAGAGGGCCGGTGTCAAAAAGACGAGGAGGGTTTTTATGTATTACATCGGCATCGATCTGGGGGGCACCAACGTGGCCGCCGGCGTTACCGACCGGGAGGGGAAGCTGCTGGGCAAGGCCTCCATCCCATGCCCTCGTGGGGCTGAGGCCATCGCCGATGCCATGGCGGAGTCGGCCCGCCTGGCCGTAGGCGAGGCCGGGCTCACCATGGAACAGTGTGCCTCGGTGGGGGTGGCCTCGCCGGGCACCATCGACCCGGTCCAGGGGATCGTCTTTCATGCCTTCAACCTGGGCCTGGACCATGTGCCCCTGGCCCGGATGGTCTCGGAGCGGCTGGGGGGCATCCCTGCCTATCTGGAGAACGATGCCAACGCCGCCGCCTTGGGCGAGTTTGTCGCCGGGGCGGGCAAGGGGAAGAACTCCCTGGTGGCCGTGACCCTGGGCACCGGCGTGGGCTCGGGCGCCGTGCTGGAAGGTAAGCTCTACACCGGCTTCAACTACGCCGCCTTCGAGGCGGGCCACACCGTCATCCGCCGGGGCGGCCGGCAATGTACCTGTGGCCGGAAGGGCTGCTGGGAGGCTTACGCCTCGGCCACCGGGCTCATCTCCTCCACACGGAAGGCCATGGAGGCCCACCCAAACAGCGCCCTATGGCGGTACGCTCCCACCCTGGAGGATGTCAACGGTAAAACTCCCTTTGACGCCGCCCGGGCCGGGGACGCTGCGGCCCAGGCCGTGCTGGACGAGTACATCGAAGACCTGGCCTGCGGCCTTGCTAACCTCATCAATATCATCCAGCCCGAGGTCCTGTGCATCGGCGGCGGCATCTGCAAGCAGGGGGAGAACCTGATGGCCCCCCTCCGGGCCGCTCTGGGCCGGGAGGAGTTCACCAAGGATGCCGAACGCCGCTGCCAGGTGGTCGCCGCCCTTTTGGAAAACGACGCCGGCATCATCGGCGGGGCCATGGTGCCTCTCTACCGATAAATCAGGTACAGGGCTGGTACCCGCCCATGTCCTCCGGGGTCGCCGCGGGGGGATTCCCCTCGGGCCACAGGGCCAGGGAGACCCCGTAGAGCACGGCCGACAGCACGGCGATGGCCTGGACCTGATTGGCCGTGATCCAGGGCCCGTACTTTTCCCACAGAGGGATGTTTTTTCCCTCACACAGCTTGACCGTGGCGTAGACCACCGCCACCCCGATGACCACACAGAGGGCCAGCCGGGTCATTCGCTCCCCGCCGTCGGGGAGAAGGGTCTGTTTTTCCTCCAAAGCCATCGCCTCCTTCCTGTATTACTCTATTCTATGTATACCGGGAAGAAAGGTGAGATAGAAGGTGAATTCCGTGCAGAAAAAGAAAATGGACGTCCCTCAGGAGCCCGAGCGGGTGGACCTGCCGGTCTTTGAGGCCGACCCTGAATCCGGTCTCAGCCGGGAGCAGGTGGAGACCCGCCGTAAGAGCGGCTGGGCCAATGTGGACGTGAAAAGCCCTACCAAGACCGAGAAGGAGATCATACGGGCCCATACCCTGACCTTCTTCAACCTGATCTTTGTGGTCCTGGCCCTCGCCCTCATCCTGGTGGGTTCCTATAAAAACGCCACCTTCCTGCTGGTGGCTGTGATCAACACGGTCATCGGCATCCTCCAGGAGATCCGCTCCAAGCGGACCATCGACAAGCTGAAGCTCATCGCCTCCCCACGGGGAAACGTGGTCCGGGAGGGGGCGGTCATCAGCATCCCTACCAACCAGATGGTCCGGGACGACATCGCCGTCTTTGCCGCCGGGGACCAGATCACGGCCGACGCCCTGGTCCGCGCGGGCAGCGTCCAGGTCAACGAAGCCCTCATCACCGGCGAGGCCGAGCCCCAGGAAAAGGGCCCGGGCAGCAAGCTGCGCTCGGGCTCCTTCGTGGTGGCCGGCTCCTGCCGGGCCCAGCTCACGGCGGTGGGGAAGGACTCCTACGCCGCCCGCCTGACCCTGGAGGCCAAGAAGGATGTGAAGAGCGCCCAGTCCGAGATGATGGCCTCCCTCACCCGGCTCATCCGGTTCATCGGCTTTGCCCTCATCCCCATCGGCGGGGTGCTCTTCTGGAAGCAGTATTTTGTTTTGAAGCTCACCCTGCCCCAGGCCGTTACCGCCACGGTGGCCGCCCTCATCGGCATGATCCCTGAAGGGCTGTACCTTCTGACCAGCGTGGCCCTGGCGGTGAGCATGATCCGCCTGGCCCAGCGGAAGGTCCAGGCCCAGGACATGAACTGCATCGAGACCCTGGCCCGGGTGGACGTGCTCTGCGTGGACAAGACGGGCACCATCACCGAGCCCAAGATGACCGTCATGGACCTGGTGCCGTTGGACGAGGAGAAATACCCCCTGGAGGGGGTGGAGGCGGCGGTGGGGGCCGTCTACCAGGCCCTCGGGGCCGATAACGATACCGGCCGGGCCATGGCCGAGCGGTTTTCCGCCCCGGCGGGCTGGACGGTGTCGGCCACGGTGCCCTTCACCTCGGCCAATAAGTATTCCGCCGCCGTCTTTTCGGGCCGGGGGGCCTATGTGGTGGGTGCCCCCGAGTTTGTGATGGGGACGCACTACCAGGATCTGAAGGACATGGTGAAGCCTTATTCGGAAAAGGGCTACCGGGTGCTTCTGGTGGCTCAGTACGACGGCATCCCCGACGGAAAGGCTCCCCTGGACGGGGGGCGGATCCAGCCCATGGCCCTGGTGCTTCTGGCCAACCAGATCCGGCCCGAGGCCCCCGACACCTTCGCCTTTTTCGCCAAGCAGGGGGTGGCTGTCAAGGTCATCTCGGGGGACAACCCCCTGACGGTGGCCGAGGTGGCCCGCCAGGCCGGGGTGGAGAACGCCGAAAAGTGGGTGGACGCCACCACCCTCCAGACCGACGAGGATATCTATGCCGCCGCCGGGGAGTACACCGTCTTCGGCCGGGTGACCCCCGGACAGAAGCGAAAGCTGGTCAAGGCCCTTCAGAAGCAGGGCCATACGGTGGCCATGACCGGAGACGGTGTCAATGACGTGCTGGCCCTGAAGGACGCCGACTGCGGCATCGCCATGGCCTCGGGGTCCGAGGCGGCCTGCCACGCCGCCCAGCTGGTGCTCCTCAACTCCAATTTCGCCGGTCTTCCCCATGTGGTGGCCGAGGGGAGAAGGGTCATCAACAACATCCAGCGCTCGGCCGCCCTCTATCTGGTCAAAAATATCTTTTCCTTTGTGCTGGCCCTCTTTACCCTCTTTGTGGATATGCCTTACCCGCTGGTGCCCATCCAGCTCTCCCTGATCTCCGCCCTCACCATCGGCTTCCCCTCCTTTGTGCTGGCTCTGGAGCCCAACGAGAGCCTGGTGAAGGGCAAGTTCATGCGCAATGTCCTGCGGGAGGCCTTCCCCGGTGGCCTGACCGACCTGCTCATCATTCTGTGCATTCAGTTCTACGCCGCCATGTTCGCTTTCCCCAACGAGACGTTGTCCACCATGTGCGCCCTGTGCGTCTCCTTTGTGGGGGTGCTGGTCCTCTACCAGGTGAGCCGTCCCTTCGACTGGAAGCGCCGTCTGCTGCTGGTAACGGTGGTCTGCTCCCTGCTGTTCTGCGTCTTTTATCTGGGGGACTTCTTCTCCCTGACGGTCCTCACCACGCACGAGACCCTGATCCTGGCCCTGTTCTTCCCCCTGGCCTGGTTCACCATGCGGGGAATGCTGGGGGTCTTCAACAAGGGAGAGCTCCTCTGGCATGCCCTGATCCGCGCCCGCAAAAAAGAGAAGGGCCGCAAAAAGCCCGCCGCTTCCCGGTAAAGCGCTCCCGCCCTTCGTAGGGGCGATCCACGGATCGCCTGGATTTTGCTCTGTTATTTCTTTTTTGGCTTTCCCAGCCGGGGCCCAAAGGGCCGGGACAGTTGTTTGCCCGAAGGACAAATGACGTCCCTGACCTCTGCGCTGCTATGGGGGTGCCTGGATCCCTGCCCTTGTGGAGCGGGCCGTCCTCGGCCCGGCCCGTGGCCTGCGGGGTTTTGCGAAGTGCACCCCGCAGGCCGCCGACCTTCGGTAGGACAGCCAGAGAAGTGGACCCTTACCCCACCCAAACCGCTCCAAAGCGGTCGAAACTTCCACAAACACCCCAACTGGAAATTTTTATACAACTATCGTCCCTATATCCGCCCTTTTTCCCTCCTCACCCCCAATTTGCACGGTGTTGCACATTCCAAAAAATTCAAAACCCCGTTTTTCGAGGTCAAACCCCTCGAAAACGCCCTCAAACCACCCTCAAAAACCCTCAAAATCCAATTTCCAATTTTCGTACAACTTGGATTTCTCCCGCATCCCACTTTGCTCCTCAAAATAAACTGACATAAAAAGTTTTCAATACAGAAAAACAAGACTGTTTTCTCACGGAAACGGCCTCGTTTTATTCCTTGGAAATTTCCCTCAAAATTTCCGCGCCTGAGAGAGCCCTGTTTTCCGCTGCTTTCTTTCCCTGAAAAGCCACACCTTCGACTTGAAAAAACACTTTTGAGGGATTATAATGAGGGCAAAGGAGGCAACGAACCATGGAAAACAATTTTTATGAATCCGAGCGTAACCTGGAAAATCTGGAGTCCCTGGAGGGCGAGAGCCTGAGCCGCTACACGGCCAAAACCTTCTTCATCATGTTCATAGGGCTGATGATATCCTTCGGCGTGGCCCTGTTTATCGCCGATACCTGGCCGGGCTATTACCTTTACTGGGATCTGGTCAGGATGACCGGCGGCTATCTCCATATCATCCTGCTGGTGGCTCAGCTGGCCCTGTCCTTCGGCATGAGCTCGGCCATCCGGAAGTCTACGGTGGGCGCCACCTGGGGCTTCTTCCTGGCCCACTGTGCCCTGATCGGCCTGGTGGTTGGCGCCTGGCTGATGCTCTTTGATCTGGAGAGCGCTGTGCTGGCCTTCGCCATGACCGCCCTGTGCTTTGGCGGGATGGCGGTGTTCGGCTACTTCACCCAGGTGGACCTGTCCCGGCTGCGGAATTTCCTGCTTTGCGGCCTGGTCTTCCTGATCCTGGCCAACGTGCTGATGTGGTTCATCCCGGCCATCGAGGCCTACGACCAGATCATCTGCACCATCGGGATCGTCCTCTTCCTGGCTTACGCCGCCTACGATACCCAGATGATCCGCCGGCTGTACGAGGGCTTCCGGGGCGACGGGGAGATGCTGAAAAAAGCCTCGGTCTACGCCGCGCTCCAGCTCTGCCTGGACTTCGTGAACCTGTTCCTCTATATCCTGCGGCTGCTGGGCCGGCGGAGCCGGAATTAAAAAATTTTCCCAGACTGAAAAATTTTTTCCGGGGAATGCTAACCGTGGCCCGGCCCAGAGAGAAACAAGCCGGTAAATAAGAGAAAAATGCCAAAAAAGCCCTTGGGCCCGGTCCGGAGCCCTTGGGACAGCAGAGGCGGAAAAGCTGACCAAGCCAAAGCCGCTGTTCATTTCCAGTGTGCCCCGGCCGGAAAACGCCCATATTAGAGATGGCGCCCCTGCGGCGCCATCTCGATTTTTTTATGGGGGTGGTTTTTTGAAACAAGGCATGCGAGAGTCCACGGGACCGGCGGGGCCGCGGCTCTGGTTTCGGGGGACGCTGGCGGGACTCCTCCTGCTGGGGCTTCTGGGACCGGGGAGCTTTTCGGCCCGGGCCGCCGAGGAGGAGCCGGTGACGGCCCCGGAGGTCCGGACCCTGGTTCCGGTGGGGAAGGCGGTGGGCATCAAGCTCTTCTCCGACGGGGTGCTGGTAGTGGGCTTTTCCCAGATCCCCGCCGAGGGAGGGACCGTGATCCCGGCCAAGGACTGCGGACTGCGGGAGGGTGACGTGATCACCCACATCAACGCCGAAGAGGTGGACACGATTGAGGAGGTCCAGGGCCAGATCCAGGAGATCGGCGGGGAGAAAATGTCCATCCGGGCGGTGCGGGACGGCAAGACCGTCCAGGTCACCGCCCAGGCGGTCAAGTGCTCCACCGACGGGGTTTACAAGCTGGGGGCTTGGCTCCGGGATTCGATGGCGGGTATTGGTACGGTGACCTATTATGATCCGGCCACCGGGGCCTTTGGCGCCCTGGGCCACGGGATCAACGATGTGGACACCGCCCTGCTCATGCCCATGGAGAGCGGCGCTTTGCTCTCGGCCACGGTGGCCGACGTGAAAAAGGGCTGCCGGGGGGAGCCGGGGGAGCTCCACGGCGAATTTGACATGTCGGGGGACATCGGCGTGCTCAGCGCCAACACCAGCCATGGTATTTTCGGCACTCTGAACAGCGGCGACATGGCCGCCATGGAGCCGGTGGAGGTGGCCACGGCCGACCAGGTGGAGACCGGGGAAGCCCTCATCTGCTCCAATGTGGCCGGGGACCAGGTCCGCTCCTATAAGGTGGAGATCACCAAGATTTTCCCAGAGGCCGACGATGGCCGTGACCTGATGCTCAAGGTCACCGACCCGGCCCTTTTGGAGCAGACCGGCGGCATTGTCCAGGGTATGAGTGGTAGCCCCATTCTTCAGAATGGACGTCTGGTGGGGGCCGTGACCCACGTTCTGATCGGGGACCCCACCCAGGGCTACGGCATCCTGGCCGAGCACATGCTGGAGGCGGCAGGCATCGAATAGGCGGGAAAGGGGGGCGCCGGGCAGCTTGTCCGGGGTCCCTTTTTTCGCTTTTTTTCTCTGAAGAAAAAGGTCGAAAGAGGAGGAAAAAGCGGCAAAAGGCAAAATTTGTCGTGCCTTGTCGCACGATTGATTACCAAAAATTGGCAAAAAGGGATTGCGTACGCTGTCTTTTTATGGTAAATTTAAGGCAACCGGTAATACCGCCTTGGCCAGGCGAGAAGAGGTTGAAAACCATGGATAAAGTAAAAGTAGTGGTAGCGGACGCGGGGGAGGACTTCCGCCGTTTGCTGGTAGAGACTTTGAACGGAGAGAGCGATCTCACGGTGGTGGGAGACACGGGGGACGGCGCTGAGACGGTGGAGCTCTGCCGAGAGAAGCAGGGGGACGTGGTGGTGATGGACATGATCCTCTCCACTATGGACGGGGTGGAGGTCCTGACCCGGCTGGGGGAGCTGATGCCCAGGCCCAGGGTCCTGGTCATCTCCAGCTTCGCCAGCGGCAGCGTGGCCGACCTAGCGGCGGCCAGAGGGGCCGATTACTTTATGATGAAGCCCTGCAAGACCACCGCGGTGGTGGAACGGGTGCGCCAGATGATGACTGCACTCCGCCCGTCGGAGGAGCCTGAGCGGTCGGGCGCCAGCCTGGAGGCCACAGTCACCGCCATCATCCACGAGATCGGGGTGCCCGCCCACATCAAGGGCTACCAGTACCTACGGGAGGCTATCATGATCGCGGTGGAGGACATGGACGTGATCAATGCCGTGACCAAGATCCTCTACCCCGAGGTGGCCAAGCGCTACGGCACCACCGCTTCCCGTGTGGAGCGGGCCATTCGCCACGCCATTGAGGTGGCCTGGGACCGGGGGGATCTGGAGACTCTCCAGAAGTACTTTGGCTACACCGTCTCCAACGCCAAGGGAAAGCCCACCAACAGTGAGTTCGTGGCCATGATTGCCGACCGGCTTCAGCTCCAGCGGAAGGATAAGGACAAATGAGCAAAAAGGCGGGACACAGGGCCCGCCCTTTTGTTATCCCGGAAAAGGATTGCAATTTTTAGGGAAGGGTGTATAATAGGGCCATAAAACTGCAAAAGGAGAATGGAATATGGTCATTGATTTCACCCCCAAGGGGGTCTGCTCCCGGCAGATGGTCATCGAGGTGGAGGACGGCATCGTCAAGTCCCTCCAGGTGACGGGAGGCTGCCACGGCAACCTCCAGGGCATCAGCAAGCTGGTGGAGGGCATGAAGGTGGAGGAGGTCATCGCCCGGCTGGACGGCATCCGCTGCGGCGGCAAGGCCACCTCCTGTCCCGATCAGTTGGCTCAGGCCCTGAAGCAGAGCATCTGAGAAAATAGAACGGCGCTGTTCATAGAACAGCGCCGTTTCTTTGTATTCGTCCGCTTTCAGCGGCCCCGGCCCCGGTAGGAGGAACTGTAGGCCCGTTCCCTGCCGCGCCGCTTCCGCCTGCGGGAGGGGCCGTAGACCATCCACCGCAGGGCGAAGACCAGGATGAGGATCACCGCTGCCAGAAGGAGCAGGCGCACCCACAGGTGGCTGAAGACCCAGCGGATCCGTTCCAGCACATAGAGGAACTGGGAGCGTTCCAGGGAGGTGGAGGCCACCAGGTCCACTGTGCCGTATGTAGTACCGGCGTAGGAGATGGTGATGGTCCCCAGCACCGTCCCCTTCTCGATGGGAGCCTGGAGGGGTTCGGTGGGCAGAACGGTATCCCGCTGGAACAGGGCGGGGTCCAGGTCGTTGGGCAGAATGGCCGACAGGCTTTCGGTGGGCTGGACGGTCACATAGTCCTGGCTGGCGCACAGCTCCACCCGGATGGTGGCGATGGGCTCGATCTTATCAAGAATGGTCTTGCGGGAGAAGGAGTTAAAGCCGTGCTCCAGCAGCCGGCGGCTCTCCACATAATAGTTATGGGGGACCTCCTGGTCGTTTTCGATCCAGTTTTTTCCCCCCAACAGGATGGCGATGACGGTCCGGTGGTCCTTTTGGGCGGCCGAGGCCAGGCAGTAGCCTGCCTTGGAGGTGAAGCCGGTCTTGACCCCGATGGCGTACTGGTAGCGGTAGCCCTGGACCGAGTTGGAGACCAGGGCGTTGGTGTTTTTCAGGACCCGTTCGGTCTCGTGGAGGTTGGTGGGGGGAATGGTATAGGTGGCGGTAGAGACCACCTCCCGGAAGTCCGGATGCTGCAGGGCCTCCTGACAGAGCCGGGCCAGGTCCCGGGCGGTGGTATAGTGGTCCTCGTCGGGGTAGCCATGGGTGTTGCAGAAGTGGGTACCGGTCATGCCCAGCTCATTGGCGCGTTGGTTCATCCGCTCCACGAAAGCGGGGATGCTGCCGGAGACCACCACGGCCATGGCGTTGCAGGCCTCGTTGGCCGAGTGGAGCAGGGCGGCGTGGAGCAGGTCCCGGACGGTGAGCTCCTCCCCGGCCTGGAGCTTGAGGGAGGAGCCGTCGTAGCCGATGCCGGTGTACAGGTCGGTTCCCAGAGTAACGGTGTCGTCCAGGGAGAACTCCCCCCGGTCGGCGGCCTCCACGGTGAGAAGGCTGGTCATCACCTTGGTGATGGAGGCGGGAAAGCGCCGCTCGTCGGGGTTGAGCTCGTACAGGACCTCGCCGGTGTCGGCCTCGATGAGGATGGCCGAGACGGCCTCCACCGAGAAGAGTTCCGCTCCGCTCTCACCGGCGGCGTAGGCCGTGGGGGTGAGGCACAGGACAAGGACCAGAAAAAGAGAAAGGAGAGAACGATATTTTTTCATAGGAAACTCCCGATATCTGTGTTATAATAGGGACAGGCCGGGAAAAAATGGCCAACATTTCCCAGGCCTGTATCAAAAATTACTTCCAATATTATAGCAGAGCCAGGGGCCGGACGCAACAGGAAAGGGGCGGAAAAAATATGAAGATTTCCAAAGGGGAGGGCGCGGTGATCCTGCTTGCCGTAGTTTTTCTGTCCTTCACCGCCGGCTGGCTGTTCCGCTCCGGAGGACAGACCCAGAGCGTCCGGGTGGAGACCCAGAGGGTTCTGGAGACGGCACCTCTTGCCCTGCCCGCCCCCACCGAGAGTCCGGAGACGCCAAAGATCGACATCAACACCGCCACGGCGGAGGAGCTCCAGACCCTGCCCCGGATCGGGGAGAAGCGGGCCGCCGACATTGTCCGCGACCGGGAGGCCAACGGTCCCTACCGGTTCCCCGAGGATTTGGTCCGGGTGCCCGGCATCGGGGAGGACACGGTGAATGCCCTTTTGGACCATATCACAGTAGGAGGAGCCTCATGAAAATTTTAGTGGTGGACGACGAGAAGGTGCTGGTCAAGGGCATCAAATTCAACCTGGAGAGCGAGGGCTACCAGGTGGAGGTGGGCTACGACGGCCAGGCCGCCGTGGATATGGCCCGGGGAGGCGGCTTCGACCTCATCATTCTGGACCTGATGATGCCCAAGCTGGACGGCATCCAGGCCTGTATGCGGATCCGGGAGTTCTCCAACGTGCCCATCATCATCCTCACCGCCAAGGGGGAGGACGCCGACAAGCTGATGGGCTTTGAGTGCGGGGCCGACGACTATATCACAAAGCCCTTCAACATCCTGGAGCTCCGGGCCAGGATCCGGGCCCTGCTCCGCCGGGCCGGCATGACCCAGCAGGGGGCCAGAGGCGGACGGCTCACGGCTGGCCATGTGGTCCTGGATGCCGACGAGCGGGTGGCCTGGAAGGGTGAGGCACGGGTGGAGCTCACCGCCAAGGAGTTCGATCTGATGGAGCTGCTCATGCGGAACCCCGGCCGGGTCTATTCCAGGGAAAATTTGCTGAATATTGTCTGGGGCTACGAGTACGCCGGGGATTACCGGACGGTGGACGTCCACATACGGCGTCTGCGGGAAAAACTGGAGATCGACAGCGCCAACCCCGAGCTTATCCTGACCAAGTGGGGCGTGGGATATTATCTGAAAAGCGCAAAATAAGGCTGTCAGTTTTTGCACCAAAAGGAAAGCGGAAACGAGGTGACTACCGTGACCGAACAATCGAAAAAGGTGCCCTTCTGGCGGTCACTCCAGGTCAAGTACGCCGCCACCTATTTTGTCATTATCGCCGCCGTACTCAGCCTTTTGAACACCTATCCCGCCCTGACCTCCCAGGACATGGTCTTTCAGTCCAAGCAGACCTCCCTCCAGAGCCAGGCGCTGGTGGTGGCCTCGGCCCTGGCCGGCCCCGGCAGCCTCAGCCAGGAGAGCGTGACCCGGGTCATGGAGGTTCTGGGCAACGCCGGCCTGAGCCGGGTGCTGGTCACCGATCCCTCGGGTGTGGTCCTTTACGACAGTGAGGGCAACGCCGGCCTCCTGGGCCGCTACGCCCTTATTGCAGAGGTGGTCCAGGCCCTTCGGGGGGAGGATTTTTTCCGCTCGGATTATGTGGGCGGCGCCTTCCACAGCAGGGCTGCCGCCCCTGTGACCTATCGGGGCATGACCATGGGGGCGGTCTATCTGGACGAGTATGACACCGGCCAGGGCCAGCTTCTGGAAGGAGTCCAGCAGACCCTGCGCACCATCTCCATTATCATCGCCGTGGTGGCTCTGCTGCTCTCCACTATCTTTTCCCAGGCCCTGACCCGGCGGATGGCCCGGCTTTTGAAGGCCATCCGCACCGTCCGGGAGGGAGAGTACAGCCACCGGGTCAAAATGGGCGGGGGGGACGAGCTGACCCAGCTGGCCGGGGAGTTCAACGCCCTGACCGACCGGCTCCAGACCACCGAGGAGGTCCGCCGCCGCTTTGTGTCCGACGCCTCCCACGAGCTCAAGACCCCCCTGGCTTCCATCCGGCTGCTGGCCGACTCCATCCTCCAGAACGAGGCCGACCCAGCCACCGTTCAGGAGTTCGTGGGGGACATCGGGGACGAGGCCGCCCGGCTCCAGCGGATCACCCAGAAGCTCCTCACCCTCACCCGGCTGGATGCCGCTGCCCCCGAGGAGACCGTGGCGGTGGACGTCTGTGAGGTGGCCTGCCGGGCCGAGCACATGCTGTCCCCTCTGGCCAGAGCCGGCGGAGTGAACCTGTATATGGAGCTGGAGGAGGGGATCCGGGTGCCCGGCAGCGCCGATGGGGTCTACCAGATCCTTTTTAACCTGATGGAGAACGCAGTGAAGTACAACCTGCCCGGCGGAAGGGTGGACGTGACCGTGCGGGCCAGGGAGGATCAGGCAGTCATCGCGGTGGAGGATACCGGTGTGGGCATACCCGAGGAGGACATCGGCAAGGTCTTCGACCGGTTCTACCGAGTGGACAAGGCCCGCTCCCGCGCCGCCGGCGGCACCGGTCTGGGGCTGTCCATCGTCCGGGACACGGCCAACCGCCTGGGGGGCGAGGTCACTGTGGAGCGGCGGGAGAGGGAGGGCACCCGGTTTACGGTCTCTCTGCCCCTGTGGAGAGAGGAGGGGGAGGCATGAAAGAGAAGCGCTGGCTCATCGCCCTGTCACTGGCCCTGCTCTGCACCGCCTGCGTCGCCCCGGACTTGGGCGGGGAGGCCCCCGGCGAGGGAGGATACGCCGTCTATTACGCTGTGATCCCTCAGGAGGACGGGGCCCTGGAGGGAAGGCTGGACAGTGCCGCCCTCCAGTGCGAGCACCGCACCCTTCCGGAGGGAAGCGGGGAGGTGGAGGGGCTTTTTGCCCTGCTGCTGGCCGGGCCCGAGAGCCAGGAGGTGACCTCCCCCATTCCGGCGGGGATCACTCTGCGCTCCTGGCGAATGGAGGGGGCCGTCCTGACCCTGGACCTGTCTGAGGCCTACAACGGCCTGAGTGGGGTGGAGCTCACCCTGGCCGACAGCTGCATCGTGCTGACCCTGTGCCAGCTGAACGGGGTGGAGTCGGTCTATCTGACGGTGGAGGGCCGCCCCCGGCCTTACCGGGACCAGGTGCTGTCAGTTTCGGACTTTTTGCTGGACAACGCTCTGGAGGGGATCGCCCCGCCCGATGTGGAAAGCGGGGAGGAGGATCCTCTAGAGGAGAGCCCGACCGGGAGCGGCGAGCCCGTGGAGAGCTTTCCCCCGGAGGAGTGAGCCAGAGGGCTCAAAAAGCGTATAGGGAAGAAGAGACCGGCCACGCTGAACAGCGGGGCCGGTCTCTTTGCGGTATGGGGAAGGATTTTACTTCAGCTCGGGCCAGTATTCCTTGTTGGCCTCGATCAGGTCGTCCAGGACCTCCTTGGCCACCTTCATGCTGGGGATGGTCTTGTTGAGGGTGAAGGCTTCCAGCACTTTCTGGTAGCTGCCCTCGATGCAGCCCTCCACCAGCAGCTTCTCACAGTTGAGCTGCTGCATCATCAGACCCTGCTGGAACAGGGGGATGGGCTTCTGGGCGATGACCTCGGGGCCGTTTTTGCCGATGTAGGCGGGGACCTCCACCATGGCATCGTAGGGCATGTTGGGCAGGGCGCCCCGGTTTTCCACGATGACAAGGAACCGGGCCTTGGTGTCGTTCTTCAGGGCGATGGCCAGATCGGCGATCCAGTCGCCGTGGCTACCGGCGTAGAAGATGTTCTCGTCGATCTCCCCGGTCTTGATGTAACGGTCGATGCCCTCGAACAGGTTCTTCTCCCGGGACTCCATGACCTCATTGGCCCGGGTGTGGGTGGGGTCGGAGTGCTCCACGAACTCCTTCTGCTGAAGGTAATAGTTCAGGTAGGTGTTGGGCAGGGTGTCGGGGAAGTTCTGCATGATCTCATAGACGCCCTTCCAGACATAGTACCAGCTTCCCTTGGCGTGGCGGTTGGTGTCCTTGGGCAGGGCGGCCTTGTTGGCCTGGAGGTAAGCCTCGGGCAGCAGGATCTCGTTGTCCATGATGTACTTCCGCAGCTCGTTCATGATGTCCTTACCGTTGTGCTCGATGGAGGTGAACCAGCCGAAGTGATTCAGTCCAAAGTAGTCGTAGACGATCTCCTTCTTGTTCTTGATGCCCAGAGCAGCGGCCACCATGTCGATGATGGCGATGGGCATATCGCAGATGTTGATGATCCGGGCATCGGGCCGCAGGCGGCGGCATGCCTCCGAGACGATGGAGGCGGGGTTGGAGTAGTTGAGGATCCAGTGGTCGGGCCTGGCGTACTTGGCGGCATCGTCGATGACCTTGATCATGGGGAAGATGGTCCGCATACCATAGGCCATGCCGCCCGCGCCGCAGGTCTCCTGCCCCACGCAGCCGTGGCGGAGGGGGATCTTCTCATCCTGCTCCCGCATGGCGTACTTGCCCACACGCATCTGAGCGAAGATGAAGGAGGCGTCGGTGTAGGCGGTCTCCACGTCGGTGGTGACTGTGAGCTTGATGTCGCACTTCAGGTCCTCGTGGAGGATCCAGTCTACCAGAACGCCGACCTTGTCCTGGCGCTCCTTGTCGATGTCGAACAGGCGGATCTCATCCACCTCCAGCTCCTGCCGGCGCAGGGCGATGGATTTGACGATCCCGGCGGTGAAGGTGCTGCCGCCGCCAACGATGGTAATGATCATAGCAATCTTCCTTTCCCTTTGATTAGGTGGCTGAGCCCATCTTTTCCAGCTCCTCGTCTACGGCCCGGCGCACGTCAGCCACCTCAAGGCCGTAGACGATCTGAACGTCGTTGTCTTTGCGGACGATGCCCTTGGGCTTGGTGGTCTTGATCAGCTCCTCGTCCACCAGGGAGGGATCCGCCAAGTTGACCCGGAGCCGGGTGATGCAGTTCTCCACAGTGTTGATGTTGGCTTTGCCGCCCAGGGCCTTGATGATGGTCAGGGCCACAGGGTCGCCGGAACCGTTGCCCACGGCGGGCGCGGCTGCGGGGGCTTCGGCCTCGGCGGGGCCGTCATCCTCCCGGCCGGGGGTCTTCAGATCCAGCTTCTTGATGAGGAAACTGAAGAGCACGAAGTAGAGCACGATCTGGATGAGACCCAGCACGATCATCATGGGCCAGTTGGTCTTTTCCACGCCCTGGGCAATGTTGGAGATCAGACCGGCCAGAAGATTGCCGCCGCAGAAGGAGGTGACGCTGAACACCTTCATCAGGGCGATAAACAGACCGGCGATGCAGGCGTGGAAGAAGAAGAGCAAGGGGGCGGCGAAGATGAACATGAAGTCCATGGGCTCGGTGATGCCGCCCAGGCAGGCGGTGATGATCAGGGGCACCATGGTGGCGATGGTCTTTTGCTTGTTTTCAGGTTTGGCGGTGTAGATAAAGGAGGCGCCGATGCCGATGTAGCCGAACATCTTGGTGAAGCCGGTGGCCATGAAGTAGATGCTGTCCGAGAACTTGGTCACGTTGGGCATCATGGCCTCGGTGGCGTAGATGGGGTAAGCGCCGGCCACCATGGTCTCGCCCACCTGGAGCACGCCGCCCAGGCTGGAGAACTGGAAGGGGGTGTAAACCAGGTGATGGAGGCCGGTGGGGATCAGGATCCGCTCCAGGAAGCCATAGATGAACAGGCCGAAGGTGCCGGAGTTCTTGATGAAGGAGGCCAGGGAGCCGATACCGGCCTGGACCACAGGCCACACCAGGTTGCTCACCGCACCGAAGAGGATGGAGGCGAAGAAGATGACCAGGAAGGAGAAGTTGGAGCCGGAGTAGATCTGGAGGGCGCCCTTGAAGCGCTTTTTATAGGTGAGGTTGAAGAGCCAGCCCACCAGGCAGCCCAGGATGATGCCGCCGAACACGCCCATATCCACACACTGGATGCCCAGAATGTTGGCCTGGCCGGTGCCGATGAGGCCCAGCATCCCGCTGGCGTCGGCCAGCTTGCCGCTGGCCACCAGCAGCTGGTTGGAGGTGGTCAGATAGACCAGATAAGCGAGGAAGCCGATGAGGCCGGCCCGGTGCTTGTCGCCTTTGGCCAGGGCGGCAGGGATGCCGATGGCGAAGATGACGCCCAGGTTGTTGATGAGGATCATAACGCCCTGATAGATCAGGTTGCCGATGAGCTGGATAGGGCCCCAGTTCAGGAAGGGCAGCAGGTTGCGGACACTGCTCTGAGTGACCAGTACGCCCAGCACCATGATCATACCGGCGCAGGACAGGAACATAAGGGGCTGGACCATGGCCTTGGCGAATATCTCCAGAAGGCCTTTCACTTTTTTCTTCATGATGTTCGCTCCTTCATATATTTTCTCGGTTTATCTCCACGGTCTCCGCCGCTGCGCGCGTTCAGCCTTGGGGATCTGTTGTGGACTTACAGGATCTTGGTCAGGTGGACCAGCAAGTAAAATTTTTCCTGCTTGTTGAGGGTATAGCCGAAGCTCTGCCTGATGTAGCCCTCCAGCTGCTCCAGAGCGATCTGGTTTTTGGGACTGCGGTGCAGAAGATACCCGTACATCTCGTCCATGTCGCTGTCGTCCTCCCAGACCGTGTGCTGGAAGATGCGCTGGGCCAGGAATTTCAGGTGGGTCATCAGGCGCATGGCATCCAGGCTCTGGGGCTCAAACGCGACGCCGTAGACCTCCTTGATGATGTCCGCGGTGCCTTTAACGAACTTCAGGGTGTCATAGGTGCCCACCCGGTCGGCCGAGATGGTGATGAGGTGGAGGGCGATATATCCGGCCTCGTCCTCGGGGAGGGTCACGCCGCAGTGCTCCTGCACGATCTCCAGGGCCCGGAGTCCTAACTCGAACTCCTTTTGATAGAGAAGCCGGGTCTCCCCTAAAAGCAGGTTGGGCAGAGAGATGTTTTCCTGCTGCCGCTCGATGGCGAAGCTGATGTGGTCGATGAGAGAGATGGTGGCCTGGTTGCTGAGGACAAAGCCGGCGCGCTCGGCGGTGGCAATGATCTCTTCGGCGGCCTCCATCACGTCGGGGAGGACATTCTGGAGCATCTGGAGGAACTTGGTCTGTATCTCGTCCTGCACATAGTAGACCTTTTCGATGCGCTCCTCGGGCACCGGGTCCCCCGGCCGGCGGTTGAAGCCGATGCCGTTGCCCAGCATGATGGCCTCCCGCCCGTCCGGCATAACGGCAGAAACGGCGCTGTTGTTGAACACCTTCAAGCACTTCATGGGCCACTCCACCTCCATCTAAGCAAAAAGGCATGGGCTTCCCATGGCTTCCCATGAAAAACTCATGCCTGATCAAACAGTAACACGTTACACAGATTCACTTGACTGTGAAGAGTATATCAAAAATTGGCTTGTGGTGTCAATAAGTAATCATGCACAGTTTTTTGACCCAAAAATTGTGCAATACGCACAAAAGATGTGGGAAAGGAATGGACGGGCGGACCTTCTCTTGGGAAAAAGGGGTCTTTTCCTGCCGGAATTGCCAAACCCTGCCGAACCTTGACAGAAAAGGGGAATATCATTATAATTGAGAGGAAAAAAGACTTTTCTGGAAAGGGGTGATCCCATGGCCGGCTCCCATGTGGTTTTGCCGTTCATTCTCAGCCTGATGGCCTTTGGTGTGTGCCATGTTCCGGTGTCGGACACGCCGGTGCCCCCCGCGGCCCAGCTCCAGGTCATGTCCGAAAAGACGTTCCTGGATGTGCGAGAGGGGGACGGCTGCTATGCCGCCGTGGACTATATGACCCGCCTTGGAGTTCTGGAGCCCAGCGAGAGAACCCCTGCCCTGAACACGGGGGAGCTTCTCTTTGAACCCGAGGCCAAGGTGGACCGGGCGGCGGCCGTGGTGGCCCTGGAGCGGCTGGACGCCCTGGAGGACACCGACGGATCCGGACAGGTCTACCTGACCGCCGGGGGCTACCTGGCCGGCAGCGTGGCCCGGGCTGCCCAATACCTGAGCTATACTTACGATCTGAACCTTCCCCCCGCCGATGGGGAGGGAGAACCTTATACATACACCGGCTCCTTTACTGACGTGACCGACGGGGACAGCTATGCCGCGGGAGTGGCCTGGGCCGAGGAGACCGGCCTTCTGGGGGAGGATCCCCAGGGAGAGTTCCTGCCCCATGAGACCCTGCTCCGGGGGGAGTTGGCCGTCCTGCTTTACAACTACGCCCTTTCCCAAGGGGCGTCCGGCCAGTGTTCGGGGGATTTGAGCGCCTATTGGGACGCTGTACGGATCCCTGAGAGTATGGTCATTCCCCTGTCCTGGGCGGTGGAAAGCGGGGTTTTTGCATCCCTGGTTTCGGCCGAGCTTCATCCCGGCTATACCGTGACCCGGGCCCAGCTGGCCCAGACCCTCACCGCTCTCCGGGCCTTCTGTACCGGGGAGGCCGAGGCCGTGGCCATCAGGCAGGCCCAGCAGCAGGCTGTCCACAGCAAGAGTAAGGAAAACCACGAGGCCATCCAGGCCAAGGTGGACGAGATCGCCAAGGCCTACGGCACCAAGGGCGGCGTCCAGGTGGCCGTCATCGAGAACGGCCGGGTCACCGATTCCTACGCCTATGGCTGGGCCGACCGGAAGGACATTCTGGTGGTGGATGTCCAGACCGGGGAGAGTAAGCAGGTCACCACGGGGCAGATGACCGCTCAGCACAAGTTGCGTATCGCCTCCATCTCCAAGGTGGCCATCGCCATGGCCGCTATGAGCCTGGCCGAGGACGGGGTGGTGGATCTGGACACCTCTATCGGAGACTACTGGGGGGTGACCGCCCGGAACCGGGCCTATCCCAACACCCCGGTGTCCATCCGTACCATCCTGTCCCACACCTCCTCCATCCCTCTATACGGAGACGGGACCTCCCAACGGTATTCCGACGTCCGGGCCCGGCTGGCCGGGGGAGATTTTGTGGGGACCCAGCCTGGAAATATCGCCTCCTGGGGGTATAATAACTATGCCTTTGGCGTTCTGGGAATGACCCTGGAGCTGGCCGATAACAAAGTGATGGACGATATTCTGGAGGAGCGGTTCTTCCGGACCCTGGGTATCGACGGCGCTTTTGCCGCGGGGGAGCTGAAGGACACCGGCTTGCTCGCCCGGCTGGTCCGCTATGACGGCAGCATTGCCCGGAGCGTGGAGTATCAAAAGACCCTGAAGACCGACCCTACCCCCGGCGCGAACGGCATCGCCTTCGCCGGCGGCCTGGTCATCAGCGCCGCCGACATGGCCAAGCTGGCGGCCCTGCTGGCTGGGGACGGCGTCTATGAGGGACAGCGGCTGCTGACGATACGCTCGGTGGAGACCATGGAGACCCCGGTAGGGATCCCCGCCGGCCTTCCCTATGAGCAGTGTCAGAACCTTCGCCGTCAGTATGACATCTATGGCCGGGACAGCCTCTACTACCATACCGGCAGCGCCTACGGCGTCTATAACCTGATGTCCTATGACCCGGACACCGGGGATGGTGTAGTGGTCCTGACCACCGGCGCCAGCGCCATGGTGGACCAGTACGGTATCTACGCCGTCTGCGGCGCCATCAGCGAAACGATCTATGAAGCCATCCAATAAGGAGGAACAAATACGATGAAACGGATCCTTGCTCTGCTTCTTGCCATGACCCTGATCCTGGCCGGCTGTGGGGTTCCCGGGGCCGAGCAGACCCCCGAGCCAACGCCCACCCCGACCGCTACGCCGGAGCCCACTCCCACGCCGGAGCCTACTCCCACGCCCCCGCCTCCGCCCACAGTGGCCACCCTGGCGGTGTGCGGCGACGCCATGGCCCATCTGCCCATCACCAATGACGCCCTCCAGACCGATGGGACCTACGATTTTACCCACATCATCGCCGCTGCCCGGCCCTATGTGGAAGAGGCCGACTATGCGGTGTGTAATCTGGAGACCACCCTCTCGGCGGGCAACTACTCGGGCTACCCCTGCTTCCGGGCTCCGGACGCCCTGGCCTACGGATTGCAGGAGAGCGGGTTCGACATGCTCCTCACCGCCAACAACCACTGCCTGGATGCCGGCTTCTCGGGCCTGTGCCGGACCCTGGACGTACTGGACGAGATCGGCATGCCCCACGTGGGTACCAGCCGCACCCAGGAGGAGGCCGAGAGCGACATCGTGGTGGCCGACGTGGGAGGGATCTCGGTGGCCTTTCTGGGTTACACATACGGCACCAACGGTATCCCCACGGCCAAGGACGCCCCCTGGTCGGTAAACCTCTTCAATACCGACTACACCACCACCATGTGTACGCCCGACACCGAACGGCTGACCTCCGACCTGGCCAAGGCAAAGGCCCTGGGCACCGATCTGGTGGCCGTGATGATCCATTGGGGACTGGAGTACCACCTCCAGCAAAATGCCTACCAGGAGAAGATCGCCGACCTGCTCATCGCCAATGGGGCTGACCTGATCCTGGGCGGACACTCCCATGTGATCCAGCCCATTGAGATGCGCACCGTTGCCTTGGACGACGGCACCCAGCGCTCCGCTTTTGTGTGCTATTCTCTGGGCAATTTCTTTTCCAACCAGAATGATGAGGAGACCCATGTCACTGCCGTGCTCACATTGGAGCTGACCCGGGACAACGTGACCGGGGAGGCTTCGGTCACCGACTGGACCTACGCTCCCATGTATATGAGTAAGGCCACCCTGGACGACGGCCACAGCCGCCACCTGCTGGACGCCTACTCCGACCCTGACGACAAGGACCTGCTCTATACCATCGAGCTATGCCATAAGGTTTGGGGTCCCGAGCACGATCCCCGGGCTATGGCGGTAGCCTCCCAAGGCGACGGGCAGTAAGGAAATGGAAGTCTACCGCAGAGAATACCGGGTGTCTATCTCGGACGCCGATCCCAGGAAGGAGCTGCGGCTGGCCTCCCTCTTCCGGCTCTTTCAGGAGGGAGCCACCGCCCACGCTGACCTGTTGGGTGTGGGGACCGGGGCCACCCTGGACCGAGGGATCCTCTGGGTGGTCACCGCCCAGAGGGCCCACATCACCCGTATGCCTCGCTATGAGGAGGACGTGATCCTCACCACCTGGCCGGGGGAGCCCACCCACGCCTTCTTTCCCCGGCACTACCTCTTAAGGACCCCGTCGGGGGAGACTTTGGTTCGGGCCTGCGCCCTCTGGGTGCTGATGGACGGCACGACCCGGAAGATGCTCCTGCCCAAGGAGGGGGCGGTCAGCCTGACCGGCCTGACCACCGGGGAGGAGAGTTCCCTTCCCACGTCTCCCAAAATGGGGACTTTTACCGGGGAGAGCGCCTTCACTGTGCCTTACAGCTATCTGGACGTCAACGGCCACATGAACAACGTCCGGTACTTCGACCTGGCCGAGGATATTCTCCCTGCCGAGTTCCGTACCCGTCCTCTTCGGGAGGTCACCATCAAATACGGCGGGGAGGCAAGGCTGGGGGAGACCCTGGATCTGCGCACCGGCCGGGAGGAGGATTCCTTCTTCCTCTCGGGAGAGACCGGTGGAAAACGTGTGTTCCGCCTGCGGATGGAATATGGGCCCCGGGGATCAAACGAGTAATCAGAAAGGCGGAAACAAGGCATGAAATACGATTTTACCAGTATCATGGACCGGCAGGGGAGGGACTCCATCGCCGTAGAAAAGATTCCCATCCCCGGCGCAGAGGTGGGGAAGGGTTTTGACCGGATCCCCATGTGGATCGCTGACATGAACTTCCCCACCTGCCCCGCCATCCCCCAGGCCATCATCGAGCGGGCCCGGCATCCGGCCTATGGGTACTTTGATATCTCCCCGGCCTACTTTGACGCCATTGTTCAGTGGCACCGGACCCGCCACGGGGTCACCGGGCTGAAGCCTGAGCATATCGGTTACGAAAACGGCGTGCTGGGCGGGGTGGCCACCGCCCTCAGCGTATTCTGCTCCAAGGGGGACGCTGTGCTGGTCCACTCTCCTACCTATGTGGGCTTCACCGGGGTCCTCACCAACAGCGGCTACCATATTGTCCACTCGCCCCTGAAGAAGGATGCGGACGGCGTGTGGCGCATGGACTTTGAGGATATGGAGCAAAAAATCGTGGAGAACAGGATCCATGCCGCCATCTTCTGCTCCCCCCACAACCCCACCGGCCGGGTGTGGGAGCGTTGGGAGATCGAGAAGGCCATGGAGGTCTATGCCCGGCATGATGTGTATGTGATCTCGGACGAGATCTGGTCCGACCTGATCCTCGCCGGCCATACCCATATCCCTACCCAGAGTGTCAGCGACTGGGCACGGGGGCATGTGGCCGCCATGTACGCCCCCTCCAAAACTTTCAACCTGGCCGGGCTCATCGGCTCCTACCACATCGTCTATGACCCGTGGATCCGGGAGCGGATGGACAAGGAGGCCTCCCTGGGCCACTACAACAGCATGAATGTCCTGTCCATGCATGCCCTCATTGCCGCCTACGGGGCGGAAGGCAGGGTGTGGTGTGACGAGCTCTGTCAGACCCTGACGGGCAACGCGGACTATGCCTGCCGGTACATCAAGGACCACTTCCTGGGTGTGGAGGTCTCCCGCCCCCAGGGTACTTATATGCTCTACCTGGATTGTACCGGCTGGCTGGCCGGGCACGGAAGGACCATGGACGACCTTCAGAAGACCGGCGTGGCCGTGGGGGTCATCTGGCAGGACGGCCGTCCCTTCCAGGTCCCCAACACCATCCGCATGAACCTGGCCCTGCCCCTGACCCGGGTGCAGGAGGCTTTCTCCAGGCTGGACAAATACGTATTCAACGCGTAACAGGCTTGAACAGACAGACGCCCGGTATCTTCCGATACCGGGCGTCTGTCTGCAATTTTATTTATTTGGCGTATTGGGCTGCCTTCTCCCCGGCCGTCCGGCCCGAGACGAAGGCCCAGCCCTGGGCGATGCCGCCGTAGTTGGCATAGCCCTTGGTGTTGGTGAAAAGGACTCCCATGGCGTCTGTGCCCACGGCGTAAAGGCCGGGGATGGCCTCCCCGTTTCCGTCCAGGACCCGCAGATCCACGTCCACATCCAGACCGCCGCAGGTGCTGTAAATGTAAGGCGCACCGGTGACGGCGATATAGTACTCGCTTTCCGGGGCGGGAGCCCCCACACGGGCAAAGAGCTCAGCCTTCTTTCCCAGGGGGTCGGTGCCTTCTGCGGCGTCCTGATAGTCCTCCACCGCGGCGGTGAGCGTCCCGGCATCCATCTTCCCGCCGATGGCCTTGACCAGGGCCTCCAGGCTGTCAGCTTTGTAGATGAAGCCCATCCGGATACCCTCCTCCAACACCGCGTCGATGTTGGTCAGGGGGGTGTCGGCGGGGACGCCGCCCTGGTTCAGATACCGGCCCGAGGTGCTTGCGGCAAAGCCGTGGGCGCGGAGGGTGTCGATCTGTTCTTTGGACCAGATGGTGTAGTACTTGGCCCCCATGGTGTAGGCGTTCGTGGCCAGGTTGGTTTCGTTTATCCGGCGGGCCCCGGTCTGGTCAACGGCCAGGGCTTCCCCGGTACACACCATAGCATAGGGGATGTCGTTGTCGGTTCCCTCAAAGGAGGTGATGATCTGCCAGGGGGCCACGAAGTGGGACATGGGGGGCATGTCGGCGTTGTAGGTGGCCGCGCCCACGGCAGTGCCCATCAGCAGGCCGTCCCCGGTGTTCTGGGTCATACCGTAAAGCCGCCAGGCCTCCCCCAGATATTTCTCCATCATCCGCTCGCTGCCGCCGAAGCCGCCGGTGGCCAGGATGACGGCTTTGGCCCGGATGGTGACAAGTGTCCCGTCGGCCTTCACCGCCTTCACGCCCACGATCTGCTCTCCCTCCATGATGAGTTCAGTGCCCGCCGTCTCCAGCAGGTACTCGCCGCCCATCTCGGTATATTTGCCGTAAGCCGAGGCGAAAAAGCTCTCGGTGAGGGATTTGCTCCCCGAATAGGGGGCAAAAATGCCCCACTTGCCCCCCGCAAACCCCCGGGCAGCGTCAAACTGGAAACCGTAGCCCATGAGCCAGTCCAACGTCTCGCCGCTCCGGTCCAGGTCCATACGGATGATCTCTTCCTTGGCGTGCTGAACACCGTCCACTGTAGTGTAGGCCGTCCACTCCTTGTAGAGAGTCTCCTTGTTGACCAGCTCCTCGCCGGCGGCCTTGGTACGTTTCTCCTTGGTGATGGGGTCGGTCCACTCCTCGATCTCGGCGGCGACCTGACTGGGGGCGTTGACGGCGGCTGTGCCCGAGGTGACGGCGCTGGAACCTCCCCACTTGCCCGCTTTGTCGATGGCCAGGACCCTGGCGCCGCTCTCGGCAGCCGACAGGGCGGCGGCTGTGCCCGAGCCGCCCATACCGACCACCGCCACGTCCACGTCGTAGTTCTCATAGTTCCCGGTGATCACCGGGCCCACCGCGTTCATGACATAGGCCCCCGCAGCGGAGGAGAGGGTCTTTTCGCTGCCGCCGGCCTGCTGCCAGCAGTCGGCCAAGGCGGCCTTCACCGCCCCTGAGGTGGCTGTGGCGCCCGTGACGGAATCCACCGCTGTGGACTGGGCCTCCAGGATCCGGGGAATGAGCCGGTCCTTCACGGCGGCCACCATGCCGGCAGTCTCACCGTGTTCTCCCACCGTAATGGCGTCGATCTTTCCGTCGCGGATGGTCACGGTGACGCTGACCTGCTTGGTCAGGTCAAAGCCCCAGGCCTGGGCGGTGTAGTCCCCGTCTGTCAGGCCTCCGGTATCCTCGGTGACCTTGGGGGTAGGGACGGCCGCTGGCGTTGGGGTAGAGGCGGCCTGGGGATCCTTGCTTCCGCCGCAGGCCGAGAGCAGAGAGAGGGTCAGGGCCAGGAGGAGAAGGACCGAAATAGGTTTTTTCATGGAAAGATCTCCTTTCCGAAACACAGAGCCCCGCAGGCTCTATGAGAAATTATACTACACTCCGTATGAAAATGCAAAAAAAGTAGAAATGGGCGGAAAGAGATCCACCTACCCCCCGGTGTTTCCGTACCGCTCTTCCAGAAAGCGGCACAGCAGTCGGGTCAGGCCCTGCTGGAAACTTGCCTCTGGACAGAGGAGGGCCAGTTCCCAAATATATCCGGGCAGGCGGGAAGCCCGTACATGGGGGACGTCGGCTTCTTCCTGGGTGTAGTAGATATCCAGCCCGGCCGAGAGGGAGTGCTGCATGTGATAAAAGGCATCAATGGCGTTGGGCATGGTCTGGTAGCTCAGTTCAATGCCCTCCCGCCGGCAGTCTTCCCACAGGGGGAAGGCTATCTTTTCCAGAGCGCCCATGCCCAGCAGGGGTACACCGTCCAGCTCCCAAAGGCCCACTGTCTCCCGGCCGTAGAGGGACATTTGGTCCCCAAAGTCCACCGCCACCGGGTAATTGTGGAGGACCTTGGTTTTGCATCCCGGCCGGGGGCAGGGCATCTGGAGCACGCATCCGCAGTCAACCTCCTCCGCCAGAACAGCGTCGATCACCTGGTCGGCGGTGAGGGTCAGGACCTCCAGCTGAATGTGGGGGAAGCGAGTCTCAAACTCTTTCAGGACACCATCCACACCGTTGAGCAGGAAGGTGAGCAGGCTCACCGAGATGGCCATCCGGAGCCGGGCCTTCTGGCTGACCAGGCGGGCCATGTCCTCCGCCATGGCATCGAAGCTCCCCACCACCTCGGCGGCGGTGAAAGCCAGGTACTCTCCATACTCTGTGAGGGAGAGGTGGTTTTTCTCGTTGAAAAAGAGGGGAGCGCCGATCTCGCTCTCCAGATTGGAAAGGGCCTGGCGCAGGGATTGACGGGTGATGAACAGTCCTTCGGCTGCCCGGGTATAGTTTAGGGTTTCGGCAGTCCTGAGGAAATATCGAAGTTGGGTGATGTCCATAGGAACGTCCTCCTTAACGCAGGTAAAAACTGCGGTTACGTCAAAATTATAACTCCTTTTTCGAAAATTGTAAAGCTGATATACTACAAGCAAGAGCGAAACCCTGCCCCACCAACAAAAAGGAGGAAAAAGGAATGAGCAAGAAGGACCTTTCCCGCCGTGACTTTCTGAAGGGAGCCGCCGGCGCGGCCGGCATCGCCGCTCTGGGCATGCTGGCCGGATGCGGGGAGAAGACCCCCGATCCCACCCCTACCCCCGAAGGCAACAAGATCTACACCCCTGGTACATACACCGCCACTGCACAGGGCATGGAGAGCCCGGTCACCGTCACTATCAAGGTGGACGAGACCAGGATCCTGGAGGCCACTGTGGACACCTCCGGCGAGACTGCCGGCCTGGGCCAGCCCGTGGGGGAGAAGATGGCTCAGGAGATCCTGGACAAGCAGAGCATCGAGGTGGACGGCGTCAACGGCGCCAGTGTTACCTCCAAGGCCGCCAAGGCTGCTCTGGAGGACTGTATCGCCCAGGCCAAGGGTGTGGACGTCTCCCTCATCCGGGGCGAGGGCGGAGATAAGCAGGACGCCGTCTCGGCCGACTGGCTGGGCGCCGCTCCTGAGGTGAAGGACAGCGACGTGGTCAAGACCATTGACACCGAGGTGCTGGTCATCGGCGCCGGTACCGCCGGGCTTTTCGCCGCATGCGCCGCCGTGGAGGAGGGGGCCAAGACCATCCTCATCGAGAAGATGGGTGAGGAGTACGGCGGTTCCGGTATCCGGGATACTCTGGCCGCCCTGGGTTCCAAGCAGCAGATCGAGAACAACGACAACCCCGATAAGTTCGATGTGTTCACCGAGATGTACCGCCAGTCCAACGGCTACGCCGACCAGCGGCTCTTCAAGGTCTGGGCTGAGCATTCGGGCGAGGCCATCGACTGGTACACCGCCCTCTGTGAGGCCAAGGGCCTGCCCATCCGCCATGAGGTGGACGACCATTCCAAGGCGGTACGCTACCCGGTCTACGATGTGGGCCACTCCCTCCAGACCAGTGTTACCCTGGGGGCTCACGGGGCCACCGCCAACGTGTTGAAGGAGTATGGCGCCGGCCTGGGTCTGGAGATCCACTACGAGACCTCCCTCATGGAACTCATCAAGGAGGGGGGCGAGGTCACCGGAATCTATGCCAGGACCAATGACGGTATTGTCCGATACAACGCATCTAAGGGTGTTATTGTCTGCACCGGCGGCTACAGCCTGAACATGGATATGCTTAGGGCCCTCCAGCCCGAGACGGTCAAGATGATCAACATCAACTATTCCTACCCCGGCAGCCAGGGGGACGGCATCAAGGCCTGCCTCTGGGCCGGCGCCGCCATGGACGAGACCCACGCCGGTATGCTCTTTGACCGGGGTGGTGTGCCTCCCACCCAGGTGGGCTGCCAGCAGGAGGGCTTCCTCTTTTGGATGGGCTCCCAGCCCTTCCTGAAGGTGGACCTGGAGGGAAAGCGGTTCACCAATGAGAGTGGCTGCTACGACCATATCCTCCACGACGCCTTCAACATCCCCGGCCATACTTACGCCATGGTGTGGGACGCCGACTATAAGAAGGACATGGAGCGCTTCGACACCCACGGTTGTAGCCGCATGTTCCCCCATGTCAACGGGGCCGAGTCGGTCTGGCCCCTGGAGGAGCTGAATGAGCCCGCCTTCATGATGCCCTATCGGGAGGCCGGTCTCATCGTCAAGGCCGATACTATTGAGGAACTGGCCCAGAAGCTGGGCCTGCCTGTGGAGCAGTTCAAGGCCACCGTGGCCCGCTACAATGAGCTTTACGACAAGCAGGTGGACGAGGACTTCGGCAAGGAGGCCTTCCGGCTCTCCCAGCTCCGGACTGCCCCCTTTGAGGGCGTGCGTATGAGCGGCGGTTACTTCATCTGCACCCTGGATGGCATCAAGATCGACGAGAACATGAACGCCCTCACCCCCGAGGGCAAGCCCATCGAGGGCCTCTACGTAGCCGGCGACTGCTCGGGCAGCTACTTTGACGGAAGCTACCCCAATCTGCTGGCGGGTGCTGCCGCTGGCCGGAGCGTTACCTTCGGCCGCCGGGCCGGCAAGCTGTGTGCCCAGCGGTAAGACCAAAACCAAAAAGTCCGGATACCGTAAGGTATCCGGACTTTTTTCACGGCGGTGTGCTAATTACAAAGTGTATCCAAGGCACGCGGGAAGCTTTCCCGGCTATGGCAGTCTTCTGTTTTGCAAACAGGCAATTTTGTTGTGGCTGAAGCAGACGTTGTTTCTTACTGCGCTTGATCCAAAGCGGCCTTCACAGCCTGGGCGAAGCTCTTGGTGGTCTCGGTGGCTCCAGAGACGCCGTCGATCTCGTGGGTGTTGCCGGACACGGCCTGCCGGATGAAGGTGTCGAAGGCCATGCCACCGATGGTGTTGGTCTCGTTGTGGCTGTCCACTTGGATGTTGGCCACCTTTCCGCCGGAGACCGTGACAGTGACCTGGATGTCGCCGCCGATGGTGCTGCTGCCCACACCGGTGTAGGTGCCGTCCTTATAGGTGGTGTCCGAGATGATGGAGTTGGTCACACTGCCGCTCGGCCCGGCCCCCGTGCCCTGCTGTCCTTCACCAGAGAGGGCATAGAGGCCGCCTGCGGCTACGGTTATGGCGGTCTCGTTGGGTTTCTCCATGATGGCATCTACCTCGCCGGGGATATCCCGGTTTGCATGAGAGACCATGCCACGCACGGCCAAAGCTCCCATGGCGCCGCAGGCGCACACACCAACGGGATTAGCTCCGCTGGGCTGGCCCACATCGCCTGCGCTGTAAAGACCGGGGATGGGAGAACCGTTCCAGTCCAGAGTTGCTCCCACTCCGTTGGTCTGGAGCCCGCCTACAGTATACATGACAGTGGCGGCTAGCTCGGCGGCGTAGTAGGGGCCTTTACAGGCTCTGGGCACCCGAGCGGCCATAGGCATCCTGGCCGGAGGCGCAGGCACTGTTGTAGACAGCAATAGTAGCCTTCAGACCCTCCATATCGATAGGGGAATTGCCGCTTTGGGCGGCCAGGTTCTCCACCAGCTCCTCCAGGGTGTCGCCCTTGGCGATCCAGCCCTTTTTCAGCTCTTCCTGATTGCCGGCACTCCACTTGTGGAGACCCATGGCTACCGACCAGCTGTAATCGCTGAGGTAAGCGCCCACCCCTTCGGTGTCGCAGATCTGGGAGTCAAAGATGAGGTAGAAAGGTTTGTGGATGAAGCCTTGGTAGCCGCCAACCTGGGGAGCACCGGGGAACTGGGTCCAATCCAGAAGGCCCTTGTAGTGGGAGAGCTCCAGATCCTCGTTCATGAAGCGGCTGCCGCTCTGGTCCACGATGATCTTAGCTCCCCGGTTTTCTCCGGTCATGTAGGAGATGACAGCGCTGCCCACCTCCTGGCTGGCCTTTTTAGAGAGAAGGGTTGGAGCTCCACACCGTGTTGGGTCATGTTGTGGAGCATAACTCCCGCCTGGAGGCCCATCATTAGGCCGTCACCTGTGTTGGCGGGGGGAGCTGCTGTTGATGACTTCCACTCCCTTGGGAAGGAAGAACCGCTCCATAAGCTCAGGGCTGCCCGACACGCTGCCCGTGGCCAGCAGAACGCCCTTGTTGGCTTTGATGTAAAGCTCCTTGCCGCCTGCAACGGCTTTGATACCAAAGACTTCCTTTAACAGGTGCCGCCTTGTAAATCGGGCGGAGAGGGTCATCCGCATTCCCATGTATGCCGGGCTGGTGGTTCCCCAGTTTGTGGAGCGGGTTTGTGAGCGGTATATCCGGGACACGCCCAACCATTTTGATATCCAGTATATCCCCTGTCAGGAGCTCCCGGAGGAACAGCTCAGCGGGCTTCTGAATCTGGAGTATGACATCATTCAGCATTTTACTCTGAGCGGTTATCACCCCAAGACTATCCGCTTTGAAAAATTCCTGCGCATACGTACCTGGTGTATTATGCATCCGAACCACCCGCTGGCCGGGAAAAAATTACTGGTGGTGGAGGATCTGGACCACTGCACCGTGGGCACCAACGCGCCCCACCTGATGCGGCAGCTCCAGCTCTATGTGGAGAACACGGGGCTTCATACCCACTTTATCCGCATTAAGGCTGAGCGGCATGACATTCTGGAGGCCTGTAATACTGGGGCCATCGCTTTAATGAATGAAGATGTAGTGCACACCTTTCCCGCTTTCTTTTCCGCACCCCTGGATTTTGATATGGGGACCGATCTGGGCTTTGCCTGTCGGGCGGAGATGTACGAGGTCTACCAGCCATTCTTTCAGGTGGCCCGGAAGATCAAGGAGCAGGAGACCGGGGAAGATCAAGCGGTAAGAAGACAGAACGCCGGGCAAGAACCCGGAGAAAAATTGAAAAAGCGGTGAAAATCAAAGGATTTTCACCGCTTTTTTGGAGCTGCTGGCCGGACTTGAACCGGCGACCTGCTGATTACGAATCAGCTGCTCTACCAACTGAGCCACAGCAGCATACGCTGTTTCCGAGAAGAAAGTGTATCATATTTTCCCGTCCCCGTCAATCCCAAAATAAGACCCGGACCGCAAAAGGTCCGGGTCTGGTTTGGAGGGTTTACCCCCAGGACTGGGTGGCCCCGCCGCCGCAGTTGCCGCCGACGCAGCCGCCCTGCACAGCGAAGTCCTGCCCGCTGCCGCTCCACTGTCCCGGCGCCGCCATGGAGCCGGCGAAGCCGGGGGCGGGGGTGGCCATGGCTCCGGGGAGCGGGGTGGTAGGCCACTGGCTGGGGACAGCGCTCTCTTGGGACATGGGGAAATTTACCTGCCAGGGCCGGTGGCCGGGGAGGTAGAAGGTGACAAACTTGATAGAGAACATGTCGCAGGTAACATAGGTCTGGGTCAGCTCTTGGTAAAGGGTGACCACGCTGGTGCCTACGGCGTAGAGGACCCCGGCCTTGGCGGTCAGCTCATTGGTGCCGACCAGGAACTCCACCACCACATACTGGCCGATGTTGTCGGCCAGAAACTGTTGCATAGAGCCTTCCATGGCTGGGGTGTTGAAGTTCTGAATAGGGGGCGTGGTGATGCCCATTTGGGCGTTTTCGGGATAGGATCTTGCCATAGGGATGAATACCTCCTTTTAAGTATCGGCATAAGCGTCGGTGGGATTATAGAAGCAGTGGTTGCCGATCCGCACTGCAAAGGTCCCCACCTTGGATGGGAAATTGGCCCGGCACTCGGGGCTATAGGGGTTAAAGAACCACAGAGCGGTACCCAGGTTGGTCAGCCGGTGTCCGGCCATGGCCCACTCGGCAATGTCCCAGTGGATCTGTTCCAGGGACATGTTATAGATGTTCTGGGCGTTGTATTTACCGTCTACGGTCTCCATGGCACAGACGAACTGCCGGGGTTGAAAGACCACCTGGCGTACGGTTTTGTATTTGGCGTACTCGCCGTAGGTCACATTGACCCTGTTCATGACCACGCTGGCCACCGCTTTCATCCCGTTTTCTCCCTCGCCTCCGGCTTCGCACTGGATGATGCGGGCCAGACACTCCAGGTCGGAATATGCCATTGTCTCACTCCTTCCTACGCGGGCAGCTCATCATCCATAGAAAATTCCTCCGATCCCTGCTTGGCGGCAGTCAGGGCCAAAAACCGCAAAACGGAGGCGGCTAGTACAAACAGGGAGGCCCACAGGTTTACCCGGGAAAGACAGACTGCCTCCGCCGAATCCTCCTGACAGGCATCGCTCCAAGCCCTGAGGGCCAGGGAAAAGAAATAGCCCAGAGCTCCGATGGCGATGGCACCTGATATACACTGGAAGGGAAGGGGGGAGGGCAGACTTTCCGTGTCCCTGCCCGCTGCTGTGGCACAGAGGGCGTCCCGCTGTATCAGAACAGCCTTGAGAGAGAGGAGGATGCTCAGGACCAAAAGAACCAGGAACATGATGGAGGTGTTGACTGTGTTCAGGGCGGAGCCGTCTGGATCCCCTCCACGCATACCCGATCCCTCCTTTCTGCCCGCTTCAGGTCATTCTACGCTCCTCCGGGGGAAAAGGTGAGAACGGGGACGGCAGAGCCTGTTTCCGACCTGCCCTGGATTTTGTACTGGGGATCGGCTCTTGCGAAAGACAGGGGAAAATGATATAATATTTCACCACATTATAGAGAAAGAGGAGGGGAAGCCTATGTCCATTCACGATGGCCATCGCCGGCGTTTCAAGGGGGAATTCCTGTCTCGGCCCGATTCCTTCCCGGACCACAAGCTTCTGGAGCTCCTCCTGTTTTATGCCAGTCCCCGGAGCGACACCAACCCCACTGCCCACCTGCTGATGGACCGCTTCGGTTCCTTTGCCGGGGTGCTGGATGCCTCCCCGGAGGAGCTTTTGAAGGTCCCCGGCGTGGGGGAACACACCGTCTCCCTCCTGAAGGGGGTGAAGGAGGCCGCCGGCCGCTACCTGTCCGACCGGACCAGGGTGGACAACATCGTGCGGAGCACGAAGGACATCTGCGAGCAGCTGGAGAGCAGCTTCTTCGGCGCCCGGAGCGAGCTGATCTTTCTCCTGTGTATGGACGGGAAGGGAAAGGCGCTGGGGGTCCGGAAGGTGGGGGAGGGGAACGTGAACGCCTCCGAGGTCACCGTCCGGAGCGTGATGGAGGCCGCCCTCTCCCTCAATGCCTCCCGGGTGGTACTGGCCCACAACCACCCTTCCGGCCTGGCGGTGCCATCCGACGCCGACAAGTCCACTACCCAATACCTGGCAAAGGTCCTGGGGACGGTGAACATCGAGCTGGTGGACCATGTGATCTTCGCGGATGGCGATATGGTCTCCATGCGGGACAGCGGCCTTCTCTATTTCGGCAGGAAGGAAAATTTGTAATACCCCTTGCAATCGAACAAATGTTTTGATACAATATCTCTGCCTATGGCGGAAGGGAGGAGCGGCCATGTCTGAATTCAAAGTAATCAGTCCCTTTGAGCCCAGCGGGGATCAGCCCCAGGCCATCGAGGCCCTGGCGGCCGGCGTGGAGAACGGCCTTTCCGAGCAGACCCTTCTGGGCGTCACCGGCTCGGGCAAGACCTTCACCATGGCAAAGGTCATTGAGAAGGTCCAGCGGCCTACTCTGGTGCTGGCCCACAACAAGACCCTGGCCGCCCAGCTCTGCGCCGAGTTCAAGGAGTTTTTCCCCAACAACGCGGTGGAGTATTTCGTGTCCTACTACGATTACTACCAGCCCGAGGCCTATATCCCCCACACTGACACCTTCATCGAGAAGGATTCCTCGGTGAACGACGAGATCGACCGCCTGCGGCTCTCGGCCACCGCCTCCCTCATTGAGCGGCGGGATGTGATCGTGGTGTCCTCGGTCTCCTGCATCTACGGCCTGGGTGAGCCTGACGACTATGCCCATATGATGATCCCCCTCCGGGTGGGAGAGGAGCTGAAGCGGGAGGAGCTGATGCGCCGCCTGGTGGAGGACCGGTACGAGCGCAACGACATCGCTTGGGAGCGCAACATGTTCCGGGTCCGGGGAGACACCATCGAGGTCTGGCCCGCCTACTGGCGGGACACGGCCATCCGGGTGGAGTTCTTCGGGGACGAGATCGACCGGTTGAGCGAGATCAACGTGGTCACCGGGGAGGTGATCCGCCGCCTGGAGCACATCCCCATCTACCCCGCCAGCCACTATATCACCCCCCGGGAGAAGATGGCCGCCGCCATCCAGGAGATCTACCGGGAGATGGAGGAGCGGGTGGCCTTCTTCGAGAGCAACAATATGCTGGTGGAAGCCCAGCGCATCAAGCAGCGGACCATGTACGATGTGGAGATGCTCCAGGAGCTGGGCTTCTGCTCGGGCATCGAGAACTATTCCAGGGTCATTGCCGGCCGTCCGGTCGGCTCGGCCCCCATGACCCTCATCGACTACTTCCCCAAGGACTTTCTTCTGTTCATCGATGAGAGTCATGTGACCCTGCCCCAGGTCCACGCCATGTATAACGGGGACCACGCCCGTAAGACCACCCTCATCGACTACGGTTTCCGCCTGCCCTGCGCCTTTGATAACCGGCCTTTGAAGTTCGAGGAGTTCGAGCAGCGGCTCAACCAGGTCATCTACGTCTCGGCCACCCCCGGAGAGTACGAGCGCAGCCGCTCGGGCCAGACGGTGGAGCAGGTCATCCGGCCCACCGGACTGCTGGATCCCCGGGTGGAGGTCCGGCCCGTGGAGGGCCAGATCGACGACCTGCTGGGAGAGATCAACGAGCGCGCTGGGAGAGGGGAGCGGGTGCTGGTCACCACGCTCACCAAGAAGATGGCAGAGGATCTCACCGCCTACCTCCGGAATGCCGGGGTGAAGGTCCAGTATATGCACCACGATGTGGATACCATGGAGCGGCAGGAGATCATCCGGGATCTGCGCCTGGGCACCTACGATGTGCTGGTGGGCATCAACCTCCTGCGGGAGGGACTGGACCTGCCCGAGGTGTCCCTGGTGGCTATTCTGGACGCCGACAAGGAGGGCTTCCTCCGCTCTGAGACCTCCCTTATCCAGACCATCGGCCGGGCCGCCCGGAACGCCGACGGCCTTGTTATCATGTACGCCGACAAGATGACTCCCTCCATGATGGCCGCTATCGGGGAGACTGAGAGAAGGCGGAAGAAGCAGGACGCCTACAACCAGGAAAATGGCATCGTGCCCAAGACCATCATCAAGAGTGTCCGGGACGTAGTGAACCTGGCCGACCGGGAGGAGGAAGCCGCCAAGGCGGTGCGTCTGAAGAACAACATGTCCAAGAAGGAGCTGGAGGACGCGGTGGCCAAGCTGGAGAAGGAAATGAAGGAAGCGTCGAAACGGCTGGAGTTCGAGTACGCCGCCGTCCTCCGGGACCGCATCATCGAGCTCCGGGGAAAACAATAACGCCCTGTAGGGCCGATGCCCCCATCGGCCCGTGTGCCCATGTTCTACCGATCCGAACTTCCCAGAGAAAGAAGGATGCCGTATGACCCCACAATCGAAAAAAGTTTTGGAGGAAATTCAGGTCCGCAAATCCTCCAAAGAGAAGCGGGCCTTCCGTGCTTGGCTCACCAAAGAGTTGGAGGCCGCCGGTTGGACCGTTCGGGAGGAGGGCAGCTTCTTCGCGGGGCACAATGTGATCGCCGGGGACCCGGAGAGGGCCAAAGTCCTTTATACTGCCCACTATGACACCCAGGCGGTGCTGCCCTTCCCCAACTTTATCACCCCCCGGAACGCGGGGATCTACGTTGCCTTTCAGGCCTTGATCTGCGTGGTCTTTTTCGCCATGATCGCCGTTGCCGAGGGGATCACACTTTCGGTGGTCCGGGCTATGGGAGGGCGGGACCTTCTCCCTCTGATCATGTCCTTGGTGTCGGTAGTCCTGTGCGGCTTTTTTGTCTGGTGGATGTTTTTCGGCAAGGCCAACAAGCATACCGCCAACGACAACACTTCCGGGGTCATCACCTTGCTGGAGACAGCCCTCACCCTGCTCCCCGAGGACCGGGACAAGGTGTGCCTGGTGTTCTTCGACAACGAGGAGCGGGGTATGCTGGGCTCGGCCAACTTTGCCTCCAAGCGGAAACGGGTCAAACAGGAGACCTTGGTCCTCAACTTCGACTGCGTGTCCAACGGGGAGTCCATCCAGTTCTTTCCCACCAAGATCCTGCGGAAGGACGAGAAGACCCTGCAGACCATTGAAAAAGCGTTTATACCCCTTGGGGGCAAAGAGGTGGAGGTTTACCGGGGCGGCGGGATCTACCCTTCGGATAACGTCTCCTTCAAGCGGGCCTGCGGCGTCTGTGCCCTGAAAAAGAAAAAATTTTACTACATGGACAGGATCCACACCAGTAAGGATACCGTTTTTATGGAGGAGAACATCGAGCTGCTCCGGTGCGGCTGCCTGGATCTGGCCAAGGAGCTGGAGGCCTGACATGGCAAAGCAGAAGGACGAAAAGACCAATGTGATGCGGCTCCTGGAGCAGCAGGGGGTGGCCTACGCCGCCCACACCTACCCGGTGGGGGAGGCTGCCCCCGACGGTGCCACCGTGGCCCGCCTGGTGGGGAGGGATCCGGCTCAAGTATTCAAAACCTTGGTGGCAAAGGGCTCCAGCGGTGCCCATTATGTCTTTGACATCCCGGTGGAGGATACCCTGGATCTGAAAAAGGCGGCCAAAGCGGTGGGGGAGAAGTCTGTCAATATGCTGCCCCAGAAGGAGCTGCTTCCCCTCACCGGCTATGTCCACGGCGGCTGTTCCCCCCTCGGCATGAAAAAGCCCTTTCCCACCGTGTTTGACGAGACAGCAGAACTTTTTGATACCATTCTGGTCTCCGCCGGCAAGATCGGCGTGCAGATTGAGACATCTCCGGCCGCTTTGCTGTCCCTGACCGGGGGCGCCACCACCGACCTGACCGTGTAAAAGGAGGTTTTTGTCATGACAGACCTGAAAGATCTGGACCGATACCTGCTGGCCAAGCCCGGCGCCGGGCACGACTTCAAGGTGGAGTGGGGCTGGGACCGCTACATGTTGCGGGACAAGCTCTTTGCCGCCATCTGCAAGCCCGTGGGAATGAAGGACGAGCGGTACAACGGCCATACTCTGGTGAACCTGAAGTGCGACCCCCGCCGCGCCGAGCTCCTCCGGGCCGAGTTCCCCGATATCCTCCCCGGCTTCTATTGCGACAAAAAGACCTGGATCGCCGTGCTGCTGGATGGAGCCCTTCCTGACGAACTAGTGCGGGAGCTCTGCGACGACTCCTACCGCCTGATCCTGGAAAAACTGCCCAAGTATATCCAGAAGGAGCTGGCGGAGGAAGCATAAAGATACCCCCGATTCAAACGAAACCCCAAGGGATACAAAGGAGAATTCCCATGCAGAATACCATCGTAGTGAAGGGCGCCCGCGCCAACAATCTGAAGAATGTGGACGTGACCATCCCCCGGGACAAACTGGTGGTCCTCACCGGCGTCAGTGGCTCGGGAAAATCCTCCCTGGCCTTTGACACCATCTACGCCGAGGGCCAGCGGCGGTATGTGGAGAGCCTTTCCTCCTACGCCCGCATGTTCCTGGGCCAGATGGAGAAGCCCGACGTGGATTCCATCGACGGCCTCTCCCCGGCCATCTCCATCGACCAGAAGACCACCACCAAGAACCCCCGGTCCACCGTGGGCACGGTGACCGAGATCTACGACTACCTCCGGCTCCTGTGGGCACGGGTGGGCACCCCCCACTGCCCCAACTGCGGCAAGGAGATCCAGCAGCAGACTGTGGACCAGATCATCGACCAGATCCTCCAGCTGCCCGAGGCCACCCGCATCCAGGTCATGGCCCCGGTGATCCGGGGCAAGAAGGGTGAGCACGCCAAGATCTTCGAGGACGCCCGGAAGTCGGGCTACGTCCGGGCCCGGGTGGACGGCTCCCTCTACGACCTCAGTGAGGAGATCAAGCTGGACAAGAACAAGAAGCACAGCGTCGAGATCGTGGTGGACCGCCTGGTGATCCGTGAGGATATCGCCCAGAGGCTCACCGACTCGGTGGAGGTCTGCGCCAACCTGTCCGGGGGCCTTATCACGGTGAACATCGTGGGGGAGGACCGGGACCTGACCTTCTCCCAGAACTATGCCTGCGAGGACTGCGGCATCTCCATCGAGGAGCTGGCCCCCCGCATGTTCTCCTTCAACAACCCCTTCGGTGCCTGCCCCACCTGTACCGGCCTGGGGGTCCAGCTCAAGGTGGACCCGGACCGCATCATCCCCAACAGGGAAATGTCTATCATGGACGGGGCCATTGTGGCCAGCGGCTGGAGCAATATCAAGGGGGACTCCATCTCCCGGATGTATTTCGAGGCCCTGGCTAAAAAGTACGGCTTCAAGCTTAATGTCCCGGTGAAGGACCTGCCTGCCGAAGTCATGGACGTGATCCTCTACGGCACCAAGGGTGAGAAGCTGAAGCTCACCTACGACCGGGCCAACGGCCAGGGCACCCTGATGCAGCCCTTCGAGGGGATCTGCAACAACCTGGAGCGCCGCTACCGGGAGACCCAGTCCGAGGGCATGCGCCGGGAGCTGGAGGAGTGCATGTCGGAGTGCCCCTGCCCCGACTGCAAGGGCAAGCGGCTCCGCCGGGAGTCCCTGGCGGTGACCGTGGGGGATATGGACATCGACGCATACTGCCACAAGTCGGTGACCGACGCCCTGACCTTTATGGAGAAGCTGACCCTGTCCGAGCAGAAGACCATGATCGCCGGACAGATCGTCAAGGAGATCAAGACCCGGCTCAACTTCCTCCAGTCGGTGGGCCTGGAATACCTGACCCTCTCCCGCTCCGCCGGCACCCTCTCGGGCGGCGAGAGCCAGCGGATCCGTCTGGCCACCCAGATCGGCTCCTCCCTCATGGGGGTGCTCTATATCCTGGACGAGCCCTCCATCGGCCTTCACCAGCGGGACAACGACAAGCTGCTGGACACCCTGAAGCACCTGCGGAACCTGGGCAACACCCTCCTGGTGGTGGAGCACGACGAGGATACCATGCGTGCCGCCGACCACATCATCGACGTGGGCCCCGGCGCCGGGGTCCACGGGGGCCGCGTCATCGCCCAGGGCACGGTGGAGGACATCATGAACTCCCCCGAGTCCCTGACGGGGGCCTACCTCTCGGGGCGGCTCAAGATCGCCGTGCCCAAAGAGCGGCGGAAGGGGAACGGCCAGTTCCTCATGGTCCGTGGAGCCGCAGAGAACAACCTGCGGGGGGTGGACGTGTCCATCCCCCTGGGTACCTTCACCTGTGTCACCGGGGTCTCCGGCTCGGGCAAGTCCTCTCTGGTCAACGAGATCCTCTACAAGAAGCTGGCCGCCGACCTGAACCGGGCCAAGACCCGGGCCGGTAAGCACAAGGCCCTGGAGGGGGAGGAGTATCTGGACAAGGTCATCGCCATCGACCAGTCCCCCATTGGCCGGACTCCCCGCAGTAACCCGGCCACCTACACCGGGCTTTTCAACGACATCCGGGACCTCTTCGCCTCCACCAACGACGCCAAGGCCCGGGGCTATGGGCCGGGCCGCTTCTCCTTCAACATCCGGGGCGGCCGGTGCGAGGCCTGCCAGGGTGACGGCCTGCTGAAGATCGAGATGCACTTCCTGCCCGACATCTATGTCCCCTGCGACGTATGCCACGGCAAGCGCTATAACCGGGAGACCCTGGAGGTCCGCTACAAGGGGAAGAATATCTACGACGTTCTGGAGATGACGGTGGACGAGGCCCTGCCCTTCTTCGAGAACCTGCCCAAGCTCTACAACAAACTGCTGACCCTCTCCCAGGTGGGCCTTTCCTACATTAAGCTGGGCCAGCCCTCCACCGAACTGTCGGGCGGCGAGGCCCAACGGGTAAAGCTGGCCACCGAGCTGGCCCGCACCGCCACCGGCCGGACCATCTATATCCTGGACGAGCCCACCACCGGTCTGCACAGCTACGACGTCCAGAAGCTCATCGAGGTCCTTCAGCGCCTGGCGGACCTGGGCAATACCGTGGTGGTCATTGAGCACAACCTGGATGTGATCAAGACGGCCGACCACATCATCGACCTGGGTCCCGAGGGGGGCGACAAGGGCGGCAGCGTGGTCTGTACCGGCACCCCCGAGGAGGTGGCCGCCTGCGAGGGCAGCTACACGGGGCGGTATCTGAAAAAGATGCTCTGAGATTTAAGAAAAACTTGATGTATTTTCGCCCGCGCCTGTACTAAAATAGAAGAAAACCAAGGGAGGGAGCGCGTTGGAACTTTTGACCTGGCTGGAGACCACCATAGGCGGCGAGTTTATCTTCACCATGCTGGTCTCCATGATCCCCGTGGTGGAGTTGCGGGGCGGTATCCCCTTCGGGGTGGCCACCCTGGGGCTTCCGTACCCGGCGGCCTTTGTGGCCGCCGTCATCGGCAACATCCTGCCCGCCCCCTTCATCGTGGTCTATATCCGCCGGATATTCCAGTGGCTGCGCCGGCGGTTCCCCCGGCTGGACGGCATGGTGGACGCCATGGAGCGCAAGGCCCACCTGAAGGGGCGGAAGGTGAGCAAGTACAAGTACCTGGGGCTGCTCCTCTTCGTGGCCATCCCCCTGCCGGGCACCGGGGCCTGGACCGGGTCCCTGGCGGCCGCCTTTCTGGATATGCCCCTCCGGAAGGCGCTGCCCAGCATCATTCTGGGTGTGCTCCTGGCCGGGGGTATCATGACCGCCCTCACCTTCTTCGGGGTGAACCTTTTTTCGGCGGTGATGGCCTGAATCTGTGACCGTCCGGGCCCTTTTCGGCATAGAATGGCCCGAGGTGAAATCATATGCGGTTGATTTTAGAGGCGGCCCTGTCCCTGCTGTCGGTCATTGGCCTTTTGAGCATCGGCTGGCTGTGCTTCGGCCACCTGCTGACCCCGGCGGGGAACGGGCGCGCCGTCACCGTCCTGCCCGGCCGGGGGGACGGGGAGAAGCTGGAGCACGCGGTCACCGGGCTCCTCTGGCTCCGGGGAAGCGGCCTGCTGGAGGGGCGCATCTTCATTGTGGACTGCGGTCTGACGGCCGAGGGAAAGGCCACGGCTGAAGCCCTCTGCCGCAGGGAGCCGGCGGTCTGGATGTGCGGAAGTGAGGAGCTGCCTGGATACATAGAGCCTTAAACCGGAAGGGGGGTCCCCCATGCCCGAGGAATCAAATATTCTGACCGGCACGGTGGACTCGGTGGTCTATCAGAACGGAGAAAACGGCTACACCGTCCTCCGGCTGGACACGGGGGAGGAGGAGCCCGTCACCGTGGTGGGCTGCATCCCCGGCGTGGCGCCGGGGGAGACCCTGACCGCACGGGGAAGCTGGACCCACCACCCTTCCTACGGCCCCCAGTTCAAGGCCGAGGTGGCCCGCCGGAGCATCCCGGTGGAGGTCAAGGCCATCTTTGACTACCTGGCCTCGGGGGTGGTGAAGGGAGTGGGGATGTCCACCGCCCGGAAGCTGGTGGAGGAGTTCGGGGAGGACGCCCTCAACGTGCTGGAGCACCATCCGGAAAAACTCACAGCCATCAAGGGCATCACCCAGAAGCGGGCCCAGTCCATGGGGGAGGCCTTCCGCCTCCAGATGAGTATGCGGCGGCTGCTGGATTTTCTCACCGAGCACGGCCTGGATCCCCAGTTGGGCATGCCCCTCTACCGCCGGTTCGGGGACCTGGCTCTGGAGCGCATCCAGGCCGACCCCTACCTTCTCACCGACGGGGAGCTGTCGGTGGCCTTCGGACAAGCCGACGAGCTGGCCATGGAGCTGGGCTTTGAGGGGGACCACCCCCGGCGGGTGGAGGCCGGGGTCCTCTTTACCCTCCAGCACAACCTGGACAACGGACACACCTTCCTGCCGCGGGGCAAGCTGCTCCAGGCCGCCGGGACCCTGCTGGGCCTGACCGACGGGGATACCCTGGAGGAGGCCCTGGTGAAGTTGACCTCCCGCGGGGCCGTGGTGGAGGACCGGGTGGCGGGAGAGGAAGCCTGCTACCTAAAGGAATACTACGAGGCTGAGACCCATGTGGCCCAACGGGTGTCGGCTATGAGCGAGAGTGAGCTCTACCCCCCCGAAAAGCTGGACGCCCTCATCGACAAGATCGAGGGCCACCAGGGTATTACATACGCACCCCTCCAGCGGGAGGCCATCTCGGTGGCGGGACGGCGGCAGATCATACTCCTCACCGGCGGCCCCGGAACCGGCAAGACCACCACCCTCCGGGGTGTGCTGGAGCTTTTTGAGAGCATGGACCTGGAGGTGGCCCTGGCCGCCCCCACGGGCCGGGCGGCCAAGCGGCTGGGGGAGCTCTGCTCTGCCGAGGGCTACACCATCCACCGCCTGCTGGAGACCCGGTTTGACGAGAAAAACGGGCAGCTGATCTTTGCCCACAACGAGGATAACCCCCTGAAGGCCGACGTGGTCATCGTGGACGAGACCTCTATGGTGGACATCCTCCTTATGTCGGCCCTGCTGTCCGCCCTCCGGGAGGATTGCCGCCTGGTGCTGGTGGGGGACCCGGACCAGCTCCCCAGCGTGGGGGCGGGGAATTTGCTCTCCGACCTGCTCAGGTGCGGCCGGGTGCCCACCGTGCGCCTCACCGAGGTCTTCCGCCAGGCGGCCCAGAGCGCCATCATCCGCTCGGCCCACCAGGTCAACGAGGGAAAGCCCCCCGAGCTGAAAAACGGCCTGGGCTCCGACGTGTTCTTCCTCCGCCGCCCGGACCCGGCCTCGGCCGAAGAGACCATTGTGGAGCTGGTGAGCAAGCGCCTGCCCGAGAATATGGGCATACCCGCCGGTCAGATCCAGGTCCTGTCTCCTACCCGCAAGTACGACGGGGGCACCGGGAGCCTGAACCGGATGCTCCAGGCGGCGGTGAACCCGCCGGGGGAGGACAAGGGGGAGCGGAAGTTCGGTCCCTTCATCTTCCGCCAGGGGGACCGGGTCATGCAGGTGAAGAACAACTACGACGTGATGTGGAAGTCTCCCGACGGCACCCAGGCCGGCATGGGGGTCTTCAACGGAGACATCGGACGGATCCTGGAGGTGGACAACCGCCGGGAGCTCATCACGGTGGACTTCGAGGGCCGGGTGGTGGAGTATTCCCCTGATATGCTGGGGGAGCTGGAGCCGGCCTACGCTGTCACGGTCCACAAGAGCCAGGGCAGCGAGTACCGGGCGGTGGTCCTCTGTGCGGTGGACACGGTTCCCCGGCTTCTTACCCGCGGGGTGCTCTATACCGCCATCACGAGGGCCCGGGAGCTGCTGGTCATCGTGGGGGACGAGACCGTCATCGCCCGGATGACCGCCAACAACCGGCAGACCAAGCGGTATTCGGGATTGAGATGGAGATTGGCCGGGGGGCTCTCGTAGGGCGCGGCTTCCCAGACCCGCCGCCCTTTGCCCTTGCCCTTCGTAGGGCGGGACGACCTCGGCCCGCCATGCCCTTCGTAGGGGCGGGTTCCAAACCCGCCCGTCACTCCCCCGATACCTTATGATTTATTTTTTCGGCCTGCCCGGCCAGGGCCAAAACCGCTTCAAAGCGGTTCTGGACTCCGAATTCAAGGGCCAGACCACCGAAAATCTTGCCCGCCTTCTCTACAACTGTCCTATGGCAAAATCCGCCCCGTGCTCACTCGGGCGAAAACCTCCAGGTTACCATCCTATCGACCGGCGGCACCCTCACGGCGACCCGTGCTCTCTCTTGCGTCACTGCCGTTGACGTCATCGTGACCTTTGGGTGATCGTGTTGAAATCCCCGCCGCCTGGGTGGGCGTGTGTCCCACCCTTCCCCCACCCTCTCCAAATCGCTCCAAAGCGGTCAAAACTTTAACGATGTGCCGATTTTCCAATTTTCGTGCAACTATCTCCCGAAAATCGGCCCGATCCTCCCGAAAACTCCTTAATTGCATCCGGTTGCACATTTCCCCCAATTCAAACTGCCCTCAAAACCCCGTTTTTTGAGGTCAAAACCTCAAAAACAAGGGTCAAAACCCCTGAAAAACGGGCCAAATCCGAATTTCCAGTTTTCGTACAACTTGATTTTCGGGCCCTCTTTTTCCGAGCCTGAAAATTAACCCGTCTCAGAAGTTCCGAACAACGCAAAAAGCATCTGTTTCCGCACGGAAACAGATGCTTTTTGTTCATTGAAATTTTCCCTCAAAAATTCCCGCCCCCGGAAAGTCGAAAATGCCCCCTAAAAACCGCGATTTTGGCCCCGGCCGGGCAGGCCGAAAAAAGAAATACAAGGTCAAGGGCATGGCGGGGCGAGGGTCGGTGCGTGCCAGTGGCACGCGTCCACCGATTTGTCCGAAGGCGAAGCCGAGACCCCCGCCCCACGAAGATCAAGGGCTGGGCCCTATCAAAAACGAGCCTGCAATCTGCATGCATTATGCGCTTAAAAAGCAAAAGTTAACATACATTATCTTTCATGGAGGGATAGTGTATGCCGACAAAAAGAAGTAAAAACATTGGGGTTCGGGTCGTGCCGGAACTTCATGATAAAATCGTCTATATCGCAGAATATGAAGGACGTACCTTGAACGGTCAGATTTACTATCTGATCCAAAAGTGTATCCGCGACTTCGAGAAGGAGAACGGCCCCATCACGGCCGAGGACATGAAGGATGCCAAGTCTTGAGCCCCTTTGGGACCTTCTCTTCCCGGCCAAATGCCCCTTTTGCGGCGCCCTGCTGGAGAAGGGGGCTTTGCTGTGCCCGGATTGTCAGAGCGCCCTGCCCTGGCTCACGGGGGAGAGGGCCTTCCGGCGTGTGGAGCTCACCGAGGGTTGCTGGTCGGTCCTCGGCTACGAGGGCGCGGTGCGCAAGTCCATTCACGGCTATAAATTCAGCGGGAAAAGTGGCCGGAGCAAGCCCTTTGGCGCCCTGATGAGCCAGTGCCTGGTGGACCATGGGGTGGAGTTCGACCTGATCACCTGGCCCAACCTGTCCCAAAAGCGGCTCCGGCAGCGGGGCTATGACCAGGCCGAGCTGCTGGCCAGGGAGATCGGGACCCGGCTGGGGAAGCCTGCGGCCAGGACCCTGGAGAAGACCGAGCGCCCCGCCCAGTCGGGGCTGGAGGGGCCCGAGGCCCGGAAGGTGAACCTGCTGGGGGCCTATACAGCCGTAGAGCCAGAGCGGTTTCAGGGCAAACGGCTCCTTCTGGTGGACGATATCGTGACCACGGGAGCCACCCTCACCGAGTGCGCCGGAACCCTCCGGGCGGCGGGTTCCGGGGCGGTGATCTGCATCACTTTGGCGAGGACGTAGCAAACTTTTTGGAAAATTATGATTTGGGCGTTGAAATACGGGAAAAAAGCCGTTATAATATTACCGTCGAATTATCCCGGTGGGGGTAATTCCGAAAATCAGGGACACAATAGCTGAAAAGCGGAAAGATATATGAGGTGCTGACTATGTTTGGGAAAGATATCGGGATCGACCTGGGAACCGCCTCCATCCTGGCTTTCGTCCGGGGCAAGGGCGTGGTGCTGCGGGAGCCCTCCGTGGTGGCCATTGACAAGAACACCGGCAAGCTGCTGAAGGTGGGCACCGACGCCCAGCAGATGCTGGGCCGTACCCCGGGCAACATCGTTGCCATCCGTCCCCTGCGGGAGGGGGTCATCTCGGACTACGACATGACCGAGCGGATGCTCCGGGAGTTTATCCGGAAAGTGAGCTCCTTCCGGCTTTTCAAGCCCCGTGTCATCATTTGTGTGCCCTCGGGCATCACCGAGGTGGAGGAGCGTGCCGTGGTGGACGCCGGGCTCCAGGCCGGCTGCCGCCGGGTCTACCTTATTGAGGAGCCCGTGGCCGCCGCCATCGGCGCCGGAATCGATATCACCAAGCCCGACGGACATATGGTTGTGGACATCGGCGGCGGTACCGCTGATATCGCGGTCATCTCCCTGGGCGGCGTGGTGGAGTCGGCCTCCATCAAGACGGCGGGCGACAAGTTTGATGAGGCGGTTATTAAGTATATCCGCCGCAAGCACAACGTGCTCATCGGCGAGCGCACCGCCGAGGAACTGAAAATGCAGATCGGCTGCGTCTTCCCCCCCGAGGAGGAGAAGAGCATGGAGATCAAGGGCCGCAGCCTGATGACCGGCCTGCCCCAGGTCTTCACCGTCACCTCCTCCGAGATGATCGAGGCCTTTGAGGAGCCCTCTACCCGGATCTTGGAGGCCATCCATTCCGTGCTGGAGCGCACCCCCCCCGAGTTGGTGGCCGACATCTCCAATAACGGCATCGTGATGACGGGCGGCGGCTCTCTGGTCCAGGGCTTCGATAAGCTCATCGAGTCCCACACCGGCATCGAGACCCACGTGGCCGACGACGCTATCTCCTGCGTGGCCTACGGCACGGGCAAGAGCCTGGACAGCCTGGACGCCATGCAGGACGGCACCATCAACCTCTCCCGCCGCAAGCAGCTGAACGTGTAAGACAGATACGGAACAAAAACGCCCCGTCCGCTATATAAGCGGACGGGGCATGGTTTTTGATATTTGGACCGGAGCTCACTCGCCATTGACCAGGGCTTCGCCCACGGTGTAGATGTCTCCCGCGCCCACAGTGAGGATCAGGTCGCCGGGCTGGGTGATCTCCCGAAGGCGGGCGGTGAGGGCTTTCAGGGTGGCGAAGTACTCGCTGCCCGGGATCTTCTCACAGAGATCCTTGGAGGAGATACCCAGTTCGTTGACCTCCCGGGCGGCGAAGATCTCGGCCAGAAGGGTTACATCGGGCTGGGAGAGGACCTCTACGAACCGGTCAAAGAGGGCCTTTGTCCGGGAATAGGTGTGGGGCTGGAAGGCGCAGACGATCCGCCGGTAGCCCAAAGTTTTGGCCATGGTGAGCAGGGCCCTCAGTTCGTCGGGATGGTGGGCGTAGTCGTCGTAGACGTCGGCTCCGTTTACGGTGCCCTTCTTTTCAAAGCGGCGGCCGGCGCCGGTAAAGGCGTTCAGCCCCTCCTCCACGGCGGCTCCGGGTACCCCCAGGACCCAGGCGGCTGAGGCGGCGGCCAGGGCGTTGGACACGTTGTGAACCCCGCCCACACGGAGGGATACGTGGGCGTACTGCTCCCCGTGGACCGTGATGTCGAAGGTGGGTAGGCCCTTATCCCAGGTCAGGTTGGCGACGGTGCACTCGGCGCTGTCGCTCAGGCCGAAGGTGAAGGGGTCCAGGCCGCAGGCGATGGACCGGGCGCCCTCGTTGTCCTCGTTGACGATGACGCTGCCCGAGGGGGGGACTAACTGGGCGAACTGCCGGAAAGAGTGCTTGATGTCGTCCAGGTCCTTGAAGAAGTCCAGGTGGTCGGGCTCCACGTTGAGGATCACCGCCACGGTGGGGGAGAAGGAAAGGAAGGAGTTGCAGTACTCACAGGACTCGGCGATGATGGTGTCTCCTTTGCCCACCCGGTGGCCGGCCCCCAGCATGGGCAGGGTGCCGCCGATCATGACGGTGGGGTCCCGCCGGGCGGCCAGGAAGATGTGGGTGCACATGCTGGTGGTGGTGGTCTTGCCGTGGGTGCCGGCGATGCACAGGGCGTTTTCGTAGCTCTTCATGATGGCACCCCAGGCCTGGGCCCGCTCAAAGACCGGGATACCCCGGGTGTGGGCTCTGGCAATCTCCGGGTTATTGTCGTGGGCGGCGGCGGTGCGGATGACCAGCTCGGCATCCCCCAGGTTTTCGGCGTTCTGACCCACGATGACCGGAATGCCCAGGGTGCGGAGGTGGTCCACCGTGGCGCTCTGGCGCATATCCGAGCCGGTGATGACCATGCCCATGCCGTGGAGCACCTCGGCCAGGGGGGCCATGGACACCCCGCCGATGCCAACCAGATGGGCCCTGCGGCCAGGGGCCAGGTAGGGAAGGATATCAGTGGTTGTCATATGAAAAACACGACCTTTTGGCGATATTTTCGGAATTCAGGCATTACATTATACCCCACGGGGGAATTTTTGGCAAGACCATTCTATACAGGAAACAAGGCGCTTATACCAGGGGGGAGAGAAAAATGGCGTGGAAAGGACTGCATGAGGGGAGCGTAAGGTGCCTGCGGACTCTGCGGGGGTCGGGCTACGCCGCCTATCCGGTGGGGGGCTGCGTCCGGGATCTGCTGCTGGGGAGGGAGCCGGGGGATGTGGACGTATGCACTGCCGCCCGCCCCGAGCAGGTCATGGCCCTCTTTGACCGGGCCGTACCCACCGGGCTGCCCCACGGCACGGTGACCGTGCCCACCGAGACCGGGAACGTGGAGATCACCACCTTCCGCAGGGAGGGAGGGTACGCCGACGCTCGGCATCCGGACACGGTGAGCTTTGATGCGGGGCTCCGGGAGGACCTGAGCCGCCGGGATTTCACGGTGAACGCCATGGCCCTGGAGGAGGACGGAAGGGTGATCGACCCCTTCGGGGGGCGGGAGGACCTGAAAAGAAAGCTCATCCGCTGCGTGGGGGATCCGGACCGGCGGTTTTCTGAGGACGCCCTGCGGATGTTCCGGGCCCTGCGGTTTTGTGCCCAGTTGGGCTTCACTACCGACCAGGCCACCTTTGCCGCTATTGGGCGCAACGCTCATTTGGCGGAGAAGGTCTCCCGGGAGCGGATCCGAGTGGAGATGGAGAAGACCTTGCTGTCCCCTGTGCCCGAGGAGATCAGTGAGATGATCTCAGTGGGGCTGCTGGAGCATTTGTATGTTTTCTCCGAGGGGAGATTCCTGCGGGAGCGGCTGCATGAGGAGCTGCGGCCTTTGCCCGCCACGGCTAAGGACCGTTGGCGGGGGTTCTGTGAAGTTACGGGTTTCCCCATCTCGGCTCTGCCGGTGGAGCGGGCCCTCCGCCGGGCGGTGGAGCACCCCGAGCTGGAGCTCATTCCCACCCTGGCCCTGAAGCCCGCCGACCTGATGGCATTGGGCCTGGAGGGACCGGAGATCAGCGAGACCCAGCGAAGGCTGGCGGCCTATGTGCTGGAGCATCCGGGAGAGAATACCAGGGAAGTGCTGCGAGCGCATCTGGGTATATAAAAATTCCGTCCCCTTTAGGGGACGGAATTTTTTGATAAGCTTACCTGTGGAAGGCGTGGTCGCCGATGGTCATGACATAAGGGCGGTTCTTGGCAGCCCAGCAGCCGCCGGCGGTGTGGTAGTTGAAGAAGAACAGGGAGTTTCCGGCCACGTTGGCGCCGTCCAGGCAGAGCTTGGCGGCGATGACGCTCTCGGCGTTGGGCTCGGCGTGGACCGTGCCGTTGGCGGCGGGGGTGAACTGGCCGGGCTGGAAGACCACATTATAGATCGAGTTGGGGAAGGTGGAGTTGGCTACCCGGTTGAGGACCACATTGCCTACGGCGATCTTGCCCGAGAGAGACTGATTGCCGCTTTCGGCGTTGATAATATGGCTCAACCAATAGAGGTCCTCGGCATTGTAAGCCTCCTCGGCCGGGGTGATGGGGCCGCTGCCGGCGGTGATGACTACGTTGTTGCCCACGGGATCCCAGGCCAGGTCAGCCCCCAGAGCGGCGCACAGGATCCGGACGGGTACTGTGATGATGTGGTCATTGACTTTATAGCCGTCAGGCAGGTAGAGGTAGCGGCCGTTGACGATCATGTAGGGCTGGTTGATGGGGAGGCGGACCTCCAGGCCGGGGGCGGTGACCACGGCCTGGCCGTTTTCCCAGGCGGCGGTGGCCTCCGGATAGAGGGCCTTGATGATGGGATAATAGGACGCATAGGTGGTGTCATCATAGATGTGGGCGGGGACCCCCATGGTGATGATCGAATCATTGACGATGATGTTGGGGGTGTCTGGATCCACAGCGGCGGGAATGGCTTCGGTCTCGACGGTTTCGGTTTGGACATCGGGGGCGGTGGTTTCTTCCCCCCCGATGGCCACCACCGGCATGCCAAGCGCAAAGACCAGAGAAAGGCCCAGCGCGAGAGACACAAACTTTTTCATACTGATTTGTTCCTCCTGATCACAAGTTTGGGCGAAAGGGATTTGTAACCTTTCTGCATCAAATTGTAACCATATTGTAACCCATTTATAACCAGAAATCAAGAAAGATTTGTGAAATACGGCATTTTGACTGATAGTTGCACGTTTCGACATCAAAAAATTATACAAAAAGGTTACAACCGGAACGCTTTGAAAACAGGTGGAGCCCTTGAGGCGCAAGGGATAGAGGGGACTCCACAAAAAATGCGGCATTTGGGAGAAAAACGGGTGAAAGGGGCCCGGCGGGGGGCTCCTTTCACCCGTTTTTCAGATGGTTTGAGGCCGGTTTGGGGCCTTTTGGGGGTGGTTTGACCGGTGGTCAACGGTAGAACCAGTGGGCGCCGATGGTGGTCACGTAGTCCCGGTTTTCCATGGTCCAGTGGTTGGAAGTCAGATGGGGGGCAAGGAAGTAGAGGGAGTCCCCCACGGTGTTCTCCCCGTTCAGGCAGGCCAGGGCGGCCCGGAAGCTCTCGTCGGTGGGCGCGTTGTAGACCGTGCCGTTGCGGACCGGCTCGAACTGGCCGCCCCAGCGGTCGTCAAAGATGACACCGTAGATGGTATTGGGGAACTCGGGGGAGGCCACCCGGTTGAGGACCACGTTGCCCACGGCGATCTTACCTGCCCAGCTCTCCCCCTGGCTCTCGGCCGAGATGATGCGGGCGAGCCAGTAGAGGTCCTCCTCGGACCAAGTGCCGCGGTAACCGTCGGTGGTCAGAAGAACGGTCTGATTTTTGTGGCTCCAGCCCACGGTGTAGCCTAAGAGCTGGGCCAGGATCCGGACAGGCACCAGGGTGCGGCCCTTCTCCAGAAGGACGGGCCGGGGGAGGGAGACCCGGTCTCCGTTATAGACCAGGACGCTCTCCCCGGGCTCGGCGATGAGGGTCAGGCCCGCACGGGTGACGGTGGCCCGGCGGCCGTCCCAGGTGATCCGGACGTCGGGGCAAAGCTCCTCCAGGAAGCTCCGGAGGGGGACGTAGGTGGTGTCGCCGTAGAGGGGGGCGTCCCCCACGTCCAGGAGGGCGCCGTTCAGGGTCAGGGGGACGGCGGCGGCGGGAAGGGTCAGAAGGGCCGCGCCCAGCAAAAGGGCGGCAAGCTGTTGTCGTAGTCGTCTCATGGGTGAGACCTCCTTGCGGTTAGTTTGTAACCAAATTGTAACCTTTCCGGAAGCTGGTTTCAACCCACAATATTTTCCATAACATAAAGAGGAAAAAACGTCCCGGCAAAGCGGTTGCTTTGCCGGGACGAAAAATGGGGCGGCAGCTTACAGGATGTGCTCTACACAGAAATCGTCAAGGACCTGCCAGCCCATATCCTGCCACGAAGCCAGCGGGAATTTGCGGATGGTCACCGAATCCCACTCGGAACAAAGCCTGTTCTCAGGGTCCAGCCGCAGACAGTCGGTGGGCCAAGCGGTCCTTTCCCGATTTACGATCACATCACGTTTTCGCATTTCCTCACCCCTCGGATAGTATGGGCAGAAAACCGGGAAAAAAGCAGAAAAAATATGGAAAAAGGGAGGGCAAAAGCCCTCCCCGCGGGAGATCAATTCTCCCGTTGATATTCCAGAATGTCTCCCGCTTCACAGTCCAGAGCCTCGCAGATGGCTGCCAGGGTGGAGAAGCGGACAGCGGTGACCTTGTTGTTCTTGATCTTGGACAGGTTCACGTTGGAGATGCCCACTTTCTCGGCCAGCTCATTGAGGGACATTTTTCGTTCCACCATCATCCGGTCCAGACGCAGTATGATCTTGCCCATAAAAGCCTCTCCTTATTTACAGAAGTCCGTCCACATCGGTCTCCAGCTCCATGCCCCGGGCGAAGAAGCGGGAAAGACACAAGACCACAAGGCCGATCAAAAAGCTTTCCAGACCCACGCTGACCTCGGCGGTTTCCGGGCCCAAGATCAGTCGGGCCAAGATGCTCAGATTCAGGCTTACGATGGGACCAACGATCAACAGAATGCCGATTTTCCGTACTCTGCGGACATTGTCAGCTTGGAAAGGGCTGCCCTGCTCCGAGCTTTTCATAATAAGAAACACATTTCGGAACACCAGAGCCATCAGGCCAAGCAAAATGACGCTGCCGGTCAAAAGCAACCGCAGAGCGGTCATATTCAGCTCGCCTGCCGTGTTGACGGTGATCAGATCAAAGCCGTAGACAGAAGAGACCGCGCCGTAGTCACTTGGCACAACAGCCACGGCATCGGCGCCGAACAGCAGGGTAAGCGCCAAGCAGACCAGCATACAGACCACACCGATCCAGTGGATTACTTCCACCAGCTTTGCCAGAATACGGGTCGCTTTGTCCAGATTGTTCATAGAGGATTCCTCCTGCACATTAAAGATAGTTCCAAATCGGTTTGGTGAGACTATCCTATCACAGGAGATAATGTTTGTCAATACGTTTTTAATGTAAAACATTAAAAAACTTACGTAAGTCGAAAATGAAAAAATCCCGCCGTCTTTTGACGGCGGGACTTTGGCTGGCTATACTCACACAGCGCGGTTGACTTTGCCGGAACGGAGGCAACGGGTGCAGACATACACATGTTTGGGGGTGCCTTCGACCACAGCCTTGACCCGCTTCACGTTGGGCTTCCAGGGCCGGTTGGAGCGGCGGTGGGAGTGGGAGATCGCATTGCCGAACACGATGCCCTTGCCGCAGAATTCACATTTAGCCATTCGTTCTTACCTCCTCGCTGTCAGGATACGGATAAAACATCGGCTATTATGATAACAGAAGAAAAAGAAAAAAGCAAGTACTTTTTCAATTTTTTAGCGGAAAGGCAGGAAAATTCTCCAAGGCCGGGGCGATGGATCCCACTGGATAGAAAACAGCGGGGCCGGCTTCGGTGCAGTAGAACCGCTGGGGGGAGAAGCGGGCGGCGGAGAGCCGGGGCCAGTCGGTGTGGAAAAGGGATTCACCGGACGCCAGCCGGGCTTCGATCTGGCGGTGGATCTCGGTGAGGACGGAGCGTTTCCAGTGACGGTCGGGGGGAAGGACCTCCTTTAGGGTGAGAGGGATGCCGTCGGGCAGGTGCCAGGTCTCCCCCAGACGGAGCCGCCGGGGGCGGGGGAGGCCCACGTCCTCCCAGATATTGAGGTAAAAGCTGAACAGGTCCTCCCGGAACAGGGTGACGGTGAAATCCATGCCGGCGCTCCAGGGGGGCGTATCCGGCCCCGCGGCGGATCTGGCCGCCGCAAGGAGAGGGCCTTCCCAACGCTTCTGCCAGCGGCGGGCCAGGGCGTCGCAGTAGCGGTTGATCCGCCCCACACCGGGGCTGTCCCCCTCCAGTTGAGGCCAGTCGGCCTTCACCGTGAGGAGGACGGTCTCCCCGTCCTGAAAGGTCCGGCGGCAGAGACCGGGCTGGCCCAGCCTGGTCGGCGTGTGATCCTTTTTCATCCAATGGCCTCCTTCCGCGTTTTTCCATCCTATGCGGAGAAAAAATTTTGGTTCGGGGGTTTTCTTTCTCACTTCACTGTGATATAGTAAGGATACCATCAAAAAAAGGGGGCGGCACCATGGCGAAAAAGAAAAAGGTGGAGGGCGGCGATATCCTGTACCAGGCCATTTTGGGGCTGGAGGATCTGGAGGAGTGCAGGCGCTTTTTCATGGACCTGTGTACCGTCAATGAGCTGCAGGCCTTCGAGCAGCGGTTTCAGGTGGCCCTTCTGCTGGATGAGGGGCTGATCTACAATGATATCATGGAGCGGACCAGGGCTTCCAGCGCCACCATCAGCCGGGTGAACCGGTCCTTGCAGTACGGAAACGGCGGATATGAGAAGGTGCTGCCCCGGCTCAGAGAGAAGATGAAGCATGGCGAGCTATGAGTTTCTGGCCGGGGACTACGACACTCTGACCGCCGACGTGGACTATGCCTGCTGGGCCGACTATGCCGAGGGGCACTTCCGCCGGGGGAAGCGCCCGGTGAACAGGGTGCTGGACCTGTGCTGCGGCACGGGGAGCCTGACCCTGGAGCTGGGCCGCCGGGGGTATGAGATGACCGGGGTGGACCTGTCGGAGGAGATGCTGACCCAGGCCGAGGAGAAGTGCCGGGAAGCCGGGCTGGAGGTCCCCTTTTTCCACCAGGACATGAGCGCCCTGCGGCTGCCAGAACGGGTGGATGTCTGTGTGTGCTTTCTGGACAGCGTGAATTATGTGTTGAAGCCCGAAAGGCTGAAAAGGGCCTTCCGGCGGGTCTGGGACTGTCTGGAGCCCGGCGGGCTGTTCCTCTTTGACGCCGATACCCCCGAGAAGCTCTCGGCCATGGACGGCCAGGTCTTTCTGGACGAGACCGAGGATGTGTTCTGCGTCTGGCGGGGGGAGTACAGCGAAAAGAAGCGGATCTGCTCCTTCTGGATGGATATTTTTGAGCGGGAGGGCGGGCTCTGGCGCCGGGGTGGGGAGCTCCATGAGGAGTATGCCTACACGATGGACGAGCTGGAGGAGTACCTCAGAGAGGCGGGCTTCGCCCAGGTCAGGCGGTACGGGGAGCTGAAATTCCGTGCCCCCAAGCCGGGGGAGCAGAGAATCTTTTTTGCCGCTATTAAAGGAGAATAGATATGGATGAGATCGTCCGCATGATCGCAAAAAGCGCGCCGGTGAAGGCCAGCGCCATCACGGGCCGGGCCCTGACCGAGCGGGCCCGGCAGATCCACCGCACTACCCCGGTGGTCACCGCCGCCCTGGGCCGGTGTCTGATGGCCGGGGCCATGATGGGGGACCAGCTCAAGGGGGAGGGGGCTTCGGTGACCCTGCGGTGGAAGGGAGACGGGCCCATCGGCTCCATCACGGTGGTCTCCGACAATGAAGGCTGTCCCCGGGGCTTCCCCCAGGAGCCGGCGGTGGTCATTCCCCTGCGGCCCGACGGGAAGCTGGATGTGGGCTCGGCGGTGGGACACGAGGGAACTCTGACGGTCATCAAGGATCTGGACATGAAGGATCCCTATGTGGGCACTGTGCCCTTGCAGACCGGGGAGATCGCCGAGGATGTGACCGGGTATTTCGCCGTCAGCGAGCAGATCCCCACGGCCTGCGCCCTGGGGGTGCTGGTGGATGTGGACCAGTCGGTCCTCCGGGCGGGGGGCTATCTCATCCAGCTGCTGCCCGGGGCGGACGACGCCGTGGCCGAGAAGGTGGAGGAAGGGGTCCGGGCTCTGGGCCAGGTGACGAGTGCCCTCATGGAGGAGGGCATGGACGCCGAGGGGCTGCTTCGCCGGGCCCTGGGCGGTTTTGAGCTGGAGGTGCTGGAGAAGCATCCGGTGGAGTATAAGTGCCGGTGCTCCCGGCAGCGGGTGGAACGGGCCCTCATCAGTATGGGCCGGGAGGAGCTGGAGAGCATGATCGCCGAGCAGGGAGGGGCCAGCATCACCTGCCAGTTCTGCGACGCGGCATATGAGTTCACCGGGGAGGAGCTGAAGGAGCTGCTGGAGCGGGGGCTCGCCCGGGAGGAAAAATGAAAAAATTTCCCGGATTTCGCCGTTTGTCAAGAGAAATGCGAAAAATTTTATAAATTTTTTTAGCACAATGCAGGGAGGCCAGGAAAGGCGGCGGCGAAAAGCTCCGCCGCGGTATGGAATCCGAACATTTTCCGAGGATAGTTATTGATCCATTCTGTCGTCTCCCGGAGCTTTTTCCGGGAGACTTTCTTAAAGTCCGTCCCTTTCGGGTGGCGGCGGCGGGTCATGCCGTTTTGTTTCTCATTGGAGCCCCGTTCGCTGGAGCTGTACGGGTGGCAATAATAGACCGTCGTCCTCTTTTCTCCCGGGCGTAGACAAGACCGCTCCATACCCTCCACGTCCGCAAACTCGGAGCCGTTGTCAACGGTGATTGAACGGAACACGACCGGGAACAAAGCCCCGAGTTTCCGCTCCAGGCGGTCCAGGGCGGCAACGACCATTTTCGCCTCGCCCGTTTTAATTTTTATGTTTATTTGGTTCCTTGTGACGCGGCCAGTCAGGGCGAGAACCCGCTCCAGGCTCCCGTCCTTGGCGCTCTCTACTGTGTCCATTTCCCAATGCCCGACCTCCTCCCGGGCGTTGATCTCCCTGGGGCGCTCCTCTATACTCTTTCCCCTACAATTCCGGGCGGCCCTCGGCTTTTGCTTTTCTTTCTTTTTGCCCTGGTTCCGTTTAATTGGAAGGTCTGCGCTTGAAATGCCCGGTATAATCCCCATTTCGATATAGCGGTAAAGGGTCCGGGGCGATATTTTAGTATCAAATTCCATCCCTTTAACCGCAATTTCCCCGAGGGCGGCCTCCGGGGACCGATAGCCGTCCTTTAGGACCTCTCCGAGGTAGTTTGCCAGCTTGTGGTCCTTCCCGATCTTGAGGTCCGGGCCCTTGCCGGAGAATGTGGCCTCGTATTTCTCCCGGGCGATCTCGGGTATATAGCACTCATAATCTATGAGGTCCGTCGTGCGCTGGACGCCGAGGCCCCGCTTGATCTCCCGGTAAATAGTGGAGACGTGCCTCCCGATCTCGTCGGCTATCTTTTGGGGGTTCCATCCATCCTTGAGGCGGGTTTCAATTCGTAGCCGCTCCCTCCAGGTCAAATGTTTATAATGCTTTCCCATAACGCAAGCCTCCAATATATAAAAATCCCCGCTCGACCACTGGCCGGGCGGGGTTGTGTTTTAGATCAGGTCCCGCGGGTGTACCCCGAGGGCGTCCGCAAGGGCGAGGGCGTTCTTGAGGGAGGTATTCTCCACTTTTGAGGTCCCGCCCTCTATCCCTTGTATTTGCCGGATACCTACGCCGGATAGCTCCGCAAGCTCGCGGAGCCCGAGCCCCCGCTCGGCCCGGAGTTTTGCGAGTTTGCTCGTGCTGGCCGTTGTTCCCTTTCTCATGCTGTCCGCCTCCCTTGTGTTGGTGCTTCTTATATTACGCTAATTTTACCACAAAGTCAAGCCCCAAAAATCCGCCGGGGGAAATTCTTCCCGCGGCGGGTGTTTCTATCCCGATCCGATCAGCCAGTCCGCCGAGACGGCGAAAATTTTCGTTAAGGCGAGGAGTTCATAGTCGGTCACAAGGCGGGAGCCGCTTTCGATCCGGCTTATTACGTCCTGTTCCATAATGACGCCCTCTGTGGTCATTTTCGCCGCAAGGGCAGACTGTGACAATCGGGCCCGGAGGCGTAGTTCTCGGACGCGGTCCCCGGATATGTTCCCCTTTCCCTCAAACTGGAATTTTTTCACGGTTCCGCCTCCTTGCTATGGAAATACCCCATATTTTAATTGACTTTAACATGAAAAAGCCCCCTACTCATGGTAATATTCCATAGCTTATCAAAAGAAAAGGCGTACCAAAAGCAAAGAAAAGGGCCGGAGGCGTTACCCTCCAGCCCTTTTTTCTACTGCTTGCCCTCCCGGGCGTCGTGATATGTGGCCGCTACGACCACGGCCTTGAGCGTCTCCTTGCGGAGGTTGAGGTCCGTCTCGCATACCTCCGCCGGGGTTCCGCCGTTCACGGCTCCGGCCTCCAGGAGCGCCGCGGCGGTGGGTTTCCAGTATTCCGGGACGTCCTTCAAATCCTTATAGACCGGGTTTTCCTCGTCGAGGACCTCCCGGACGGTCTCCCGGATCAGGGCCTTTAATTCCTCTTTGCTCATGTTCTCGATCTCCTCCTCATAGTTGATATAGGGGATTTTCCCCCACTTGGTCCACTTGCGGGCGTTGTATCCGGCCTTTGTCCCGATATTGGAGACGGCGGTCACTTGGACCTTGTTCCTCCATTTCGGAGTACATTCGACCGCGAGGCCGTCCCCGATATATACCCCAATATGCCCCTTTACCCATACCGCCGCCCCGGGGACGATCCGGGAGAAATCGGTGGAGACCTCCTTACAAATTTTAATCATGCCGTCCGCCGACACGTCCGGGCAAGCCCCCGCCGCAAATGCCGCCGCGGTCGGGTAGGTTGCGCCGCCGTATCTTTTGGAGGCGTCCCCGCTCCAGCCCCACAAAATCCCTTTTATGAGGTTTACGCAATCAAAACCGAATGTATCGGCGGAGGCGGCGTTGATCCGTGCCTTTTGTGCCTCGCTTGTATTGTAGGCGTGATTTTTGGTATATCTCGCCTTGTTCTCCGGCGTCATAGGGGCCCCAAAGCACCCCATGATATAAAGGGTTTTGAAATTCCCCGCCACGGTGAGGAGCTTGTCCACAAACACGCCGGAGGGCATGAGGCCGGAGGTGTCCGCCGGAGCGTATCGGTCAAAGTAGGTTTTCCCGTACCCGGCGCGGCGGGCCCGGGCGGCCTCGCCCTGGTCGGCGGGCCGCTCAAACTGGAGGAGGACGGCGTCGGAGGCGGTTCGGACGTCCTGGGCGCTTTTCAGCGTGGAGAGGACGCCCTTGTAACTCCCGGCGAGCTCCTGGAGTAAAAAGCCGACCTGTGCCTCCAGGTCCCCCACGGACCGACCCGCCGCCCGGACATAGGCCAGGAGGGCCGCCTTGCGGGTCTTATAGGTCCACTGTGCGAGGCCATACCCCGCGCCGTCCCCGGCGAAATTGGTATAGGTTCCGGCGTCCACGGCGGCGGTATAGGCGGCGTCTGTGAGGCCGAGCTTTTTCTCGTGGGTGTTTTGCAAGTTCGCCGGGTTGAGGCCGCTCTCGGCGTAAAGGTTCCCCATGAGCCCCGCCGCCCCTGCGGGTGTCAAGCCCGCGGCGGAGAGGCGGCTCCAGATATATTTTTCTCTTTCTGCCCCTGTCATTTCAGCAGCTCCTCCCCCTTATTTTCCGTTGTGCTTTTCAACTTTTCAATCAATGCCACAAGGAAAGACGGGAGCGGGACGCCGATCTGCGAAATGTTCTCAAGGATCGAAATACACTCATTGAGAACGAGCCAGATTGTCACGAGGAGGCCGAAAAAGAAGAATCCGCCGAAATCGACCCCGATCTGGCCCGCCGCCGTCTGTACCACCCAATCGGCCACAATCGCCACGACGACGGCCAGGAGATAGGCGGCCTTTTTTACAATCCCCATAATTCCCACGCGGGAACAAAGCTCGCCCCGGGTCCATGCTCGGACCATGCCGGAGATATAGTCCACGACCATAACAAGGAAAAGGACCGCCACGGGGAGGGCGAGTTCCTGGAAGTATGCCGCGGCTCCGGCCACGGCGGCGGCGATCACGCCACGAAAAATATTTTCTTTCATTGTCTTTTGTTCCTCCTTCTTAAAGCTCGGCCTTTATGGCCGCCACAATATCCGCCTTGAGGGTTTTCCCGGCGAGGCTGATCCCGTGCTCCTTGGCGTATTCTTTGAGTTGGGGGATCGTCATAGCCTCCAGGTCCGCGGCCTCCGCCGCCGCGGGCGCGGGCCTGTCCGGGAGGCTCCAGGCGTCCGGGTCGTCGTCCGGGCCGAAACTCGTCTCCCGGATACACTCCCGGACGGTCCCGTCTGTCCAAACCATATACTCGCCCGCCTTATATGTATCATGGGCCCCCTGGACCTCCACAAAGGGGCGGGCGGTCTCCGGCGTGTTGCCGTGGAGCGGCCTCCAGAATGTGCGCCACGCGGTCCCCTCCGGGGAAATGTCCGGGTAAACCGCGCTGTCGTGCTCCTGGAAACACTCCCATGTCTGGCCGCCCGCGTTCCGCACGTCCCCGACCTTATAGGCGGCCCCGGGGCTCCAGTCCTCATAAAGGGCGGAGACCGCGATCCTCTGGCCGTCGTCGAGGTCCAGCCCCGGCAACGTCAGGCGGGCGATCTTTGCGGCGGCGATCGTGGCCTCCGGGCCCATGCGCTGGACGGTCGCGGCGACGGGGAGGGTGTGGTCCACCTCCACAAGGACGCTCTCCAGCTCGTACCACTCATAGAAAAAGCCTCCTTCCTGGGCCTCGTGAATCAGGGCCCCGATAATACACTCGTAGACGCTCCGCTTGTCCTCCTGTGCTCTTGTGAAGGATACGACGGGGTCCAATACCCGGATCGCCTCGTCGGATTTAATACGGAGGTAGCGGCGGGGCCGCCCGCCGTCCCTCATTATGCCGATCGTGTATTCAAGCATAGGTTTCTCCTCCTTTTGTCCGCCTCCCGGACGGCGTTTTTCAAAACTGGCCGGATCGGGAGGACGTGCTTTTCATACTGTTTCTTTCCCGCACAATGTTTGAGCTGTCCGGCCCTGGACAGAATCCCCCGGGCCTGTTTCGGGTCTACCCGCCGCCGCGCCTCGATCCGTTTACTCGCCCTTGTGCATTGTCTTTTTAGGCGGAGGAGGTTCCGCTTGCGGATCAGGGTTAAGCCCCGTTTCATGCGATACCCCACGGCGTCGACCATGCGCTTTCGGGTATTGTAGACTTGCCAATTTTCCTTTAGGCGTAGGCCCATACGGGCGAGGTATTCCATGATTGCCCGGATCGCCTTGTGGAGCTTTTTCTTGTTCGGGCCGAAAAAAGTAAAATTATCAATATACCGCCCATATCGGCGGATACCGAGCTTTTCCCGGATATAGTGGTCCAGGGGCTCAAGTACGGCGTTAGCGAGCCATTGAGAAATATAAAAGCCTATTTTGATCCCGGCCTTGATGATCTTCCATATCAGGGCGAGAAATTCCCGGTCCTTGATTTTCCTGCAAAGGAATCTCATAACCACGCGAGGAGATAGGGAATCATAGAATTTTTTAATATCCGCCTCGCCGCCGTACTTTGTCCCCTTGCGGTCTTTGTCGAGCCATTTCTCAATCGCTTTTTTCTCCCTGTGCGGGCCCCGGCCCGGGATACTCCCACAACAAAAATAATCCATGCCCCGCATAAGGATGGGCTTTAAGACTTGGACGATCATGTGGTGGATATATTGGTCCGGCCAGAGGGCGGGCTCGTTGATAATCCTGGTTTTCCCTGCGGTGGGGTCGTACCGCTCAAAGGTCCGGGCGGGTTTCGGGTGGAAGTTCCGGGCGATCTTGCAAAGCTCCTCCGCCCGTTCCTCCTTCGTCCGCTCCACCCATTGAGCGGTTTTATTGTCTTTGCGATCCTCGTTTATTTCCTCGATCGCCTGGAGGGCGTTCTCCTTTTTGCAAAGCCTCTCCATGAGGAATCCTATTCTTTTCATGTTTCGCCTCTCGGATGTAAATAAATTTTCTTATTCACCTCACGGTCTTTCAAACCAAAAAGGCTTACTAAACCATGTCCCTACGGCAATTTTTACCGAGCGGTACGGAAAAGGCTACGCGGTGAGGCTGTGTCTTGAATAAGTAGGCGCGAGCCGAGGTTGGCGTTGGAGTTGGTGGGCGCGTTGTTGCCGTTGAGGTAGAACGGCCCCGCGTTGGTGCCGTTGCCATAGTTGCCGCCGACATTGAGGGCCCGGACCCCGGTGTTATAATTGCAATAATCCGGGACGCGGGAGCCAAAAAGCCCGGTCGCATAGCGTAGCCAGTCCCTTTTTATTTGTATCCCTCCTTTTCGTCAATGTGTGTTTATCGTTACCTCCGGGGGGTTGCGACCCCCCGGTCCCCCCGGCGGCTACGCCGCCCGAGGGAGCTTTTGAAGGCGCGAGCCGAGGTTGGCGTAGGAGTTGGTGGGCGCGCTGTAGCCGCTGAGGCAGAACGGCCCCGCGTTGGTGCCGTTGCCATAGCTGCCGCCGACACTGAGGGCCCGGACCCCGGTGTTATAATAGCAATAATCCGGGACGAACGTCGTCTCGGACCCGCCGATCTCCGAGGGATAAATAAAACTCGGGTCGTTGGTGTCGTGGCCCCATGCCTTGATCCATCCACTCGACGCGGCCCGTTTGTTGCTCCGCACCACGGCCCCGGTCCCATTGTAGGCGTTGTAGAAGTTAGCCGGGTTGTTATAGGTGCAAATATTGGTATCGGAGAAAATGATCCCGTCTCTCCACTCGCGGACGTTGCCCCACGGGTTTTCAATGTTCCGATACTGGACGGCGGTCTGGCCGTCTGTCCCCGCGGCGCGGCCTGTGTGGTAGGTCATGGAATCGGTGGCCCCGGTGTTGATCTTTGAGCCGGAGCTTACGTTACCCTGCCCGATCGCCGTCTGGCCGTTCCAGTCCGCATATTCCACGATATACAAAAACCACCACGTCAAATGTAAAGCAATATCCGCTTGCCAATACTCCGCGCCGAGGGCATGAATCCCGCTCCTAAAGGTGGCGAGGGGCGTCGAGACTTTCGGGGCCTGTCCGCTCCTGGACATATAGGAGCCGTCGCACTCATAGCGGCCAATATAGACAACATCCCGCTCGCCGACTCCGTCCCCGCGGTCCCGGTGGGCCGGGGAAACCTGATAGCCCGGGGTCGCCTTGTCCGCGATCTGGACCTTAAAGGGCGCGTGAGATACCTTTACCCAATATTTCGGAATTTTCACAAGGACGTTATTCCCGTCCGTTACTTTTGTCATGCCGGACCACGGTAGGCGGTTGTCAAAGGGGGAGGACCCGGCCCCGTTTCCCACGGCTGGGACGGGGTCCGTAAAGAGGGCCGCGTCGTCGCCTCTTGTGAGCTTGGTCGTGCTGGAGCCGTCCCATGCCGCGCTATAAATATGGACATATGCGAGGGAGAGGGTTTTTGTCTGGCCGTTCGCCGTGATCTGTACCGTCCCGCTCGCCTCCTGTCCGCTCTTTGTGGCGGTTATGGTGTAGGTGCCCGCCTCCTTTACTGTAAAGACAGCGGAGCCCGTGGAGGTCTTTGTCTGCGTGTTGGAGCCCTTCGCACAAGTGACGGTCGAGCCGCTCTCCACGTTGACGGTAATCGTAGCGGAGAAAAATTCAAGGTTGAGGACTTTCGACTGGCCGCCCGCCGTGATCTGTACCGTCCCGCTCGTGGTCTCTCCATTCATGGAGCCTGTGATCTGCCACGTCCCCGCATTGTGGACCATAAACACGACGGAGCCGTTGGAGGTCCCTTCGAGGGAGGTCTTGCCGTCCGTACAAGTGACAAAAGCCCCGGCGGCGATATTGACGGTAATCGTGGATCGGAAATATTCAAGGGTGAGGGTTTTCGCCTCGCCGGAGGCGGTGATCTGTACCGTCCCGCTCGTGGTCTCGTCCCCCGTGGTGGCCGTTATGGTGTAGGTGGCCGCCGAGGTGACGGTAAAGACGACGGAGCCCGTCTCGGAGGTTTTGGTCTGCGTTTTTCCGCCGCCCTCACATACCACGGAGGAGCCCGCCTCCACGTTGACGGTAATCGTGGACTCGAAAAAGGCCAGGGCGGCGGCGTACTGCTTCGCCGTGTCCACCACGATCTCGACGGTGTTCGAGGGGAGGCCGTCCCGCTCCGCCGAGACGCTCCAGGTCCCATAATCCGGGACATTGAACACGACCGCCGCGCCCGTGGAGGTCTGCTCGTAGCTCTTGGAGCCGTTGGAGCACGTCACAACGGCCCCCGCCGCCACGGTCACAATAATTTGAGGGTAAAGCCCGCCCGCCGCCCGGGCGGTCTCCAGGGCCTCGTCCGCGGTCTTTTTCGCCTCTCCAGCCTCTTTCTTCGCGTTGCTGGCCTCCGTGGAGGCGGAAGTGGCCGCGGTCTGTGCCGTCTCCGC
>CATMVA010000009.1 GCA_950075865.1 uncultured Oscillospiraceae bacterium | reverse complement strand
CTTCTTCACGGTCATCTTGACCTCCTTGCCGTCCACCATTCCGCCGGGGCCCACCTCGATGATCTCGGCCATCTCGGGTTTCTCCTTGGCGCTGCCGGTGAGGATCAGGCCGGACTTGGTTTTCTCTTCGGCCTCCATCATCTTGATGACCACACGGTCACCCAACGGCTTCAGCTTCATAACTTTGGTTCCTCCTTATATATTGTTTTTTGAGCTTACAAAATAGAAGTTTTGTCGCTTTAGCACTCATTTGCCCGGAGTGCTAACCGCAAGTATGATAATACCGCTATCCCCACAAAAAATCAACCCCCTTTTTGGAAAAAAGAGGGTTGATTTTAAAAATTCAATCTTTGTTCACAGTTATCCGACCTCAATTTCCACCCCGGCGGGGTAGAAAAAGTTGACCTTCTTCTCGGAGCGGCGGACCGTGAAGGCGTGGCCGTACATGGCCTCCCCGTCCACCACGGCCACCAGCTCCCGGTCAGAGGAGAAGGAGACCTCGTCCCCCTGCCAGGCCTTGACCACATTCTTGGGCAGCTCCCGGTAACGACCGTTGGAGTACTTATGCACGTAGCGGGCAAACCGGAGCAGGGACACATCCCCGATAAAAATCATGTCCAGGACCCCGTCGTCAGGCCGGGCCTCGGCCATGGGGCGGAAGCCGCCGCCGTAGTACTGGCCGTTGCAGACGCAGAGGATGGCGGTGGGGCCAGCATAGTCGTAGGGACCCATATGGGTCTTCATGGGCCGGGTGATCCCCTTGAAGAAAACATTGACGATCAGGGACAAAATATAGGCCAATTTCTTGCCGATAAAGGGAATTCGCTTATAATTATGTACTTCGGCGGCCACACGGGCATCCACGCCAGCGCAGACCGTGTTGATGCCCAGAAGACCGTTACAGTCCATCAGGTCCATGGCAGTCTGGGGGCCGTCCCGGAGGGCGGCCAAATCGGTGAAACGCCCCCGACCCTTGCGGCCGTAAATACGCAGGAAGTCGTTCCCCGTCCCCATGGGCACGTTGGTGACGGCGGCGTAGTCGCAGCCGGCGGCGCCGTTGACCACCTCATTCAAGGTGCCGTCTCCTCCGCAGGCGTAGAGCCGCAAGGGTTCCGTGGAGCGGGCAATGGCCTCCTCGGCCAGGTGGCGGGCATCCCCGGCACCGGCGGTCTCAAAAAACTCATAATCTTCTGACGGAAAAGCCTGCTTTATCTTGTCCCGCAAGGTTTTCACGCTGTTTTTTGGGCCTGCCACAGGGTTGACGATGAACACATGCCTCATCCTGGCTCCCTTCTCTCTGTAAAAGTTTCTATTTTCCCTATTTTCACTCATTTATCTTTTTTTGATACATAAAAATGTCGCACTTTAACATTCCATTGTAAATTTTCCTCTTTTTGTCGGCCTTTTGGCCGAAAGTGCGCTCGAATTCGGTGTGAGAGCTTAGGAGAGTAAGGCTCCAGCCGTCTGGGACCTTCCTCCAGGCGCGGCCAAAGTCCCGGTAAAGGGACTCTGCCTCGGCCTTGTCGCTCAGCCGCTCGCCGTAGGGAGGATTGGTGACCACGCGGCCCCGGAGAGATTGCGGCGCAATGGTTCTGGCATCGGCCACGTCAAAATGCACAAGGTCGGATACGCCGGCTTTTGCGGCGTTTTCCCGTGCAAGTTGTACCGCTTTGGGGTCCACATCGGAGCCCAAAATATCATATTTGCCCCCGAATTCCAAGTCTTTGGCTCTGGTTTGCTCCTCGGCCCAGACCCGTTGGGGGAGCCAGGCCCAGTTTTGTGCAGAATAACGGCGGTTTAACCCGGGGGCACGGTTTTTGGCGATGAGGGCAGCCTCGATGGGAATGGTACCCGAGCCGCAGAAGGGATCCACGAAAGGGTCCTTCCCCCGGTAGCGGGAGAGGAGGACCATGCCGGCGGCCAGGGTCTCCCGCAGGGGGGCGTGGACCCCCAGGGCCCGGTAACCCCGTTTGTGGAGGGCCTCCCCCGAGGTATCCAGGTAGAGCTCCATCACATCCTTAAATATGAAAAAACGGATCTGATATTCCGCCCCGGTCTCGGGAAGGCGCTCCAGACCGTAGGCCGCCCCCAGAGCGTCCCCCACGGCGGCCTTGATGACAGCGGCGCAGCGCTGCTCGGAGGTGAGGGCCGAATCCAGGCAGCGGCCCCGGATGGGGAAGGCCCCGTCTTTGGGAATATAGTCGGCCCAGGGCAGGGCCCGGGCGCCGTCGTAGAGGGCGTCGAAATCGGGGGCGGGAAAACGGCCCAGGCGGAGAAGGACCCGCTCCCCGGTACGGAGGTTCAGATTGGCCCGGGCGATGCCGGCATCGCCGGCCGTACAGAGCACCCGGCCGTTCTCGGCCCGGACGTCGGAGAACTCCAGCCGCCGCAACTCGTCGGCACAGATGCCCTCCAGGCCCAGGCGGACCGACACGGACAGGGTATGATCGGCCATCGGCTCCACCTCCTTCTTCACCATTTCTTCACAATTATACTCGCCTGGGGGCGGTTTTGCAAACATTATTTCGGGAAAACCGTCAAAGACACAGCGGGGATGGCTATTGACACTATTGGGGGGCAGGAGTATAATTCGGTATAGTGAACTCTTTCAGGTATTTTTATTAGAAGGCGCAAAATTCGTGAGAGGTGTTTTTGCATGAAGAAAAAGGTCCTGTCTTTCTGTCTCGCCTTGGCCTTTGGCCTGGGGCTCCTGCCCACCCTGAGTCTGCCCGCCCGGGCCGTGGGGGAAGAATCCTTTGACTACACCGCCCCCGACGGAGTGATCTACCATTACGGCGGAGATTTCCTCAACAGCGGGGACAAGGTGTACAGAACCTACTTCCTGGCCATAGGCTACGAGGGCGAGCCCACCGACATCACCATCCCGTTTGCCATTGAAGGTACTTATATCAACGAAAACGGGGAGGAGGTAGAGTTCGTCAAGCGGGTAGACGGCATCAAGTACGGCGCCTTCCACAACTGCGACAGCCTGGAGACTGTAACCATCCAGGGCTGCCCCAATCTGGACGGCGGATTTTACCAGTGCGCCTCCCTTCGGGAGCTGGACCTGTCTGAATGTACCGCCACCACCATCGACAGGAGCACCTTCGCCTATGAATGCCCCAGCCTGGAGACCGTCACCCTGCCTGCCGGTCTTACCCGTATAAACTGTACCGCGTTCGGGCAGTGCAAGAACCTCCGGGATGTTTACTTTTTGGGCTCCACCGCACCCGCTGTGACCCCGTCCCCGTCCACCCTTCACACTTCCTTCAACAACGCCGCCATCTTCCATGTGCCCGAGGACGCCTCCGGCTATGGTTGGACCAGCAGCGACAACTACCGCCACGCGGTGGTCTACGGAGGCAAAGACGACGTTCCCTACGGCGTAGACTTCACCACCCGGGGCTGGGCCCCGGGCGGTGTGGATGGTACAATCTTTGATCTGGGCACCTATTGGACCCAGAACCACTTCAACTCTTCCACCAGAGGGGAAGCCACCTATACTGTGACCAACACCGCCTCGGATACCCTGACCTTCAAGGTCACCGCTGACAGCGGAAACAGCGGCAAGGTCTTCTGCTCTGCGCCTTATGATACCAGCCAGTACGGCAAGCTCTATCCAGGCGAGACCATCGAGTCGGTGCCCATCAACCTCAACGGCAATGCCTTTGAGGAGCCGGGCACCTTTGAGGAGACCTTCACCCTTACCGGCACCGGCTCTACCTCTGGGGAGACCCACTCCGAGACTATTACCGTCCGCTACACCGTCAAGGACAGGAAAACCGCCTTCGAGCTTTCCGAGACAGAGGTGGACTTCGGGGACATTCCTGCGGGCCTTTCCCTGGACGAGATGCCCACCGTTACCGTCACCGCCACCAACCATCTGTCCCAAAAGGGCTATGTCCACCTGTGGTATACCTTGCCGTCCTCCACGAACCCTTACTACGTTGAGTTTTTGGAGGGGGACAATAAGACCGCCATCTCCAACGGGGAGAGCATCACCTTCCGGGTCCGGCTCACCCCCTACGGTCTGGAGCACTACCTCCGGGATGGCAAGCTGGATATCGACGTCTCTCTCAGGGATAGCACCTCTGGCAGCGCGACCGTACTGGGCAGCGGCAACATCACCCTGAAGGCCAACCCGATCCACTCCTCGGGGCTGTCCCTCTCCTCCAGCGCTCTGGACCTGGGGAAAACGGAGAGCGCCTCCTATTCCGCAAACAGATTCCTTAACACCAGCGTGACATTGACCAATACGGGCACCCAGGATGTTGTCCTGACCCCTTCGTCCCTGTCCAACTTTTCCATCGCGGGGGTTTTCAGCATGACGGGGAGATATACCCTGGAGGCGGGAAAAAGCATCACGGTCACTGTGATGCCCAAGGATGGCTTGAAGCCCGGCGTCTATGAGGAAACCGTCACCATCAGCGGCGGCGAGACCAAGGTCACCCTCCAGCTGAAGTTCACAGTGGGCGGCGGAAAGGAGACCATGGAGGTGAGCTCCTCCTACCTTGATTTTGGCCGTCTGACCGAGGGTTATGAGCAGCCCACTGCCCAGACCGTGACCGTGGAGAATACAGGCACCGAAACCATCACCCTCGTCCAGCCCACCGCCTGGAATTACGAGGTGGGCCGCCTCTCCCGCACCACCCTGGCCGCCGGTGAGACCGCCACCTTCACCCTCCGGCCCAAAGCGGGGCTGAAGGCGGGTGGCACTGGGGCCGGGAACTACAACGAGACCCTCACTCTCCGCACCTCCAAGGGCCTCAGCGAGAGCCTGGAGCTCTCCTTCACGGTGGAGCTGGTGGGGGCGCCGGGTACAGTGCCCTCCACCTGGGCCACCCACTTCGTGGACCAGGCCATCGAGCTGGGGATCCTGCCCCGGGAGCTCCAGTCGGCCTATGACCAGGCCACCACCCGGCAGGAGTTCTGCCTGCTGGCCGACAATCTCTACCTGGTGCTGATGGGGCACTACCCCAATACCGGCGACCCGGTGACCTTCACCGACACCTCTGATAAGTACGTGCTGGACATGGCCCGGGCCAAGGTAGTCTCGGGAGTGGGCGGGGGCCGGTTCGAGCCTGACCGCTCCCTGGAGCGGGAGGAGGCCGCTACCCTGCTGACCCAGTTTGCACTGGCGGTCAACAAGCCCCTGGCACTTTACAACGCCACCTTCTCGGACAACGGGGAGATCTCGGACTGGGCCCTGCCCTTCGTGGGCTCCATGCAGAATTGCGGCGTGATGAAGGGCGTGGGGGGCAACCGGTTCGACCCCCACGGCGCCTATACCCGGGAGCAAAGCGTGGTCACCATCATGCTGATGTACGAGCTGCTGAAGTAAGATTTCAGACACAGATCAAAAAGGAGACCGGGTGCGCCCCGGTCTCCTTTTTTAGTAGCTTTTCAGAAAAACGGAGGGAAAGTTCCTTTCCCTTGCGCTGCAATCGGTTTGGCAGAAAAAAGGCCCCCAGGCGGGCGGTTTTGTCCCGACGAGAACGGGGGAGAATGAGCTCGATCGGGGGAGATTTAGGCCTCTCAGGGGCAAAATTCCGGCCCCCCAAATCTGGGGGAGCCGTTCTCCGCTCAAATTGCGACGTGACAAAACCGCCGGAAGCGTGTATAATAGATTCACGCTCAAGAGCGAAGCGCGATCGTTCCATGATCTTATTCAGAAAGAAAGGAGCTGATGGTCATGCCTTGGTTACCGAGCATGGTGTGGCTGGTACTGCTGGTGGTCTTTGCCATCGTGGAGGCCGTCACGGTAGGGCTGGCGTCGGTGTGGTTCGCGGCGGGGGCGCTGGTGGCGCTGCTGGCCACCTTCTTCACCGACAACATCTGGATCCAGATTTTCCTGTTCGTAGCGGTGTCGGCGGCGGCTCTGGCAGCCCTGCGGCCCCTGGCCAAGAAGTACGTCACCCCCAAGCAGGTGGCGACCAACGCCGACCGGGTCATCGGACGGGAGGCGGTGGTCACAGAGGACATCGACAATCTGAAAGCCACCGGCGCCGTGAAGATCTTTGGGGTCCTGTGGTCCGCCCGCGGGGCGGAGGACACCCCCATTCCGGCGGGAAGCACCGTCATTGTCAAAGAGATCGACGGGGTGAAGCTGATCGTATCCAAAAAGAACTGATGAGATGATCCGCAAACCATAAAAACCTGAGAGGAGAAAAAGCTATGCCCATCTATATGAAAATCATTCTGGCTGCCCTGGGGGTCTTTGTGGTGCTGGCCCTGGCCCTTAACTTTAAGGTAGTCCAGCAGTCCAAGGCCTATGTCATCACCCGGTTGGGGTCCTTCCACACCATTTGGACCCAGGGTCCCCATTTCAAGATCCCCTTCCTGGACCGCATCGTGAAGGTGGTGTCCCTGAAGGAGCAGGTGGTGGACTTCGCCCCCCAGCCCGTCATCACCAAGGATAACGTGACCATGCAAATCGACACGGTGATCTATTTCACCATCACCGACCCCAAGCTCTACACCTATGGCGTGGAGCACCCCATGAGCGCCATTGAGAACCTGACGGCCACCACGCTCCGTAACATCATCGGCGACCTGGAGCTGGACCAGACCCTGACCAGCCGGGACATCATCAACTCCAAGATGCGCTCTTTGCTGGACGAAGCCACCGACCCTTGGGGCATCAAGGTCAACCGGGTGGAGCTGAAGAACATCATGCCCCCCCGGGACATCCAGGAGTCCATGGAGAAGCAGATGCGGGCCGAGCGTGAGCGCCGGGAGGCCATCCTCCAGGCTGAGGGCCAGAAGCAGTCCCAGATCCTGGTGGCCGAGGGCGAGAAGCAATCGGCCATCCTGAAGGCCGAGGCCGCCAAGGAGGCCGCCATTAAGCGGGCCGAGGGCGAGGCCGAGGCCATCCTGAAGGTCCAGCAGGCCACCGCCGAGGCCCTGAAGCTCCTCAACGAGGCGGCCCCCTCCGACCAGGTGGTGAAGCTGAAGGCCCTGGAGGCCTTCGCCAAGGCTGCTGACGGCAAGGCCACCAAGCTGATCATCCCCAGCGAGATCCAGGGTCTGGCCGGTCTGGCCGCCAGCGCCAAGGAGATCTTTTCCACCGAGCAGAAGAACGAGAAATGAGTGACCTGACCGGAAAGCCCCTCCTGCTCCAGTTGAATTTTCCGTTCTGCGCCAGGTTTTGCAGCCACTGTGCCCACCCCGGCAGCCGATATGACGCCGGGGTGGTGAAGGCCCACGCCCAGGCTATGGTCGAGGAGATCAAGGCCGTGGCCGCCGAGGAGGCCGAAGGCCGGGCGGTCACGGCGGTCTCTCTGGAGGGCTGGCCGGGGCTCACCGCCGCCGACGACCTTCAGGAGCTGCTGCGGACGGTGCGCAGGAGCTTCACCCTGGCCGAGGATGTGCAGATCGGCGCGGAGACCGTGCCGGGGGATTACTCCCAGGCCTTCATGCGTAAGCTGCGGGACAACGGGGTGGACCTGTGGACGGTAAACCTTCTCACCGCCGACTATGAGGAGCACCGGCTGCTGGAGCGGCCTTACCGCTTTGACGCCCTTACCATGGTGGACACCGCTATCCGCACTTTTGAGATGCGGGATCTGAGCTTCCGGCTCCTCTATGGCATCCCCGGACAGAGTCCCCTCTCCTGGGAGCGGACCCTGGACAAGGCCCTGGCTTATGAGCCCGGGCATCTGACCCTGGAGCCCCTGCAGCTGATCCCCGGTACCCGGCTCCATGAGAAGTGCCGGGCGGGAGAGGTAGCAGCCTGCCCGGTGGAGGAGAAGGTCTCCCTCTGCGAACAGGCAAAAGCAAAGCTGGAAAAGCTGGGCTACCGGCAGTACACCATCTATGACTTTGCTCTCCCCGGCCACGAAAACCGGTTCCGTCAGGAGCTTTTGGCGGGCACCGACCGGCTGGGCTTCGGCTACCAGGCCAGCAGCTGTGTGGACGGACTTTGCTACACCAACGGCCACGGGCTGGCCGAGTATGTGGCCCACTCCACCGAGCTGGAGGTCATCGCCGACCGGGTCTCCCGGCTCAGCGGGGAGGGGCAGGCCCTCCGGCTGGCCGTGGGCAGACTGGAAAGGCTGGAGGCTGTGGAGGGGACCGCCCTGGGCGGGCACCTCGCTCCCCTGCTGGAGTCCGGCGCCCTGGAAAACACCGGAGAGGGCTGTCGCCTTACCCCCCTGGGAATCACCTCGGGGGCCCTGTCCAGGCTGAGATAAAACATCATATCAAACAGAACGCTCCATCCCCAACGGGATGGAGCGTTTTGTTTATAAGGTTCGGTTTTGGGAAGACACCGGGAACGTCATTTTTCCTGCGGAAAAACGACTGTTCCCAGTAGTCCGGCCTATGGCCGGACTACTTAGCCGGGGCCACCGGGACCGCCTTCGCCGCCCTCACCGCCTCCGGGAGGGGGGCCGCCGGGGCCACCCATGGCGTTGGCTTCGTTGGGGTTGACGGTGGCAGTGTCCTTGGTGTCGATGTTGGGCAGTTCGCCGTCCAGCCACTTCTTCACCGACTTGCCGCACTCCCAGCCCAGGGTGATGGCAACGCCAAGGCTCACGCCGGGGGTGGGGGTAAAGTACTCGGTGCCGAACCGGCCGGAGGTGCAGTTGCCCGAGGCGAACAGACCCTGGATGGGCTTGTAGTTCTCGTCCAGCACCTGCTGCTCGGCGTTGATGACCAGGCCGCCGCAGGTACACATCATCCAGCCGATGTCAGTACGTCTCACATCGCAGAAGAAGGGGCCCTCCTCCACGGGGAACATGAGCTCGCTCTCCCGGCCGAAGTCCTCGTCCCGCTTCTGGTGGCACAGCTCGTTATACCGGGCGATGGAGGTCTTCATGTTGGCCTTGATCTCATCGCTGGAGCAGACCATGTCCAGCAGCTCATCCAGGGTGTTGGCGCCGTAGCGGGTGAAGGTGGCGCTCAGGTCGTGACCCACAACGCCCTCCTTGCCGGCTTCCAGCACGGAAGCAAGCTCGGTGCGCAGGCTCTCGATGTTCTCGGGGGTACCGTGGGTGGAGCCGTGGGAGGGCACGCAGTAGGCCATGTACTCGGGCAGCTTGGAGTCATAGAAGGCATAGTGGGCATCCCGGTTCATCTGAAGGGCGGGACGGCCGCGGTACTCGATGGGACCCCAGTACTCGTTGCAGTACCGCTTGCCGTAAGCGTCCAGCCACACGCCCTGGGGCAGGCCGGGGTGGAAGTGCTTGCCGTTCATGGTGGCGATGCCCATGGAATCCAGCTTGCCGCCCACCCAGTAGGCCATCTGGATGCCCCGGCCGTCGGAATCCATCAGGACGCTGAAGGACTCGTCGGGGGTAAGGGTGCCGCCCAGGTCGGTGAGCAGGTCCTGCTGCATCTCCCGGTTGCCGCCGAAGCCGCCGGTGGCCAGGACGACCGCCTTGCAATTGAACTTGATGTAGTCTCCGTCGGCGTTGGTGGCGATGATGCCGGTGACGGCGCCGCCGTTGGTGAGGAGCTGCTGGGCCTCGGTGGAGAAGAAGAACTGGGCGCCGTCGGCGATGGCCTTCTCCCGGTTCTTGCCGTGGATGTAGGTCTGGCCGCACTCCCGGTTGTAGAAGCTGCAGGTGGCGGGCCAGAACTTATAGATGCCGATGTGGTCCATCTGATGCTCGCTGGGAGGATAGAAGGCGGTGGTCATCTTGGACAGGTCTTCCTCGCTGAGGACGGACAGGTACTCGTCCATGTTCTTGCCGGAATTCTGGCAGAACTTCATCATCAGGGCGGGGTTGGCCTGGTAGCTGGTGTTGACCATCCAGTTGTTGTAGTACTCGATGGGATCGACATCGGGCACGCCCCGGGCCTTCAGGGCCGAGGCGTTGGGAGTGCCAGCCTCGTTGCCCATGGCCGAGTAGCGCTCCTCGGACTGGGACTCGATGAGGATGACCTTCACGCCCTGGGAGGCCAGGTAGCGGCAGGCGTTCAGGCCGGCATAGCCGTGGCCCACCACCACCACATCGGCGTCGTGGGTCTCCTTGATCTTGCTGTCGGGGATAGCCTCGGGAGGGGTGCGCCAGGCAGCCTGGCCTCCGGCGGGAGCCGAAGCGCCGCCGGAGGTGATGGTGAGCAGCTCCACGGGGATCTCGCCCTTGGCCTGCTGGATGCACTTGGCGGCAGCCTTCTTCACGGCGTCGGTGGTGATGGAAGCGCCGGCCACCGTGTCGATCTCGGCGCTCTGCTTCTCCAGCAGGGCGGCCTTCAGAGTGTCGCCGGCGGCCTGGCCGATGTTATCGGTCTCGTTGGCAAGGTCCAGGGTCACGTCGGTGATGGCCTCGGCCGAGAAGGTCATGGTCACCACGATCTCCCCCATTCCCTTAGCCTTGGCGGCGTAGGTGCCGGGATGGTAGGTGCCGGCAGGGGTCTGGGGGTCGTTGCTGCCGCTGTCGCCGCAGGCGCCCAGCAGGCCCAGAGCGGCCAGGCTGGCGGTCCCGGCGGCGGCTCCCTTCAGAAAGTCGCGGCGGGAAAGCTGGTTCTTTTTCATTGCAGGGTCTCCTTTCTTTTTCTGATCGAGTGTGATATAATACTTTCTATCCTGTGTCTGAAATATCACACAATCCTGTTGTGAGTATATCAACCGGGCAAGGGTTTGTGAAGTTTATCACGACACTTGGACGGTTTTTCGGGATAACTGGAAAGGAGGGGCGCCCCATGCTTCGCTTTGCCATTGCCGAGGATATGGATGCCGAGCGTGCGCAGCTCTCGGCCTTTCTGAAGCGCTATCTGGAAGACCACGGTCTGGAGGGGGCCATCCTCCCCTTTTCCAGCGGGGAGGCGCTTCTGGAGGGCTGCCCCGCCGAGCCCGACGGCATCTTCCTGGACATTGAGATGGACGGCATGAACGGGATGGAATGCGCCCGCAGGATCCGGGAGTTTGACCGGGAGGTGACCCTGATCTTTGTCACCAACATGGTCCAGTTCGCCCTGGAGGGTTACGAGGTCAACGCCGCCGACTTCATGGTCAAGCCCATCACCTACGACAGCTTTGCCCTGCGGATGGACCGGCTCATGGCCCGGCTGGACCGGAGGCGGGAGCGGTTTCTCACCGTTCGGCAGGGGGTGCAGACCCTGCGTATCAATACCGGGGAGATCGCCTACATCGAGTCCCTCAATAAAAAAACCATCCTCCACAAGGTGAGCGGGGAGACCGTCACCTGTGCCGAGGCCCTCTACACCCTGGAGAAGACGCTGGAGAAGGGCTTTTTCCGCTGTCACAACGCCTTTCTGGTGAATCTGGACCGGATCGAGGCCCTGGGCACCGGGGAGGTCACCATCCGGGGGGAGAGGATTCCCATCAGCAAGTACCGCAAGAAGGAATTTCTGGCCGCCCTGGCCAATCACCGGGGAAGGATGCTGTAAAGATGGGATACTGGGAGTATGTGTACATCAGCGGCCAGTGGTTCTGGCAGCACTGGTCGGTGACCCTCCTCCTGGCCCTTTTCGAAGGCGGGCTCTTCCTCTGGTTCGTGGAGCCCCTGGGAAAGCGGCAGGAAAACAAATGGCTCCGGCTGGGAAAAACACTGGCTTTTCTGGCTTTGTGCGTCCTGATCCAACTGCGGCATATGCAGGTGGTCTACCACTGTGTGGCCTTTATGGTCCTGTGGGTGGGATATCTCCTGCTCACCCGCTGGGTCAGCGTAGGGCAGGCCCTCTTTTTCGGCGGGATCTTCTGCCTTTCCAGCGAATTGGTCAAGCTTCTGCTCAAAGACGGGGTGGTGGCCGGCATCATCGCCTGGCTGATCCCCGGTATTCCCGACGGGGTCCTCAACGGCGTGATCCTCCTGTTCTATCTGGGCATGCTGGGCGAGGTGATCTATTTCATCCGGAAGCTGCTCCTGGACGGACTGCGCTCCGGAAGCGGCCCCGACGGGTTCCAGTGTCTGGGACTGCTCCTTCCTCTCACCCTCCACCTCTTTGTACGCAGCCTTCAGTTTGACTACATGGGAACCGACAGCTACCTGTGGCTCCGGCTCCAGTTCATCCAGATCGCCAACGCCTTCTGCGCCCTGTTCATTGTCATCACCGCCCAGCATTCTCTGGCCGCCACCCGGGAGAAAAATGAGCACCTGAAACGGGAGATGCTTCTCCAAGAGCAGCAGCGGCAGTATTTGGTCCGCAAGGAGACCATGGATGCGGTGAACCGGAAGTACCACGATTTGAAGCACTATCTGGCAGGCATCGAAGCCCTCAGCGCCGCCGGCGGTGTCATGGGAGAGGAGGTCCGGGGCTATGTGAAAGCCATGGGCAGGGAGATCGAGCCCTATGAGCGGTTCCTGGACACGGGCTGCGAGGTGCTGGATATCCTTCTGCCCGAACGTATCCGGGAATGCCAGGAGAAAGGCCTGCGGCTCATTCCCCTGGTGGATGGGCGGCAGTTGGGTTTTATCAACAGCCTGGACCTGTGCGCCATGTTCGGCAACGCCATGGACAACGCCATCGAGGCCGCTCAGGCTCTCCAGGAGCCCGAGCGCCGGGAGATCCATGTGCGCATCGGGGCCTCCCAGGGCCTTGCCATGCTGTGCTTCCGCAACTTTTTTGACGGCCAGGTGAAAAAGCAAGGGGAGCGGCTTTTGACCCGGAAGGAGGAGACCGGGGACCACGGCTACGGCCTGGAGAACATCCGCCGGCTGGCCGAGCACTACGGCGGCACCGCCGCTTACGAGATCGTTGGGCAGGAATTTTCCCTGAACATTCTGATCCCCCTGCCCCCGGAGATCGGGGAGACGGCAGAGAAGAACTAAAGTCTGTCCCAAAGTGGGGCCGTACATTGTGCGGCCCCACTTGTTTTTTTCCCGGCGTTCTGTTATAATAAGAAATCCTAAACTGGTTTCATAGTGCCAAAAGGAGGTGTTTTCCCTGCCGAAGAAGGGTTTGTCTCATCTGCTCGCCCCCAGCTACCGGCTCTATTTCGCCTTTTTGCTGGTCTTTGCCGGGGCGTCGGCCATGGTGGGCCAGTACGCGCTGTGCGCGGTGGAGGTCACCGTGGTTCTGATCCTGTTCCTCTACTTCCGCCGCCGGGGAGCCACCCAACGCCGGGAGATCATGAGCTACATCGAGAATATCTCCAGCGACATGGACGTGGCCGCCAAGGACACCATGGTGAACGCCCCCCTGCCCATGGTCATCTTCCGGCCCGACACCGAGGAGGTCATCTGGTCCAACGACCTGTTTCTCCAGATCACAGGGGACCGGGAGCACCTCTTTGACCGGAAGATCTCGGACGCGGTGCCCTCCTTTGACCCCCGGTGGCTGATGGAGGGCAAGACCCAGTGCCCCGCCGAGGTCCATATCCGGGACCGCAGATTCCTGGTCTACGGCCACATGGTCCGCACCGAGGACCGGAGAGGCCAGGGCTTTCTGGCCACCACCTACTGGCTGGATATCACCGATTTCTCCACCGTCCGGGACGACTACTACGCCACCCGGCCGGTGCTGGCCCTGCTGGTGCTGGACAGCTACGACGAGATCTTCAAGGGCGTGGGGGACAATGTGAAGACCGCCATGCTCTCCGACGTGAACCGCCGGCTGAACGAGTGGTGCGCCCCCACGGGCGGCATGCTGTGCCGCTATGACCGGGACCGGTTCCTCTTCCTCTTTGAGGAGCGGTGTCTGCCCCAGCTTCTGGAGTCCAAGTTCGACATCGTGGACCAGATCCGGGAGGTGGTCAACCCTAACGGCCTGCCCATGACCCTGTCCATCGGCGCGGGCCGGGACGCCGGCAGCTTTACCGACCTGTTCCAGTACGCCTCCCTGGCTCTGGAGATGGCCCTCTCCCGGGGCGGCGACCAGGCGGTGGTCAAGAACCGCTTCAACTTCGAGTTCTACGGCGGCCGCTCCAAGGAGACCGAGAAGCACACCAAGGTCAAGAGCCGGGTCATGGCCAGCGCCCTCAACTCCCTGGTGGCCGACGCCTCCCAGGTCTTTGTCATGGGACATGCCTTCCCCGATCTGGACTGCGTCGGTCCGGCGGCCGGCATCGCGGCCATGGCCCGGAAACAGGGCAAGCCCATCCACATCGTCCGGCCCACCGACCCCAGCCCGGCCGACCGGCTCATCGACATGCTGGCCGAACTGAGCGAGTACGAGGGGATCTTCCTCTCCCCCACCGAGGCCCTCATCAGCGCCGACCCCTCGGCCCTGCTCATCGTGGTGGACACCAACCGGCCCGGACAGGTGCTCTCCCAGGACCTGCTGGAGGCCTGCAACAAGGTGGCCGTCATCGACCACCACCGCCGGGCGGCCAGCTACATCGAGGGGGCGGCCTTCAGCTTCCAGGAGCTGTACGCCTCCTCCACCTCCGAACTGGTCACCGAGCTGCTCCAGTATATCATCGACCCCAAGGAGCTGCTGAAGGGGGAAGCCGAGGCCCTGATGGCCGGCATCATGCTGGATACCAAGAACTTCTCCCTGCGGACCGGCGCCCGGACCTTCGAGGCAGCCGCCTTCCTCCGCCGGGCGGGGGCCGACACCACCGAGGTGCGCCGGTTCTTTGAGAACGACCTGCCCAGCACCATCTCCCGCTATGAGATCATCAAAGCGGCCAAGGTCTACCGGGACGGCATGGCCATTGCCGCCGTGGACCACCCGGTGGATCGGGTCACGGCGGCTCAGGCTGCCGATGAGCTGCTCTCGGTAGCCGGGGTGGGCGCCTCCTTTGTCCTCTTTCCCTCCGAGGACGGCCGGGTCATCCTCTCCGGCCGGAGCATCGGGGAGGTCAACGTCCAGGTCATCCTGGAGGCCCTGGGCGGGGGTGGCAACGCCGCCGCTGCGGGCGCCCAGATCGCCGACGCCACCCTGGATTCGGTCCGGGCCCGGCTGATGGCGGCCATCGACAATTACTGTGAAACCAAATAAGGAGTGTTACCTATGAAAGTCATTTTGCAGCAGGACGTGAAGGGACAGGGCAAGAAGGGCCAGCTCATCGAGGCCAGCGACGGCTACGCCCGGAATTTCCTTCTCCCCCGGAAGCTGGCCGTGGCCGCCACCGCCGAGAACCTGAACACCATGAAGCAGCAGGAGAAAGCACGGCTGGCTCAAGAGGCCGCCGAGCGCGCCGCCGCCATGGCCATCGCCGAGCAACTCAAGGGCTGTATGGTAAAGATCCCCGCCAAGGCGGGGGGCGCCGGTAAGCTCTTCGGGTCGGTGACCAGCAAGGAGGTATCCGACGCTCTGAAGGCCCAGTGCGGCATCGACATCGCCAAGACCAAGATCGTGCTGACCGACCCCATCAAGGCCTTCGGGACTTACCAGCTCAAGTGCAAGCTGGGGTATGAGATCTCGGGGACTATCAATGTGGTGGTGACCGAGGCCTGAACTTCAGTTGGGCCCAGGATCCCCTGTTTTTCATGCAGGGGGTCCCTCCAGAAAATCTCCGCGGCCTCCGGCCCGTTTTGGGAGCATAAAAAACAGGGCATTTTAGCTCCCTCCCTTTCGTACACAGAACCCTTCTTCGAGGTGAATCATCATGGACGAGCTGATCTCCCGTCAGATGCCCCACTCCATGGAGGCCGAGCAGGCTGTGCTGGGTTCCATGCTTATTGACGAGCGGTGTATCCACACCGTGATGGGCGCTCTGCGCCCTGAGGACTTCTACCTCCGGCAGAACCGGGAGATCTTCGAGGCCATCTCCTCCATGTACAATTTCTCCGAGAAGATCGACCCGGTGACCGTACTGGACAAAATGAAGCAGGTCGGGGTATACGACGAGAACACCTCCTACGACTATGTACGGCAGCTCATGGTCATCACCCCCACCGCCGCCAACGTGGCGGAATATGTCTCCATCGTCCGGGACAAATCCCTGCTGCGGCAGGTAGCCCAGACGGCAGGGAGCATCACCGACCTGGTGAGGGAGGGCACCGCCACCGCCCAGGAGGCCATCGAACTGGCCGAGCAGCGGATCTACGCCATCCGGCAGGGCCGCTCGGTGGAGGGGCTGGAGCCCATCTCCCCCATCGTCCAGGCCGCCATTGACCGGCTCAACGAGCTCTCGGCCAGCGGGGAGGCCGTCCCCGGCCTGACCACCAATTTTCCTGACATCGACCGGGCCATCTCGGGCCTGAACAAATCCGACCTGCTGATCCTGGCCGCCCGGCCCGGCATGGGCAAGTCCTCCCTGGCCCTCAACCTGATGCTCAATGTGAGCAAACGCTACCAGGACAAGGCGGTGGCCTATTTCTCCCTGGAGATGAGCAAGGAACAGCTGGCCATGCGTCTCATCTCCAGCGAGTCCTTTGTGGAGCTCAAGCGGCTCATCACCGGACGGCTCAGCGAAGACGACTGGGGCAAGGTGGCAGCCGCCACCGCCGCCCTGAGCCAGACCCGGATCCACATCGACGACAACCCCATGCTCACGGTGGCCGACATGAAATCCAAATGCCGGCGGCTGGATAACCTGGGCCTGGTCGTCATAGACTATCTTCAGCTCATGACCTCGGCCGGCGGACCCACCCGCTCGGGGGACAACCGGCAGCAGATCGTCTCGGACATCTCCCGGGCCCTGAAGATCATGGCCAAGGACCTGAACGTGCCCATCCTGTGCCTTTCCCAGCTCTCCCGGGCCAACGAGAGCCGGGCCGACAAGCGGCCCATGCTCTCCGACCTTCGGGAATCGGGGGCCATCGAGCAGGACGCCGACATCGTACTCTTCCTCTATCGGGAGGGGATGTACAACGACAGCGAGGAGGCCCACAACCTAGCCGAGTGCATCATCGCCAAGAACCGCCACGGCGAGACCGGCACGGTGGATCTCCAGTGGATCCCCGAGTACACCACTTTCACCTCGGTGGAGCGGCGGTACGAGGAGTACTGAGATGGCTTTTGATCGGTTCAATGCCCTCATTCAGGAATACGACATGATCCCACCAGGGGCCAAGGTGCTGTGCGCCGTGTCGGGAGGGGCGGATTCGGTCTGTCTGCTCCATATGCTCTCCCAAAGAAAAGACATCTCCCTGGCGGCGGCCCATTTTAACCACCAGCTACGGGGGGAGGAATCAGACCGGGACGAGGCATTCGTCCGGAAGTTGTGCGAAGCATGGCACATCCCCTGTGAGATTGGCGGCGGTGATGTGGCAGCCGAGACCAAGGCCCGGAAACAAGGCATCGAGGAAACCGCCCGGCAGATGCGGTATGCCTTTTTGCACGAAACTGCCGAGGCTCTGGGTGGAGCCCTTATCGCCACCGCCCACAATGCCGACGACAATGCGGAGACCATTCTTTTTAACCTCATTCGAGGCACCGGGCTCCATGGGCTCACGGGCATTGCTCCCATGCGCGGCAACTTGATCCGGCCTCTCCTAAACTGTTCCCGGCAGGATATTGAGGAATACCTCCAAGTTCATGACCTTCCCCATGTGGAGGATTCCTCCAACACAGACGAAACGTACTCCCGCAACCGGATCCGCCATCAGGTCATTCCTGTATTGCAGGAGATAAATTCAAAAGCGATTGAGCATATCGGTTCCACCGTCCGGCAGCTGAGCGAGATCGATCAGGCCATAGAGGCACAAGCCCGTAAATATACCAAACAGGTCACGGTACAAAATGGCCGGTTAGAATTTCCCTTTTTTAACTATCGGTGTGTCCCGTCAGAGCTTTTATCCCGTATGCTCCTGCAACTGTTGGATAAACTCGGTACAGGCCGCAAAGATATCTCCGCCGAACATCTCCGTGCGCTGCAATACATGATGATGCACTCACGTTATCGCTACGAAAGTCGGATGGACCTTCCACACGGAGTTGTTGCCCGTTGTTATTGGAATACTCTCATTCTGGAAAGCCGTCCGCAAAAATGGACCGAATTGCAGTTGATCGCCCATTTCCCTGTCCGATGGGGAAATTATACCTTGATCTTATTGGACCAGCCGGATGGCAACGGATTGTCTATTCGTGCTCCTGCCGAGCCTTCCGCCGCCGTCACTGTGGGGCCTTGCCCTCCCGCCCAGCGGCTTACCCTTTCAGGTTCTAACGGTGCCCGCACCATCAAGCGCCTCTGTCTGGACAAAGGCATCGGGCTGACAGAACGGGATACCCTTCCCGCCTTTTTTGTGGATGGCCGTTTGGCCGCTGTCTGGCCCTTGGGCGTAGATCTGGAATTTCAACCTGAAAATGGTAAAGATCGTCGGTTTATTCAAATCCAACACACAGAGGAGAATGGGAAATGAGCAACATCATGGAGAAAAACATTGACCACGTTCTGCTGTCCGAGGAAGAACTCCGCGACAGGATCCGGGTCATGGGGGACCAAATCAGCGCCGACTACGCCGGGAAGGAGCCCATGCTGGTCAGCGTGCTGCGGGGGTCCTACATTTTCATGGCCGACCTGACGCGGGCCCTGTCCATCCCCTGCACGGTGGACTTTATGGCGGTGTCCTCCTACGGCTCGGGCACCACCTCCTCGGGCCAGGTGAACATCATCAAGGACCTCTCCGACTCCATCGAGGGCAAGGACGTGATCGTGGTGGAGGACATTCTGGACAGCGGCAACACCCTCCATTACCTGTTCCAGGTCCTCCAGGCCCGGCACCCGGCCTCCCTCCGTCTGTGTACCCTGCTGGACAAGCCCTCCCGCCGGGTCAAGCCCATCAAGGCCGACTATGTGGGCTTTACCGTCCCCGACAAGTTCGTGGTAGGCTACGGCCTGGACTATGACGAGCGCTACCGCAACCTGCCCTACATAGGGGTGCTCAAGCCCCAGGTGTACCAAAATTCCTGAGCCCCTGTTCCCTATTTCCGAAAGGATGTGAGTTCCCCTTTGAATAAGAAGATGAATTACCGGGACAGCGCTTTCCTTGCCCTGATCGTGGGGATCCTGCTGCTGACCGTCTTTGCCCTGCGGGGTCTGGATCAAGCGCCGCCACCTACCTGGGGCGAGGTGCGCACCCTCATCGAGTCCCGCCAGGTGGAGACCGTGTCGGTGAAGGACAACACCCTCACCATGGTGCTGAAAAACGGCTCCACCGTCACCTCCAGGATCCACTCCCTGGAGCTGTTCTACGAGGAATTCAACGATATGCTGGTGGAGCAGCACCGGCTGGGGATCATCAGCGAGTATGACTATCCCCCCGACACCACCCTGCCCTGGTGGGCCTCCTTCCTGCCCTGGATCGTGGTCATCGCCCTTTTTGTTCTGCTGTGGTACACCATGATGGCCCGGCAGAGCGGGGGCGTTGGCGGCGGCGGTGTGGGCGGCAGCGGAGGTGCCAACCGCTTCAACCGGGCCCGGACCAAGACGGTGAACGCCGAAGGCAAGAAGGTCACCTTTGCCGACGTGGCCGGCGCCGACGAGGAAAAAGCCGAGCTGCAGGAGGTGGTGGACTTCCTGAAGGATCCGGAACGGTATCTCCAGCTGGGCGCCCGGATCCCCAAGGGCATCCTGCTGGTGGGTCCTCCGGGCACCGGTAAGACCATGCTGGCCAAGGCCGTGGCCGGGGAAGCCGGGGTGGGCTTTTTGTCCATCTCGGGCTCGGATTTTGTGGAACTCTACGTGGGCGTGGGCGCCGGCCGGGTCCGTGACCTCTTTGACCAGGCCAAGAAGGAATCCCCCGCCATCGTTTTCATCGACGAGATCGACGCCGTGGCCCGCCAGAGAGGCGCCGGTCTGGGCGGCGGCCACGACGAGCGTGAACAGACCCTGAACCAGCTCCTGGTGGAAATGGACGGCTTCACGGCCAACGAGGGAGTGGTGGTCCTGGCGGCCACCAACCGGGTGGATATCCTTGACCCCGCCATCCTCCGCCCCGGCCGGTTCGACCGGCAGGTCTACGTGGGGGAGCCAGACGTGAAGGGCCGGGAGGAGATCCTGAAGGTCCACACCCGGAACAAGCCCCTGGGCGACGATGTGGATCTGAAGGTGGTGGCCAAATCCACCGCCGGCTTCACGGGGGCCGACCTGGAAAACCTCTGCAACGAATCGGCCCTCCGGGCCGCCAAATTCCGCCGGGCCTTCCTCACCATGGAAGACTTCCGGGAATCGGTCATCAAGGTGCTGGCCGGCCCCGAGAAGAAGAGCCGTGTAGTCATTGAGCGGGAGCGGAAGCTCACCGCCTACCACGAGGCGGGCCACGCCCTGGTCCTCCGGGCTCTGCCCACCCAGGACCCGGTCCACTCCATCACCATCGTGCCCCGCGGCATGGCCGGCGGCATGACCATCCACCTTCCCCGGGAGGACAAATCCTTCCAGTCCAAAAAGGAGCTCCAGGAGCGTATCGCCGTCTGTCTGGGCGGCCGGTGCGCCGAGGAACTGGTGCTGGGGGACATCTCCACCGGCGCGGGCAGCGACCTGCAGACCGCCAGCCACATCGCCCGGAACATGGTCATGCGCTATGGCATGAGCGACAAACTGGGCAACGTGGTCTTTGACTCGGGCCACGACGAGGTCTTCATCGGCCGGAGCATGGCCCAGGCCAAGACCTACTCCGAGGAGACCGCCAATCTCATTGACGAGGAGGTCAAAGCCCTCCTGGACCAGGCCTACGACATCTGCAAAGCCATCCTTACCCGGGACCGGGCCAAGCTGGACCAGGTGGCCGGATACCTGCTGGAGCACGAGACCATGGATGGCGAGACCTTTGAGAAAATGATGAACGAGTGAACTTCGGCCACCCACAGCAGGACAGCAAGAACCGTCCCTCTGTCCTGTACGCACGGAGGAAAGGAGGGACCGCCCCTTGAAGAAAAAATTTCTGGCTCTTTTGACCGCGCTGTCCCTCCTCACCGGGATCTTGGTCCTGTCCCTGCCCTCCCTGGCCGCCACCCCCACGGTCTATATCCTGGCGGTAAACGACAAATTCGCCGACCTGCCCATCCTGCCCGAGGCGGTGAGCGGGGTCATCTACATCCCCTACACCACCTTTGACAAGGAATCCACCGATGAAGATCTGGGGGTCTACTACGGCATCCGGCAGGACCAGGACCGGGGCACCGTCCTCAGCCTATACTCCCTGACCGGCACCCTCACCTTTGCCGTCAACCAGAGCTCCTGCACCGACGGGGACGGCAACAAAATGAATTTCCGGGCCGTCATGCGCAACGGCGCCATCTACGTCCCGGCCAGCGCCGTGTGTACCTTCTTCGGCCTGCAGTACTCCCACATCCCCACCCCCGACCGGGGCACCCTGATCCGGGTCTGCAGCTCGGCGGCCAACCTGAACGATACCGTATTCACCTCGGCGGGCAGCAGCGGTATGCTTACCCGCTACAACAACATCCTTCAGGGCATGGAACCCACAACACCCCCGCCCACACCCACGCCCTCCGCGTCCCGGCCCACCCCCACCCCGCCCCCCGAGGGCAACAAGTCCGACGTGCGGGTCTATCTGGCAGTGGAAGCCTCCGGGGCCGCCGGGGATCTGGTGGACCTGTTCCCCACCGGGGTCCGGGCCCTCTTTCTCTTCACCCCCGACTCTTTAGCCGATCAGAGCGCCCTGGTCCGAAAGGCGGTGGCCGCCGGCCACTCCATTGGCCTCCAGGTCAGCGGCACCGCCGAGGAGGCCCTGGCACAGCTGGAGGAGGGCAACCGTCTCCTCAGCCACATCGCCCGGATCCGCACCCGGATCGTCTCCGCCCCGGGCGCCCTCACGGTTGCCCTGGCCGCCGAAGGGTGGTTGTGCTGGCAGCCCACCGTCACCGGCACCACCGCCCCTGCCCTGCTGGCCAACCTGTCGGTCCGCCAGTGGGAGGGACGGCTCACCCTGCCCAATGACCGGGCCTTCATCAACCGGGTGGTGTCCCGGATCCGCGCCGACGGCTACACCCTCCGCCAGCCCCTGGAGACCGATCTTTGATCACAACGACCATAGAGCCCCGCCAAAAAGGCAGGGCCTTTTTCGTCAAACCCCTGTGCCGGAATAGGTAAGGCCCCCGCAACCTGGCGGTGCGGGACAGATTTTTACAAGTCAAACCTGAGGTTGGTGGACCTTTCCCCCTCCTTATGGCAAACTGGAGCGGAAAGGAAGGTCACAACCATGGAAAATCGTTTTTCGGAAAATCTGCCCCAGCTCCGCCGCCGGGCGGGCTACACCCAGGAGACCCTGGCCGAGGCTCTGGGTGTCTCCCGCCAGGCGGTGGGCAAGTGGGAGAGCGGCCTGACCATGCCCGAGGCCGGCACCCTGCTCACCCTGGCCCAGCTGCTGGGCTGCTCCCTGGACGCCCTCATGCGGGAGAAGCTGCCCGAGGAGGCCGGTGTCCAGACCCTGACCCAGGAGGAACCGCCTGCGGAGCCCGCGCCCGATGGGGAGGAGCTTTACGAGGAGCCCGACCCCTGGTATCTCTATGCCCAGCATATCGACCGTTTCTCCCTGATGATCGCCCTGGGGGTGGGGCTGATTTTGACCGGTGTCTCCTTCATGCTGACCCTGAACGGGATCTTCGGGGAGAGCGATCTGGTCGTGATCCCCCTGCTTTTGTGTATCGCCCTGGCGGTCTTTCTCTTCGTCAACGCCGGGCTGGCCGAGGACGAGGTCAAAAAGCTCTTCCCCGTCTGCCCGCCCTGCCCCGACTGGGAGGAATACGAGACCTTCCGCCAGCGTTTCCGGCTCATGATCCCCGCCTCCACCGCCGGGATCCTGCTGGGGGTGGCGGCTATCATCGGGGGAGATGCCCTGTTCCACGGGAACGAGACCATGATGAATTTTGTGACCGCCCTCTTTTTAGGGATCCTGGCGGTCTGCGTGGGGCTTCTGGTCTACATGGGGATCCAATCGGAAAAATTCCCCGAGGAAAAATAAAAAGCTGGGGCGGCCCTACCGGGCCGCCCCAGCTTTTTTCTTTTCCCAAGAAAATCTTTAACCTTTCTTTATCCCCTCCCAAAGGAGTCTTAAATTGTTTCTGGTATACTTCCCCTACCAAGAATGAAGGAGGCCGGGATATGGAACCCATCCTGACAGTAAACGGATTAGAAAAAACTTACGGCGGCAAAGGCACCCGCACCAACGCCCTCCGGGGGCTGGACCTGAAGGTCTTTCCCGGCGAGTTTGTAGGGGTCATGGGCCCCTCGGGCAGCGGCAAGACCACCTTTTTGAACTGTATCTCCACCATTGACACTCCCACCGCCGGCTCCATCACGGTGGACGGCACCGACTTGACCAAACTCCGGGGCAAGGCCCTATCCAAATTCCGCCGGGAACGGCTGGGCTTTATCTTCCAGGACTGCAACCTGCTGGACACCCTCACCGGGTTGGAAAACATCGCCCTGGCCCTGACCATCGCGGGCTGCGACCCCCGGAAGGTGGAACCGCTGGCCAAAGAGGCCGCCCGGCTCCTGGAGGTGGAGGACGTGCTGGACAAGTACCCCTACCAGATGTCGGGAGGCCAGCAGCAGCGGGTGGCTGCCGCCCGTGCCATGGTGACCCGGCCCGCCCTCGTCCTGGCCGACGAGCCCACCGGAGCCCTGGACTCCAAGGCCGCCGGGCTCCTCCTCCGGCAGCTGGACACCCTCAACCGGGAGGAGGGGGCCACCATCCTCATGGTGACCCACGACGCCTTTACCGCTTCCTGGTGCCGGCGCATCCTCTTCCTCCAGGACGGACGGCTCTACCGGGAGCTCCGCCGGGAGGGGCGGGACCGGGGCGAATTCTTCCGGGAGATCCTCTCGGTGGTCAGCGAACTGGGAGGTGAAGTGAGCCATGCTCTCTAAACTGGTCCTTCGCAACGTGCGGCGGAGCCTTCGGGACTACGCCGTCTACTTCATCACCCTCACCTTCGGGGTGTGCCTCTTTTACACCTTCAACTCCCTGGAAGGACAAAGCATCATGACCCTTCTGGGTCAGCACAGCCGCCGGGGCCTGGTGGAGAGCATCTTCATCCTCATCAACGTGTTCTCGGCCTTCGTCTCGGTGGTCCTGGCCGGGCTCATCCTCTATGCCAACCAGTTTCTGATGAAGCGGCGGAAGCGGGAGCTAGGCACCTACTTTCTCCTGGGCATGGACACGGGGAAGGTCTCCCGGCTCCTGGTAGGGGAGACCCTGCTCATCGGCCTTGCCGCCCTGGCGAGCGGCCTTGCCCTGGGCCTGCTGTGCGCCTGGGGCCTGGACAAGCTGACGGTGGCCATGTTTCTGGCCGCCCCCCCCGACCTCTTCGCTTTCCACGTCTCCTGGGCCGCCGTGGGCAAGACCGCCCTCTACTTCGGGGTCATCTTCCTGGTGGTCATGCTCTTTACCGGGGTGACCGTCTCCCGGTCCAATCTCATCGACCTGATCCGGGGGGAGCGGAAAAACGAGGAGATCGCCCAGCGTTCCCTCTCCCTGTCGGTGGCCCTCTTCCTGCTGGGCTGCACCTGCCTGGGGACAGCCTACGCCATCCTGCTGAAGCGGGGGCTGCTGGCCATCGACCTTCTCTGGTTCATCATGCTGGGCCTGGGCACCCTGGGCACCTTCCTCATCTTCCGGTCCCTTTCGGGCTTTCTCCTGCGGCTCACCCGCGGCCACCCCAGCTACTACAAGGGCCTCAATATGTTTGTCCTACGTCAGTGGAGCGGCAAGGTCCATACCAACTGCCTTTCCAACACGGTCATCTGCATCCTCCTCCTGCTGGCCATGGGGGTCACGGCCTGCTCGGTGGGCCTCAACGACACCATCACCTCCGCCGTCCAGTCTGACTCCCCCTTCGACCTGACCCTCTCCAGCTATGCCCAGGCCCTGGACTTCCGGCCCTCCGACCCCAACGAGCTCTTCCTCCCGGCGGGGCTGGACCCCGAGGCGACCTTCTCCCGGACCGAGAGCTTCCTCCTACGCTACAACGACCGGGAGATCACCGGGGAAAGCGGCTACCTGGGGGTGGTCTCCCGCTCGGAGTACGACGCGGTCATGGCCCTCCGGGGGGAGCCGAGGATGACCTCCCCTCTCCCCACCGCCGCGCCCCAGTCCATGGCCAACGGCCTGGCCCCGGGAAAGGTGCTGGTAGTGGAGGACGACGTGGCCGAACGGCTGGACGTCAGTCGGCAGGTCATAAACTTCACCTTCCGTGGAGAACCCTACGCCGCCGACCAGGCCGTCCGCACCGCTCTGACGGAGGTGGCGCGCTCCACCCAACTGAACCTGTGGGGCAGCTTCAAGCTGGACGACTACTTCGACCAGATGGGCTCCAAGCTGCTGGTGCTTTACATGGGCCTTTACCTGGGCCTGGTGTTCCTGGTCACCGCCGGGGCGGTGCTGGCCCTTCAACAGCTGAGCCAGGCCGCCGACAACGCCCAGCGCTACGAGCTGCTCTCCAAGCTGGGCGCCCCCCTCTCCATGCGGCGGAGCGCCCTCATCCGCCAGGTGGCCCTGGCCTTCCTCCTCCCCCTGGCCCTGGGGATCATCCACACCTTTGTTGGGATGCGGGCTGCCAACGAGATCATCAACCTGATCGGGCACGTGGACTCGGTCCACGCCAGCCTTCTCACCGCCGGGGCCCTCCTTCTCATTTACGGCGGGTATTTCCTCTGCACCTGCCTGGGGGCCTGGCGGGCCGTCAAGGGCAACGTGTGAACAACAAGCAAGCCCCTCTGCACGGCAGAGGGGCTTGCTTCCGCTCTTATTTCTCGGCCAAAAGAAGCCGCTTGGCGCCGTACCGCAGACACCGCCGCAGCCGCTCCTCTCCCCGGCGGATGGTTCGGGAGACGGTGGACTTGTCCACCCCCTCCCGCTCGCCGATCTCGTTCATGTTGAGCCCCTCGCCGTAATAGAGGAGCATGTACCGCCGCTGCTTCTCGGTCACGTCCTCGTGAAGGGCCCGCCACAGGGCCAGCTTGACTCGGTTCATCTCCTCGGTGTTCGTGTTCTCCTCGGAGAGCATCCGGGCATAATTCGCCATGTCGGCGGCGTAGATGCCGCCCCGTCTGTACCTTGTACCACTCACTTTTTGTCCTCCATTCAAATAATATACCTGCACCTGGCCTTTCGCGGACGTCATTCGGCAAAGCCGAACGACCGTCCCGGCAGCCCATGGGCTGCCTATGCAATCGAATATTTCTCACAGATCCGGTAACCCGGCTCATAGTACCGCTCACAGATCACCGCCATGTCCCGCACGTCCCGGCGCATGGCCTCCAGCAGCCGCAGCCGTTCCTCCCTGGCCACGGCCTCGGCCTCGGTCCGGACGGGCAGCTCACTGACCAGCTGGATCCGGTGCCGGATCACGTCGGCCTGGTAACGGTAGCTGACCCCTATTTCCCGCAATGTCATTTGTACTCCTTCCTTGTGGGGCATTTTCTGGCCCACAGCACAAACATCATAATTTTTTCTTGACAACCTCTTACACATCTGATAGAATAACTTTTGCTGTTGGACAGCCTTGCTGGTCTGCTGGTTTAGCTCAGTTGGTAGAGCAGCTGATTTGTAATCAGCAGGTCGGGGGTTCAAGTCCGTCAACCAGCTCCACATGGAGGAGTTCCAGAGTGGCCAAATGGGGCAGACTGTAAATCTGTTGCGTATCGCTTCGGTGGTTCGAATCCACCCTCTCCCACCAAGATATTTCTGTTTCCCCCTTTTGGGGAAACAGAAATATTTTTTTACCGGAGAGGATGGATCCGAAAGGCGGCTCTTGGCGGTGCGCCGGGGGGGGCGCGCCGCAACCGCCGTGGCTTTTGCCGCAGCAAAAGCGAATCCACCCGGCCCTCCGACAACCGCAGCCCTACCGGGGGCGCGTTTGTAGCGTAGGCCCCGGCGAACTTATTTCGCCGGGGACCCGTCCTCAGTAGGACACCCACCCCCGGTCTTTCGCCCGACACATGCCCCAGCAGCCCCAAAAGCCGTCCAACCATATCCTCTACACGTTTCTTCTTCCATTCCTCCTTCACACGGGGCGAAAATAGAACGCCCGTTCCACTTCCACCGTCAGCATACACCATTTCCCCCCGCCGGTCAATACAACTAAGGAAAATTTATAGAACTTTTGTTCTATTTCGGTCCCGCTATTCGGACACACAAAGGAGGTCTTCCCTATGGACAAGGGATCTGCCAAATGGCCCGCCGTCGCTCTGGCCGGCATTCTTCTGGTGCTGGCCGGAGCCCTTCCCTTCCTCCGGCTCCTGACCCCGCCGGAGCCGGGACCCACCCCCGGAAGTCCCGCCTCTTCGGCAACACCCACCCCCAGCCCCACACCGGAGCCCACCCCCGCCCCAGAGACCCAACTCCAGAATCGGATCCAGGCTATCCTGGCCGGCATGACCCTTCGGGAGAAACTCTGCCAGATGATGTTGGTCTCCCCCTCGGCCCTCACGGGGACCTCTTCGGTGACCGCCGCCGGCGAAACCCTTCTGGATGCCCTGGAGACCTATCCCGTAGGCGGATTTCTCCTGAACACTGAAAACCTGGTCAGCGCCGACCAGGTCGCCGCCTTACTCTCCGACCTCCAAAGCGCCTCCCCCATCCCCCTTCTCCTCACCTGCGACGAGGAGGGAGGCCGGGTGGGCCGGCTCATGCGGACGGTGGGCACCACACGGTTGGAGGCCATGCTCACCTTTAAGGACCAGGGCCCTGAGACCGCCCGTCAAAACGCCGCCACCATCGGCGGCGACATGGCCGCCCTGGGCTTCAACCTGGACCTGGCCCCCGTGGCCGATGTGCTCACCGAGCCCTCCAACACGGTCATCGGCGACCGGGCGTACAGCGACGACTTTGGCCAGGCCGCCCAGCTGATCCCCGCCGCCGTCCGGGGCTTCCACGACGGGGGCGTTGCCTGCGTCCTCAAGCACTTCCCCGGCCACGGCGGCACCACCGGGGACAGCCACTACGGCTCGGCCTACGTCCACCGCACTCTGGACGAGCTGCGCGCCGGGGAGCTTCTCCCCTTCCAGGCCGGCATCGACGCCGGGGCCGACGCCGTGATGATGGGCCACCTCATCGTCCCAGACGTGAGCGAGGACCCGGCGGTTTTCTCCTACCAGCTGGTCACCGGGCTTCTCCGGAAGGAGATGGGCTTTTCCGGCGTCATCATGACCGATGCCTTGGCCATGAAGGCCATCTCCGACCACTACGGCGACCGGGAGGTGGCCGTCCGGGCAGTCCAGGCCGGGGTGGATATGCTCCTGTGCCCCATGGATCTGGACACGGCCATCGACGCCCTTTCCCAGGCGGTGGAGCGGGGAGACATCCCCGAGAGCCGCATCGACGAAAGCGTGGAACGCATCCTGCTTCTCAAATTGGACCGGGGCGTCCTTCCCTTGGAGGAGAACTGAATATTGAACCAAACGCCCAAAAGCCCGGTGGATCACCTCCGGGCTTTTCCTGTAGATAAATTTTTAACATTTTGATAATTCTCTAAATATCTCTTGACATCCCACCGGCCCGATGGTATCATTTAGACGAAATTCTAAATAAGGAACAAGGGAGGAAAGCCCGTGAGCTTCCAACAGACCTTTAAGGCCCTCTCCGACCCCACCCGCCGGCAGATCCTGGACCTGCTGAAGGCGGGCGCCATGACCGCCGGGGACATCGGCGCCCGGTTCGACATGACCGGAGCCACGGTCTCCCACCACCTGTCGGTGCTGAAGGAGGCCGGGCTGGTGAGCGACGACCGGAGAGGCAAATTCATCTACTACGAGCTCAACCTGTCCGTCCTGGACGAGATCACCGGCTGGGTGGCCGGGCTGAAAGGAGAAAACCGCGATGAAAAATAAGAAAGCCATTGCCCTCATGTGGCTGCTGTCCCTGCTGCCCTTTCTGCTGGTGGCCCTTTTCTGGAACAGGATGCCTGAGCTGGTCCCCATCCACTGGAACGCCGCCGGGCAGGTGGACAACTACGCCTCCAAAAGCTTCCTTTGGTGGCTCTGCGTCATCTCCCCCGTCATGGCCCTTCTCCTTCAGTTCCTCCCCCGGCTGGACCCCAAAAAGAAAAATTACGAAAAATTTCAAAATCTCTATGATCTGGTGGCCATTTCCCTTCCCTGCATCACAGTTTTTGTCATGGGCATCACCATTGCGGAGGCCATCAACCCCGGTGGCTTGAAGGTGGGGCGGCTCATTATGGGGTTCCTGTCCCTTCTGTTCATGTTCCTGGGCAACCTGATGGGCAAGATCAAGACCAACTGGTTCATGGGCATCCGCACCCCCTGGGCCCTCAGCGACCCAGACGTTTGGAACAAGACCAACCGCATGGGGGGCCGGGTGTTCTTCCTGGCCGGCCTGGTGACCCTGCCTCTCTGCCTCTTTGTCCCGGCCGAGATGGAGGGGCTCATGATCGCCGCCATGCTGGGCATCATGCTGGTGGGCACCGCCGCCACCTACATCATGAGCTGGAAGTGGTTCCAGGACAAGAAGGACCAACACAAGGAGGATTGACACCATGCTTCACATCGACCACCTCACCAAGCACTACAAGGGCAGCACCAAGGGGGTCACCGACCTGACCCTCCACATCGCCCCCGGGGACCTCTACGCCTTCATCGGCCACAACGGCGCCGGCAAGACCACCACCCTCAAATGCATCTCCGGCATCCAGGACTGGGATTCCGGCTCCATCACGGTCTGCGGCAAGGACCTCTCCGCCGACCCCATAGGCTGCAAGCGGGAGATGGCCTACATCCCGGATAACCCCGACCTCTACGAATACCTCACCGGCATCCAGTACCTGAACTTCATCGCCGACGTGTTCGCCATCCCCGCCGGGGAGCGGGAAGCCCTTATCCGCCAGTACGCCGACCCCTTCGAGCTGACCGCATCTCTGGGAGACCTGATCTCCACCTACTCCCACGGCATGAAGCAGAAGCTGGCCGTCCTCTCGGCCCTCATACACAAGCCCAGGCTCCTGCTGCTGGACGAGCCCTTCGTGGGCCTGGACCCGGCGGCCGCCCTGATGCTCAAGGACATCATGCGGCAGATCTGCGCCGGGGGCGGAGCCATTTTCTTCTCCACCCACGTGCTGGACGTGGCCGAGAAGCTCTGCAACAAGGTGGCCATCATCCGGGACGGGCGGCTGGTAGCCGCCGGAGACATGGAGAAGCTGGTCAAGCCGGGGGCCTCCCTGGAGGACCTCTTTATGGAGGTGGCGAACCGTGCTGAGACAGATTAAGCTCCTGACGGTTCTGGAGACCCGGAACCTCTTCGGCCTCAACGTGCTTTTCCACACCCACGACAAAAGCGCCCGGTGGAAGGCCATGGCCATGGCCCTTCTGTACGCCCTGGTGGCCGCCCTTCTCTGCTTCTATGTGGGCAGCCTGGCCTGGGGTCTCGCTGCCCTGGGCCTGAGCGATGTGGTCCCGGCCTACCTCATGGTGATCGCCGCCATGGTGGTCTTTTTCTTCGGCATCTTCAAGGCGGGGAGCGCCCTCTTCTCCCAGAAGGGTCTGGACGCCCTCTGCGCCCTCCCCGTCCCCCAGAGCGCCATCGTCATCGGCCGGTTCGCCCGGATGTATTTGGAGGATCTGGCCCTTTCTCTGGCCGTCTTTCTCCCCGGCTTTGGGGTCTACGCCTTCCTGGTCCGGCCCGGATTCCTGTTTTACCCCCTGGCCCTCCTGGCCGCCCTGGGCACCCCTTTGATCCCCCTCACCCTGGCCACCCTGGTGGGGGCGGTCATCACCGGCCTCACCGCCCGGATGAAGCACAAGAGCCTGGGCGTGGCCGTCCTCTCCCTGCTGGCGGCGGGGGGCATCATGATCCTCTCCTTCAGCCTCACCTCGGTGGAGGACCTGGACCTGAACGCCCTCCGGGACCTCTCCGGCACGCTGCTCACCCTTCTGGGCAAGGTCTATCCCCCCGCCCTCTGGATGGGGACAGCCATAGTCCGGGGGGACCTTCTCCCCGCCTTTCTCTGGCTGGGGGCCTCCCTGGGGCTCTTTGTCCTCATGGTCCTCTTGGTCTCCTCCCGGTTCCAGGCCATCTGCCGCCGCCTGGCGGTGAACTCCGCCCGGCACGACTACCGCCTCACCGCCCAGAAGGGCTCCACCCTCCCCGCCGCCCTCTGCAAGCGGGAACTGCGGCGGTACTTCGCCTCGGCGGGCTATGTGACCAACACCATCGTGGGCCCGGTGATGGGGGTGGGTCTGGCGGTGGCCCTCTTCTTCGCCGACCTGGAGGCCATGTTCCCCCCCGCCCTTCTCCCCTTTGACATCAAGGCCCTCATCCCCTTTGTGCTGGCCTGGCCCTTCTGCATCATGTCCCCCACGGCGGTGTCGGTCTCCCTGGAGGGCAAGAACCTCTGGATCGCCCAGAGCCTCCCCCTCTCCAACCGGGACTTCCTAGGCGGCAAGCTCCTCTTTGCCCTGCTGCTGGGCCTGCCCTTCCTGCTCCTGGCCGTGGTCCTGTCGGTGCTGGCTTTGAGGCCCGGTGCAGAGGATGCCCTCTGGCTTCTGCTCTTCCCCCTGCTCCTCCTGATCTTCACCGCGGTGCTGGGGCTTTTCGTGAACCTCCACCTCCCCTCCCTGAACTGGGAGAACGAGACAAGGGTGGTCAAGCAGAGCGCCGCCGCCATGGTCTCCTGCCTCACCGGGATGATCCTCCCCATCCTCGCCGCCATTGCCGTGGCCCTCCTGCCCGGCGTATGGATCCGTCCTGCCCTGTGCGCGGCCCTCCTGCTTCTCACCCTGCTCCTCTGGCAGGGGGCCTGCCGGTTCGATCTGAGAAAGCTGGCATAAAAGAACGGCCCTCCGGAAGGAGGGCCGTTCTTGCTGTCTTGCTATCTTCTCTTTCTCCCTTTTCTTCCCTTGGGGACGTGCATGGCCGGGCGGGTCCCTTTCCGACCCGGTTTTTTGTCCTTTTTGCCCCTCGACTTGCCGGGCAGGGGCTTCTCCCGGCCCCGGGGCTGGGCCGGGACCTCCTCCTGCCCCGGCAGCCGGAACTCGATCCGCCCGGTCCCCGGATCAGCCGACACGCACACCGCCTCCAGGGGCATACCCAGGGTGAACTTCTCCCCCGTCCGCTCCCCGGTGAGGGTCACGGAATTTTCATCGCAGTCATACCGGTCCCCTGACAGGGTCTCCACCGGGATCAGACCCTCGATGCCAGTGGGCAGGGCCACAAAGAGCCCGAACTGGGTGACCCCGGACACGGTCACCGGGAAGGTCTCCCCCAAATGCCCCTGCATATACTCGGCAAAATAAAGCTTTTCAATGTCCCGCTCGGCGGTCTGGGCGGCCGCCTCCCGGCGGGAGGACTGCCCGGCCGCCCGGTCACAGGCGGCGGCCAAACCACGTGCCTTTTGCCCCTCCAAAAGGGCGTGGAGACACCGGTGGACCATCAAATCGGGATACCTCCGTATGGGGGAGGTAAAGTGGCAGTAGTGCTCGGCCCCGATTCCAAAGTGCCCCAGATCCTCGGGGGCGTACCTGGCCTTCATCATGCTCCGCAGCACCATCATGGACACCGCCGGAGCCTGGGGCTTTCCCTTCACGGCGTCCAGCACCTTCTGGAAGGCGTGGCCCGAGGTGTCCCTCAAGGTCAGTCCCAGAGGGGAGAGCATGGCCCGCAGGGTCTCGGCCTTCTCCATACTGGGCTTTTCATGGACCCGGAAGACTCCGGGCCACTTTTGTTCGCACAGATACCGGGCCACCGTCTCGTTGGCGATCAGCATGAAGGACTCGATGATCTTCTCGCTCTCCCCCTGCCCGTGGGGCACCACAGCCACCGGCGCGCCCATGCTGTCGCAGACCACAGCGCTCTCCCGGCTCTCCAGGTCAATGGCCCCCCGGTCCCGGCGGACCTTCTCCAGCTTTTTGGAGAGGGCCGCCATGTCCCGGAGCATGGGCAGGATGTGGGCGTACCGCCCCTCCAGCTCCTGCCGCAAAGCCTGGGCAGTCCCTGGACTGCCGGCACGGTCGTTTGGCAGGGAGGCGCCGCCGTCGGCGGCGCCGTGCGAAGCCAAATGATGTTCCTCGGTCCCCAGCAGGATGTTGCAGTCGGCATAGGTCATCCGCTCAGTTGAGCGGATAACGCTTTCACAGACCGTATGGTCCACCACCGCCCCGGTTTTATCCAACGTCATAAAACAGGAGAGCGTAAGCCGGTCCACCCCGGGGTTCAGGGAGCAGATCCCATTGGACAGGGCCACCGGGAGCATGGGGATCACCTGATCGGCAAAGTAGACCGAGGTCCCCCGGGTAAAGGCCTCCCCATCCAACGCCGAGCCGGGGGTCACATAGGCGCTGACATCGGCGATGTGGACCCCCAGCACCCAGTTCTCCCCCTCCCGTTTCAGGGAGACCGCGTCGTCCAGATCCTTGGAGGCCGCCCCGTCGATGGTAATGATCATCTCCCCCCGCAGATTCCGCCGGCCCTTCAGGGCCGTCCGGTCCACCTCCTGGGGGATGGCCCCGGCCTCCTCCAGCACCTCCGTGGGAAATTCCCTCTCGATGTGCTGGTCAAAAAGGATGGCCTCCGCCGAGGACTCCCGCCTTCCCGCCGGGCCGAAGTCGGCGCACAGCTTCCCCAGGGGCGGCAGGCCCTCCGAGCCGTAGGAGCTTATCCGCACAGCCGCCTTCTCCCCGTCCCGGACGGACACCCTTCCCGGCAGCTTGATGGGCCCGGGGAGCCGCTCGTTGTCCGGCCAGAGCCACACCTGCCTGTCCGCTTTCCGGATGGTCCCGGTCACGGTGGGGTTGCCCCGCTCCACTACCCGGACGATCCGGGCCACCCGCCGTCCGGGCTGAGCGGGGTCGGCTTCCTCCAGCATCCCCTCCACCCGGTCCCCGTCCCAGGCGCCCCCCTCCCGGCGGGGCGGAATAAAACAGTCGTCATTTCTGCTCTGACCCCCGTCGGGGATCAAAAATCCAAAGCCCCGTCCGGTGCCCTGGTAAATTCCATTCAAAACCTCGTTTTTTGCCATCAAAACCACCTCAAAACCTCTCAAAACACTTCAAAAGCATCCCAAGAAAGATACAACTTTATACAACATTTGGTTTACATAAATTTTACGGCTGGATTTTTCTTCCTTCTTTTTCCAGCTATTTTCCAGAAAACGTCCCACATTGCACGTTTTGGTTTACATAAAAAATCCCCCAACATCCCTCTAAGCCGTATATAGTTTACATAACTTTTTCTTTTCGGTCCCTTTTTCCGGACAGAAAAACGCCCTCCCAAAGCTGGGAGGGCGTTCCGGGAATTCCTTACATCAAGAAGACCACCAGGGTCAGGACCATGAAAGCGATGGCCACCCACTGGGTCCACCGGGCCATCTTGGCGTTCCAGCTCTTGGACTTGTTCTTGGAGAGGAAGGTGTCCGAACTGCCGCTCAAAGCCCCAGCCGCGCCGGCGGTCTTGCCCTCCTGGAGAAGGACCACCACGGTCAGAAACAGGGCCAGCAGGACCTGGACAACACTCAGGATCATTTTCAGCATGATTTCATCGTTCCTTTCCGCCCATATCGGGAGGTATTTTCAATTCAGGACTTTTATCATAGCACAGCTTTTCCCGAATTGCAAGAACTTTTTTGCCCTTACGCCGGTACGATCTTCTCTGCATAGCCTGTAGTCTCTCCTACTGTTTTTCTCTTGCCCAGGGAATAAAAAGCAGGTATAATAGGGTCATCAATTTTTACCAAGGAGAAACCGCTATGGACAAACTGATCAAACTTCTGGCCGCCGAGCTGAGCCAGCCGGAAAACTACGTCAATAATGTTGTGACTCTTTTAGACGAAGGAAACACAATTCCTTTTATTGCCCGCTACCGCAAGGAGATGCACGGAGCCATGGACGACACGGTGCTGCGGAATCTGGAGGACCGGCTCAATTACCTCCGGAACCTGGACAAGCGCCGGGAGGAGGTCAAACACTCCATCGAGGAGCAGGGCAAGCTGACAGAGGAGCTTGCCGCCGCCATCGACAACGCCGCCACCCTGGCCGAGGTGGAGGACCTGTATCGGCCCTACAAGCAGAAGCGGCGCACCCGGGCCACCGTGGCCAAGGAAAAGGGGCTGGAGCCCCTGGCCCTCCTCCTCTTTGCCCAGGCCCCCGACTGCCCCGCCCCCGCCGCCGCGGCAGCGGAATACATCGACCCGGAAAAAGGTGTGGAGACCGTGGAGGACGCCTTGCAAGGCGCCAACGACATCATCGCCGAGATGATCTCCGACGACGCCGAGGTCCGCAAACTCCTGCGGGAGTATATGTTGAAGCACAGCGTCCTCTCCTCTCAGGCCACCAAGGAGGAGGACAGCGTCTACCGGCTCTACTATGACTTCAAGCAGCCGGTGGCCCGGCTCCAGGGCCACCAGATCCTGGCCATCAACCGGGGGGAGCGGGAGGAGTGGCTCAAGGTGGACGTGCTCACCGAGCAGGAGCAGTCCCTGCCCCTCCTCTGCAAGGCGGTGGTCCGCCCCGGCTCCCCGGCTACGGAGTTTGTCCGGGCTGCCGCCGGGGACTCCTATGACCGGCTCATCTATCCCTCCCTGGAGCGGGAGATCCGCAACACCCTCACCGACAAGGCCGACGAGGGGGCCATCGGCCAGTTCGCCCTGAATTTGAAGCCCCTCCTCATGCAGCCCCCTGTGAAGGGCAAGGTGGCCATGGGTCTGGACCCGGGCTACCGCAACGGCTGCAAGGTGGCGGTGGTGGACCCTACGGGCAAGGTTCTGGACACCGCCGTGGTCTACCCCACCTTCGGCGAGCGGCAGAAGCAGGAGGCCATCACCGCCCTGGCCAAACTCATCCAAAAGCACGGCGTAGAGGTCATCGCCATCGGCAACGGCACGGCCTCCAAGGAGACCGAGATCATGACCGCCGAGCTGCTCAAGATGGTGGGCGGCGGGGTCAGCTACATGGTGGTCAGCGAGGCGGGGGCCTCGGTCTACTCGGCCTCCAAGCTGGCCGCCGAGGAGTTCCCCCAATATGATGTAAACCTCCGTTCGGCGGTGTCCATCGCCCGGCGGCTCCAGGACCCGCTGGCCGAGCTGGTGAAGATCGACCCCAAGGCCATCGGAGTGGGCCAGTACCAGCACGACATGCCTCAGGCCCGACTGGGGGAGACTCTGGACGGAGTGGTGGAGGACTGCGTCAACGCGGTGGGAGCCGACCTGAACACCGCCTCGGCCCCCCTTCTCAGCCATGTGGCCGGCCTCAACGCCACCACCGCCAAGAACGTGGTGAAATACCGGGAGGAAAACGGGGCTTTCACCACCAGGAAGCAGCTTTTGAAGGTGCCCAAGCTGGGGCCCAAGGCCTTCGAGCAGTGTGCCGGCTTCCTCCGGGTCCCCGAGAGCAAGAACGTGCTGGACAACACCGCCGTCCACCCCGAGAGCTACGCCGCCGCTGAGGCCCTGCTGGAAAAATGCGGCTACACTCTTCAGGACGTGAAGGCGGGTGAGATCGCCCTTCTGGAATCCAAGGTAAAGCTCTACGGGGAGGAAAAGGCCGCCCAGGAGTTGGGGATAGGCCTGCCCACCCTGCGGGACGTGGTGAAGGAGCTGATGAAGCCCGGCCGGGACCCCCGTGACGAGCTGCCCGCCCCGGTGCTCCGCAGCGACATTCTGGACATGAAGGATCTGAAATCCGGCATGGAACTCACCGGCACGGTCCGCAACGTCATTGACTTCGGCGCCTTTGTGGACATCGGGGTCCATCAGGACGGCCTGGTCCACATCTCCCAGATCTGCGACCGCTATATCAAGCACCCCTCCGAAGTCCTGAGCGTGGGGGATGTGGTCACCGTCTGGGTCAAAGAGGTGGACGAACAGAAAAAGCGGATCTCTCTCACCATGAAGAAACCGAAGTAAGGTAAGAGGAGCGGAGGAGTGGCCCTCATAAAAAGTGACAGACCACACAAAAAAGGAAACTGGAAAAAATGGCTGATCGCGGCGGCCGCCATTACCCTGTGCGCCGCCCTGATCCTGGGTGGGCTGTCCCTTTACGGTAGCTATCAGCTGGGGAAGATCCCCGCTCTGTCGGCCGACGGGCTCACCTCCAACGTGGAGGATATGCTCGCCTACGCCCGGCTGATGCTGGATGCCTCCGGGTACCTGAAGGACTGCCAGAGAAGCATGAAGGAGATCAACGCCTCCTCTCAGCAGTACGCCATGATGGGCATCCATATGGACGAAATCGGGCTGGCCTGGATCCGGGATCGGGAGAACGACATTATCTGGCACAACGGCGGCACCGGGAACTACAACAGCTACCTTGGTTTTTGCCCGGAGACCGGCACGGCGGTGGTGGTTTTGTCCAACCTTGCCCCTAGTTACCGGATCCCGGCCACCGTATTGGGCGTCAAACTGTTGGGTGAACTGAGGGAGAAGGGAACCGCCGGGAACTCCTCGACCCCTTAAAAATCACCGGATGCCACCTGAGGTTGCCTGAAATTTTGTCAAATTCCCACCCCCGGTTGGTGTTACGCCACCGGAGAAGAGCGCACAATGGGGACAGATTTTTGAAGGAGGTACCAAACAAATGACCAACCATTTTCCACAGAATCTGTCCATCCTCCGCCGACAGGCAGGGTACACCCAAGAGACCTTGGCCGAGGCGCTGGGGGTCTCCCGCCAAGCGGTTGGCAAGTGGGAGGCCGGCCAAGCCCTCCCCGAGGCGGCTACCCTGCTCACCTTAGCCGACCTGCTGGGCTGCTCCCTAGATGCCCTTATGCGGGAGAGCCTCACCGAGACCGGGGAGCTGCTTCCCCTGACTCCCGAGAACGACTTCAGCGGGCCCATCATGATTCTGGCCACCGCTGGGTTTTTGATCTGGGGCCTCATGTGGGACGGCTGGCATGTGAGCTGGGTCTGTTTCCTCATCGGCGCCGCCCTTGTGGCCCTGTGTCAGACCCTGCAAAATGGCCGGGATGGTCGGTAAGATCAAGTGGCGTAAAAGGGACCGCCTCCCGTGGAGGCGGTCCCTTTTTGATCGACCGTCCGTCGGTCCAAACCGACCGGATGTCCGGAAAAACTGGACATCCGGCCGTTTTTTTCTTATACTGATACCAAAGGGAGTGGGCCCATGGAGCTGAAAGTGAAGATCGACCCGGCGCTGGATACTGTCACCGTAACGGTCTCCGCCCCCGCCGAGACCCCCGAGGTCCGGGAGCTCCTCGCCCTGCTGACCCCCTGGCAGCCCATCCCCGGCTGGCGGGAGGGGAAGATGGTCAAGCCCCTGCTGGACCCCCGGGAGGTGCTGTGCTTCTTCGCCCGGGAAAAAGAGGTCTTCGCCCTCACCCCGGAGGGGGAGTACCTAGTGAAGCTCCGGCTCTACGAGCTGGAGGAGACCCTGGACCCCAAGCGGTTCGTGCGGACCTCCCAGTCCGAGCTGGTGAATCTCCGCAAGGTGGCCGCTCTGGACCTGTCCCTGACGGGCACCATCAAAATGACCCTGGCCGGCGGCCATGTGTGCTGGGTCTCCCGGCGGAACGTGAAGAATATCAAGAAGGCGTTGGGGCTGTGAAAGAACGGCAAGACAGAAGAACCGTCCCTCTGTCTTGCCCCCACGAAAGGAGGTCATCTTATGCTCATAGATGACAAAAAGCAGGCCCTGATCCGCGGCACCATGGGCGCGGTCATCGGCGTAGCCCTCTGCCTGCTGGGGGTATGGGTACTGGACGCCATGCCCATTCTGAGCAACCGCTGGAACTTTGACAACCCCCTGCGGGTCTGGCGGCCCTTCCTCTCCCCTTGGGGGATGGCCGACCTCCTCCTCTGGGGGGCCTTCGGGGCCGAGACCGCCCTCTCCACTCTGCCCTTTGCCGAGACCGGGCGGGCGGTGGTGCTCCGCTCGGCGGCTCACTTCATCGTGATGGCCCTGACCCTGTGGGGGTGGGTGATGCTCAACTTCCCCTACGAGCCCCTGCCCGGGCTGGCCCTCACCTTTTTGGTGCCCTTTACCCTCATTTATGTGCTCATCTGGCTCATCCGGTGGCTCCGGTGGTATTTCGAGCTGCGGGGCATCCGGGAAAAGCTGGGTCTGAGCCCCAAAAAAGGAGGCCGCCCATGAAAAAGCAGGTAAAACTCTATAACGTGCTCTTTCCCGTCTGGCTGCTGTGGCTTTTTCCCCAGGTGCTTTTAATCGTCCTGCCCGGCAATCTCTTCATCGACTGTCTGGTGCTTTTCTGCGCCCTCCGGGCCCTGAAGCACACCCAAAAGGGGGCCGTCCTCAGACAGCTCTGGTGGAAATTCTGGCTTCTGGGTTTTGCCGCCGACCTGGTGGGCACGGCCTGGATGTTCCTGGGTTGGTATCTGCTGTCCGTTCCGGGGATGGAAACTGTGGTCCGCTATGTGGATATGCTTCGACCATTTACCCACCCCTTGGCCTTTGTTTGGACCTTGGCGGGCGTTATCATCGCCGGGGCGTGCATCTACTTCTTTGACAAGCGGGCCATGAAGAAATGCGAACTGCTCACCCCGCGGGAGAAACACATCATTGCCCTGACCATGGCCATTGTCACCGCCCCCTGGCTGTTCTTTCTGCCCATCTATTGAAGGCCCACCCCCTTCTGGTCCAAAAGCCGCCCCTCTTTTCGGAGGGACGGCTTTTTGCATCCCCTCAAAAATTTTTCAAAAACCTGTTGACAAATATCCTCCATGGTGATATGGTTAATTACACAAGTAATTAACCAATGAGCCAAGGTGAGGAAAGGAGGCGCATCCATGCGTGAAGAGCTGAACGAAAAGGACCTCATTTATCTGCAGATCGCCCGGATGCTGGAGGACGACATTCTCCGGGAGGTCTACCGGGAGGAGGAGGGAGTACCCTCCACCAACGAGCTTGCCAGAGGGTACAGCATCAACCCGGCCACAGCGGCCAAGGGGCTGAACCTGCTGGTAGATGCCGGGGTCCTTTACAAACGAAGAGGCATCGGTATGTTTGTGGCGAAGGGAGCGAAGGAGACCGTGAGAGAGAAAAGAAAAGCCGCCTTTTTTGACGGCTACGTGAAGCCGCTGGTCCAGGAGGGCAAGTTCCTGGGCCTGACCAGAGAGGAACTGCTGGCCATGGTGAGCATGGCCCAATCGGAAGGAGAGAATGACGATGAATGAGAACATTCTGAAGGCCAAAGGCCTGTGCAAATCCTACGGCAGCAACGAGGTGCTGAAAGACTTGGACTTGGAGATCCAACCCGGCAAGATCTACGGCCTCATCGGCCGCAACGGCGCCGGCAAGACCACCCTTTTGGGCATCCTCACCGGACAGAACACCAAGAACGCCGGAGAGGTGACCTACGGCGGGGAGCAGGTGTGGGAGAACCAGAAGGCCCTGAGCCAGATCTGCTTCTCCCGGGAGCTCCAGCCCACTCTCTTCACCGGACAGAACGCCCTGAAGGTGAAGAACTACCTGAAGATGGGCAAGCTCTTCTACCCGGGCTGGGACCAGGAATACGCCGACAAGCTCATGGCCGAATTCAAGGTGGACCCCAAGAAGAAGATCCACCAGCTTTCCAAGGGCCAGATGTCCATGGTGACCATCCTCATCGCTCTGGCCAGCCGGGCCCCCCTCACCATTCTGGATGAGCCGGCCGCCGGGCTGGACGTGGTGGCCCGGGAGCGGTTCTACCAGCTCCTGCTGGAGGACTACATGGAGACCGGCCGCACCTTCATCGTCTCCACCCACATCATCGAGGAGGCCGCCTCGGTCTTTGAGCAGGTCATCATCCTGGACGAGGGCAAGATCATTGAAAACCGCCCCACCGAGGAGCTCATTGCCCAGTTCCACGGCATCTCGGGCCGGGAGGATGTGGTGGATGAGGTGACCCGGGGCATGGAGGTCCTCTCCACCCAGATGCTGGGCAAGCACAAGCTGGTCACCGTCCGGGCCGACGCCAACAAGCTCACGGCCGCCCAGAACGCCGACGTGGACATCACCCCCCTCAGCCTCCAGAAGGTGTTCGTGGCCCTCTGCGGCCACGAGGACACCCAGCAGTAAGGGGGGAGAGAGATGAAGCAAGCCCTTCTCTTTCTGTGGGACCAGTACATCTCCATGATCCTGCGGATCAATCTGGCGCTGGGGCTCCTGATCCTGGGGGTCAATTACCTCTTTCCCCAGGTCGCCATCTTTGGCTCCTACCTGACGATATACCCCCTCTTCCCCATCATCTTCCTGCTGATCTACGGCTACTCCTTCACCACCCTCTACCGGGATCTGGCCCTCAGCTTTCAGTGCCGGCGGACCGACCTCTTCTGGGGGAGCCAGGCGGCCTTTCTGGCCACCGGCCTGGGCTGTGCCCTGCTGACCGCGGTCATGGGCTTCCTCGCCGCCCATCTGCTGGACCTGACCGCCATCATGGGCAAAGAGGGGCCCCTGTTCCAGGGCGGCATCCTTTGGGCCAAGCCGGAAGCCATCCCCGTGCTGCTGATCGCCGCCCTGACCCTCCAGCCCATGGGGGCGGCCCTGGGGTGCCTCTACGAAAAGCATAAGATCATCACCACCGTGATCCTGGTGGTCCTGATGCTCCTGGGGGTCGCCTCCACCATGCTGTGCCTCTTCATTGCCGACGGGACCCTGCCCATCTCCCCGTCCGTGATCCTGTGGACCTGCGTGGGGTTCGTGGCCCTGGGCCTGGTGGGAGAGCTGACCTATTACCGTTCCAACAAAAACGCCGTTGTGAGGTGAGAGTTATGCTTGGAAAAGCCATCAAAATGAATCTGGAGGACATTCTTCCTCTGTGCGGTGTGGTGGGGGCCTTTTTCCTCCTGTACGAGGCCATTGAGGCCGTTGTCCTCTTTACCGTGAAGCCGGACACCTCGGGGGCGGTCTGCGGGATGATCCTCGTGGCGGTCTGTGCCATGATGAACCTCTTCGCTGGGTGCAGCTACCCGGTGCTCAATGTGGATATGCTGCTGCGGCACAGCGTCACCCGGAAAACCGCCATCTTGGCCACCTTCGGCTCCCTGACCCTCAATATGCTCTGCACCATGGCTCTGGCCTTCCTGCTGGGGAAGGCGGACGGCCTCATCGCCGATGCCTGGATGAAGGCGCTGCCCTGGGTCACGGGCGTGGATCGGATCGAAGTGCCTGTCTGGGTCTACCCAGCCTTGGGACTGGGGATGGTCTGTCTGTCCCTTGGGGTGGGTGCTGTCCTTCAGCACTTTGGCCGCAAGGCCTTCTGGGGGCTGTGGGCAGGCTGGATGCTTCTGGCGGTAGGCATGAACATCATTGACTGGCACGTGCTGGACACCCTGAATGTTTCCGCTGTCGTAATCGCCGCGGCAGCCGCCTGCGTGGTGAGCCTCCTAGGCGGCTCGGCCCTGATCCTTAGGGCGAATGTAAAGAACTGACAGAAAGGCAGAAAACACTGGATGAATGATCTCAAGATCCTGCGGGAATATTTCAGGGGCCATAAGGTGGGCGTGGCGTTCATCGTTCTGGCGGCCCTGGTCGGCGCTATCCTGGGGGCTGTGGCCTATTACCAGGGGTGGCTGGGCTGACGGAGCCGCCGCAGAAAAGACATGACAAAGGGCGGGCCTTGCGGCCCGCCCTTTTACGCCCTTTCGTCAACAAAACCCTTGCAAAATGCCGGCCAAGCCCTTATAATAGGGAAGACCCATGGCCCTGCCATGGAAAATATAAGAAAGGAGCGGACCCACATGGAACGCACACACATCGCCCAGATCTTCGCCGATCAGGAGTCCTTTTCCAATCAGACCGTGACGGTGATGGGCTGGGCCAAGACCATCCGGGACATGAAGACCTTCGGCTTCATCGAGCTCAACGACGGTTCCTGTTTCAAGAACCTTCAGGTGGTGATGGACGCCAATACCCTCAGCAACTACAAGGAGATCGCATCCCAGAACGTGGGCGCCGCTTTGATCGTCACCGGCACCGTGGTCCTGACCCCCGAGGCCAAGCAGCCTCTGGAGATCAAGGCCGGGACCATCACGGTGGAGGGTGTCTCCACCCCTGACTATCCCCTGCAGAAAAAGCGCCACAGCGTGGAGTTTCTCCGCACCATCCAGCACCTCCGCCCCCGGACCAACCTGTTTTCCGCCACCTTCCGGGTGCGGAGCGTGGCGGCTTACGCCATCCATAGATTCTTCCAGGACCGGGGCTTCGTCTATGTGAACACCCCCATCATCACCGGCAGCGATGCCGAGGGCGCCGGGGAGATGTTCCAGGTCACCACCTTGGATGTCAGCGACCCGCCCCGCCTGCCTGACGGCAGCGTGGACTGGTCCAAGGATTTCTTCGGCAAGAAGACCAGCCTGACGGTGTCCGGCCAGCTCAACGCCGAGAATTTCGCCATGGCCTTTGGGGACGTGTACACCTTCGGCCCCACCTTCCGGGCCGAGAACTCCAACACCCAGCGTCACGCCGCCGAGTTCTGGATGATCGAACCCGAGATGGCCTTTGCCGACCTCACTGACTATATGGACACAGCCGAGGCCATGATCAAGTATATCATCAACTTCGTCATGGAGCGCTGCCCCGACGAGATGGATTTCTTCAACTCCTTCGTGGACAAGGGTCTGAAGGAGCGGCTCACCCACGTGGCCTCCTCCGACTTCGCCCGGGTGAGCTACACCGAGGCGGTGGAGATCCTGAAGGCCAACAACGACAAGTTTGACTACAAGGTGGAGTGGGGCTGTGACCTCCAGACCGAGCACGAGCGGTATCTCACTGAGCAGCACTTCAAGAAGCCGGTCTTTGTCACCGACTATCCCAAGGAGATCAAGGCTTTCTATATGCGCCTGAACGACGACGGCAAGACCGTGGCCGCCGCCGACTGCCTGGTGCCCGGCATCGGAGAGATCATCGGCGGCAGTCAGCGCGAAGAGCGTATCGAGCTGCTGGAGGGCCGTATCCAGGAGCTGGGTATGAAGCCCGAGGACTACTGGTGGTACTGCGACCTGCGGCGCTACGGCTCCTGCCGTCACGCCGGCTTCGGCTTGGGCTTCGAGCGGATGGTCATGTACCTCACCGGCGTGGCCAACATACGGGACGTGGAACTTCATCCGAGAACCGTAGGTAATGCTGAGTTCTAAGCAAACCGTGGTCCTTTGCTCCCCAACGGTTGTATGGCCTCCTTCCAAAAAGGGCATACTATTTTTCAAATTTCATGGAACTTTTTTCTACCCTGTTCGTCAAAGCTTCCGAAACCAAAACCAAAAGGAGTTTTCAACATGAACAAGAAACGTTTTTCCGTCCTGCTGCTGGCCCTCGCGCTGGTATTCGCCCTGGCCGCCTGCGGCGGCAACAAGGACAAAGAGCCCGTCAAGGTGGATCTGGCCGCTTTTGCCCAGACCCTTACCGAAAAGTATGAGATCTCCGGCTTCCTGGAGCGCATGGATCCCGAGGACGCCGACATGGGCGCCACCATGATCGATAACACCTTCCCCGGCCTGCGCGAGATGGACCTGGAGCAGATGGAAATCTATCTGTGCATGGTGTCCTTCAACACCGGCGAGTTCTCCCTGGTGGAGGCCAAGAACGCCGACGACGCCAAGGCGGTGGCCGACCTCTTCCAGACCCGCATCGACAGCATGACCGAGGAAGGGATGAACTACCCTGATACCATCGAAAATTGGCAGAACAACGCCAAGATCGTGACCAACGGCAACTACGTCATGCTGGTCTGCTCCGCTGACAGTGCCGCCATCGTGGACGATTTCAACGCCCTGTTCTAAAATAATTGCTCAACGGACATATCCCTGAAGCGGGCGGGGCGGCAAAGCCACCCCGCCCCAATTTTTGACCGAGGTGATCCAGTATGGTCTTTTCCAGCGCCTTCTTTTTCTTTTTCTATCTCCCCATCGTCCTGGCGGCCTATTATCTCACCCCCCTCAAGCTGCGGAACCTGGTGCTGCTGGTCCTGAACCTGATCTTCTACGCCTGGGGAGAGCCGGTATATATCCTCATCATGTTCCTCTCCACCGCCATCGACTACACCCACGGCCGGATCGTGGAGAAATGCAAGGCCAAGGGCAACGACCGGGGCGCCCGGATGGCGGTGGCCTCCTCGGTCATCTTCAACCTGGCCCTGCTCTTTTTCTTCAAGTACTGGGACTTCCTGATGACCAGCTTCGGCGTCCAGGGTCTGTTCCGGGCCGACCTGTGGAAGGCCTTTGACGGCTGGATGCGGAGCTTTGGGATCAACCTGCCGCCCCACACCCCCGCCCTGCCCATCGGCATCTCCTTCTATACCTTCCAGACCATGAGCTACACCATCGACGTGTACCGGGGGGACGCCAAAGCCCAGCGGAGCATCATCAACTTCGGCACCTTTGTCACCCTGTTCCCCCAGCTCATCGCCGGGCCCATCATCAAGTATAAGGACCTGGGGGACCAGATCGACCGCCGGGACCACACAGCGGAAAAGTTCGCCGCCGGCGTTCAGCGCTTCACGGTGGGCCTGGCCAAGAAGGTCCTGCTGGCCAACAACATCGGCATGCTCTGGGACATCTATCTGGCCACTCCCACCCAAAACCTTACCGTTCTGGGCTCCTGGCTGGGGATCCTGGCCTTTGCCCTCCAGCTCTACTTCGACTTCTCGGGCTACTCCGACATGGCCATTGGCCTGGGCCGGATGCTGGGCTTTGAGTTCCTGGAGAACTTCAACTACCCCTACATCTCCCAGTCCCTCACCGAGTTCTGGCGGCGGTGGCATATCTCCCTGGGCACCTGGTTTCGGGAGTACCTGTATATCCCCCTGGGGGGCAACCGGGTGAGCAAGTCCCGGCTGCTCCTGAACCTGATGATCGTCTGGGCGGCTACCGGCATCTGGCACGGGGCCAGCTGGAACTTCCTGCTGTGGGGTCTCTACTACGGCGTGCTGCTGGTGGTAGAAAAGTTCTTCCTCAAGAAATGCCTGGACCGGGCCCCGGTCTGGCTCCGGCACGTCTACGCCCTGTTCTTCATCCTGATCGGCTGGGCCCTCTTCGCCGTGGAGGACTTTGCCCAGCTTGGGCCCTACCTGGCGGCCATGTTCGGCTTCGCCGGGGGCGGGCTGTGGAATACCGACTTCCTCTACTATCTGGCCAGCTACCTGCCCATCATGGCCATTGCCGTCCTGGCCTCCACCCCCCTGGGAAAAAGGCTGTGGGACAAGCTTGGAGAAAAACCCCGGCAGATCGCCCTCCCCATCCTGATGGTAGCTGTGCTCCTCATCTGCACCTGCTATCTTGTGGACGCCACCTATAACCCCTTCCTGTATTTCCGCTTCTGAATCCGTAGGGGCCGATGTCCTCATCGGCCCACTCGCCGATACGGCAGACGTCTCCATTGGGCCGCTGAGAACAGCGGCCCCTACAAGCTGCGGCCTATCAAGGAGGTCTTTTTATGTCAAAAAAATACGCCCGCTTTATCACCGGCCTGTTCTGCGGGGTCCTGACCCTGTCGGTGGCGGCCAACGCCCTCACCCCGGACCAGGAGTTCTCCCAGATCGAGAACCGGGCCCTGGCCCAGAAGCCTAAACTCACTGCCGACACCCTTCTGTCCGGGTCCTTCATGTCGGACTACGAGACCTACGTCAACGACCAGTTCGTCCTCCGGGACTTCTGGGTAGCCGGAAAGGCCTATGTGGAGCGGATCCTGGGCAAGAAGGAGAACAACGATGTCTATTTCTGCGCCGACGGTGCCCTCATCACCCGCTTTGATGAGCCTGACGCCGACCGGGTCAGCCGGAATCTGGATAAGGTCAACCAGTTTGCCGCCGCGGTGGAGGTCCCGGTGACCCTGGGGCTCATCCCCACCCAGGCCTGTGTTTGGTCCCACAAGCTCCCGGCCAATGCCCCCAACTATGACCAGAAGCTGGTGCTGGATTATGTGGCCGAGAACACCGCCCTCCCCACCGTGGACATTCTCTCCACGCTGATGGCGCATAAGGACGAGGCCATCTTCTACCGCACCGACCACCACTGGACCTCCCTGGGGGCTTACTACGGCTATGTGGCCCTGGCCGACGCCCTGGACTACGAGCCCGTCCCCCTGAGCCAGTATCAGAAGACCACGGTCTCCGGCTCCTTCTACGGCACGGTCTTCTCCTCCTCGGGCGTCCGCTGGGTCGCCCCCGACGAGATGGACACCTACGTCCCCGAGGAGGGCATCCGTGTCTCCTCGGTCACCTGCGACGCCGACTGGAACCCCCTCGTCGTGGAGGAGCGGCAGCTCTATGACGAGAGTTACCTTGACAAGAAGGATAAGTACTCCATGTTCCTGGGAGGCAACCAGCCCCTGGCCGTGGTGGAGACCGGAAACACCGACAAGCCCAAGCTCCTCATCATCCGGGACAGCTACACCGACTCCCTGGTGCCCTTCCTCACCGCCCACTACTCGGAGATCCACCTGGCTGACCTGCGCTACTGCAAAGCCCCCCTGTCCAGCTATGTGACCAAGGCCGGCATCGACCAGGTGCTGGTGCTCTACTCGGTACCCAACTTCACCAGCGACGCCAACTTCCCCTTCCTGAGGTAAGGGTTTTGCCCCGGACAGCCTGCCTGTCCGGGGCTGTTTTTGTGTGACCTCTCGTCCGAGAAAAAATTATGGATATTTTGTAAATTTTCATCTTCCTATTCTGCGGGAACTATGATAGAATAAAAGAGATATGGGCTTACCGAAAAGGGGCCCTCAGTTCTTTATGTAGGAGGAAACTATAACCATGAAAAAGATGAATCTCACAAAACACATCCTTACCCTGTCCCTGGCCGCGCTGATGATCTTGGGCCTGGCCGGCTGCCGGGACGGCGACAAGATCAGCACCGAGGACGCCAAGAAGTGTGTTCAGATAGAGATGGACACTACTTACAAGGGCCAGTTCAGCGGCTTCGTGGAGTTTTACAGCAACGTGACTACCAGCGACGCCAGGGAGCAGTACGACTCCAAGATCGAGTACGAGGCCGAGTACTTCATGGGCATTTACGGCATTCCCTCCCCCGAGGACCGGAACACCACCCTGACCCCCTCGGACATGCAGCTCCATCAGGCCCGTGAGCTCTATAAGCAGATCTACGCCAAGGCCGATTACACCGTCGCCTCCTCCAGCAAGCAGGACGACGGCACCTTCGCCGTCAAGGTGAACGTGCGGCCCCTGGACATCATCAAGCTGGTGGACGACAACTTTGAGGACGGCTTCGAGGCTTTCTGGGCCAAGTTTGACAACGTGGACGTGGACTCCATGAGCGACGACGAGTACATCGACTGGTACACCAATGTTTTCGCCCCCGAGTACTACGACACCCTTCTGAACCTGCTGGAAACCCAGATCCCCAACATCGGCACCCTGGCCGAGAAGAACATCGTCATCCAGGTCCAGCTCTCCGAGGACGGCTCCCTCTTCATCAGCAACGAGGATTTCAGCAACCTGGACTGGCTCATCATCGACTACAACGCTCAGTAAACACCAACACTGCGGGGATACGGAGGGGACGGTCGGATGAGGAAGCCCGGTTTCGACAACGCCAAATACTTAGAGACCCAATCCGCCCACATCCAAGAGCGCATTGCCCAGTTCGGCGGCAAGCTCTACCTGGAGTTCGGCGGCAAGCTCTTTGACGACTACCACGCCGCCCGTGTGCTCCCCGGCTTTGAGCCGGACAGCAAGATCCGGATGCTGACCCAGCTGAAGGACCAGGCCGAGATCGTCATCGCCATCAACGCCGCCGACATCGAGAAAAACAAGGTCCGGGGCGACCTGGGCATCACCTACGATGTGGACGTACTCCGGCTCATCGACGCCTTCCGAGAGATGGGTCTTTATGTCGGCAGCGTGGTCATCACCCGCTTCACCGGCCAGTCTGCGGCCGCCGCCTTCCAGAATCGTCTGGAGGGACTGGGGGTCCGGGTCTACCGCCATTATCCCATCGAGGGCTACCCCCACAACATCCCCTTCATCGTCAGTGAAGATGGCTATGGCAGAAACCAGTTTGTGGAGACCTCCCTCCCCCTGGTTGTGGTCACCGCCCCCGGCCCGGGCAGCGGCAAGATGGCGGTCTGCCTCTCCCAGCTCTACCACGAGTACCAGCGGGGGGTCAAGGCGGGCTATGCCAAGTTTGAAACCTTCCCCATCTGGAACCTCCCTCTGGAGCACCCGGTAAACCGGGCCTACGAGGCGGCCACCGCCGACCTCAACGACGTGAACATGATCGACCCCTTCCACCTGGCCGCCTACGGAGAGACCACGGTGAACTACAACCGGGACGTAGAGGTCTTCCCCGTCCTCTCCCGGATGTTCGAGACCATCATGGGAGAGAGTCCCTACAAGTCCCCCACCGACATGGGGGTCAACATGGCGGGCTACTGCATCTTCGACGACGAGGCCGTCCAAAACGCCGCCCGGCAAGAGATCATCCGGCGGTACTACGACGCCCTCTGCGACCGCCGCCGGGGCAAGGGCAGCGACGAGACGGTCTACAAGCTGGAGCTTTTGATGAACCAGACTGGGGTCACCGCCACCGACCGAAAGGTGGTCACGGCCGCCCTGGCGGTGGCCCAGGAGACCGGTTCCCCCTCCGCCGCCATAGAGCTTCCCGACGGCCGGCTGGTCACCGGCAAGACCTCCGACCTGATGGGCCCCGCCGCCGGTGCCGTCCTCAACGCCCTCAAGGCCCTGGCCGGTATCCCCCAGACCCTGGACCTCATCTCCCCCGAAGCCATCATGCCCATCCAGCACCTGAAGGTGGAGCACCTGGGCAGCCTCAACCCCCGGCTCCACTCGGACGAAGTCCTCATCGCTCTGGCCTCCAGCGCCACCACCAATCCCCTGGCCGACAAGGCCATGGACCAGCTGGCCTCCCTTCGGAACTGCCAGGCCCACGTGTCGGTGATGCTCTCGGCCACCGATATGCGCCTCTATAAAAAGCTGGGATTACAGGTCACCTGCGAGCCACAGTACGAGACCAAAAAGCTCTACCACCGGTAATCCCCACCGCAGAGGGACTCCATGACCACTGATTTGCAGAACTTTTCCGACCTGTCTAAAAACGAAGGCTGGGACCTATCCGGCATGCCCCCCTGAGGAACTTTACCGCTCCTTTGCCGTGTTGGACAAAAAGATGAACGTCATCTACAAGTTCGTTCTGGGCTACAACGACTACATCAATATGCGCCACAACTTGACCTTCGAGGAGATAGAGACCATGTACAAGGCTATGGAAAAGTATGTGGCCCTCCTTCACCCCGAAAGCAAAGACAAATAATGTTCCAACACCTTTAGAGGGCGGTTTTACCGCCCTCTTTTTGTGCGCAATGCGCAAAAAGCTGTTCTTATTTTTGGGGCATTCTCCAAATTTTCATAAATACCTTGTATCCGCAAATGGCTTGTGGCGTAAATAGTTAAGGTCTTAAATTATTTAGGGCTATTTGTATCTGCTGCTGGGAGGACAGCATTCATAACGAAAAGGAAAAAGCTCGGCGTATTTGACCTGACATCCATAGGAATCGGAAGCTGTATCGGTGCCGGAATTTTCTCTATGCTGGGAATCGGCATCTACTACGCCGGCCGCGGCATTACTTTGGCCGTGGTTTTAGCCATGTTCATTGTGTTTTTGGAGTACATCCGCTCGCCTATTCTGTCCGCTACCTTTGTCCTTCCCGGCGGAAGCTACGATCAAAGCGCCCTGTGTCTGCCCCCCTTCTTTACTGGTGACGGTGCCCTGATCATGCTGATCTCCAACCTGAGTCTTTCGGTGTTCGGTATCTCCATCGTCTCCTATCTGGCCCAGCTGATTCCTACGGCAAAACCGTGGACGACGTGCCCTCCCCCAAGGAGCTGGCCCAGATCATCAGTTAAAGGAATCTTTTCCATGAAAGTCATCGACACCAAAAACGCCCCCAGCGCCATCGGGCCCTACTACCAGGGCTACGCCGCCGCAGGTCTGGGCATCACCGCCCAGGCCGAATGGAGCTGCCATAATGTGGGGGCCATTCTGACGGCTGTGGGAACCGGTTTTGATAAGGTCACCAAAACCACCTGCTTCCTCGCTGATATGGGCGGCTTTGCCTCCTTTAACGAGGTCTACGCCAAATTTTTCGTCTCCAAGCCCGCCCGCTCCTGCGCGGCGGTAAAGACCTTGCCCAAGGGCGCCCTCTGCGAGATCGGGGCCATCGCCGTCCAATAATGCGTTCCACTACTCCTTTTATAGAAACCGCCTCCGCCGGACAAAAAGCCGGCGGAGGCGGTTTCCTTTTTCCTCATTTTTCATTTACCAAAAAATTGAATTTAATGTCATTTTTTGGATTTTTCTCGTTGACAAAGGGCCGCCCCAGGGCGTAAAATAGTCCCGTTATGATTTTGACGCCGGCAGGAGCGCCGGCCACGGCAATGGGGCCGGGACGGGAGGAATTATTATGTCAACCAAGTACATCTTCGTCACCGGCGGCGTGGTCTCCGGCCTGGGCAAGGGCATTGCGGCCGCCTCTTTGGGCCGGCTCCTGAAGGCCCGGGGGTACAAGGTCACCATCCAGAAGTTCGACCCCTACCTGAACGTGGACCCCGGCACCATGTCCCCCTACCAGCACGGGGAGGTCTTTGTCACCGAGGACGGGGCCGAGACCGACCTGGACCTGGGACACTACGAGCGGTTCATCGACGAAAATCTCACCGTCCACTCCTCGGTGACCTCGGGCAAGGTCTACTGGAACGTCCTCAACCGGGAGCGGAGCGGCGACTACCTGGGGGGCACCGTGCAGGTCATCCCCCACATCACCGACGAGATCAAGCGCCACATTTATCTAGCCGGCGAGGAAACCGGGGCCGATGTGGTCATTACCGAGGTGGGCGGCACCGTGGGCGACATCGAGTCCCAGCCCTTTCTGGAAGCCATCCGCCAGGCCGCCGTGGAGGTGGGCCGGGAGAACAGCCTGTTCCTCCACGTCTCCCTCATCGTCTCCATCCCCGGCACCGGGGAGCTGAAAAGCAAACCCACCCAGCACTCGGCCAAGGAGCTGCTGTCTTTGGGCATCCAGCCCGACGTGATTTTGTGCCGTTCCGACTACGACATCCCCAAGGATGTGCGGGACAAGATCGCCCTGTTCTGCAACATCCCCACTGAGAACGCCATCCCCAACCGCACCGCCCCCATCCTCTACGAGGTGCCCCTCATGCTGGAAGCGGAGGGGCTGGGCCGGGTGGTCTGCAAGCGGCTGGGGCTTCCTGACCGCACCCCCGACCTCACCGGCTGGAGGGCCATGGTGGACCGGGCCAAAAACGCCAAAAACCGTGTGAAGATCGCCATGGTGGGTAAGTACATGAACCTCCACGACGCTTACCTGTCAGTGGCTGAGGCCCTCCACCACGGGGGCATTGAGAACGACGTGATGGTGGACATCGACTGGGTGGATTCCGAGCAGATTACCGACGGGAACGCCGCCCAGCGGCTGAGGGACTGCGACGGTATCCTGGTCCCCGGCGGCTTCGGCGCCCGGGGCGCCGAGGGCATGATCGCCGCCATCCGCTACGCCCGGGAACATTCTGTCCCCTTCTTCGGCATCTGCCTGGGCATGCAGATGGCGGTGGTGGAGTTCGCCCGGCAGGTCTCCGGCATGGCAGACGCCAACTCCAGTGAGTTTGACCTCACCACCCACCACCCGGTCATCGACCTGATGCCCGATCAGGTGGGGATCACCGCCAAGGGGGGCACCATGCGTCTGGGAGCTTGCCCCTGCCATTTGACCCCGGGCACCCGGACCCTGGCGGCCTACGGCGAGGACCTCATCCGGGAGCGCCACCGCCACCGCTACGAGTTCTCCAACACCTTCCGGGAGGAGCTCCAGACCTCGGGCCTCACCCTGGCCGGTACCTCCCCCGACGGCCGTCTGGTGGAGATCGTGGAGCTCCAAAACCACCCCTGGTTCGTGGGCGTCCAGTTCCACCCCGAATTCAAAAGCCGTCCCAACAAGGCCCACCCCCTGTTCCGGGAATTCATCCGGGCGGCAAAGAAAGGACGCATCTGATGTCAGGAACATTATGGCTGGCCCGGCGGCTCCAGGGCATATACCGCCGGGTGGTCAGGCATGGCTTCGGCATCTACCGCACCGCTGCCGAAGGCCGGGAGCGTACGGTGGACACCCGCCGGGGCAAGGTGCGGGTGCTGGAGTATGGCTTTGACGTCACCGAAACGCAGCCCCTGTTCGTGGACCTCCACGGGGGCGGCTTCGTCCTGGGCAGCGCCGACATGGACGAGACCATATGCCTTGCCCTTCAAGCCCTGGGGATGAAGGGCATCTCCATCGACTACCCCAAGGCCCCCGACCACCCTTACCCGGCGGCGGTGGAGGCCATCCACGATGTGATCGCCTGGTATGTCTCCCAGGCTTCGGAATTGGGTATAGATACCGAGCGTATGGCCATCGGCGGCCACAGCGCCGGAGGCGATCTGGCCACCGTCACCTGTATGAATGACCTGGCGGAGCGGAAATTTCGATTCAAATGTCAGGTGCTGGACTATCCGGTGACGGATTGCGCCACGCCCCCAACGGAAAAGCCCCATCCCAAAGGGGCTCTGCCCAACTGGATGATGGAGATGTTCAACGCCTGCTACGCCCCGGGGGAGACCGCCCGGGACATCCAAGTCTCCCCCGCCTTTGCAGCAGCGGAGGACCTGGCGGGTATGCCCCCCGCCCTGCTCATCCTCTGCGGCCACGACAGCCTTCATGACGAGGGGCTCCGCTACGCCGGGACCCTTCGCTCGGCAGGGGTGGACGTAACTGTGAAGGAGTACCCCGAGCAGCCCCACGGCTTCACCGGCTTTGCGCCCACCGACGACAGCCGGGAGGCCATCGCCCTCATGGGGCAGTTCATTCGATCCCACCTGCAATAAAAAGGACGGTATCCCCGGGATACCGTCCTTTTTTCAGTTCAGGTTTCCCCTTCCGACTCGGTGACCACCCGCTCGGCGAAGCGGCGGCCCGTGGGGGTGGCGGCCAGGCCGCCCTGGCCGGTCTCCCGGAGGGAAGATGGCAGGGCGGCTCCCACCGCCCCCATGGCGTCGATGACCTCGTCGCAGGGGATCCGGCTCTCCACTCCCGAGAGGGCCATTTCGGCGCAGCTCAGGGCGTTCACGGCCCCCATCACGTTCCGAGTCACACAGGGGACCTCCACCAGGCCCCCCACCGGGTCGCACACCAAGCCCAGAGTGTTGGCAAGGGCCAGGGCGCATGCGTTGGCCATCTGCCCAGCCGTGCCCCCCTTGAGGTGGACCAAGGCGGCGGCCGCCATGGCCGAAGCCGAGCCCACCTCGGCCTGACATCCCCCCTCGGCCCCCGAGATGGAGGCCCGCTGGGCAATGACCTGGCCGAAGCCGGCCGCCACATAGAGGGCCTGGATCATTACCTCATCGGACAGCCTGTCCCGCTTTTGTAGCGGGATAAGTACGGCGGGCAGAACCCCTGACGCCCCGGCGGTGGGGGCGGCCACAATCCGCTTCATACAGGCGTTGCACTCCCCGCCCTTCAGTGCGGCCGAAATGATCTGCCGCAGGAACAGATCGCACAGCCCTACTCCCGGCCCCTCCAGCCGGGCGCCGTCTCCGCCAGCCAGGCCGCTCCGGGAACGGCTGTCCGGGTCGTACGCCTGCTGGGTCTCCTTCATGGCCGCCCAGAGGGAGGACATTTTCTTCCAGGAATCCTCCTCCGGGCTGCCGCTGTCCCGGCAGTCGTCGGCCTGTACCGCCTGCCAGAGGAGGAATTCCCCGGCCGCCCTTTTCAGAGCCTCTACCGAATGAAAGGCCATACGCTCACTCCTCCGTCATTGTCAGATAAGTGACCCGGACGATGCCGTCCAGGGCCCGTAGCTCCTCCACCACCGCATCCCCGATGGCCTGGTCACTCTCGATGACCATCACCGCCAGGCCACCCCGCATGTCCCGGTAGAGCTGCATGGTGGCGATGTTCACCGCTTGGCGGGAGAGGACGGCCGTGACCTCGTGGACCTGGCCGGGCCGGTCCTCGTTGCGGATGATAAGGGTGGGCAGGTCCCCCGAGAAGGTGCACTCCAGGCCGTCAATGGCCTCGATCCGCACCCGGCCGCCCCCCAGGGAGGCCCCCCGGACCGTCAGGGTCCGGCCGTCGGGGGCGGTAAGCTCCAGAAGGACGGTGTTGGGATGGGCCCCCTGCAGGTTCACCTTACCCAGCTCCACCGCCATCCCCGCCTCCCGGGCCAGGGAGAAGGCGTTGGGCAGCCGGCCGTCATCGGGCCGGAAGTCCAGCAGCCCGGCTATCAGGGCCTTGTCGGTGCCATGGCCCACTCCTGTGGCCGCAAAGGAGCCGTGGAGCAGGATCCGGGCCCGGGCCGGCTGGCAGCCCAGAAGCCGCCGGGCCACCCGCCCCAGCCGGGCCGCCCCGGCGGTGTGAGATGAGGATGGCCCGATCATCACCGGACCCATGATATCAAAAATGGTCATTTGACCCCTTCCTTTCGCCTCCTATTGTACCACACTCGAAGGGGATTGAAAATCTATTTTCTGGTTTCTTACATTTTTTCGTGCATTTTCGTATATAGTGTGCTATACTGTTTTTAACTATCCCCACGCGAACAAAAAAGGAGGAATTTTTCGTGCCCGACCCTGCCACAATACCCTTACCTATGTTTGTCCTGACCCTGGTCCTTTTTGCCTGCGCCCTGGCCGTCATTGTGTACTTGCTTTTCAAGCTCCGAAGCCTCAGCAAACGCTCCTCGGAGGAGGACATCCGCCAGATGGTGGATATGGGTGAGGAGAAGGGAGCCATCGAGAAGGAGGAGCGGGAGCTCATCGAGAACGTCTTTGAGTTCAACAACTCCACCGCCGCCGACGTGATGGTCCACCGCACCGACGTGCAGATGTTCTGGATCAACGACAGCGACAAGGAGATCATGGACGTGATCCTCTCCTCGGGACTGACCCGGTTCCCTGTCTACGACAGGGACACCGACGACATCATCGGCATCCTGAACACCCGGGACTACCTGATCAATGCCCGGCTCCCCAAACCCAAGACCCTGCGCCAGCTTCTGCGGAAGGCCTACTTTGTCCCCGAGACCGTCCGTACCGACGTGCTCTTCCGGGACATGCAGAGCCGGAAGGTCCACTTCGCTGTGGTGGTGGACGAGTACGGCGGCACTGCCGGCATCATCACCATGGAGGACCTGATCGAGGAACTGGTGGGCGACATCTATGACGAGTTCGACCCCAAGGAGGAGCGGGAGATCGTACCCCTGGGGGACGGACTGTGGCGGATCGCCGGCTCGGCCGAGCTGGAGGATGTGGCCGAGGCCCTGGAGGTGGAGTTTCCCGAGGACGAGGAGGCTGAGACCCTGGGCGGCCTGGTCTTTGCCCGGCTGGACGTAATCCCAGCCGACGGCACCCACCCCGTGGTGGACGCCTACGGCCTGCATATTCAGGTGGAGGAGCTTTCCGACCGCCGGGTGGAGTGGGCCAGGGTATCCAAGCCCTCCCTTCAGGATGAAAATTTGGAAAATAAGGACTGACCCCATACATAATCCCCCGCTCGGTGAGCGGGGGATTTTTTGTCCCTTTTTGGTACGCCGGAAAATCGGTCATACCCCCACAGCTCGTCTCATATAGTGGTATCAGCCCTGTCCCAAAGGGCCATAACCGATGAGGAGCGTGACAGCCATGGACAATATCAGCTTCAACAAAGGTCTTCTCCGGGGCCGGGCGGTGGACCAGCCCCGGGTCTCCCACGCCAATCACGGCGTGACCTACTACATGTTTCCCCTGGAGGTGGAACGCCTCAGTGGTACGCCGGACACCCTGAACGTGGTGGTGTGTGCCTCCCTTCTGGACCTCTGCCCTGTATGCCCGGGGGAGGAGTATGAGGTGGCGGGGGAAGTCCGCTCCTTTAACAACCGCTCCGGGGTGGGCGGCCGGCTCATCATCACCTTCTTCGCCCGGACCCTGGAGCGGACCCAAGGGGACCACGTCAACCAGTTGGAGCTCTCTGGAACATTATGTAAACCTCCTATCCTTCGCCGCACCCCCCTGGGCCGGGACATCTGCGACCTGCTGCTGGCCGTGAACCGCCGCTACGGCCGGGCCGACTACCTCCCCTGCATCGCCTGGGGGGCCCTGGCCCACACCTGCGGCGAGCTGGGGGTGGGGGACACACTAACCCTCACCGGCCGGCTCCAGAGCCGGAAATACCGCAAGGTGGACGGCACCCGGGAGGAGGAGCGCACCGCCTTTGAGATCTCGGTGCTGACCTTGGAATAAGGAACGCCCCGGAGGACATCCTCCGGGGCGTTTTCTCAATCCTCTGATGTGGGAGTGGGCTCCGACGCAGGCTCCGTCTCAGCGGGAGAGGGCAGAGGCAGCGGGGAAGCCGTGGTGGGCGGCTCGGGCGCCGGGGCGCCCGAGGGATCCGGAGAACCGGAAGGCTCCGGGGAAACGGTTTCCTCCGGGACTTCCGTGCCAATGGGCTGGGGGCTCTCCTCCGGGGATGGGCTGGGATCGGGGGTGACCTCCGACTCATAGGTTCCGTATGCGATGATCAGGTCATTCAGCCGGCCAAAGTCCTCACTGGAGATGCTGTAATAGCCATCCTCCCCCTGCTTCAGGCTCACGGTCACGGTCTGGGCCTCCAGATGTCCCAGCTGGGGAAGCAGGCCCTTGACCGTGTCCACGATGATCCGTCCCCACTCCTGGTCGGCCTCTTCCCACTCCTCCATGGTCATGGTGGACTGGACCGCGTTGGGGTATTTCTCATACCAGGGCTCCAAGGCCTGCTCCAGGGGGGCCTGACTTTGGCGGATGATGTCGATGGGCTCCACCCGGACCTCCACCGTGAAGTCGCCGTTCTCCTCCTGAATGGAAGAGACTACCTGGAACCGGGCCTGGCCGTAAATCTCCCGGTACATCTCCAGGATCTCCTTATAGAGCTCCTCCGAGGGGTACTCGATCCCATATAGGCTGATAAAGTACTGGGCCTCCACCGCCAGGCCGTTCTCATAGACGCTCTCGGCGTCGTGCTCGTGGAGCCCCACCAGGGTCAGGTAGTCCTCGTCATACTCCCCCAAGTAGTGTTCCTTGATCAGGCCCTCCATATAGAGCCTGGCGTCATCGGCGGTCAGCTCCCGCTCCCCCGTCCCCCCGCCGCAGCCGGTCAGGCAGAGGCACAGTCCCAGAGCCAGGGCCAGGAGCCTTCTCATGGTGTTTCTCATTTTTCTCTCTCCCATTCCCAGAGCATTTTATTTGCACAGCTCGGCGATGGTCAGGGCAAAGATCCTGGCCGACTTCAGCAGGTTTTCCACGCTGGCCTGCTCGTTGGCCGAGTGCATCTTGGGGTCAAAACCAGGGAAGTCGCAGCCAAAGGCCACGCCGCCGGGGATGTCATGGACGTAGGTTCCCCCGCCGATGGCGATGGGCTTGGGGTCGGCCACCCCGGTGACTGCGCTGTAGCAGTCCAGCAGGGTCCTGACCAGAGGGGAGTCGGCCTCCACCACATGGGTGGCCGTCATCTCCCCCGCCCCAGTCACCCGGATGCCGTGGGCGGCCAGGCTCTCCTCGCACACCCGGGCGCAGTTCTCCCTGGTGGCGCAGATGGGCACGCGGGAATCAAACTTGGCGGTAAAACCGGTCTCGGTCAGAGTCATCAAAGCCAGATTCAGGGTCAATTCGCCGCTCTCGGGATCGGACTGGGCGATGCCCAGTCCCTTGCCCCGGGTGTCCCCGAAGGGAAAGAGCTTCTGCATGGCCCGGATGGCCCGGGTGCTTGCGCAGTCGGCCAGGGGCAGGGCGGCCAAGACCTCCAACAGGGCCTGGATGGCGTTGATGCCCCCCTCGGGCATGGCGGCGTGGGCGTTCTTGCCCAGGCAGTGGATGGTCACCCCGGCACTCTCGTCGGTGAGGGTGAACTTGGCCCCCGACTTTGCCTCCACGGGCGCCAGCAGGGGCCGGATCTCCCCGGCGGTCATACCCGCGATGTGGGCCTTGGCCTCGGGGGGCACCACGTTGACCCGGAAGCCTCCCGTCATGGTCGAGACCTGGGGAAGGGCAGTGTCCATCTCCCACTGGCTGCCGAAATCGGGGTGGTAGTGGCCCTTCTCGATGTTGATGACCGGGAAGTCGGCGTCAGGGGTAAAGGCCATAGGAGCGAAGGGCTCCTTGCTGTAATAGTAAGCGATATCCTCCGAACCCGACTCCTCGTCGGTGCCCATGATGAGCCGGACATTTTTGCTCACCGGGATCCCCATGTCCCGGACCGCCTTCATGGCGAAGAGGGCGGCCACCACGGGGCCCTTGTCGTCGCTGACTCCCCGGCCGTAGAGCATCCCGTCCTTCTCCACGCAGGTGTAGGGTTCGGTGTTCCAGCCGGTGCCCTCCCCCACCACATCCAGGTGGCCCAGGATGTGAAGCTGGGTAGGCTTGTCGTTCAGGTCGGCGATGCCCACATAGTTGTCGTAGTTCCGGCTCTCAAAGCCCAGCTCGGCACAGAGCTTCACCGCCTCGTCCAAGGCAGCCCGTGGGCCGGGGCCAAAGGGGGCACCGGGCTGGGGCTCCTCCCGGACGCTCTTGACCCCCACCAGGCGGCTCACCGCGGCAATGAGCTCCTTCCTCACGGCAGGATCTGAAAAATAGGCGTCGATCTTTTCCTGATACATACCTGTCACTCCTTCTCGCCGGCCTTTTGGGCGGCCAGCTCATCCAAATATTTGTACACCGTATACCGGGATACCTTCAGCCGGGAGGCCACAAAAGGCACCGACTTCCGGAAGGAAAAGGCGTTCTTCTGATCCATCAGGGCCACCAGGCGCATCCGGTCGCGTTTGTTCAGCTCGTCGGTGCTCTTGCCCAGAGCGGACAGGCACTCCTCATAGATCTGCTGGAGCTGTCCCGGCCCCCCAGTCCACAGGGCGCTCTGGAGATCGGCGTCGGCGCTCATCAGCCCCGCCAGGGTCCGGTTGGCAAAGGACAGGCTGGTGAAATCAAAGTCGATACCCAACGCCAGGTTGTACCCATCCCCGATCATGTGGAAGGTGGAGGACTTGATCTGCCGGCCCAAGGGGGTGGTGGCATACAGGTTCACAAAGTCGGTGGTGAGGGCGGTGGTGTCCAGCTCCTTGTCCGAGCCCAGGATGTCCTGGGTGGAGCCTACCTCCCGGCCGGAAACCTGTCCATTATAGATGGACAGGATGGGGTGGTCGGGCCGCTCCATGTCCTGCACCAGGGTCTCGCAGGCGGGGCCGAACATCTCGGCAATCCCTCTGGCGGTACGGTCCAGAAATTCAAAGGCCTGTTCCCGTGTCACAGCCCACGCCTCCTTTACAAAATGTAAAGCTATTGTAGCACTCCTGACATGGAAAATCAAGCTGTCCGGCAGTTTCTGCAGGGCTCAAAAAATAAAAAATGGGATTTACAATTTATTCACACCCAGGTCAAAGTTTAGCCGTAATTGTTTGTTATTCTAACCATGGACACAGGAACAGGCAACACCCTCCTAATTCTCCCTCTCTATTTTCTCTCTGCAACACACACCCAAAAGCCCCCGGCATCCGCCGGGGGCTTTTGGGTGCGTGTTGCCTTTTTGAGCGAGCTCAAAAAGTTGATTGAATTGGGTGAAAGAGGACCCTCACGGTCCCCTTTCACACTTTCCCCCTCCGTCTCTTCGGAAATCTCTCTTTTTGGTTTTCCTTGCCTTTCGGCGTGATTAGGGGTAAAATAAGGAAAAAGGAGGTCGTGTCCATGCGAGACGGATTCATCAAGGTGGCGGCGGGCACCCCTAAAATCAAGGTGGCAGACTGCGAGTATAACGCCGAGCAGATCATCGCCCTGATGAAAGAGGCAGCCGGGCAGGGGGTGAAGGTGCTGGCCCTCCCCGAGCTGTGTATCACGGGCTACACCTGCGGGGACCTCTTTTTGCAGCCCACCCTCCTGGAGGGGGCGGAAAAGGCCCTGGGGCGTATTCTGGAGGAGACCCGTGACCTGGACATGCTCACTGCCCTGGGGATACCGGTCCTTCGCGGGAACAAGCTTTATAACTGCGCCGCCGTTCTCTATCGAGGTGAAGTGCGTTGGCTGGTTCCCAAAATGAACATCCCTAACTACGGAGAATTCTATGAAAACCGCTGGTTTACGCCGGGAAACGGCTATATTGGGCCTTCAGATGACCTTCTCCGCTGTGTTTGTGCCGGCAATGATGTTCTGTTCTGCTTTGAAAATATGCCCAATCTGGTCGTTGGTGTAGAGATTTGCGAAGATCTCTGGGCAGTCGATCCGCCCTCCCGCCGCCTGGCGGAAGCCGGAGCTACTCTCATTCTCAATCTCTCCGCCAGCGACGAAGTGGCAGGCAAAGCCGCCTACCGCCGTCAACTGGTGACAGGCCAGTCCGCCCGGTGCGTGTGCGGCTATGTCTACGCCGACGCTGGAGAGGGGGAGTCCACCACCGACCTGGTCTTTGCCGGACATAATATGATCGCAGAAAACGGCGTTCTGCTGGCCGAAAGCCGCTTCTCCACCGGGCTGACCATCTCGGAAATTGATGTGAACAGATTGGCCTATGAGCGGCAAAGGATCAATACTTTTCCGGCCACAAATAATACCGACAGTCTCAAGTTCACCACCGATGTTATGGAATTTGATTTTTGTGACACCCCCCTCACCCGGCCCATCTCCCCCACCCCATTTGTGCCCGCCGACCCCGCCCACCGGACGGAGCGGTGCGAGGAGATCATTACCATCGCCGCCCTGGGACTGAAAAAGCGGCTGGAGCACACCGGCTCCCCCAAGGCGGTCATCGGCCTCTCCGGGGGCCTGGACTCTACGCTGGCCCTCCTCATCACGGCCAAGGCCTACGATATGCTGGGCCTGGACCGGAAGGGCATTCTGGCGGTCACCATGCCCTGCTTCGGCACCACCAAGCGCACCCGCTCCAACGCCGAGCTGCTGGCTGCGGGGCTGGGGGCCGACTTCCGGGAGGTCAACATCTCCAAGGCGGTAGAGCAGCACTTTACCGACATCGGCCAGAGCATGGACGACCACAGCGTCACCTACGAAAACGGCCAAGCCCGGGAGCGGACCCAAGTGCTCATGGACCTAGCCAACCGGGTGAACGGTCTGGTCATCGGCACCGGAGACCTTTCCGAGCTGGCCTTGGGCTGGTGTACCTACAACGGGGACCACATGAGCATGTATGCCGTCAATGCCTCCATCCCCAAGACTCTGGTGCGGTATCTGGTGGCTTATGAGGCTGACCGTCTGGGTGGGGAAACCGGAAAGGTCCTCCGGGACATTTTGGACACCCCGGTGTCCCCCGAGCTGCTCCCCCCCAAGGACGGGGAGATCGCCCAGGTCACCGAGGACATCGTGGGTCCCTACGAGCTCCACGACTTCTACCTCTACTACGCCATCCGCTGGGGCTTCCGGCCCCGGAAGGTGCTACGGCTGGCCGAGTATGCCTTTGAAGGCCGCTATGACCGGGACGTGCTCCTGAAATGGCTCAAAAATTTCTACCGCCGGTTCTTCTCCCAGCAGTTCAAGCGCTCCTGCCTCCCCGACGGGCCCAAGGTGGGCTCGGTGGCCCTCTCCCCCCGGGGGGACTGGCGGATGCCCAGCGACGCCGTGGCAACGCTGTGGCTGGAGGAGCTGGAAAACCTGTAAGAGAATAGATCTCCTCCCGGATACTTTTTCCACTTTGGGGAAAGCTGTCCGGGAGGTGATTTTTATGAAGTATGCCAACCTGAACGTCCTGCTGAAGGCCAATCCCAAGGCCAAGCAGTATTTTGACACCCTGCCCGACTATGTGAAGGAGCAGATCTCCACCCGGCCTCAAGGGGTCAACTCCATGGAGAGCCTTCGGGACTATGCTGAGAATCTGACACGGGGGGACGGGTAAATAAACAGGGCTTTCTGCCTGAGGGCAAGGTCCCACCTACGCAAAACAGAGGGACGGCATGAGCCGTCCCTCTGTTCTATATTGCAAGCAAATTACTTCTTCAGGTTGAAGAAGGCGTCGTGGCCCAGATATTCGGCCACATCGTCCAGTTCCTCCTCGATGCGGAGCAGCTGGTTGTACTTGGCCACACGGTCGGTGCGGCTGGGGGCGCCCGTCTTGATCTGTCCAGCGTTGGTGCCCACCACGATATCGGCAATGGTGGCGTCCTCGGTCTCGCCGGAGCGGTGGGAGACGACGGCGGTGTAACCGTGACGGTTGGCCAGCTGGATGGTGTCCAGAGTCTCGGTCAGGGTGCCGATCTGGTTGACCTTGATGAGCACGGAGTTGGCGATGTGGTTGTCCAGACCCATCTGGAGCCGCTCCACGTTGGTGACAAACAGGTCGTCGCCCACAAGCTGGACCTTGTCGCCCAGGGCCTTGGTCAGCATCTGCCAGCCCTCAATGTCGTCCTCGCCCATGCAGTCCTCCATGGAGATGATGGGGTAGTTGTCGGCGAACTTCTTCCACATGTTGACCATCTGCTGCTTGGTCATGGACTTCTTGGCCTTGGGCAGGTCATAGCAGCCGGTCTCGGCATTGTACCAGTCGGACACGGCGGCGTCGATGGCGATCTTGAAGTCCTCGCCGGGCTTGTAGCCGGCCTTCTCGATGGCGGCAACGATGCACTTGAAGGCATCCTCGTCCTTCTTCAGGTTGGGGGCGTAGCCGCCCTCGTCGCCCACGCCGGCAGCGGGGGTGCCATTCTCCTTCAGGACGCTCTTCAGGGTATGGAACACCTCGGCGCACATGCGCAGAGCCTCGTGCCAGCTATCGGCGCCCACGGGCATGATCATGAACTCCTGAATGTCCACGTTGTTGGTGGCGTGAGCGCCGCCGTTGAGAATGTTCATCATGGGCACGGGCAGGGTCTTGCCGTTCACGCCGCCGATGTAGTTGTAGAGGGACACGCCCAGGGACTCGGCGGCGGCCTTGGCACAGGCCAGGGAGGCGCCCAGGATGGCGTTAGCGCCCAGGCGGGACTTGTTGGGGGTGCCGTCCAGCTCGATCATGGCCTTGTCAATGGCGGTCTGGTCCAGCACGTTCATGCCCACCAGGCACTCGGCGATCTCGGAATTCACGTTGTTGACAGCCTTCAGAACGCCCTTGCCCAGGTAGCGGCCCTTGTCGCCGTCCCGGAGCTCACAGGCCTCATGGACACCGGTGGAGGCGCCGGAGGGCACGCTGGCGCGGCCGACGGTACCATCCTCCAGATAGACCTCCACCTCCACGGTGGGGTTGCCGCGGGAGTCCAGGATCTCACGGCCCAGGACGTCAACGATCTCGATGATCTGCTTCATTGGAATCTACTCCTTTCAAATTTCAGGGCATCTGCCCATGGATAACTGTTTTACACGGAAATGGATGGACCGATGAGGACATCGGCGCCTACGGAAAGGACACTGTAGGGACATCTGTCCTCAGCCGCCCGCACAATCAGTATATGATAAGGGTCTCCCCGGTCATCTCCTTGGGTTTCTGAAGGCCCATCAGGTCCAGCATGGTGGGTGTGATGTCGCACAGCTTGCCGTTGCGCAGCTTCACGTTGGCCCCCACGATATAGAAGGGCACCGGATTGGTGGTGTGGGCGGTGTAGGGGGTCTTGCCGTCATCCTCCAGCATCCGGTCGGCGTTGCCGTGGTCGGCGGTGAGGAGGGCCACGCCGCCCATCTTCTGGGTGGCCTCCACCACCTTCTGGACACACTCGTCCACGGTCTCCACAGCCAGGCGGGCGGCCTCGTACACGCCGGTGTGGCCCACCATGTCGCAGTTGGCGAAGTTGAGAATGATCACGTCATACTCACCGCTCTCGATCCGCTTCACCGCCTCGGCCGCCACCTCACGGGCAGACATATCGGGCTTCATGTCGTAGGTGGGCACTTTGGGGGAGGGAATGAGCACCCGGTCCTCGCCGGGGAAGACGGTCTCAACGCCGCCGTTGAAGAAGAAAGTGACGTGGGCGTACTTCTCGGTCTCGGCGATGCGGAGCTGGGTCAGGCCCAACTGGGAGATATACTCGCCGAAGATGTTCTGCAGGCTCTCCTTGGGGAAGGCGATCTCCACGTTGGGCATGGAGGCGTCATAGGAGGTGGTGCAGACGTAATTGACGTGGAAGAAGCCCTTTTTCCTCTCAAAGCCGGTGAAATCGGGATCTACGAAGGTCCGGGTGATCTCCCGGGCCCGGTCGGGGCGGAAGTTCATAAAGATAATGGAGTCCCCCTCGCCGATCTCAGCGTCCTCGGCCGTGATGACGGGGATGACGAACTCATCGGTGACGTCGGCGTCATAGCTCCACTGCATGGCCCCCACCGGGTCGCCGATAAACCGCTTTTCACTCTCGCCGTATACCATGGCCTTGTAGGATTTCTCCACCCGGTCCCAGTTGGTGTCCCGGTCCATGGCATAGTAGCGGCCCGAGATGGTGGCGATCTGGGCACCGTACTGGTCGCAGGTCTTCTTCATCTCGGCCACAAAGCCCTTGCCCGAGGTGGGGGGCACGTCCCGGCCGTCCATAAAACAGTGGACGAAGATCCTGGGGCAGCCCAGGTCGTGGGCCATCTTCACCGCCGCTTGGATGTGGGTGATGTGGCTGTGGACACCGCCATTGGACATGAGACCGTAGATGTGAACGGCCTTGCCAGCGTCCTTGGCGGCAAGCATGGCGTCCTTATAGGCCTTGTTCTCAAAGAAGGTGCCATCCTGGATGGCCTTGGTGATCTTGGGCAGGTCCTGAAAGACCACCCGGCCGGCGCCGATGTTGGTGTGTCCCACCTCAGAGTTGCCCATCTGCCCATCGGGCAGGCCCACGTCCAGGCCCGAAGCTGACAGCTGGCAGCCGGGGCACTCGGCAAAGACCTTCTCCAAAAAGGGCTTGCGGGCGTTGGCGATGGCGTTCCCCTCGGTTTCCGGGCGGAGGCCGAAGCCGTCCATAATGATCAGGGTGGTAGGTGTCTTACTCATAAAATACCTCTTCTTCTAAAAGTCAAACCGCACGGTGGTTTTCCTTTAAGCGGCTGTGTCACGCTCCGCAAGTCTCTGGTCGCCGTCTTGCTTTCCCTACGACTCGGACTGGTCTCCGGGCCGCCTTGCGGCCCTTCGCTCGTCCTCGCTTCGGTCCAAGCGCGGCGGCAGAGACTTGCTCCGCGCTTCTTTACTCCTGGTTGGCGGCGTTGATGATGTCCATAAACTGGTCGGGCTTCAGGGAGGCGCCGCCGATGAGGCCGCCGTCCACGTCGGGCTGGGAGAGCAGCTCAAAGGCGTTCTTGGGGTTCATGGAGCCACCGTACTGGATGGTGACGCTCCGGGCCACACGGGCGCCGTACTTCTTGCGGATGATGGTGCGGATCCCCTCGCAGACCTCCTGAGCCTCGGCCGAGGTGGCAGTCTTGCCGGTTCCGATGGCCCAGATGGGCTCGTAGGCAAAGACCACCTTGCGCATCTTCTCGGCGGGCACCCCCGAGAGGGCACACCTGACCTGGTAGGAAATAAGGTCCATGGTGACCCCCATCTCGCGCTGCTCCAGGGACTCGCCCACGCAGATGATGGGCTGGAGACCGGCCTCCAGAGCGGCCTTGACCTTCTTGTTAACGGTCACGTCGGTCTCATTGTAGTACTGCCGGCGCTCGGAGTGGCCGATAATGACGTACTTCACACCGATGTCCTTGAGCATCTCGGGAGAGACCTCGCCGGTGAAGGCGCCAGTGGACTCGTAGTGGCAGCTCTCGGCGCCGATGGACACCTTGCTGTCCTTGAACAGGCGGATGGCGGCCTGGAGGTTCACATAGGGCACACACAGGACCACCTCGCACCACTTGGGACGGTTCAGCAGGGGCTTGAAGGCCTCTGCAAAGGCCTTGGTCTCGGTCAGGGTCTTGTTCATCTTCCAGTTGCCGGCGATGATGGTCTTGCGATAACGACGATTCATGCGTATTGCTCCTTACTATTTATAATATATCTGAACTTTTACGCGTCCAGCAGGCAAGCGACGCCGGGCAGCTCTTTTCCTTCCATAAATTCCAGACTTGCGCCGCCACCGGTGGAGATATGGGTCATCTTGTCGGCGTAGCCCAGCTGCTGGACGGCCGCCGCACTGTCGCCGCCGCCGATGATGGTGATGGCGGAAGTCTCGGAGAGAGCCTCGGCCACGGCCTTGGTGCCCACGGCAAACTTCTCGAACTCAAAGACGCCCATGGGGCCGTTCCAGATAACGGTGCCGGCGTCCTTCACGGCGTCGCAATAGAGCTTCACGGTCTCGGGCCCGATGTCCAGGCCCTCCCAGCCATCGGGGATCTCCCCGGACTTGACCACCTGGCTGTTAGCATCGGCGGCGAACTTGTCAGCGATAACGGTGTCCACGGGCAACAGGAGCTTCACGCCCTTCTGCTTGGCCTTCTCGACCATCTCCAGGGAGTAGGCCTTCCAGTCCTCCTCCAGCAGGGAGTTGCCCACCTTGCCGCCCTGAGCGGCCGAGAAGGTGTAGGCCATGCCGCCGCCGATGATGATGGTGTCAGCGATCTCCAGCAGGTTGTTGATGACGCCGATCTTGGAGGAAACCTTGCTGCCGCCCAGGATGGCCACCAGAGGACGCTTGGGAGCGGCCAGGGCGCCGCCGATGATCTCCAGCTCCTTCTGAATGAGGAAGCCGGACACGGCGGGCAGGTAATCGGCCACCACGGCGGTGGAGGCGTGGGCACGGTGGACGGCGCCAAAGGCGTCGGAAACGTACACGCCGTCGGCTCCGGCCAGGGCGGCCATCTTCTTGGCCAGCTCGGGATCGCCCTTGGTCTCGCCCTTCTCAAAACGGGTGTTCTGGAGGAGCATGATCTCGCCGCTCTTCAGGGCGGCAGCCTTGGCGGTGGCGTCGGGGCCCACCACGTCGTCGGCCAGAATGACCTCCTTGCCCAGCAACTCGCCGAGACGCTTGGCCACAGGCTCCATCCGCAGCTCCTTCAGGGTCTTCTGCCACTTCTCCTCGGTAAGGGTGGCAGGGTCCTTGCCCTTCTCGGTCTGCTTCTTCACCCACTTGTCAAAGCTGGCCTCGGGCTTGCCCAGGTGGGAGCAGGCGATGACGGCGGCTCCCTGCTCCAGCAGGTACTGGATAGTGGGCAGGGCGGCCCGGATGCGCTTGTCGTCGGTGATGACGCCGCTGCCGTCCTTGGCGAGGGGCACGTTGAAGTCACAGCGCAGCAGGACCTTCTTGCCCTTCACGTCCACGTCTTTTACCGTCTTTTTGTTGTAGTTCATGATCTTTTTCCTCCTTCATTAAAGTAGGCAGATATCATGTAAGGTCCGCCATCTCTCCCGTGGGCTTGAGCCCGGGGAACCCGGTCTGGCGGAGAGCCTCGTACGCCAGGATGGCCACCGAGTTGGAGAGGTTGAGGCACCGCGCCTCGGCCCGGATGGGGATGCGGATGCAGCGGTCGGCGTGGGCAAGGCGGAAGCTCTCGTCCAGGCCCTTGGTCTCCTTGCCGAAGAAGAGCCAGCAGCCGTCCCGGAACCGGACCGACGGATCTACGTAGCTTTTGGCCCCCTTGGCGGTGGCCAGCCAAATGTCCTCGGGCCTTTCAGCCTCGAAGAGGGCATCCAGGCCGGGCCAGACATGGAGGTCCACCAGGGGCCAGTAGTCCAGTCCCGCCCGCTTCACCGCCTTGTCGCTGATGTCAAAGCCCAGGGGCTCCACCAGATGGAGGCGGATCCCGGTGGCCGCGCAGGTCCGGGCCACGTTGCCCGTGTTGGGGTGGATCTCGGGCTCCACCAGGACAATATTGAGCATGGGATCACCTCCGCATTCAATGCATATTGTACCCCAATCCGGCGACGATTTCAACCAAAATCTTGTGAAAAAATAAATATTTTCCATGTTTTTCTGACTTGGAGAAAAAGACGGATTTTTCCCGCCAATTTTCGTCTTTTTTTCCTGTGGGAAAAGGGGAGCCCTCCGCCCGCGGGCGGAAGGCTCCCCTTCTTTTTTCTCTTATTTGGTGACCCAGTTGCCGGTGGCGGCGCAGGAAAGATAGGCGTTGATGAATCCGTCCAGGTCCCCGTCCATGACCCCGTTCACGTTGCTGGTCTCGTAGCCGGTGCGGTTGTCCTTCACCAGCTGGTAGGGCATGAAGACGTAGGAGCGGATCTGGCTGCCCCACTCGATCTTGAGCTGGACCCCCTTGATGTCGCTGATCTTCTCGGCGTGCTGCTGCATCTGGAGCTCCACCAGCTTGCTTCGCAGCATCTTCATACAGGTCTCCTTGTTCTGGAACTGGCTGCGCTCCTGCTGGGAGGCCACCACGATGCCGGTGGGCTTGTGGATAAGGCGCACAGCCGAGGAGGTCTTGTTAATGTGCTGTCCGCCGGCGCCCGAAGAGCGGTAGACCTGCATCTCGACGTCCTCAGGACGGATGTCCACCTCCACGTCGTCAGGGATCTCGGGCATGACCTCCAACGCGGCGAAGGAGGTCTGCCGCCGGGCGTTGGCGTCGAAGGGAGAGATGCGGACCAGCCGGTGGACGCCGTGCTCGCTCTTCAGGTGGCCGTAGGCGTTCTCCCCTTCAATAATAATGGTGGCCGATTTGATGCCCGCCTCGTCCCCGTCGGTGACATCAGCCACATTGCAGCCAAAACCGTGGCGCTCGGCCCAGCGGGTGTACATCCTCAGGAGCATCTGGGCCCAGTCCTGGGCCTCGGTACCGCCGGCGCCGGCGTGGATGGTGAGGATCACGTTGTTGCCGTCGTACTCCCCGGTAAAGAGGGTGGAGAGCCGGGCCTCCTCCATCTCCTTCTCCAGCCTGGCGTAGCCCTCCTCCAACTCGGGGAGGAGGGACTCGTCCTCCTCCTCGTTACCCATCTCGCAGAGGGTGAGCAGGTCGTCCCACTCCCGCTCCCGGCGCTGCTGGCTCTCCAGCTTTCCTCGGAGGGTGTTCATCCGCCGGGTAGCCTTCTGGGATTTCTCCAGATCGTCCCAGAAGCCCTCGGAGGCTGACTCGGACTCCAGCATTTCCAGCTCCCGCTGGGCACTCTCCAGATCCAGTGCCTGGCCCAGCTCAGCCAGAGTGGGCTTCAGGTTGTTCAGCTTGATCTTATACTCGTCAAATTGCAGCATAATTCAGACACTCATTTCTTCAAATCTTATCCGTATTTTAGCATAGCCCCGTTGGAAAAACAAGGAATATTTTCTCCCCAGGCCGCCTGGCCGGGGACAGGAAAAGAAAAAATACAACTTCCGTGTGACAAGATCCCCCCGTCGGGTGTATTATGGGTGAAAGCTTTCAAAGGGAAGGAACGAACGTCATGACCCGGACAGAATTCACCCAACGGGCGGAACGGTACAAGGATATGATCTTCCGCATCGCGCTGAACTATTACGCCAATCCCCACGACGGGGACGATACTGTGCAGGAGGTCCTCCTGCGGCTGTACAGCTGCAAAAAGGAGTTCCAGAGCGAGGAGCACGTGAAGGCCTGGCTCATCCGTGTCACCATCAATCAGTGCAAAAACGGTCTGCGGCAGAAGAAACAACGTTCCTGGGTATCCCTGGAGGATGCCGACCAGCCCGTCCAGTTCCAGTTTCCCGAGCAGAGCGAGCTCTACCGGGAGGTCATGGCCCTGCCCGAAAAATACCGCACAGTACTGTACCTGTTTTACTACGAAGAGCTGTCGGTCAGCGAGATCGCTGACGTGCTGCACCTGAGCACCACCGCGGTGACCACCCGGCTCTCCCGGGCCCGGCAGCAATTAAAAACCAACCTGACGGAGGTGTGGAAGGATGAAGAATAACAGAGATCTCTATAAGGAAACCTTTTCCCAGCTTCATACCTCAGTGCGGGTAGACGAGCTGATAAAGGAGACAACCATGAAAACCCACACGATGTTCACCCGCAGACTGTTGACGGTGGCCGCTGCCGCTGCCCTCATCTGCGCCCTGGGGGCCACCGCTATGGCCTTCAACCTGTTCGGACTCCGGGATCTGGCCTTCCCGGAGCGCACCACCCTCCGCATCCCTGTCCCGGTCTTTACCCAAGACCCGGATGGCTGGGAGGTCATCGACCACTACGACGAGGAGATCCGGGTGGTGGACATGATCTCCATGCAGGGCTACGCCGATACCCCGGAGGCCAAAGCCTGCATGGAGTGGAAGAGCTTCTATGACCAATATATGAGTGTCCGCTCCTTCGGCAACGAGATCTACGACGAGGGGGGCAAATACCAGCACTACGCGGTCTACGACGACACCATGGCCGCCAAATTGGATGAGATCGTGGACAAGTACGGCCTCAAGCTCCATCAAACGATGACCGAGCTGGACGGCACCGGCGACCTGCGGGGCGAACTGGGCGCCACCTTCTTGGGGGAGGGCAACCTCGCCTTCTGGGGCTATCTCTATGACGACGGCACCCTCTCCTTCGAGGGGACGGCCGAGCAGGTGGACTACGGTGCCATGGACTATCAGTTCCGCTATGTCAGAAAGGGGATCTTTGACGAGGTGGCCCTGAACGTAGGCAACTTGGAGGATTACACCGAGTGGGACTACGAGACCGCCTTGGGCGTGCCTGTGAAGCTCTCTCTGGGCCCCAACCGTTCCTTCATCTGGGCCGACATGGAGAACGGCTTCCTCTTTATCAACGTCCTCACCGGCACCGCGGGGGACGACACCTTCTCCTCGGGCCCCATCGGCCAGGCCGAGCTGGAAAAACTGGCCGACAGCTTCGATTTCTCCCTGCTGAACTGAATCTCCTCTGGGCAACCACCATAAAATCAGCCAAGCAGCCTCCCGGATGGGAGGCTGCTTTGTATTCACCGTATATATGTGTGTGTGTTACCAACCCATAGGAGGGGAAGGATTCCAGCCGTCCATCCCATTGTGATACCAAAACTTCACCAGCAGATCATCTTCAAAGGAAAAGCCGAGAAGGTCAAATCCGCAATGCACCTCATCGGTGTAGCTATATACCAACCCGATTCTCCCGGTGTTCATCTGCTCGGCCTCGGGGTACAGCTCCAAAAAGTCTTCCAGAGACATCCCGATATAGGCCCCCCGGTAGGTCTTGTAATCAGTGTTCTGGTTTTCAATACCGGTCAAAAAACCGTTTTCCGTTGTTTCTACATGCTTCTCTGGGTGTGAACCCACCAAGTACAGCCCTTCACCACAAGCGAGGGTAAAGCCGTAAAACCCATCCATATTCCAATAGGTCTCGCTGTCTGCTTCCAACTCAGTGCCCCAAGGAAAGGCACCGGACTGTCTCCCGGGAACCAGAAGAGCCTCCCCGATCACAATGGAAAATTCCAGCTCTTCGGGACTTATGGGTTCCGATGTGGGCGCAGGCTCCGGCGCGGGGGTGAGTGTGGGCTCCGGGGTGGGGGTGGGAGCGGGAGCGGTCACCGCCGCCGGGGGCGTTTCGGGGGCCGGGGACTGGTGGGCCTGGGGGGTGCATCCGGCCAGAACCGCACAGAGCAGAAGCAGGGGAAAAATACGTTTCATAGGCGTCACCTCCTCATAGGATCAAACCACATTTGTAAAGAAGTCATAAGGTTCGGCAGAATAGTTTGGATCTGCGTCAGGCTGAAAATATTTGGCAGGGCAAAATGCCCGTTGACTGATACCGCTTCGGGTCAGTTCCGTATCCCATCGCGATCTTATCCCCGGCGGGAGAAAAAACAGGGGTTCCGCCAAAATATCCTGTCATATGAGTGAGTTCGGTAACGGTTCCCGTTGCCTCATTCACCTGGCTGACATACATAAAGGAATCCGAGTCATCATTGGCATAACTCGAAAAGACCGCCTTTCCGTCCCCGACTCCTTTGATGTCAAAGTTGGGCAGCTCAGGAAAGTCCAGAGCAGTTATCTTTCCGGAGGAGACCACCACCATTCTGGTGTTTTCAAGAGAACCTACCACAGCACAGTCATTAGAGAGAAACCCCACGATATCGTTCCATAGGGTCGGAGTGATAAGCTGATTTTCTTCTGTAGTGTCCAAATCGACCTTCCATACAGAAGTGTAACCCAGCACATTGGTATCCCGGTTGGTCCGGTAAACTACGGTTTTTCCGTCCGGGCTGATTGCTACACTGTCGATCCAAGCCAGATGGTCCCCCAGCCGGGTTTTCAGATCCTCCCGCACCTCGGCCATGCTCTTACCTTGGTATGTGTCAGCAGTGATCTTTTCGGCGGCCATGGTGGTGGGATCGATGCGCCAGATGCCCTCGCTCGTGTACGCAAGAAAGAGTCCCTGCTCGCTCCGGTGGTCAAACCCGAACCCCTGCCTCCCCCACTCGGAGGGAAAAACGAAAGTGTCCTGCCCGATGCTGGCCTTATAAAATAGCACTCCGCGTTCCGGGTTGGAAAGGGGAATAGTAACAGGGATAATAGAGACTTGGATCTTCTCTGTTCCCTGCACCCAATATGCCTTCATGTGCTGGGCGATGAAATTGGCGCGTACCTCCTTAAATCATATGTGGTTTTCTGGGAAACAATTCCTGCCCCTTGTTTATTATATAACATATATGGTCAAAGCGCAATATATTGTTTCTACTTATTTCAAAATTTTTATGCATAATAACAACTACAAAGGAGCGCTTGGAAAAACCGTATCCGCTGTCCCGGCTCTGCGTATCTTACCCTGATCCGGCCCTCTCCAAATCGCTCCAAAGCGGTCAAATTTTTCACAAGCAAAGAATTTCCAATTTTTGTGCAACTATCTCCCGAAAATAGCCTCCATTTCCCCGAACCCCCCCTAATTGCACGTTGTTGCACATTCCCCCAAATTCAAACGGCCCCCAAAACCCCGTTTTTCGGCGTCAAAACCCTCCAAAACGGCGTCAAAACACCCCGAAAACCGCCCCAAAATGAATTTCCAATTTTCGTACAACTTTCTTTTTGCCCCGCCCACGTTTCCTCCCCCAAAACAGACCCGTCAAAAAAGTTCCGAATATAAAGAAAACACTCCTATTTCAGCAGGAAATGGAGCGCTTTTATTATCCAAAATTTCCCTTCAAAATTCCCCCCGACCGGAAAGCCCCTTTTCTCCTCCCCTCCGTTTACTTTTTTCCCGGGAACGTGTATAATAAACTTGACTTATGAGACAAGGGGGATGCGCCAGAATGAACGGCTATCGCATCGAGCACGACTCCATGGGAGAGGTCCAAGTCCCGGCTGACAGGCTCTGGGGGGCCCAGACCCAGCGGAGCTATGAAAACTTTAAGATCGGCGGAGAAAAAATGCCCGCCGAGGTCATTCACGCCTTTGGCATCCTCAAGAAGGCGGCCGCCACGGCCAACCATCGGCTGGGCAAGCTGGACGGCGAGCGGTTCACCGCCATCGCCGCCGCCTGTGACGAGCTTCTGGCCCACAAGCTGGACGGCCACTTCCCCCTGGTGGTGTGGCAGACCGGCTCGGGCACCCAGAGCAACATGAACGTCAACGAGGTGGTGGCCCACCGGGCCGGGGAGTTCTGCACCCTGGAGATCCACCCCAACGACCATGTGAACATGTCCCAGTCCTCCAACGACACCTTCCCCACCGCCATGCACATCGCCGCCGTCTTGTCTCTCTCCGACCGGCTCCTCCCTGCGCTGGACCGGCTCACCGCAACCCTCCTGCGGCTGGAGGAGGAGAACGCCGATGTGGTCAAGTCGGGCCGCACCCACCTTCAGGACGCGGTGCCCATCACCTTGGGACAGGAGATCAGCGGCTGGCGGACCTCCTTGGAACGGGACCGGGAGCAGCTGGAGGCCGCCCTGCCCGGGCTTTGCTCCTTGGCCTTGGGGGGCACGGCGGTAGGCACCGGCCTCAACGCCCCCGCAGGCTTTGCCGAGGGCGCTGCCCAAGCGGTGAGCGAGCTGACGGGAAAACCCTTCGTCACCGCCCCCAACAAGTTCCACGCCCTCACCAGCAAGGACGAGCTGGTCTTTGCCCATGGCGCCCTGAAGGCCTTGGCCGCCGACCTGATGAAGATAGCCAACGATGTGCGCTGGCTGGCTTCGGGCCCCCGGTGCGGCATCGGGGAGATCACCATTCCGGCCAACGAGCCCGGCTCCTCCATCATGCCGGGCAAGGTCAACCCCACCCAGTGCGAGGCGGTGACCATGGTGGCGGTCCAAGTCCTCGGCAACGACGCCGCCATCGGCTTCGCCGCCAGCCAAGGCAACTTCGAGCTTAACGTCTTCATGCCTGTGCTGGCCTATGACTTCCTCCAGTCCGCCCGGCTCCTTGCCGACTGCATGGAGTCCTTCAACGTCCACTGTGTCAGCGGCCTCACCGCCAACCGGGAGCGCTGCCGGGAAAACCTGCATAACTCCCTCATGCTGGTCACAGCCCTCAACCCGTACATCGGGTACGAGAAGGCGGCCAAGACCTCCCAGCTTGCCTTCAAGGAGAACATCTCCCTGAAGGAGGCCTGCGTCAGGCTGGGCTTTATGACCCCGGAAGAGTTTGACCGGGCAGTCCGTCCCGAAGAGATGGTCTGACCCTTAAAAATCAGGAAACGGAGCGATATTAAATGGATTACGCCAGCGAATCTCTGAAACTGCACTACGAGCTGAAAGGCAAGATCGAAATGACCCCCCGGGCCGCCGTGGACTCCAAGGAGGCTCTGGCCTTGGCCTACACCCCCGGCGTGGCCCAGCCCTGTCTGGAGATCCAGAAGGATGTGAACAAGTCCTACGACCTGACCCGCCGCTGGAACACGGTGGCCGTGGTCACCGACGGCACCGCCGTTCTGGGTCTGGGGGACATCGGCCCCGAGGCCGGTATGCCCGTCATGGAGGGCAAGTGCGTCCTCTTCAAGGCCTTCGGCGACGTGGACGCCATCCCCCTGTGTGTCCGCAGCAAGAGTGTGGACGACATCGTCAACACGGTCACCCTTCTGGCCGGCTCCTTCGGCGGGGTGAATCTGGAGGACATCTCGGCCCCCCGGTGCTTCGAGATCGAGGAGAAGCTGAAAAAGAGCTGTGACATCCCCATCTTCCACGACGACCAGCACGGCACCGCCGTCATCACGCTGGCCGGTATGCTCAATGCCCTGAAGGTGGTGGGCAAAAGGATCGAGGATGTGAAGATCGTCACCTCGGGGGCCGGCGCCGCCGGCATTGCCATCATCAAGCTGATGATGAGCATGGGATTGAAGAACGTCATCATGACCGACCGTCAGGGGGCCATCTACGAGGGCCGGGACGGCCTGAACCCCATCAAGGAGGAGATGGCCAGGATCACCAACCGGAGCCACGAGAAGGGCACCCTGGCCGAGGTCATCAGGGGGGCCGACGTGTTCGTGGGGGTCTCCGCCCCCGGCACCCTCACCGCTGAGATGGTCAAGACCATGGCCAAGGACCCCATCATCTTTGCCTGCGCCAACCCCACCCCCGAGATCTTCCCTGACGAGGCCAAGGCCGCCGGTGCCGCCGTAGTCTCCACCGGCCGCAGCGACTTCCCCAATCAGGTGAACAATGTGCTCTGCTTCCCCGGCATCTTTCGGGGAGCTCTGGACGTGCGGGCCAGTGCCATCACCGAGAACATGAAGATCGCCGCCGCCTACGCCATCGCCGGCCTTGTCAGCGACGAGGAGCTGAATGCCGAGTACATCCTGCCCCAGGCCTTCGATCCCCGGGTCAAGGACGCCGTGGCCAAGGCCGTGGCCGAGGCCGCCCGCAAGGACGGCGTAGCCCGGATCTGAACCCAAGCCCCACTCGCAAACGCCCAGGCCAAAATGGCCTGGGCGTTTTTGCACGATCCGCCTCCGCTCTTTTTACCCGGTTTGTGCAAAATGTATCAAAAAGGGGGTTGACAGGCGGCCCGAAATGGTTTATCATGAAAGTACAATTTTTTATATAATGCCAATATGGATCTGTTCCCACCCAGATAACACGTCCCACAGGAAAGGATGGAAGACCATGCGTGACGTGTTATATCAAAAGACCGGCCTTACGGTGAGCCGGATGGCTCAGGACCTGATGAGCCGGATGGAGGGGGAGCGGATCCCTTCCATTTCTGAGTACATGGAGCGCTTCCATGTCTCCCGTGGTACTGTCCAGAATAGTCTTGGATATCTGAAGGACCGCCAGGCCGTGACCCTGGTCAGCCGGGGACACCTGGGCTCCTTTATTGAGAAGCTGGACTACCACAAGCTTCAGGAAAGCAGTCTGTTCAAAGAGCTGCTGGGCAGCATGCCTCTGCCCTATTCCCTCACTTACCAGGGGCTGGCCACCGCCCTCTATGACCTTCTGGCCCCCTTTTCGGTAAACCTGGTCTTTGCCCGGGGCGCCGAGGACCGTTTTCAGCTGGTGGATTCCGGCGTGTGCCAGTTCACCGCCTGCTCCCGGCATGCCGCCGAGCAGGCCATCCAGAACCAGGCCGACATCGAGATCGCCGTGGATCTGGGGCCGGGGACCTACCTTTCCCGCCATGTTCTGGTGCTCCGGGATCCCGATGTCAAGGGCATCGAGAGCGGCATGCGGGTGGCCTACGACCGGACCAGCCTGGACCAGCGGCATATCACTGAGCAGGTCACTCAAGGCATCAAAGGCCTTCAGTTTGTGGAGTTACGCGCCCACCAGACCGTGGGCGCCATCCGGAGCAACCTCATCGACGCGGGCGTGTGGAACCTGGACGACATCCTGGATTCCGGTTACGTAGGTCTTCACATCGAGGAGTTGCAAACCGACTTTGAGGAGGACTTCTCCTCGGCCGTTCTGGTGGTCAAAGCCGGCGAGCGGTCCCTCTGCCAGCTCCTCCGCCGGTATGTGGAGCCCGACCGGGTGCGAAAGACCCAAAGCGACGTAAGAACGGGAAAATGCCCCGCGAACTACTAAAATCGGGGCATTGCAGGCAGAGATCTTCATAGGGGCGCATTTTATGCGCCCCCGGGCGGCTGACAGCCGCCCGGCAGTGATTCTCAAAACGGCGTCCGGAAAGCTGGTTTGTTTTTTAGGATGAATGTACAAAAAAATATACAATTCGACAGATCATCCGCTCCGAGCCATTGTCCCTCACGTTCCCGGAAGGTACAAAAAAATATATATTATTGCACGTTTCCCTTTTCCCGTTTGGGCAGAGTGCTTTTGTTTTCCGGCCGGGCCGCGGGGAGCGGTCCGGGGGAGAAAATAGAGTCCCATGGCAAGACCCGTGTCCGTTCCCGGAGGGGAACACAATCGTATTACAGGAGGTGGTAAAGTCCTGGCCTGTGTCCACGGCCCTTGGAGAGGGGCTGTAAAAACTACTACTCTTTATTGCGTGAGGAGGAAGAAATGGATTTTACGGAACGGCTGGAGCTCTATCAAGAGGGCGGCATGATCAACGAGAACGACGTGAAGGATGTGCTCGCCATCGTCGCCATGTTCAAAGAAAAGTACAACATAGAGCTCTGTGAGGAAAACGCGGATACCTTTGTGGCCCACCTCTGCGCCGCCTTTGGCCGCAACGCCACCCACGAGGCTGTGGAGCCTCTGATGGAGGAGGCCCTGGCCGAGGTAAAGGAACTGGAAAGCTATCCCCTTTCGGTGGAGATGCTGGAAAGCGTCAAGGGAGTCATCCACAATTCCCTGAACCAGATAGAGCAGGAGTATGTACTTCTTCACCTGAACAACCTGATCGCCAAGCTCAACGAGACAGCGTAAGCAAAACCACACTACAATTTTTTCGATAAAAAGGGAGGATCTATTATGGAAGGCATTATCACTACGTTCCAATTCCCGCTGTGGGCCCGCGCCGCGGTGCTCATCGCCATCTGTGCCTGGGCCAGCCTGCTGTCCCACAAGTGTATCTCCAACTTTAACGACGGTGCCCGCCCCGTGTTCCCCGAGCTGATGGAGGGCAGAATGTCCCGTCCCGAATTTGCTGTGGTCGTCACCGGCATGGGCTTCGGCTGGGTCCTGGCCGGCTTCAGCCAGTGGCTTGGTACCGGCCTCATCGCCGTCCATCTGACCCTGATCGCCACCGACTGTCTGGGCGCATGGTCCCCCAACAAGTGGGTGGCCCTCACCATCGGCGGCGCCTGGGGCGCCCTGTGCGCCTTCGGCACCTCGCTGATCAACCAGGCCTTCTCCGCCCTGCCCTATAACTTCCTGAACGACCTGACCCAGATCTCCACCCCCGCCCTGCCCGTCTTCTGCGTGTTCCCCGCCGTGGCCATCGCCAGCCAGTTCGGCGCCAAGAAGGGCATCATCACCGCCGCCATTGAAGCGGTCGTCTACATCGTCTGCACCGTGGTGGGTGCCGTCCAGATCGGCGGCGTCAGCATCAGCCTCTATCCCTACACCTTCGCCATGCTGGCCGGCATGATCTGCCTGATGGTCTATTCCATGAGCGGCAACAAGGGCTCCAGCATTGAGAACGATGCCGACGAACTGAACCTCTTTGCCAAGAACGCCGCCCGCATCAAGGGCAACTGGATCTTCCTGTGCACTCAGGGCGCCCTGAACGCGCTGGGCATCCACATCCTGGCCCAGGCCTATCAGCCCTACGTTCTGAGCGCTGCTGTCCAGAGCGGCGAGATGGGCACCTTCCAGCTGGCCATGATTGGCGTCATCATCGCCTTCATTCCCCTGATCGTCTCCACCTCTCTGGCCACCGGCGTTTACCAGGCCGTTGGTCTGACCACCTGTATGCTGGTGGGCACCCTGGCTCCCACCTGGTGGCTGGCTCCCATCCTGGGCTTTGCCGTTGAGTTCCTGGAGCTCCAGCTCCTGGGCCTGCTGGGCAAGGGCCTGTCCAAGTTCCCCGAGCTCTCCAAGTGCGGCGATCACATCCGTGACTCCATGATCTCCTGCATCGGCCTGGCCCTGATGATCGGCTCCTTCCTGGCTGCCAACGCCATCTGGGGCGCCGTGGGCCTTATGATCGTGGGCGCCTTCTACGTCCTCAACGACGTCACCGGCCAGCGCCTGCCCAAGTCTGCCGTCGGCCCCATCGCCGCCGTGGTCGTGGGTATCCTTTACAACCTCATGATCCTTGTCGGCTTTGTGAAGCTGGCCTGATCGGATCAACTTAAACAGGAGGGAAACCAACCATGCTGAAAATCGAATGCTGCGGCCTGACTTCCACCCAGACCAAACAGATCATTGACAAACAGTTCCCCGGCCAGGTGGAGGCCCTTGCCGACGCCGACATGATCGCCGCCCGGCTCGTCAAGAAGGGCGAGGTGGATTACTACCTAGGCTCCTGCCAGACCGGTGGCGGCGGTTCCCTGGCCACGGCCATCATGGTCCTGGGCTACGGAAACTGCCTGACCATATCCCGGCAGGGAAAGCTTCCCTCCCCCCAGGAGATCCGCCACCAGGTCTACGCCGGAAACCACAAGGCCTTCGGGTATGTGAAGGAGCATACCGACGCCCTGGTCCCCGTTCTGGTACAGGCTCTGATCGACAAGACCGAGGGTAAGCCGGAATAAACCGCGTGAAAGCAGGGCACCAATTTGGAACAGAATTGGTGCCCTGCTTATTTTTCAGTAAGGAGTTTGATCGATTATGATTCGGACCGTTTTGGGCGACATTGACCGATCCCGGCTGGGTATGACCCTGGCCCATGAGCATTTCATCATCGACCTGGACCGGATCCGGAAGGACGGGATCAGCCGCATCGACACACCCGAGGAGGTGATCCCTGAGATCCGTCTCATGATGGAGGACGGGATCCAGTCAGCCTTTGAGGTCAGCACCATTGACCTGGGCCGGGACGTGGAAAAGCTGCGCACCATCTCCCAGGCCACCGGTCTCCAGATCGTGGCCTCCACCGGCTACTATCTCTCCCCCTTCCACCCTGCCAAGTTGGAGACCCAGACCCCCGAGGAGATCGCCCGCACCTACGAGAAGGAGCTTCTCGAGGGTATCGGGAACACGGGGATCAGGGCCGGCCTCATCGCCGAGATTGCCTCCAGCCCCGAGGCCTTTGTGGGCCACGAGAAGAAGATACTGGAGGCCGCCGGCATCGCCTCCCGGCGGACCGGGGCGGCGGTCTCCACCCACACCGGGCGGCTCACCGCCCACGAGACCATTCAGATCCTGCTGGACCAGGGGATGGATCCCGACAAGATCATTCTCGGCCATCAGGACCTGATCGATGACCATGAATACCACCTCTCCCTTCTGGAGCGTGGCGTCAACATTGCCTTCGATACCTGCGGCAAGAGCGCCTACATGCCCGATGAGACCCGGGCCAAAAATGCCCTGTCCCTGATCCGGGAGGGCTATGGCGACCACCTGGTCCTGAGCAACGACGTCTCCCGCCGGACCTACTTCACCTCGGCGGGCGGACCCGGCTATGTGGCGGTCATGCGCGTCGTGGTTCCCCTCCTGCGGAAATACGGCGCCACCGAGGAGGAGCTCCGGAAGCTGCTGGCAGACAACCCCGGGCGCATCGTGGACAACGACTGGAGGCAGAACCCATGTTCCTGAACAAGCTGAAAGAGAACAATCCCGCCCTGCTCCAATATGCCTTTGAGGCCCACCGCCGGGGGGATATCCTTCCCGACACCTACCTGCTGGATCTGGATGCCATCACGGAAAACGGCCGACAGATGGTCTCTGCGGCCCGGGAAAACGGCGTGGTCCTCTATTTCATGCTCAAGCAGATCGGCCGGAACCCCCTGGTGGCCAAACGGCTGATGGAGATCGGCTTCGGAGGCTGCGTGGCCGTGGACTTCCGGGAGGCTCTCCGCATGGTGGAGGAGGGGATCCATCTGGGTAATGTGGGCCACCTGGTCCAGGTTCCCAGCCACGCCCTGAAGACCATCCTGGCCGCTCGGCCCGACGTGGTCACGGTCTACACCCGGGAGAAGATCCGGGAGATCGACCGGGCGGCCGGTGAGCTGGAACTCTGCCAGCCCCTCCTCCTCCGGATCACCGACCCGGACGGCAGCCTCTATTCCGGCCAGACCGGCGGCTTCCGCTCGGAGGAGCTGCCCGAGCTGATGGACATGATCGACGGCCTGCCCCACGTGAAGATCGGGGGCTTTACCACCTTCCCCGCCCTGCTCTATGATGCGGACGAGAAGGCCATCACCCCTACCCCCAACATGAAGGGACTGGACCGGGCGGTGGAGCTGGCCCGTGACCGGGGCCTGAAGGACCTGATCATCAATGTCCCCAGCGCCACCTGCGTCTCCTCCATCCCCCTGATCCACGCCCTGGGGGGCAACAACGGCGAGCCGGGCCACGGCCTCACCGGCACCACCCCCCTCCACAAGGACACCACCCAGCCTGAGAAGGTGGGCTATGTCTATGTCACCGAGGTCTCCCACAATTTCGGCGGCCGCGCATACTGCTACGGCGGCGGCCTCTATCGCCGGGGGCACATGGAAAACGCCCTAGTGGGGATCTCCCCCCGGGACTGCCAGACCATGAAGGTATCCCCCCCCGACCTGGACTCCATCGACTACTACTACGAGTTGGAGGAGCCCTGTGCAGTCGGCGACATCGTGATCCTCTGCCACCGGACCCAGATCTTCACCGTCCGCAGCGAGGTGGTGGTGGTAGAGGGCCTGTCCTCCGGCAAGCCGGCCATCGTCGGCCGTTTCTCCTCCCTGGGCCGCGAGATCACAAAGGAGTGGCAGGCATGAAGAACAATTACGAGCTGCAGCACAAGGTGGCCCTTCTGGACCCTTACGGCTCGGTGGTCCGGGTCTTTGACGCTGACCCCGAGGCCGTCCTGGTGGGCATCAAAAACATCCGCTCCATCCCCAACACCCTGATGCACCGACTGGAGCCCCACGGCTTCGCCCTCCACACCATCGACAAAAAATCCCAGCTGGCCGGCCGGGCTGTGGACACCGAGCTTATCAACCCTATCACCGGCCATGTCATGTCGGGCTCCTCCTCGGGAACCGCCATCAACGTGTTCGCCGGCATCAACGACTTAGGCATCGGCAACGATGGTGGCGGCAGCGTTCTGGCCCCCGCCATGTGCGTCAATATCCTGGGCTTTATCTCCCGGCGTATCGAGCCACAGCGGGAAAATGCCGGCTCCCGGCCCAACACCGACGGTATGGTGGCCGGCAATTCCATTGGCTTTATGGCCCGGGACAAGGCCCTTCTCTACCGGGCCATCCAATGCGCCACCGGCCTTGTGCCGGCTGAGGATTACGGCACCGTCATCAGTGACCGGGAGTACCCCGGCATCCGCTCTCAGGTCCGACAGCTGATGGACCGCCACGCCCCCCGTGGGGAGCTGACCGCCTATCTCAGTGACCTTCTGGCCCAGTGCGACGTGCTGATGCTCACCGAGGGGCCGGTAGACCTTTACGGCTTCGGGGACTCCCTCTTCGGACATTTTGACGAGCGGACCCGTGCCATCCAGGCCCAGGCCGAGAAGGGCTACGTCCGGGTAGCCAACATCGCCCAGGCCACCGCGCTGGCCCTCCCCCAGGAGGGGCTGGGCATGAGCACCCTCCTCCTCTGCGAGGACAAGGAGGAAAAGATCGGCAGGCTCCTGAAACTGGGCCTTGCCGTACAGGAGGCCCACGACCCGCTCATCGAGCGGTATTTCCTGGACCTTAACAACTACTTTATGGAAGGATATGAGGTTTGACCATGAATGCATATCCATTGGAGAGCATCACCCTGGAGCAGGCCATGGAGAAGCAGTTCCGTCTGCTGGACTGCATGACCCGCTGCTTCTCGGGCGCGGAGAGCCTGACCCGCGGCGACCTGGGGGTCCACCAGCCGGGCAATGAACCTGTGACCACCGTCAAGGTGGAGCAGGTCCTGGCCCGGTTCTTCGGCACCGAGGGATCCATCCTGGTCCGGGGCTCGGGCACCGGGGCCATCCGCTACGGCCTGTCGGCCATCCTGCCGGCGGGAGGGACCCTGCTGGTCCACACCGCCCCAGTCTACTCCACCACCGCCACCACCATCGAGATGTTCGGCTACTGTACCGTAGCGGCCGACTTCAACGACCTTGCCCAGGTGGAAAAGACCCTCAGCGACCACCCCGAGATCTCGGCCGCCTTGGTCCAGCACTCCCGCCAGCGGCTGGAGGACTCCTACGACCTGGCGGAGGTCATCGCCGCCGTCAAGAAGGTCCGGGACATCCCGGTCCTGGTGGACGACAACTACGCCGTGATGAAGACCCGGAAAATGGGGGCCGAGCTGGGGGCCGACCTTTCCTGCTTCTCCACCTTCAAGCTTCAGGGCCCTGAGGGCATCGGCTGCGTGGTGGGCAAAAAAGCCTATATCGACAAGATCCGGGCCATGCACTACTCAGGGGGCTGCCAGACCCAGGGCTTCGAGGCCATGGAGGTCCTCCGGGGCCTGACCTACGCCCCGGTCATGCTGGCCATCACCGCCCAGACCGCCGAGGAGGTCCTGTCCCGCCTGAAGGCCGGGGAGGTCCCCGGCGTGGCCGACGCCATGATCGCCAGCGCCCAGTCCAAGGTCCTCCTGATCACCTTCGATGCCCCCATCGCCAAACAGGTCCTGGCGGCGGCCGAAAAGCGGGGCGGACTACCCTACCCCGTAGGCTCCGAGTCCAAATACGAGATCCAGCCCCTCTTCTACCGGGTCTCGGGCACCTTCCTGAAGGCCGACCCTACCCTGGCCGACCATATGATCCGGGTCAACCCCAACCGGGCGGGCGCCGACACGGTGCTGCGGATCCTGCGGGAAAGCATAGAGGAGGTCTCGTAACGCCATGGGCAAATTTGTTGTTGTCGTTCTAGACGGTTTCGGCATTGGCGCCATGGCCGACGCCGCCGTCGCCCGTCCCGGAGATGAACGGGCCAACACCCTGAGAAGTATCCTGGCCGACCAGCCCGACCTGAAGCTGCCCACCCTGGAAAAGCTGGGCCTGATGAACGCCTTCGGCTCCGAGAGTCAATGCATGAAATTCTCTCCCGACGCCAACTTCGGCAAGAGCGATCTCATGCACCACGGGGCGGACACCTTCATGGGCCATCAGGAGATCATGGGCACCCGGCCCAAAATGCCCGAGATGGTCCCCTTCCAGGAGAAGGTGGACGCCGTGGCCCAGCACCTGCAGGACCACGGACATCGGGTGACCTTCCGGGAGAACAGCGGCCTTCGGTACGTGGTCTGCGACGACTACGTGACCATCGCCGACAACCTGGAGGCCGACCTGGGGATGTGCTATAACGTGACCGCCCCCCTGGACCTGATCCCCTTTGACAAGGCCCACGAGATCGCCGAGCTGGCCCGTCAGGTGGTCACGGTGGGCCGGGTCATCGTTTTCGGCGGCACCGGAAACACCATGGAGGATCTCTACGCCGCCGAGGAGGTGAAGCAGGGGAAATTCATAGGCATCGCCTCGGCCAAATCCAAGTCCTACGAGCAGGGCTACCAGTGCCTCCACCTGGGCTACGGCGTGGACAAAAACGTCCAGGCCCCCACCATCCTGACAGGTGCCGGCATCCCGGTGACCCTCATCGGCAAGGTGGCCGACATCGTGGCCAACAACGGGGGAAAGAGCATCTCCTGCGTCCCCACCACCGAGTGCATGAACCTGACTATTCAGGCCTTCCAAACCATGGAGAAGGGCTTTATCTGCACCAATGTGCAGGAGACCGACCTGGCCGGCCACTCCCAGGACAGCGTGGTCTACCGGGAGAAGTTGGAGCAGGCCGACGCCGGCCTGGCCCGGCTGATGCCCCTGTTGACCGAGGAGGACATCCTCCTGGTCCAGGCCGACCACGGCAACGATCCCGACATCGGCCACAGCAAGCACACCCGGGAGAATGTGCCCCTTCTGGTCTACCGCAAGGGACTCCACGGCGTCCGCCTGGGCAAACGCTCCACTATGTCCGACGTGGGTGCCACGGTCTGTGACTTCTTCGGTGTCCATCCCCCCCAGAACGGCACCTCCTTCCTTCCCCTGCTGGCCCTGTAACTTTTCCAGAAGATCGCCCTCCTCTGTGTCCTGGGCCGTTGCTTCCAGGAGGCACACCTCCCCGCCGGACGCACGAAGAACAAATGTCATACCCCCAACAAAACAGTCACCGTTTCCCACAGGAAACGGTGACTGTTTGTTGGCTGAGACAGAACTCAACCTTGCCGCCGACCAGTTATGCGCCCGTTTACGGGCAAACAAAAACCCCGAGACCTTTCGATCTCGAGGTTTTTCTGGTTGCGGGGACAGGACTTGAACCTGCAACCTCCGGGTTATGAGCCCGACGAGCTACCAATTGCTCTACCCCGCGATATGGCCCATGTCCAAAGAACTTGTGGTGCCGGAGACCGGAGTCGAACCGGCACGTTCTTTTGGAACACAGGATTTTAAGTCCCGGGCGTCTACCAATTCCGCCACTCCGGCATGGATGAGGCCCTCAATAAGTGCTCCATTATGATACCACAGCCTATGCCGGCTGTCAAGAAAAAATTCATCATAGCCGCCACGGCTTGCAATCCACTCCCTATTCTGTTACACTTATAGATATCTTATTCAATGGAACAGAGAACAAGGAGGACTCCCGCCGATGCTCACAAAGATCAAATCCCTCTTCGGCGCCCAGGATATGACCGAAGGCCGCCCCCTGAAGGTGATCGCCCGATTCGCCTTTCCCCTGCTCATCGGAAACCTGGCCCAGCAGCTCTACTCCACAGTGGACTCCATCGTGGTGGGCGAATACTGCTCAGTAGCCCGGAACGGATACAACGGCGTAGACGCCCTGTCGGCCGTCGGCGTCTCAAGCCCCATCATCAACCTGCTCCTGGTCCTTTTCATGGCCATCTCCACCGGCGCCGGCATCCTGGTGGCTCAGTATTTCGGCGCCAGGGACAAGGAGCGTCTCTCCACCTGCGTGGGCACCGCGGTCACCCTGGTGTTCTTCTCCAGCCTCCTCATCACCGCCTTGGGCGTCCCCCTGTCCCGGCCCTTGCTGGAGCTGATCAACACCCCGGAAAAATACTTTGACATGGCCGCCGCCTACCTTCAGATCATCTTCATCGGCATCCTGGGTTCGGCCTTCTACAACATCATCTCGGGCATCCTCCGGGGCCTGGGAGACAGCTTTTACCCACTTGTGTACCTGCTGGTCTCGGCCGGCCTCAACATCGTCCTGGACATCTGGTTCGTGGCCAGCCTGGGCTGGGGAGTCCAGGGGGTAGCCTGGGCCACCATTATCGCCCAGGCTGTCTCGGCCATCCTCTGCCTTATCCGCCTGACCCGCATGCAGGATGTCGTGACCGTCAACCGGCAGACCCTGATCCCCGACCGGACCGCCGGCGTCCAGATCCTCCGCCTGGGCCTTCCCTCCGGCCTGACCCAGGCCATCTTCTCCCTGGCCATGGTCTTTGTTCAGAGCCTGACCAACCAGATGGCCGACTTCGTCCCCGCCGTCAACGTAGCCATCATGCGGGTGGACGGCTTCGCCATACTCCCTGCCTTCACCTTCGGCCTGGCCATCTCCACCTACATCGGCCAGAACCTGGGGGCCGGCAGGGAAGACCGCCTCAAGCCCGGCCAGCGGGCCGCCCTGGGCCTGTCTCTTGGGATCTCCGGAATTATTGTCCTGGCGCTGCTCCTCTTCGGAAAGCAGCTCATCGAGATCTTCATCAACGAGGCCAACACCGACCCCATTGTCTACCGCCATGTGGTGGACCTGGGCGGCCGTGGCCTGCGGATCCTGGCGGTGGGCTACATCGCCATGGCCATCGCCCAAATCTACGGCGGCACCCTCCGTGCGGCGGGAGACACCCTGTCCACCATGGTGATCTCCCTCATCACCACCGTCATCGTCCGGGTCCCCCTGGCCTACCTGATGGCCTACCTTACCCGAAGCGAGGAATGGCCTAATGGCCACCCAGACGCCCTGTTTTTCTCCCTTCTGTGCAGTTGGCTTCTCAACGCCCTACTCACCTATATCCGCTTCCGCCAGGGCAAATGGAAGCGCATACGCCTTGTGGAGTCCACCTGAGAGCATACACAAAAAACCGGAAAGAGCATCTGCTCTTTCCGGTTTTTCTTATTCTTCCTCATCACCGTCGTCCTCTTCCGCAACCTTTTTCTTCCGCTTGAACTTCATCAGAACGGCGCTGAGGAGGATGCTCAGCTCATAAAGCCCGATCATAGGAATGGCCACCATGATCTGTGACACGATATCAGGGGGCGTAATAACGGCCGCCAGGAAGAAGATCACCACGATCATGACCCTGGTGCCCTTCTTCATCCACTCCACCTTCAGGATCCCCAACTGGGTCAGCATGACCGACACCACGGGCAGCTCGAACACCAGCCCGAAAATGACGAACATGGTCAGCAGGAAGGAGATGTAGTTGCCCACCGTGATGGCCGCCGAAATATCGGTTCCCAGGCTCACCCCAATGAGGAACTGGAGCATGAAGGGCAGCATGATCCTGTAGGCAAAGTAAACCCCCGCCAGAAAGCACAGCAGCCCAAAAACCACCGCCAGAACAAAGAGGATATTCTCCTTTTTCTTCAGTCCCGGCCGGATAAATGCCCACACCTGGTAAATGATCACCGGGAAAGTGACACATACTGCCGCCAGCAGAGAGATGGAAAAGTGCTGCATCAACAGCTCCTGGGGGGCGATGTACACATAGTGGTACCCGTATTCCTTCCCCATATTGGTCAGGAACTCCACGATCTGTGGCGCATAGGTCAAGCACACCACAAAGGTGACCACCAGACACAGCACGCAGATCATGATCCGGTTACGCAGCTCCTTGAGATGACCGGACAGGGCCATCTCCTTCTCCGCGTTTTTCCCCTTCTTCTTGCTCATTCTTCCTCAGCGGCGTCCTTTTTCTTGGCCTTGGGAGCTTCCTCTTCCTCATCCTCAGCCATGCCGGCCCGCAGGTTCTTGATGCTCTTGCCGATCATCTTGGTCAGCTTGGGGATCTGGGTGGGCCCAAAGATGACCACCACGATCAGCAGCACCACGAGCAGCTCAATCATTCCAGGTTTCATTTCAAGTTCCTCCTCAAATTGTTTGATGTGTATGGAAATGTTTGGTTTGGGTTCAGACCTCGGCCGGCGCCTTCTCCTCCGGGCTCTCCTCGACCGGCACCTCTTGGACAGAAGTCTCTCCTTCCGCAGCTGGAGCCTCCTCCACCAGCGCTTCTCCCTCGGCGGGTGTCTCGGCAGCAGGACTTTCCCCTGTGGGATCCTCCGACTTGGCCTCCTCCTTCTTCCCGGTCTTTCCCATGTCGGTAAAGGACTTCTTGATGTCCTTCACATTGTCCTTGACCTCTTTCTCCAAATCGGTGAAAGGCTCCATGGCCTCCTTCAAAGGCTTTTGGGCCTCCTCCAGGGGCTCCACGATGCTTTCCCGGATATCCTTGGTGGCCTCAGAGGAAAACTTTCGAAATTCCTTCATGGCCTCGCCCAGCTTCCCGGCGTACTTGGGCAGCTTATCCGGCCCCAGGACCAGCAGGGCCACCACCAGGACCAAAATGATTTCGGTCATGCCTAAATTCATTTCTCCGCTTCCCTCCTCTATTCGCACCCGGAAAAGACTCCAGCTACACACCATAATCATAGCTCATTTCGTGTCATTTTGCAATACTTAACTGTTTCCCTTTTGGGGAAAAATGTTCTTCCCCAAAACGGGCAAAGGACGTACCCCCCGGTACGCCCTTTGCCCATAGAAAAGGAATGAAAAAGAAGGTTGAACGCAAAATCAGTTATCCTTCGAGCCCATTGGCGACCTTCACAGCCTTGATGGCGAAGGTCATGGTCCGGCCCATAGCGATGCCGGGCAGGACGCAGGGGTAGTTGTTCACGAAGAAGCCGCCGGTAGCGTCGCCGGTGGCGAAGAGTCCCTCGATGGGCGCACGGTCAGTCTCATCCACCACCCGGGCCTTCTCATCGATCAGCAGGCCCTGCTCGGTGGTCAGAAGGGCAGCACCCAGCCAGAAGCCGTAGAAGGGGGCGGTCTTCAGCGGAGACAGACGGTAGGCGGGCTTGCCGAAGTCCTCATCGTTCTGCTTGTCGTAAAGCTCGTTGTAGCGGGCGCAGGTGGCCAGGAAGGTCTCCTTGTCCTTGCCGGTGAAGCCCAGCTTGTCGGCCAGCTCCTCCAGGGTATCGGCCACGAAGGCGATCTGCCGGCCGTTCTGGTCCAGGTTCTTGCCCTCTTCAAATTTCTGCAGCTGACGCTCCGGACCCTTTCTGGTCTGAGCCGAGCAGCCAATGGTGTGGAACCGCTTCACGTCCTCTGGCATACTGGAATCGAAGATGGAGGCATACACGCCGCCGGGCTGGTTAAAGGCAGAATAGCTCATCTGGTCGTAGGTGCCCGACTCGTTGGTGAACCGCTCGCCCCGCCGGTTGACCTTCAGGAAGGGCTGGGTGCCCAGGTTGAACTGACCCTCGGTGCCGGGGAAGACCTTGTCTCCGGTGGAGGTAGTCATATAGCCGGCATTGATCCCGGGGGCCACGATGCCCCGGTCGAAGAGCATGGGGGCAGCCTCCTTCTGCATGGCGGCACCGGCCCACACGCCGGCCTTGATGCCGTCGCCGGTATCGGTGGGCCAGGCCACATTGGAGGTGACAACGGCAGTGCCCACGGGATCCAGGGCCTCCATCATCTGGGGGTTGAAGGGATAACCGCCGGTGGCGATGAGCACGCCCTTGGCGGCGTTGATGCGGATGTACTTTCCGGTCTCGGTGTTCTGAGCAATGACACCGGTGACCTTGTTGCCGGTCTTCTCCAGCTTCACCAGGGAGGTGTTGAAGTCGATGCTGACGCCGCCTTCTTCCTCGATGATCTGCTGGAACATAGCGTGACGGTTCATCTTGGTTCCGCCCCAGTTGTGCTCCTGAATGGGGAAGAAAAAGCCCTGCGTATCAGGCCAGACGGCCTCGTCGCCTACGGTGACGGCCACCTCGGCATCGGGGGCATATTGAGCGTAGCAGTCCTTGATGAATTTGTGCATATCGGCCGACTCGGTGATCCAGGTCTCAAAGGTCCGCAGGTTGCACTTGCCCGAGGAGTACCGCTTGAGCTCATTGCGCAGGGCGGCCCGGTCCACGGGCTTCTCCCCCAGGGCCAGGGCGTCCTCGGAGTCGATGGCACCGTACCAGCTGCGCACCCGGGCGGAGCCGGTGCCCTTCTCGATGATGCGGAACTTGACCCCGTGCTTGGCGGCGTAAGCGCCGGCGCACATACCGCCGTTACCTGCACCCACGATGAGGAAATCGGTGTCCCAGGTCTCGTCCACATTGGCCACCTCGGGCTCGGTGCCCAGCCAGTCGGCGGGGCCGTTCTCGGCAGAGCCGGAGGTGATGACCTCCACAGGGATCTCCCCCTTGGCCTGCTGGATACATTTATTGGCGGCCTCCATGACGGCTTTGGAGGTGAGGGTGGCGCCGCCCACGGCGTCGATCTCGGCGCTCTGCTTCTCCATGAGAGCGTTCTTTAGCTCCTCGGCGGCGGCCTGGCCGATGCTGGCAGTCTCACCGGACACGTCCAGCACCACGTCGGTGATGGCGTCGGCCGAGAAGGTCATGGTCACCAGCACGGTGCTGACGGCGCCCTGAGCCTTGGAGGTGTAAGTACCGGGGGTATAGATACCCTTGGGGGCGTCGGGGGTAGGGGTGGGGGTGGGATCGGGGTCCTTGCTGCCGCAGCCGGCCAGCATTCCGATGGCGGCCACGCCGGCAGCCCCGGCTGCACCCTTCAGAAAGTCGCGGCGGGAAAGCTCCTTCTTACTCATGTTCATTCTTCCTCCTTCAATATTGTAGATAGATTCTTTTCCTTGTGTCTACACTACTTTGATTATATCAGCTTTACATTTTCCCAAAAAGGAGTTATAATTTTCTCAACCCGCAAGTCAAACCTGCGTTTAAAAGGAGGCCGCCCCATGGATCTGATCCAGCTGCGCTACTTTTTGCGGACAGCCGAGACCCTGAACTACTCCCGGGCCGCCGAAAGCCTCTATATTTCCCGCCAATCCCTCCGCCAGACCCTGGGCAACCTGGAGAAGGAGCTGGGCAAGCCCCTTTTCCTCAATGACCACAACCGGCTCTCCCTCACGGAATACGGGGAATATCTGGCCCTCTCCACCCGGGATCTGGTGGCCGACTTCAACACCATGGAGGCCGACGTGGCCCGGTTCTTCGGCCAGGCCGTCACCCTTCGGGTGGCCTTTTCCGTGAGCCTTTTCCCTTTCCATCTTCCCAACGTCGAGCCCATCCTCCAGGCCTTCCGGGCCCAATACCCCCACATCTCTCTGGATGTCAGCCGCCTCACTGCCGACGAAGTGATCGACGGAGCCCAGGCCGGAGAGTTGGACTGCGGGGTGGTCCTCCAGATGCCTACTCCCCGGCCGGACTGCACTGTCACCCCTCTGCGTACCTCAGAGGTGGCCATCGGCTCAGGCCCCGATTCCCCCCTGTGGCAGAAGGAGGAGATCACACTGGAGGAGCTTGCCTCGGTCCCTCTGGCCACCATGGGCTCCCCGGAGAAGATCGCCGCACCTCTCTGGGCGGACTGTCAGCGCCGGGGGATCACCCTCAATTATCAGGTGGTCCCCGATACCATCCAGGCCCTCTATCTGCTCCAGAGCAGTCAGGCCTCGATCTTCAACACCTACCGGAACGGCCGGGGCGTCCATCCTCTCTCCATCCCTGTCAATCCCAAGTCCCACCTTCCCGGCTATACCTGGGAGGTGGCTACCCTCTGCCCCAAGTCCCGCCCCAATCATCACGCCGCTCAGATCCTGGCCTCTTTCCTCAAGAAGAAATACGCCCACCCCGACGCCCTCCTCCCCTGAGCGCTCCCAAACAATTCAAAATAGCAAAAAACAAGACCGTTTCCTCCTGGAAACGGTCTTGTTTTTTCAGATCCCTACAGTGAGAACATGGGTCTTGCTCAGGCTCTCTCCGGGCTTGAGGACCACTGCCCCCGGCCGCTTGGCCAGGTCGTGCCCCGAGCCGCCGAAGCCGCTCCAAGGCTCGATACACACAAAGGCAGTACAGCCCAGAGCGCTCCACAGCAACACATAGGGGAACCCCTGAGTATCCACCCGCAGGTACTTCCCGGTCTCCTTCTCCTCCACCTGGAGCCACCGGGACTCCAGATCCGGGAAACAGGTACTGTCATGGTCGAAGGTGTGGGCGTCCAGGGGAAAGATCTGGGTCTTTCCGGGGGCCTCGGGCTTTTCAAACCGGACGATGTAATCGGAAAACCCCTTCCCCGGCGTAAAGGGACACCGGAGGGCAGCGTGAAACCCCAACTGGGCCGGCATAGGCTTCTCCCCTGTGTTAGTCCCGGTGCAGACCGTCTCCACCACATTGCCCCGCAAGGTGTGGACAGTTTCGAAGGAAAATTTCCAGGGAAATCTCTTCTCATCCCCCGGCCAGTCCAGCCGGAACCGGATGGTATCCTTCCCCTGCTTCACCAAAACATGCTCCATGTCCCGGTTAAAACCGTGCTGAGGCAGATTTTCGTACTTTTTCCCCTCAAACTCGAACCAGTTCCCCTCTACCCGGGAACACCAGGGGAACAGCACCGGGGCGTGCCGGGCCCAGAAGGCCGGGTCCCCATCCCACAGCAGGGGCTCTCCGGGGGCGGCTTTCCGGCGCAGATCGGTCATCTCGGCCCCATGGCTGGCTACGGTGAGGGTCAAAAGCTCGTTTTCAATGGTATATTCCATAAAACCGTCCTCCTCATATTTGGTTCTGAAAAGCGCAAAATGCCACGAATCGCACCCCGAAAGGTGCGATTCGTATCGGTTTTGGTTTGGATCAGACCAGCTGGATGACCGCCATCTCAGCAGCGTCGCCCCGGCGGGGCCCGATGCGGACAACCCGGGTGTAGCCGCCGTCACGGGTAGCATACTTGGGACCGATCTGGTCAAAGAGCTTCTTGGCCACATCCTCCTTGGTGAGGAAAGCCAGGGCCTGCCGGTATGCGGCCAGGTCGTTCTTCTTGGCCAGGGTGATCATCTTCTCGGCCAGGGGAGCTACCTCCTTAGCCCGGGAAACGGTGGTCTTGATCTGGCCGTTCTCCAGGAGATAGGTGGTCATAGCGCGCAGCATGGCGATACGCTGGTCGGTGGGTCTACCCAGTTTACGGATCGAAGGCATTTTCTTTCACTCCTCTCAACGTATATCAGTTATTCTCGTCATCGGCAAGGCTCAGGCCCATCATGGCCAGCTTGTTGATGACCTCCTCCAGGCTCTTGCGGCCCAGATTCCGGACCTTCATCATCTCATCCTGAGTCTTGGAGATGAGGTCCTCCACGGTGTTGATGTTGGCCCGCTTGAGACAGTTGAAGCTCCGGACCGAGAGATCCAGCTCCTCAATGGTCATCTCCAGCACCTTGTCCCGCTGGGTCTCGGACTTCTCCACCACAGTGGAGGTAGAGCCCATGGTCTCAGAGAGGTCGGTGAAGAGAAGGAAGTGATCCACCAGGATCCGGGCGCCCAGGGAAACCGCGTCCCGGGCGTCGATGGTGCCGTTGGTCCACACTTCCAGGGTCAGCTTGTCAAAGTCGGTGCGGTCTCCTACACGGGTGTTCTCTACCGTGTAGTTGACCTTGCGGACCGGGGTATAGACCGAATCCACAGGGATGGTGCCGATGACGGTCTGGGCCGTCTTGTTCCGCTCAGCGCTGTCATAGCCCCGGCCGTGAGACAGGGTCAGCTCCATATTGAGACTGGCGCCGGGGCCCAGGGTGGCGATGTGGAGCTCCGGGTTGAGGATCTCCACCTCGCCGTCGGCCTTGATGTCGCCGGCGGTGACCTCGCCCTCGCCGTTCTGCTCAATGTAGACCGTCTTCACGCCCTCGCTGTGGAGCTTGGCAATGATAGCCTTCACGTTGAGGACGATCTCGGTCACGTCCTCCTTCACACCGGGAATGGTGGAAAACTCATGCTGGATGCCGGCGATCTTAATGCTCGTCACGGCCGTACCGGGCAGAGAGGAGAGAAGCACCCGGCGCAGGGCGTTGCCCAACGTCGTGCCATAGCCGCGCTCCAGGGGCTCCACCACATATTTGCCGTAACTGGTATCGCCGTTGTCTTCGCATTCAATGCGGGGCTTTTCGATTTCAACCATAGATTACCCTCCTTCTGTGGGACGGCGGTCCTATGCCGCCGCCCGAATGGTGTTTTCGACTGGACTGAGGGTATGGCTTATTTGGAGTACAACTCGACGATGAGGTGCTCCTCGATGGGGAGGTCGATGTCCTCCCGGGCGGGCATCTTGCTGACGGTGCCCTTCAGAGAGTTCTTCTCCTTCTCCAGCCACTGGGGAACATTGACGATGATAGCGTCCTCACCCACAAAGCGCTTGAACTTCACGCTCTGACGGCTGGACTCCTTGACCTCGATCACGTCGCCCACCTTCACCAGATAGGAGGGGATGTTGACCTTCTTGCCGTTGACGGTAAAGTGGCCATGGTTCACCAGCTGACGGGCCTCCCGGCGGGTCATGGCGAAGCCCAGACGGTACACCACATTGTCCAGACGGCGCTCCACCAGGATCAGCAGGTTCTCGCCAGTCTCGCCGGGCATCCGGATGGCCTTCTCATAGTAGGAGTGGAACTGCTTCTCCAGGATGCCGTAGACGAACTTGACCTTCTGCTTCTCCTGAAGCTGAGTGGCGTACTCGCTCTGCTTCCGGCGCACATTGGCCTTGGGCTTGCGGTTGGTGGTCTTCTTATCATAGCCCATAGCGGCGGGGGAGATCCCCAGCGCCTTGCAGCGCTTGGCGATGGGCTGCATATTCTTTGCCATATTGGTTTCTCCTCCTTTTTACACTCTGCGGCGCTTGGGCGGACGGCAGCCATTGTGGGGCACGGGGGTCACGTCCTTGATGAGGGTGACCTCCAGGCCCACGCCCTGAAGGGCGCGGATAGCGGCCTCACGGCCCTGGCCGGGGCCCTTGACGTAGACCTCGACGGTCTTGAGGCCGTACTCCATGGCTGCCTTGGCGGCCGTCTCGGCAGCGGTCTGGGCCGCAAAGGGGGTGGATTTCCGGGAACCCCGGAAGCCCATCTCACCGGAGGAGGCCCAGGAAAGGGCATTGCCCTGCAGGTCAGTGATGGTGACCATAGTGTTGTTGAAGGAGGAGCGGATATGCACCTGGCCTTTTTCAACATTCTTCTTTTCGCGGCGACGACGCACCACTTTCTTACCTTGTGCCATTGCTTATCCCTCCTTACTTCTTCTTGTTTGCGACCGTACGCTTGGGACCCTTGCGGGTACGGGCGTTGGTCTTGGTCCGCTGGCCCCGGACGGGCAGGCCCTTGCGGTGCCGGATGCCCCGGTAGCAACCGATCTCGGTCAGCCGCTTGATGTCCATGGCCAGGTCCCGGCGGAGGTCGCCCTCCACAGTGTAGCTGTGGCCGATGATCTCACGCAGCTTGGCCTCCTCGGCCTCGGTGAGGTCCTTCACACGGGTGTTGGGGTCGATCTTGGCCTCAGCCAGGATCTTGGTGGCGCTGGTGCGCCCGATGCCGAAGATATAGGTCAGACCGATCTCGATCCGCTT
>CATMVA010000008.1 GCA_950075865.1 uncultured Oscillospiraceae bacterium | reverse complement strand
GCGCCGAAGATACTTGTCTGGTGACGGACCGGTAAAATAGGTAATGCCAACACAAGGAAGCGGCAGACATTAGTCTGCCGCTTTTTTGCGATTGACTGGACTTTCTTTTTGTGCTATATTTTAGAAACTAATGATAGGGGGGAATTGGTCATGTCGATTACAGTGAACATTTACTATGCAGGCGCTCAGGGGAGCGCGCAGAAATTCGCTGAGGAGATGACGGCCAGCGGTGTGGTTGCTGCCATTCGCGCGGAAGAGGGAAACCTGCGCTATGAGTACTTCTTCCCCATGGAGGACCCCGAGACTGTGCTGCTCATTGACAGCTGGCGGGATCAAGCGGCCATTGACGCGCACCATGCTTCCCCTATGATGGCCAAGATCACTGAGCTGCGGAACAAATATGACCTCCACATGCGAGTGGAGCGATATGTGTCCGACCAGGCGGATACCTCGGGTGACGATCGATTTATTCGGAAATAAACCAGAACAGGCTTTGGAGAAAAGGGGAGAGATGAGTGTTGTGGTTCTCTCCTCTTTTCTTTGCCTACCTCCAATTGTAGGTAAACCGGGATAAGGCCTGAAATGGAAGGTTTCCAATGGACAAAGCCGAGCTTTTGGATCTTATTGCCAGGATCAATCAAAAAGAGGATAAATATACAAACAGTAGTGAATTGACGAGCTGGATAGCCTACCGGGAGGATGAGATCTATTATGCGAATATAGCCTTACAGAAAATCGGAGAGCCGGAAGACATTCCTTTGCTGGAGCGTTCGTTGCACGGATTTGAGAATTACGGCGCAGTATGCCATTCAGTATATTCGTGAACGAAATGCTTTAGAGGATGGAAGGAACTCTTCGGAGTAGATAATTTATTTGGAACGAGATGATGTTGTGATGGGAGAGGGAACAAGACTGAAGATCGCATTGCTGCAGATTGCGCCTGGAGGATCGTTGGAGGAGAACCAGGAAAAAGGGATCTCCGCATGCCGGCGGGCCAAAGAACTGGGGGCCGATATTGCTCTGTTTCCTGAAATGTGGAGCAATGGCTACCGGATCTATGATCGGCCTGTGGAGGACTGGAAGGCCGAGGCCATTCCGGTGGACGGTGATTTTGTAAAAGCCTTTGGCGAACTGGCAAGAGAGCTGAGTATGGCCATTGGGATCACCCTGTTGGAGCAATATGAGGGTGGACCCCGGAACACTCTGGTCCTCTTTGATCGCTTTGGGGAACGGAAAATGATTTACGCCAAGGTCCATACCTGCGATTTTGATGTGGAGCGGAATCTGACGCCAGGTGAGGATTTCTATGTGACTGAGTTGGATACCGTCGTGGGAATTGTGAAGGTGGGGGCTATGATCTGCTATGACCGGGAGTTTCCCGAGAGTGCCCGACTGCTGATGTTGGAGGGAGCCGAGGTGATCTTGGTGCCCAATGCCTGCCCAATGGAGATCAACCGCCTTTCCCAGCTGCGGGGAAGGGCTTACGAGAATATGCTGGCCATCGCCACCTGCAACTATCCCAAGGGGGTACCTGACTGTAACGGCGCCTCCAGCGTGTTTGACGGTATGGCGTATCTGCCTGAGACAGAGGGCAGCCGGGACACCTGCGTTTTGCAGGCGGGGGCAGAGGAAGGGATCTATGTGGCTGAGTTGGATCTGGAGACACTGCGCCGCTATCGGGCAAGCGAGGTCCACGGAAATGCTTACCGCCGACCCGGGTTGTATGGGTTTTTGATTGAGAAAAGGGTGGAGGAGCCTTTTGTCAGACTGAATCGGCGACAGGAGGGAACAAAATGAACTTCAAGGCGGTATTTTTTGACCGAGATGGCACTCTTTTAACCGGAAACCCTGAGATAGAAGCGAAAAAGAGAGAAAAAATTGAACAGTGGAGCGGAAAACCCTACAAAGCCCCTGACTATAACACGATGATGGCGTTGTTTGACAAGGCAGGCTATCCCTGGGAGGGGCACAAGTCTGTAGAGAGTGAGATGGCTTTCTGGCCCCGGTATTACCGAGAGTTGCTGATCTGGTCGGGGGTGACTGAACAGCTGGAGGAACGGGCCGGGAAAATGTTTGAAGCCATCTGGCTGAAGAATCTGAAGCTGTTTCCCGAGACGTTGGAAGTGCTGGAGACGTTCCGGGCTAAGGGTTTCCGTATGGGTGTCATCTCGGACACCAGCCCTTCTCTGAAGTTGACGCTGAAGGCAGCAGGGATCGGGCACTATTTTGACTGCGCCATTTGCTCCGACTTGGTGGGAGTGGAAAAGCCGGATCCCAGGATCTATCAGACGGCGCTGGACGCCCTGGGGGTCCAGGCCAGTGAGAGCCTTTATGTGGACGATTATGATGTGGAAGCTGATGGCGCCCGGGCCTTGGGCATGACCGCCTTCCACATTGACCGGAGCCAGCAGGGGGATGGGAAATGGCGAATCAGCTCGCTCCGCGCTTTGGTTGAGTTTGTGGAGAAAAGAAGCTGAGAGGGGCCTTTCCATGCGATACGAAAACATCCATAAAGCTACTTTTTTGGCCAGACCCAATCGGTTTATTGCACAGGTATTGCTGGATGGGCGGGAGGAGACCGTTCATGTGAAAAATACTGGGCGGTGCAAGGAATTGCTGGTGCTCGGCTGCACGGTCTATTTGGAGAGATCGGACAATCCGGCCAGAAAAACGGCTTTTGATCTGGTGACGGTGGAAAAGGCTGTGCCGGAGGGGGTTCGGCTCATCAACATGGACTCCCAGGCGCCCAACAAGCTGTTTGCGGAGTGGGCCGGGGCGGGGTGTTTTGTTCCGGGGCTGAGTTTGCTGCGGCCGGAGACCAGTTGGGGACACTCTCGGTTTGACTTTTACTGGGAGGCTGAAAGCACTGCACCAGAAGGGCGGCGGGGCTTTGTGGAGGTCAAGGGTTGCACCTTGGAGGAGGGGGGCTGGACCTATTTTCCGGATGCCCCCACTGAACGGGGCGTGAAGCACCTTGAGGAGCTTGTAAGAGCTGGGGCGCAAGGGTTTGAGGTGGCGGTATGCTTTGTGATCCAGATGGGCGGGGTGAGGGGGTTCTCCCCCAATGACCGGACCCATTCGGAATTCGGGAAAGCCTTGCGGCGAGCGGCTTTGGAGGGTGTGAAGATCCTGGCTTATGAGTGCGAGGTACAGGTGGGAGAGGTGCGGATGACCCGGCCAGTGCCTGTTCAGCTTTAGAAACTAAATAATATTGAAAAAGTGACTATTTTTTGAGAAAATAGATATTTTCTTTGTTTATTAAATAAAATAATACAAAATCCAGCCCGGCGCTTTTGCGCGCCGGGCTGGATCATTTTGCGGCAGGTTTAAAGCGTTTTGTGGGGGTTTTGATCCGATTTTTTGGGGGTTTGAGGTCGGTTTGAAAAATCGGGTCAGTGGGACTGGCTGCGGAGCTCGTCATAGACGGTGCGGAACTTCTTTTTGAAGAGGAGCGCTTCCAGAATCCGGAGGAGGGCGCCCAGGACCAGGGCCAGCCCTGCTGTCAGGGCTGCTGCCCGAGCCCAAAAGGCTTCGGGCAAAATGAGAATGATCTGATCGGCCCGGTAGTCGAAAACCCAGTTTTCCTTGCCGGGGAAGAATAGTTTGTGAAATGCGACAAAGAGACTGTTAAAGTCCACAAAGGCCCAGATGCCCAGGGCCAGGAGCGCAAGGACCAGGAAGATCAGGGCGCCTTTGACGGGCGGAAAGGCAAGTTTGGCGCGAAAATCGGGGAAGAAGAGGAAGAACAGGGCCAGGAGCAGAAGGAGGATCCCGGTCACTGTCAGAATAGCGAAGTTCAGGCGAAAGAGATCCCGGCAGTCGGCAAAGTGGGCCATGCCCTCCTCGGACCAGCGGAGGGTCCCGGTGCCGAACTCGCCGTCCAGGACCAGGTAGTCCATGACCTCATCGTAGGCGTCCCGGATGGTCTCCTCAGAGAAACCGGTCTCCTCCACCAAATTCAGGGGGCCGATCTGGCTGTAATAGAAGCCCCGCCAGAGGATGGGCAGGGCCACGGCTGAGGAGAGAAGGAACAGGGCCGTCAGGACGGAGACGAGGCAGGAGAGAAGTTTAGAACCTTTTTTCATCAGGATCCCCCTTTTCCGGTTCTTGTGACAGGACGATGAGCACTTGGGAGGGCAGGTAGAAGAGCCATGAGGCCCACCAAGTAAAGGAAGTAAAAAAACCTTGGTTATAGGCGCCCACGCAGAGGTCGCAGAGGACGAAGAGCAGAAGGCCGAGGGCAAAGCCGCGCCGGGTCTTTCCTAAGGCGAAGGCTTCGCCGGTGTTGAAGGCCAGATTCGCAAAGCAGAAAAGAGGAAGCCAAGCGGAGAAGGGAGACCGCAGGGCTTGACCAAGGGTGGCCATAGGGGGACCTTCCCGCCACCACAAAAAGAGGAAGAAAAGTCCCAGCAGAAGCAGGCCCGAAAACAGCCCGCAAAGGATGCGGAGGATAAGACCATGGGAACAGATGTGTTTTTCCCGAAGCAGCCAAAGGCGGCAGGAATAGAGGAGCTGGACGACAAGGAAAAGCCCGATGCCCACCGCATAATGATCATTCCGCACAAGGAGGAGCCAGTCGGCCCCCACCGTGAAGCAGAGGGCCAGAGCCACCAGCTTGCCGTCCGCAGTGCGGGCCCCCAGCAGGGCAGTCAGGCAGCACAGGCAGACAGCGGCGTATTTTACCCAAGTGGAGTCCCCGAGGCCGGTGAGGTCCAGAGTGAGGAAGGCCAGATACAGGCAGGCGGCTATAAGGGGAAAGGCTTTTTGGCGGTAGAAGGTCATGGGCCGTCCCCCTTTGCCGATATGATAGCATAAAATGGGAAGGAGGGCAAGGGCGGAATTTGACCTTGCAGGCCAAGGGCGATCATGTGGGGGACCTCTTTTGGGGCCAAAGTGTTCCCAAGAAGAGAGACCCCGGGCAAATAAGTTGCCCGGGGCCTACGCTAAAAACCTGCCCCCGGTAGGTTTTCTTAACGCTGTGGTTTCGATTCTCCTCCTCCCTGGACCCTCCCCATTGAAACGACCAAAGAGGGGCCATTGCGATGGCCCCTCTTTGGAAACACCCCCGGGCTGTTCTCCTTCTGGTAGGTGGCCTTCGGGCCGCTACAGAGTGCGGCCCGAAGGCACGGGGGCGGGAGATAAAAAACAGGGAGAGCGCGGGGCGCTCTCCCTGGGGTGTGAAATAATTTTGGGATCAGGGGCCAGGAAAACAAGAGGAAAGAAGCGGTGCTCTGGGCGCCTTCCCCCTGTCTTCTAATGGAAGGGCCAACCCAAATAGTTTCAATCAACGCATTTTTGGCACGGGGTAAGACCTCTTCTTATGGCATCTTGAAGAGACGTTGAAAAGTAGTTTCCCCCATTGCAAGTCGAATCATAGTGATACCGCTTCCCAGTTTTTGTAATATAGACCGTGTTACTTCCACTCGGCATATCAGGAGCAGCCGGGCGAGGCTGAGAGGACTCCTTTGGCTTTTCGGTATTTTGCGTGGTCGGTGACGTGGGCTTTCCTCCAATCCAAGTTCCTTGGGAGTCTGTGTTTTTCTTAATGGTCAAAAGAATCTTGGTGAAATCATTGTCATAGATATATTCGGTATTGCTTGAATTGATCATAATGATAAATATCAGCTTATGATCTGTCTCAGACGGATAGACAAACATTTTCGCTGTTCCGGGAATCTTTTTTCCTTCAATAGGAATATCCATCGAATAAGTATAGAGGAGTCCTTTTGCACCATCTCCCCCTTGGAACATCTCATAATCAGTCATAACATAATTATCTTCGCTATGTGTTTTCTCCATGCTTTTCCCCAAAGATTCGCCCATCGGTTCAAGCTCCTCATAGGAGATTTCTGTGTCACTCTTTTCGATTCTCAGAACTGCAAATTTGTCACCGCCGAGTTCCGTATAATAATTGATTGCTGCCCCATCTTTTCCGCCGGCCCAGTAATCCGGTATGGAAAAAATATATTCCTCCATCTGGAGTTTTTGGTTTGTAGCAGGATCAAAGCCGTCCTTTTGGGGGCGATAATCTTTTGTGGTGAGCTTTACAGTGGAAGTTGCTTCATCCCAGCCAACCCCCAAACCCAAAGCCCAAGCAATGGCCCGTACGGGAAGATAGGTGGAGCCGTCAATAGTAAAAGGTTCTACATAGGCACCGGGCAATTCGTCAAACTTGATCTCCTGGTCATCCAGAGTTACCCGAATATCCAGATAATCCAGTTCTGCCGTCCGCTTTCCTCTGGTCGCAGATGCAGTCCCTAAAAGGCTAATGCAGATGACTGTTACAAGAACGCCAGACAGAAATCCCTTCAAAGTGTTTTTCATCTTACAAAATCCTCCTTTTGGTTAAGTGTACCTTTACAAATAAAGAAAATTGCATGTAAAACAGTCGAAAAAGTGTTTGACATCACAGGATTTGTCGAGTATAATGAACCATAGAAAGTGATCGGTCAAAATTTGTAAAAGTACACCTTTACAAATTTTGGCCGGTTTTGTTTTGTTGGGCGTTTTCAAATTTCCGGGCCTTGGCGTAGAAGGTGCCGGGGGGCATTTGGCAGGCCGCGGCGGCCTGGGGGAGGGTGAGCTTTTTCTCCCGCCAGGCCTTGTGGACGGCGTAAAAATTCTCCGGCAGGGGGCGGGGCGGCCGGCCGAACTTTACCCCCCGGGCCCTGGCGGCGGCGATGCCTTCGGCCTGTCGCTGGCGGATGTTGGTCCGCTCGTTCTCGGCCACGAAGGAGAGGACCTGAAGGACGATGTCGCTTAAAAAGGTCCCCATCAGGTCCTTGCCCCGCCGGGTGTCCAGCAGGGGCATATCCAGCACCACGATGTCGATGCCCTTCTCCTTGGTGAGAAAGCGCCACTGGTCCAGGATCTCTTTATAGTTCCGCCCCAGACGGTCGATGCTCTTGATATAGAGCAGGTCGTCTTTTTTCATGCGCCGGACCAGGCGGCGGTAGGCCGGGCGGCGGAAGTCCTTGCCCGAGAGCTTGTCCAAAAAGATAGTTTTTTCGGGGACACCAACCTCCCTCAGGGCGACGAGCTGGCGGTCCTCGTTCTGCTCGGCGGTGGAGACCCGGGCGTAGCCGTAAATTTTATTGTTCAATCTATATCCCTCCCAGACCAGAGGCAAAAAAATACCCCGGATGTATGAAAACATACATCCGGGAGAAGAGATCCACAATGGGCACAAGGGAAGGATAAGAAAGAGACCGGGGGACCCGGTCTCTTTTTTATCAGGCGGCTGCGGTAGTCGCTATTTTTTTGTAGGAGCGTTTGCGGACCACCATCAGGCAGCAGAGGTGGATGAGAGCGGTGGCGGCCCAGCTGATGGGGTAGGAGATGTAGAGACATTCGGGGGTGTGGACGGCCTGGAAGACTGTGAAGATCCACATGAGCCGGACACCGCAGACCCCTACCACCGACACGCACATGGGGACCACCGAGGCCCCCAGGCCCCGGAGCGCGCCCACCAGGGTGTCCATGACGCCGCAGAGGAAGTAGGGCAGGCATACGTAGGTCATGCGGATGATGCCCTGGGTCACCACCTCGTCGCTGGGGGAGTAGATGTGAAGCAGGGGGGCGGCGAAGGCGTAGGCCAGGCCGCCGCAGACCACGCCGGCGATGGTGACGAAGCCCACGCAGATCAGGATGACCCGGTCGACCCGCTGGGGCTTGCCCGCGCCGTAGTTCTGGCCGGAGAAGGTAAGGCAGGTCTGGTAGAGGGCGTTCATGGAGACATAGACGAAACCTTCGATATTGGCGGCGGCTCCCGAGCCGGCCATGACCACGTCGCCGAAGGAGTTGATGGAGGACTGGATGACCATGTTGGACAGGGAGAAGACCATGCCCTGGAGTCCGGCGGGCAGGCCGATGAGGGCGATGCTCTTCAGGGTGCCCGGGTCGATGCGCAGGGCCTTCAGGTCCAGGTGGAGGGCGCCGCTCTCACGGGTGAGACAGCGCAGGACCAGGAAGCAGGAGATGTACTGGGAGACCACGGTGGCGATGGCCACGCCGGCCACATCCAGCCGGAAGACGATGACCAGGATCAGGTTGAGGATCACATTGACCACGCCGGCGATAGCCAGGTAGACCATGGGGCGGCGGGTGTCCCCTTGGGCCCGGAGGATGGAGGAGCCAAAGTTATAGGCCAGCATGGCGGGCATGCCCAGGAAGTAGATCCGCAGGTACAGGGAGGACAGGCCGATGACGTTCTCGGGGGAGTCCATGACCTCCAGCAGGATGGGGGAGAGGAAGACTCCCAGGACGGACAGGATCACGCCGCCGATAAAGCTGACCAGGATGGCGGTGTGGACGGTTTTCCCCAGCGCCCCGTCGTCCTGGCGGCCCAGGGCGTGGGCGGCGATGACGTTGGTGCCGATGGACAGGCCCATAAAGAGATTGACCAGCAGGTTTACCAGGGAGCCCGTGGAGGTGACGGCGGCCAGGGAGGCATCGCCGGCGAAGCGGCCCACTACGATGACGTCAGCGGCGTTGAAGAGAAGCTGCATCACGCTGGAGGCCATCAAAGGCAGAGCGAAGAGCAGGATCTTGGACCAGAGCGGCCCGTTGAGCATGTCAATGTTGTGTCGTTTCAAACCAAATCCCTCTTTTCACAGTCCTCTAAAGATAGCACAGTCCGGAAGGGTTTGCAAGAGTAAAACTTTACAAGAAACACGACGCTTTTTCACTCTTTTTTCCTCATTGTATAAGGAAAAGAATTTGCAATTCACTTGGGGCTTTGGTATAATGTATTATCTATGACTATATCTAAAGTGAGGTGGATGCTATGTACCTCAAAGCCCTTGAAATCCAGGGGTTCAAGAGCTTTCCGGACAAGACGGTGCTCTCCTTCGGGGAGGACATCACCGCCATTGTAGGCCCCAACGGGTCGGGAAAATCCAATATCTCCGACGCCATCCGCTGGGTCATGGGGGAGCAGTCCACCCGGGCCCTCCGGGGAGGCAAGATGGAGGACGTGATCTTCGGCGGCACAGCCAAGCGCAAGCAGCTGGGCTTTGCCGAGGTGTCCCTTGTGCTGGACAACACCGAGCACATTTTCCCCAACATCGACCAGAGCGAGGTCATGGTTACCCGGCGGTATTACCGCTCGGGGGAGAGCGAATACTACATCAACCGCCGCTCGGTCCGGCTCAAGGACGTGAACGAGCTGTTTATGGACACCGGACTGGGCCGGGAGGGGTACTCCATCATCGGCCAGGGCAAGATCGACGAGATCCTGTCCATCCGCAGCGAGGACCGGCGGGAGGTCTTTGAGGAGGCGGCGGGCATCTCCCGCTACCGCCACCGCAAGGAGGAGTCCGAGCGGAAGCTGGAGAAGACCGAGGAGAACCTGGTGCGGATCAACGACAAGATTGATGAGCTGGAGCTCCAGGTGGAGCCCCTGCGGGTATCGGCCGAGAAGGCCAGGAAGTTCCTCCTGCTCCGGGACGAGCTTCGGGGGCTGGAGATCTCCCTGTGGCTGGAGCAGTTGGAGCGTTTGAGGGCGGGGAGCATCAAGATCCAGACCGACTATGAGAACGCCGTGCGCCAGAAGACCGAGGCCCAGGCCCAGGTGGAGGAGCTCTACGCCAAGGCCGAGGCCATCGCCCAGCAGATGCGGCAGAAGGAACTGGACGCCGAGGGGCTCCGGTTTGAGATCCAGAAGAGACAGGCCGACGCCAACGAGCGGGAGAACGCTATCGCGGTGCTGAAGGCCAACATCCAGAACAACCTGGAGAACACCGACCGGCTCAAGCGGGAGCTGGAGGCCCAGGAGGGCCGGGCCGGGTCTATCGAGGGGCAGATCAAGCAGCGCCAGGAGCGGCTGGACCAGATCGGCACCGAGATGACCGCTCTGGACGGTCAGATCGCCGCCAAGCAGGCCGAGGCCGACGAGGTGGGCAAGAGCGCCGGTATGTTGGCCGCCGAGATGGAGGAGCTGCGCCAGAAGGAGCAGATGGAGACCGCCTCGGCCGCCGAGGCCAAGGCCCTGCTGTCGGCTCTGGCCGCCGCCGCCCAGGAGATCATGGACAGGGACGCCGCCCTCCGGCAGGAGCTGAACGCCGGGGAGGAGCGGCTCCAGGCCGCGAAAGACGACCATGCCGGGGCTCAGAAGGAGCTGGAGGAGGCCCGGGAGGACCGGGACTCCATCAAGAATATCATCAGCGGCTACGCCCTGCGGCTGTCCAGCCGGAACCAAAAGCTCCAGAGCGTGGCGGACAGGCATGACAAGCTCCGGCTGGAGGTGAGCACCCTCCAGTCCCGGATCCACATGCTCATGGAGATGGAGAAGCTGTACGAGGGATACTCCAAGGCGGTCAAGATGATCATGGGGGAGGCCGAGCGGGGCCAGATGAAGGGCATTCTGGGCCCGGTGGCCGGGCTCCTCCGGGTGAAGGACGAGTACACCGTGGCCATTGAGACCGCCCTGGGCTCGGCCATGCAGAACATTGTGGTGGAGCGGGAATCCGACGGCAAGAACGCCATTCAGTACCTGAAGCGGCGGGACGGCGGCCGGTGTACTTTCCTGCCGTTGGACGCCATCCAGCCCGCCGAGTTCAAGGAGAAGGGCGTGGACCGGGAGCCCGGCTTTGTGGGGCTGGGGGACGAGCTCATTGAGTGCGGGAAGAAGTATGAGAAGGTCTTTTCCAACCTGCTGGGGCGGACCGTCATTGCCGAGGATATGGACACGGCCATCGCCATGGCCCGGAAGTATGGGCACCGGCTGAAGATCGTCACGCTGGACGGCCAGGTGCTGAACCCAGGCGGGTCCATGACGGGCGGCTCGGCCTCCAAGACGGCGGGCATTTTGTCCCGTCAGGGGGAGCTGGAACGGCTCCGGGCCCAGGAGGGGGACCTGAACAGCAAGCTCGCTGCGGTCCAGAAGGAGCTGGAGGAGGCCAAGCGGGAGGTCACGGGGGCCCAGTATGAGATGGACGCCGCCCAGGCCCAGCAGCGGCAGCATGAGGACGATATTCTGAAGCTGGAGGAGCGGGTGAGCCACCTCCACCAGGCGGTGGCCGACCAGGAGCGGACGCGGGACGAGTGGAAGAAGGAGCTGGACCAACTCTCCGAGCGCTCTCAGCGGACCGAGGAGGACACCGCCGCCGCCCGGAAGCGGATCGAGGAGCTGGAGGGAGCCGCCTCGGCCCTCCGCAGCGAGGCCGAGGCCAAGGAAAAGGGCCAGAGCGAGGTCCGGCAGCGGGGGGAGGTCATCAGCGCCGAGATCGCGGCACTGGGCGCCCAGAAGGCGGGGCTGGAGGCCGAGGCGCTGGCTTCGAGGCAGTCCCTCCGGGAGTTGGAGGACCTGCGCCGGGATATGGACGGGGACCGGAGCGACCGGGAACAGCGTATTTTGGAGCTCCAGGAGCAGATCGAGAGCCTGAGCACCCAGATCGCCGAGAAGGAGCGGGATCTCCAGGATATCAAAAGCGAGAACGCCGCACGGGACGAGACGGTGGCCCGGCTCAACCGGGAGCGGCTGGAGCTGGAGGGGGAGCGGACACGGGCCGACAAGGCCAGCCGGGACAAGAACAGCGAGCTGCTCAATATGGAGCGGGAGGTCTCGGTCCTGGAGCAGAAGAAAGCCGCCGCCCAGATGGAGGAGCAGCAGATCCTGGACAGGCTGTGGGAGACCTACGAGCTGACCCACGAGGCGGCCCGGCAGCAGCGCATCGAGCTGGAGAGCGTCCAGAAGGCCCAGCGGCGGGTGGCCGAGCTCAAGCGGTCCATCTCGGCTCTGGGCAACATCAACCTGGACGCCATCGACGAGTTCCAGCGGGTCAACGAGCGGTACACCTACTTCACCGGGCAGCGGGACGACGTGCGGGGGGCCAAGGATGAGCTGTTGAAGATCATCGCCGACGTGACCGGGGAGATGGAGCGGATCTTCGCCGAGCAGTTCGGAAAGATCAACGAGGCCTTCCAGACCACCTTTGTGGAGCTGTTTGGAGGCGGCAAGGCTACGTTGGAGCTGGAGGACCCCGAGGATATCCTGAACTGCGGCATCGAGATCAAGGTCCAGCCGCCGGGAAAGAGCCTGAAGATCATCACCCTCCTCTCGGGCGGGGAGAAGGCTTTTGTGGCTATTGCTCTCTACTTCGCTATTCTGAAGGTCCGGCCCACCCCCTTCGTGGTGATGGACGAGATCGAGGCGGCTTTGGACGACCCCAACATCGCCCGGTTCGCCCGGTATATGCGCTCCATGGCGGATAACACCCAGTTCATCGTCATCACCCACCGCCGGGGCACCATGGAGGAGGCCGACACCCTCTACGGCGTCACCATGCAGGAGCAGGGAGTGACGCGGGTGCTGACCATCAACCTGAACGATGTGGAGAAGGAATTGAATATCAAATGAGACTGAGGACAGTGCAGCGGTTGAGGATAGCGATGCCCTTGTGCGGCTTTGCCATGATGATACTGGACGCGGTATTTGCGCGGCTGGATGCGATTTTTTATCCCATATGTATAGGGAAAGTGGGGTTCGGCTTGATCCTCGTGGGATTTCTGTTTGACCGAATATTCTTCCGCTGTCCCAACTGCGGGAAATGGCTGGGCGGACAGCATACACGTTACTTGGATATGCGGCGCAACAACACTTGTCCGTATTGTGCGGGACATTTGAACTGGTGATGAGCAGGAAGCAACAAGGTATCAATCTCAACGACGAGGAGAAAGAGCTGAATATCAAGTGATGGAACAAAGAAAGCATCCGAGGTTGAAGGGGTATGATTATTCCCAAGGAGGGGCCTATTTTGTGACCTTCTGCACGAAAGATCGGAAATGTATTCTGTCACACATCTCCGTAGGGCGCAACGCCCTCGGCGCGCTGCTTCCACCCACCCTCCGACTGACAAAAATCGGGGAATCGGTGGAAAAACACCTTCTAAACTCCGAACGGGCCTACCCTGGCCTGAAAATCGATGCCTATACCATCATGCCGAATCATGTTCATATCCTATTTACCTCACCGGGGGAAACCCGAGGCGCGCCGGGGGCGTCGCGCCCTACGGCCCTGGTATCCCGGATGGTTGCGGCAATCAAACGGTTTTCCAACCGGGACGCGGGGATGGACCTCTGGCAAACCTCCTTTTATGACCACATCATCCGGGATGAGGCCGATTTTCTGACAAAATGGAATTATATTGATACCAATCCCGCCCGATGGGCGGAGGACGAATATTTTATCTGAAAGGCGACAAAACTATGGGCTTTTTTGAGAAGATCAGGCAGGGGCTGAGCAGGACCAAGGAGAATATCGGGCATTCCTTTGATCAGCTTTTTGCCGGGGAGCTGGACGACGATTTTTATGATCTGCTGGAGGAGACCTTGATCCTCTCCGATATGGGGGTGGACACCGCCCTGGAGGTTGCTGGGGAGCTTCGCCGCCGGTGCAAGCTGGACAATGTGAAGGAGGCCGCTCAGGCCCGGGAGATGCTGAAGGATATCCTGGTGGGGCTGATGAACATCGGCCTTCCCGAGATCAACATTGAGCAAAAGCCCGCCGTGTGCCTCTTTATTGGGGTGAACGGGGTGGGCAAGACCACCACCATCGGTAAGCTGGCGGCCCGATTCAAGGGGGAGGGCAAGCGGGTCCTTCTCTGCGCCGGGGATACCTTCCGGGCAGCCGCCGCTGACCAGCTCACCATTTGGAGCGAGCGCGCCGGGGTGGACATCGTCAAGCAGCACGAGGGGGCCGACCCGGCGGCCGTGGTCTTTGACGCGCTTACGGCGGCTAAGGCCCGTCAGTGCGACGCGGTGCTGGTGGATACGGCCGGACGGCTCCACAACAAGCAGAATCTGATGAACGAGCTGAATAAGATCAGCCGGGTCATCGACCGGGAGTGCCCCGGCGTGAGCCGGGAGACCTTGCTGGTGCTGGACGCCACCACGGGGCAGAACGGGCTCATCCAGGCCAAGCAGTTCATGGAGTCGGCCGGGCTTACCGGGGTGGTGCTCACCAAGCTGGACGGCACCGCCAAGGGGGGTATCGTGGTGGCCATCGCCCGGGAGCTGGGGGTGCCCGTCAAGTTCATCGGCGTGGGCGAGGGGGTAGACGACCTGATGCCCTTTGAGGGAGAGAATTTTGTAAATGCCCTTTTGGGCGAGTAAAGAAAGGCGGAGACAGAAGGATGAAAATGGTTTTGGCCAGCAAGAATCCCCATAAGCTCACCGAGATGGAGGCCATTCTGTCCCAACTGGGGATCGAGGTGGTTTTGGAGTCCGACGTAGGGGTGGATGTGGAGGTGGAGGAGACCGGCGCCACCTTCGAGGAGAATGCCGCTCTCAAGGCCACGGCGGTCATGAAGGCCACCGGGCTGCCCGCCATCGCCGACGATTCGGGGCTCTGCGTCACCGCCTTGGGGGGCGGACCCGGGGTCTACTCGGCCCGGTACGGCGGGGAGGGGCTCAATGATCAGCAACGGTACCAGCTGGTGCTGAACGGGCTGTCGGGGCAGCTGGACCGGAGCGCCAGGTTCGTCTCCTGCATCTGCTGTGCCTTTCCGAACGGGGACAGGGTGGAGGCGAGAGGGGAGTGTCCGGGGCTTATCACCTACTCCCCCAGGGGGGAGGACGGGTTTGGCTACGACCCCATCTTTTTGGTGCCAGAGAAGAAAAAGACCTTCGCCCAGATGACGGCGGAGGAGAAGAACGCCATCTCCCACCGGGGGGTGGCCCTGCAAAAATTCAAGGTGGAATTGGAGAAATATCTGAATGGAACTCACCAGTAAGCAGAGGGCCCAGCTGCGGGCCATGGCAAATCCCTTGGAGCCGGTGGTCCACATCGGGAAAGGGGACATTGGAGACAATCTGATCAAACAGGCCGACGATGCTCTGGAGAGCCGGGAGCTCATCAAGGGCCGGGTGCTGGAGACCTCCCTCCTGAGTGCCAGGGAGGCGGCCGAGGTGTTGGCCCAGGCCACCCGCAGTCAGGTGGTCCAGGTCATTGGAACAAAATTCGTTCTGTTTCGTCCAAGTCATAAGAAGGGAAAAACTGACAAGATCGTCCTGGTGAAGGACGGCCGATCCAAGCAGGCAAAGTGACCACCTGGTTTTGAACATAAACCGTGTGAAAAGGAGCTGGCAGCATGAGGATCGGCATTTACGGTGGGAGTTTTAACCCGCCCCACCTGGGACATATGGAGGCCGCACGGGCCGCTTTGGAGGCGCTGGAGCTGGACAAGCTGCTCCTGATCCCGGCCAAGACCCCGCCCCACAAGGTGATGGCCGAGGGCTCGGCCACGCCCGAACAGCGGCTGGAGATGACCCGGCTCATGGCCGACGGCCTGCTTCAACCGGAGCGGGTGGAGGCGGACGACCTGGAGCTGAAGCGGGAAGGGCTCAGCTACACTTCGGACACCCTGCGCCAGCTCAGGGAGCGCTATCCCCAGGACGAGCTGTGGCTCCTGGTGGGCACCGATATGTTTCTTTCCCTCCAGTCCTGGCATGAGCCCCAGGTCATCCTCTCCCTGGCCGGCATCGCCGCCTTCGCCCGGAAGGAGGCTGACCGGGGGGAGGTGCTGGAGAGGCAGCGGGCCTATCTGACCGGGACCTTCGGTGCAAGGGTGGAGATCCTTTCCCTGCCCCGGATCTATGAGATATCCTCCACCCAGGTGCGCCGGGACCGGGACGGGACCGGGCTGTGGGGGCCGGTGTGGGGCTATATCCTGCGCCATGGGATCTATGGCGTCCAGGCCGATCTGAAAGGGCTTTCCGCCGACGATCTGAGGGCTTGTTCCCTGTCCATGGTATACGCAAGACGCCACGCCCATATCCTGGGGGTGGAGGAGGAAGCCGTCAGGCTGGCCCGCCGCTGGGGGGCCGATGAGACCGACGCCCGGCGGGCGGGCATCCTTCACGACTGCACTAAGTACTGGACACGGGAGGAGCACCTGGCCCTGTGCGACAAGTACGGCCTGGAACTGGACGAGCTGGAGCGGGCGAACGAGAAGCTCCTCCACGCCAAGACGGGTTCTCTGGTGGCCAGGTACGAGTTTGGAGAGCGGGAGGAGGTCTGTCAGGCCATCCTGTGGCACACCACGGGGCGGCCGGGCATGAGCCTTCTGGAGAAGATCGTTTACATCGCCGATTATATGGAGCCCAGCCGGGCCTTTGACGGGGTGGAGAAGCTGCGGGAGATGGCCTATGAGGATCTGGACGCTGCCGTGGCGCTGGGGCTTTCCATGAGCATCGAGGACCTGAGACGCCGGGGCGCGGTGATCCACAGAGATACCCAGGGTGCGTTGGATTGGCTGACAGAGGGCCGGAAAGGAAACGAGGAATTTTGAATTTCAGGGAATTTTGGAATCGACTCACAGCGGGCGGCGCCTCGGGCGAGAGGTCCAAAAAGCGCAAAAAGAGGGAGCATAGGTATAGCGGAAAGGCCCGGGTCCTATACTATTGCTACATCACCCTCACAGTCCTGGCCGGGCTGATCGTGACGGGGTATGTGCTCTTTTCCTTTATGTCGGCCCCCCCGCCAGTGAATCCGCCCGAGGTGACCCGGCCGCCCCAGCCGGTCACCGGCGACGACGGGCCGGACATCATCCAGCCCAGCATGGACCGGAAGGAGCAGTTCTACACCTTCCTGCTGGTGGGACAGAGCCAGGAGACCGGCGGCAGCCTGACCGACACCATGATGCTGGCCGCCTACGACGTGCCCAACCAGTCTCTCAGCATCATGAGCCTGCCCCGGGACACCTATGTGGAGCTCAACGGACGCAATGTGCTGCTCAACACAGTCTATACCCGCTCCGGCAGCGGGGACCGGGGGGTCAAGGCACTGAAGCAGGAGGTAAGCGAGCTCACCGGGGTCTACCCCGACTACTATGTGGTCATTCAGTGGGAGGCCTTCGGCGAGTTGGTGGACGCCATCGACGGGGTCTGGTATGACGTGCCCAGGGACATGTATTACTGGGATCCCACCCAGGACCTGCTTATCGACGTGAAGAAGGGGCCCCAGCTGCTGAACGGGGACAAGGCCATGCAGGTGGTCCGCTTCCGGGAGGGGCGGAACGGCTATGTGGACGGAGATCTGGGCCGGATCCGGACCCAGCAGGGCTTTATGACGGCCTTGGTGAAAAAGTGTTTGGATCCTGGGGTGCTGCTGAGCAATCTGACCGAATACATCGGTATTTTCCAGCGGAACGTGACCACCGATCTGGACCTGAACGCCCTGACCTACTTTGCCAAGATGGCCATCGGCGGGCTGGATATGGACCGGGTCAGCTTTATGACCCTGCCCATCCGGGAGGCCGGGGACGGCGCCCACCTGCTGGTCCAGCGGGACCAGACCGTGGAGATGGTCAACGAGAGCTTTAATCCCTACGTGGAGGATATCGGCGCCTGGGAGCTGAACGTAGTGACCAGTATCCCCATCCCCAGCCGGGCTCCGGTGGTTTCCGCCGAACCCAGCGTTTCCCCGGCCCCGGAGAACTCCCCGGATCTGACCGAGTCGCCGGATCCGGAGGAGAGCGTCCCACCCCAGCCTTCGGATACCGGAGATGAGCCGTTTATTCCCGAGATCACCGACACCCCGGGGACCGAGGAGAGCGAGGCGCCGGTGTTCAGCCCGCCTCCCGCGGAGAGCGGGGAGCCGCCGATACTTGTCCCGCCGGTCGTTGAGGATACGCCTCAGCCTCAGGAGAGCCAGGAGCCTCCCGTCTACTCGGAGGAGCCGCCCATGCTGCCGAACTAACCGACCCCTGAAAGGAGAAAAAGAATATGACACCGAAAGAGACAGCCCTGCTGCTGGCCAAGGCTCTGGACAACAGGAGAGGTATTGATATCAAGGTTTTGGAGACCGGGCCGCTGACCACTTTGGCCGATTATTTCGTGCTTTGCTCGGCCACCTCGGCCCCCCAGATCCGGGCCTTGTCCGAGGAGTGCGAGAAGGTGATGAAAGAGCAGGCCGGGGAGGACCCCCACCATGTGGAGGGCCACCGGGGCGGCACCTGGGTGCTGATGGACTTCTCCGGCGTGGTGGTCCACATCTTTAATGAGGAGGCCCGGGAGTTTTACGATTTGGAGCGGCTGTGGAGTGACGCTGCTCCGGTGGACCTGACCGGGATCCTGACCAGGGATTAAACAGCAAAAGGGAGGACCCATGTGGGTCCCCCCTTTTTTGTGGAAATGCTTTCTCAGAACCGATCCGCCAGGGCGGCGGCGCGGGCTTCGCCGTCGGTCTTTTTGACGGCGCCGGCCTCCAGAACGCCGGGGACCAGGACCTGGCCTACGTCGGTCCAGTCGTTGAGGGCGGCGGTGCGCTCATAGGGGATCCGGATCCCATCCAGGATGGCGGGGTCCTCCTCCTCGCAGCAGGCGATGAGGGCCACCTTCTTGCCCTTGAAGGGCTTGCCGCCGATGACGAAGGAGAACATCTTGTCGATGACGTTCTTGATCTGGCCGGGCATGGAATACCAGTAGACCGGCATGGCGAACACGATGCCGTCGGCGGTGAGGAGGTCGTCGGCGATGCGGTTGAAGTCATCGTCGAAGGTGCAGGGCTTGCCGGTGGAGTAGCAGGTCTCGCAGCCGTGGCAGCCGCCTATGTTCAGGAGGGCGGCGTCGTGGCGGATGACGGTGTGGCCCTTGGCCTGGGCGGCCTCCAGGAAGACCTGGGCCATGGCGGAACTGTTGCCGTTTTTCCGGGCGGAGCCGGTGAGGACGACGAGCTTGGACATGTAAAAAACTCCTTTACACTTGTAATTTGGAAGAGGTTATGCTATGATTATAGTGAATATGAGAAAAATAGCAAGTACGCACATAAAAGTTATATACTAACCAAAAGGGAAGTGTAAAGATGGAGCCAAGGTGCATTTCTGCCGAATGTCTCGGAGAAACAGGGTTTTCTTACACCCTTTCCCTCATCAGCGGGAAGTATAAGATGACGGTGCTCTATACCCTGGCCGAGTTTGGCGTGGTCCGGTTCAACGAGATGAAGAGGTATATCGGTGGGGTGTCATTCAAGACCCTCAGCGTCACATTGAAGGAGCTGGAGGGTGACGGGCTGGTCCACCGGGAGGAGTATCCCCAGGTGCCCCCGAAGGTGGAATACAGTCTGACCGAGCGGGGGAGGTCCCTGATGCCCATTCTGGACGGGATGTGCGAATGGGGAGAGCGGAACAGAGGGTAAAAAGAGAGGGAGCGGACATCTGTCCGCTCCCTTTTTGCGTGGTCAGTTGTCGCACAGGTCCAGGAAGCCGTAGAAGGGGGGCTTTCCGGTGCGGACGGCCCACTGACGCTCGCCGTAAGCGTAGTGCCACCATTCGCAGGGGTAGTTCACGAAGCCCACCGAGGTCATCAGGTGGTAGAGGATCCGCCGGTTGTTCCGGGCCTGCTCCCGGCCGGGGGGACAGGACCTTTCCAGGGCGTCGGTGTGTGCCAGGTCGGTCAGGTCGTCAAAGCCGGTGCCCATGTCCAGGGGGAAGCCGTCCCTGCAGAGGGTCAGGTCCACCGCACCGCCGGTGGCGTGAGGGGCGGGGCGGTGGGGACGGCGGACCGGTTTGGCTACAAAGTCGTCCAGGAGGGCGGAGAGCTCAGGCTCGGAGATGTCGGGCCGTTCCTGGAGGAATTGGGCCCTGAAATTGTTATAGATGCCCCGCTGGACACTGAGGGGGCGGAGAGCGTCAAAAATCAGGAGGGAATAGCCACCGGGCAGGCGGTCCGCCGCCTGGGCCAGCTTGCGGGCCACGGTCTGCCGGAGAAGGCATTGCTCCAAAGCACCGGGAAGGCCTTGGCGGAGATAGGCTCCGTCATAGGAGATCCGCCCGGAGAGAACGGTGGGGTCGGCAAGACCCTCCCCGCAGTCTGCGGGGGGAGGCACCGAGGACCAGTCCTCGGCGGGCGGGGCTGGGATGGGGGCGAAAAAGGATGGGGGGAAGGTCATACCACCTGATACCAGGAGGAGACCACCCCGGTCGGGGCGAAGCCCTCGCTTTCGTAGAGGGACACGGCGGGGAGGTTCCCGGTGGAGACGGTGAGGAAGCAGGCGGGGGGCTTGCCGCCCAGGGTCTCCAGAGCGGTGCGGAGGAGGGAGCGGCCCAGGCCCTGGCGCTGGAGCTCGGGGAGGATGGCGATGGAGCACAGCTCGGGGACCTTCTCGCTCAGGTCCAGCTCGCAGGCGCCCACCAGCTGGTCCCCCCGGTAGGCCAGGGAGTAGCGGTGATTCTGCCGGCGCAGGTCGGCGCTCCGCTGGGTGGCGGCGTTGGGGACATTCTGGAAGGCCCGGTTGACCAGCTCCAGGTAGAGCTTGTCGTCGGCGGCCCGCTTCAGGGGGCGGAGGGTCAGCTTGAGTTCGGGCTTGGGACGGTCGGTGAGGGGCTTTTCCAGCCGTATGATGTCGTGGGCGTGGGTGAGCCGCCACACCCCCACGGGGCCGGGGTTCAGGGGCTCCCCCTCGGGGAGGGAGGTGGCCAGGACGGTCTGGGCCCCGGCTTTTTTCAGCTTCTCCATGCCCTTATTCAGGCCCTCGGCCAGGCGATCCTCAGGGCAGTCCCGGAGGATGATGTAGCCCACGTTCCGGGTGGCGATCTCTCTTTGGACGATTTCGATGACCATGATAAGTCTCCTTCATGTAGGGACCGATGTTCCCATCGGCCCGTGTGTGGTCCCGCGGCGGGCTGGCCGGTGAGGACACCGGCCCCTACGGCTTTCTGCGCTGCGGGGACCTTTTACAGTATGATGAGCTCCTTGGGGGAGTGGGTGATGTCGGTGCAGCCGCCTTCGTCCATGCGAACCACGTCCTCGATGCGGACGCCGAATTGGCCGGGAATGTAGATGCCCGGCTCGGCGGACACCATGGCCCCCACGGGCATGGGCTGCTCATTGCGGGAGTTGGCGTTGGGGGCCTCGTGGATCTCGATGCCCACGCTGTGGCCGTAGCTGTGGCTGAAGAAGCGGCCGTAGCCCGCGTCGGCGATGATCTTCCGGGCGGCGCCGTCAATGTCCTTGCCGGGGATCCCGGCCCGGGAGGCGGCGATACCGGCCAGCTGGGCCTTGAGAACGGTCTCGTAGACCTTGCGCTTATCATCGTCGATCTCGCCCAGGGCCACGGTGCGGGTCATGTCGGAGCAGTAGCCCTGGTACTTGCAGCCGAAGTCCATGGTGATGAACTCGCCCTTTTGGACTTTCCGGGGGCCGGGGACGGCGTGGGGCCGGGAGCCGTTGGGGCCGGAGGCCACGATGGGGTCGAAGGAGACCTCCTGGGCACCCCGGCGGAGCATCTCGTAGACCAGGCGGGCGGCGATCTCGGCCTCGGTCATGCCGGGCTGGATATACTGGCAGATGGCGGTGAAGGCTTCGTCGGTGATGCGCTGGGCTTCCACCATGCGCCCGAATTCCTCCTCGTCCTTGGAGGCCCGCAGTCCGGTGATCAGGCTCCCAGCGTAGCAGAGTTCGGCGTTCAGCTTCTCCTTCAGGGTGTTGTACTGGCCCAGGGACATGTAGTTGTCCTCGATGCCCAGCTTCTTCACGTTATGCTGGGCCAGGAACTCGTTGATGAAGGTGAAATAGCCCTTCTCGCCCACGATGCAGACCTCGGCGTGGGGGCCGACAGCCTCCTGAGCGGCCTCGGTATACCGGGAGTCGGTGATGTAGCGGGTGCCGCCGGGGGTGACTACGGCGTAGCCCTCCCCGTGGAGGCCTACGGCGTAGAACTCGCTGGGGGCGGAGGAGACCAGCATGGCGTCGATGCGGTAGTCGGGGAGCTTGGCGGCGATCTGAGAGAGATGATTCATGGGATGACTTCCTTTCTGATATGTGGAAATAGTTTATAAACAGTCGGCGTACAGCTTCTTCATAGTGAGGGCGTCCTCAGCCTGGGTGCCGGCGGATTCGCAGATGAAGGTTGGGCTCCACCCCCGGCGGGCCACCTCGGCCATCAAAGGGGCCGGGTCGGGGCCGTAGCCGCCGTTGTCGGCGAAGGTGCGGTGGCACTTTTCGCCGCCATTTGGGGTGAACTCGATCTGGGAGAAGTGGCTGTGGAAGGAAGAGACCCGGTCGGGGCCGAGGGCGGTCTCCATCTGGTCCAGCATGGCCTTGCAGGCATCCGGCCCGGTAAGCTCGCCCAGGGTGCGGGCGTAGAGGTGGCCGAAGTCCACACAGGGGATGAGGCGGTCGTCCAGTTGGCAGAGCTCCAGGACCTCGGTCAGGTCGCCGAGCTGGCCGATCTTGCCCATGGTCTCGGGGCAGAGGGCGATGTGGGCGAAGCCTTCGCCTTCCCAAGCCTTCAAAACCTCTTTCATGGAGCGGAGGGCGATGTCCAGGGCCTCCCGGCGGGTGCGTTTCATCAATGCTCCGGTGTGGACCACGATGCGGGTAACCCCCATCCAATCGGCGGCCCGGCAGGAGTCCAGGATATAGCCGATGGTCTTGCGGAGGGCTTCCGGGTCGGGGTTGGCCAGGTTGATAAAGTAGGGGGCGTGGAGGGAGAGGGAGATCCCCGCCTCATGGGCGGCCTCCCCCAGCTTTCGGGCGGTGGCCTCTCCCACGTTCACCCCCTTGCCGCACTGGTACTCGTAGCAGTCCAGGCCCAGAGAGGCCAGCCATTTGGGGGCGTCGACCGAGGATTTGTAGGGGAAATTTTCGGGATTTCCCGCGGGACCGAATTTGGCGGGCATGGAAGGACCTCCTTTGAAGGTGAGAAACAAAATGATGGGCGGCGCGTCTGGGAAACCGCGCCCTACGGCCCATATGGGAAGGACCTGTGCATACTTAAGAGCCGAAACGGTGTCTCGATGGCGTAGCGGACCCGGCGGAAGGGGTTTTTGCCCCAGGAGATGGGCTTGACCAGGACGCTGGTGATACCCGCCCGGTTGGCCCCCCAGATGTCAGTGAAGATCTGGTCTCCCACCATGAGGGCGCTTTCGGCGGGGACACCGGTTTTGGCCAGGGCTTCCCGGAAACCGCGGGTCCCCGGCTTGCCGGCATGGCGGACATAGGAGACGCCCAGGGCTTCGCAGAAGTCGGGGCAGCGGCGGCTTTTCCGGGAATTGGAGACCACGAAAAGGGTGACGCCGTTTTGTTCCAGTTCCTCCTTCCAGGCCCGGAGGGCGGAGGAGGGGAGGGCCTCCTCGTAGGGAGTCAGGGTGTTGTCCAGATCGGCCAGCACCAGGCGGACGCCGTGGTCTTTCAGGCGTTCAGGGATCAACCAATAGACACTCTCCACCATGTGGGTCGGGACCAGAGACATCCGCTTCACCTCCCCGGTGTCTTTTTTCCTTCTTGCTAACATAGAATTATAGCACAGAATCATGGCGATGGACAAGGGGGAAATCTGCGTGGAACAGGGAGAAAAGCGATTTTTGGCGGTGGCGCCGGGGGAAATGACCGCCGGGGGGCGGTGGGGGCTGCCCCTGGCCCATCTGGCCTACCGGGTGGGCGGGGGGCTCCACCTCTTCCGGGCCAACTCCCCGGTGGCCCCTCAGGGGGGGCTGATGGTCATTGAGGACGCCGGGTTTGCCGGGGAGGGGGAGGCCGAGCCTTTCTGCGGCGAGGTGCTGCGGGAGTGTGGGGTCCGGCGGTTCTCCGGGGTGTTCTGCCGCTTCCGGGGAAGGCCCCAGCCGGCCCTGGTCCAGGTCTGTCAGCGTTTGAGTCAGCAGTGCCGGGATAAGGGGCTGGGGTGCTATGTGACCGAGGGCTATGCCGGGGGCTGCAGCGCCCAGGCGGTGATTTCCACCGCCCTGTCGGGGGGCTCCCTCCGGGGGCGGCTGGAGGAGGCGGGGAGTCGGTTCGGGTTCAGCCGGATCTGCGTCTGGGTGGAGCGGGTGGCTGAGGATTTCCCGCTGCCCTCCTCCACCGGGCGGGGTACCCCCCTGAGCCGGGAGGATCTGGAGCGGCTGCGGGAGGAGAAGGGGGGGAGCGTGTTTTTCTCCCCGGAGCTCTGCGCCCACTACTTTACCTACATGGCTGGAAATGAGGGGCATTTCGTCCTCTTTGACGATGCCGGGAGCCTGCGGCAGAAGCTGCGGGTGGCACGGGAGGTGGGGGTCCGCACCGCCTTTCTGCCCTACGGGGAGCTGGGGGACGCGCTGGACCAGGTTCTGGAGCGGAGATAGGGGGGCTTTGCCCCCCTTTTCTTTTGGGCTTTGGTATGGTAAAATGGAAAAAATCATGGCGGAAGGGAGGCGTTTCGGATGGACAAGCTCACGGTGGGGATCCTGGCTCATGTGGACGCGGGAAAGACCACACTCAGCGAGGCTTTGCTCTACACCGCGGGGGCAGTGCGGAAGATGGGGCGGGTGGACCACCGGAACGCGTTTCTGGACACCGATGTTCAGGAGCGGGAGCGGGGGATCACCATCTTTTCCAAGCAGGCATTGCTGAACACGGGGGAGCTGGAGATCACCCTGCTGGACACGCCGGGTCATGCCGACCTGGCCGCCGAGGCTCAGCGAGTGCTGGGGGTGCTGGACTGCGCCATCCTGGTGGTGTCGGCCCCCGACGGCATTCAGGGCCATACATTGACCCTGTGGAAGCTGCTGGAGCGCGCCGGGGTGCCCGTGTTCCTCTTCCTCAACAAGATGGACCAGCCTGGGACCGACCGGTCCGGGCTGATGGAGAGCCTGAAAGCCCGGCTGGGGGAGGGCTGTGTGGACTGGGAGGGCCTGGGGACCCCCGGCTTCTGGGAGGAGGCCGCTTTGGGGGACGAGGAGGCCCTGGGCGAGTATCTGGAGACCGAAGGCCTTTCGGAGGAGACCCTGCGGCGGCTCATCGGGGAGAGGAAGCTCTTTCCCTGCCTGTTTGGTTCGGCATTGAAGCTGGAGGGGGTGGAGGGGCTTTTGGAGGACCTGTCCCGGTTCGCCCCACGGCCCCCACGGGGCGGGAAATTTGCCGCCCGGGTCTTTAAGATCACCCGGGACGGGGGGACCCGGCTCACCCACCTGAAGATCACCGGAGGGACGCTCCGGGTGAAGGACACGGTGGGCGGGGAGAAGGTGGATCAGATCCGGCTCTATTCAGGCGCCCGGTTCACCACCTGCCAGGAGGCCGGGACGGGGACGGTGTGCGCCGTCACTGGGCTTTCCGGCACCTATCCGGGCCAGCCCCTGGGGGCTGAGGCGGCCCGGGTCCCGGTGAGCCTGGAGCCGCCTCTGTCTTACGATCTGATTTTGCCTGAGGGGGTGGACCCCCACACGGCCTTCCCCAGGCTGAAGGAGCTGGGGGAGGAGGACCCCCAGCTTTATCTGGAGTGGAACGAGGGCCTGGGGAGGATGAAGGTCCGGCTCATGGGGGCTGTCCAGGCTGAGATCCTCCAGCGGCTCATCCGGGACCGGTTCGGCTGGGAAGTGGACTTCGGGCCGGGGGAGATCCTTTACAAGGAGACCATCGCGGGAAAGGCGGAGGGGGTGGGCCACTTCGAGCCCCTGCGCCACTACGCCGAGGTCCATCTGCTGCTGGAGCCCCTGCCGCGGGGCAGCGGGGTGGAGCTGGACACGGCCTGTCCGGAGGATGTGCTCGCCGGGAACTGGCAGCGGCTCATTTTGACCCATCTGGCCGAGCGGGTCCATCCGGGGGTACTGACTGGCTCCCCCCTCACCGACGTGCGCATCACCCTGCTCACCGGGCGGGCCCATGAGAAACACACCGAGGGGGGCGATTTCCGCCAGGCCACCTACCGGGCGGTGCGCCAGGGACTGATGGGGGCCAAAGGCGTGCTGCTGGAGCCATGGTATGCCTTCCGTCTGGAGCTGCCCGGCACCCTGGTGGGGCGGGCTATCAGTGATATTCAGCGCATGGGGGGAGAATGTGAGCTGCCCCAGACCGTCGGGGAGGAGGTCCTTCTCATTGGCTCGGCTCCGGTGGCGGGTCTGCGGGACTACGCAAAAGAGGTGGCGGCCTACAGCCGGGGCCACGGCCGACTGACCTGGGAGAGCGGGGGCTACCGGCCCTGCGCTGATCAGGAGGCGGTGGTGGAGGCTCTGGGCTACGACCCGGAGCGGGACACGGCCAACCCGGCGGGCTCGGTGTTCTGCTTCCACGGGGCGGGGCACGAGGTTTCCTGGCGGGAGGTACCCAGGCATGCCCATCTGCCCATGCTGGATACCCGGACACCCGGAGGGGGTTCGGCCCCGGTGAGAGTGGCGGGGGGCAGCTTGGGCCGCTCCGGGGGAAGTCTGGAGGCCGACAGGGAGTTGATGGGGATCTTTGAGCGGACCTACGGCCCGGTGAAGCCCAGGGCCTTTCAGGAGACGCCGAAAGCTCCGGCCCGGAAGGCCATGGCCGAGGGGAAGGTGGAGCTCTCCGGGGTCAAACCGGAGGAGGAGTGGCTCCTGGTGGACGGGTACAACATGATCTTCGCCTGGGAGGAGCTGAAAAAGGCGGCGGGGGAGAGTCTGGATGACGCCAGAAAGCTGCTCACGGACATTTTGGGGGACTACCGGGGCTACCGGAAGAACCGGATCATCCTGGTCTTTGACGCCTATAAGGTTCCCGGCGGGGCGGAGAGGCGGGAGGAGCATCACGGGATCCAGGTGGTCTACACCAAGGCGGGAGAGACCGCCGACAGCTGGATCGAGCGGGAATGCTACGCCCTGGCCAGGGAGGGAAAGCGGGTGCGGGTGGCCACCTCGGACGCAGCCGAGCAGTATACCATCCTGGGCCACGGCCTGCGGATGTCGGCCCAGGAGCTGCGCTTAGAGATCCTTCGCACCCGGGGAGAGATCCAGGACATTCTCCGGCGCAACAACATCAGGCTGCCTGCCCAGCCCGTCAAGACGGCTATGGAGAAGGCCGAACGGGAGAAATAAAAAAAGTCCTCTGCCAGATGGCAGAGGACTTTTTTTATCAATAGAACTTTTTGCGGTTCCGGCGGGCAGCCTCAGACTTCTTGCGACGCTTGACGCTGGGGCTCTCGTAGTGCTCGCGCTTACGAACCTCGGCCAGGACCCCGGACTTGGCACAGCTGCGCTTGAAGCGCTTGAGCGCGTTCTCCAGGGACTCGCCCTCTTTCACATGGATCTCCGACATTATATTTCCCCTCCCTCCGAAACGGCGGCGCTGTGACCGCCGCAAAAGGGCCACATAGCTATGGCTTTAACAGTGGTATTATACGTGATTTACGCGGGAATGTCAAGGAGCATTTTTCCGACCCTCAGTTTTTCCCGGAAAAGGCCGGCCCCGGCCTTGCTGGGAGCCCAGACAGCGAAAGGCATCCCATGCTTATGGAGTTAAGTAATGCTTAATTCTAAGAAAGGAAGCGCCCATTGAAGTTAAGCGATGCTTGTGGTATGATTCAAGCAGTACTCGAGTCGGGAGGACGTAACATGAGCTATTCCATTGTAGGCGAACAGATCTTGAAGTTCAGAAAGGAGAGGGGCTTTACCCAGCGGGAGCTGGGGGAAAGGATCGGAGTCAGCAGCTCGGCTGTGTCCCAGTGGGAAAGCGGGGGCACGCCGGATATCTCCTTGCTTCCGACCCTTTCGGATGTGCTGGGGGTGACGGTGGACGCCCTGTTCGGCAGGACTGAAGTTAAGAGGGAGGATATGGCGGAGGCGGTGGGAGGCTATATCGCCTCCCTTACTGAGAAGAAGCGGTGGGGAGAAGTGATCGCCCTGACGCGGAGGGCCATGATATCCGGCTGTATGGGGAAGGCTACCGGGGTCGTGGATGTGGAGCGCCACGACGCGGAGGAGACATACATTTCTAAAGACGGCCTGATAACCGCCGTTTCCGCGGGGGAGCGCTCCTTTTTGACTGTCATTCATAACCGGGCGGGTGGAATGGAGGGCCTGCTCTCCTGTGACGAGAGCATTTGCCGGCTGTTTGCCGCCCTGTCTGACCCACATGCGTTGGCCCTGCTGGTGACGCTCTACCGAGAGCCGCCCAAGTACCACACCGCCGGGGCCTTGGCGATGCTGCTTCAGATGGACCAAGAGGAGACCGAAGGGATCCTGACGAAATTCACCCAGCTCCGGCTCACCGAGGAGCTGTCACTGGAGACCGAGAGGGGGAGCGTCAGGGCGTATAAAGTCAATCTTACCGGGACTGCCGTGCCCCTTCTGGTCTCGGCCCGGCTTATGACGGAGCCGCAAACAGGCATACGGCTCATTTCCGACAAAAGAGAACATGAAGGGACAGAGGGCACGAACGAGAAGGAGGAGTGAGCCATGCTGCGATATTACAAACGACACATTGGGTGGGTGGCCGCCGCGCTCATCTTCGGCATTGCCACCCAACTGCTTGCCCCCTTTTCCGCCATCATGGAGCAGAGGATGATCGACATGGTCATATCCGGGGATATGGAGGGGTTCCACGGTGCCCTGTGGATGGCGGGGGCGGTGGTCCTGGGTGTGGCCCTCAGCTACTTTTTCAGTGGTGTGGCCCGGAAGTGCTTTGAGGCAAAATTTGCCGAAGCCTTGCGAAATGACCTGTACGACGGCATTATGGGCCGGGATCTTGTTCAGTTTGAGGAGAGGGACACGGCGGAATATATGTCCTTTGTGACCAGTAACGCTTCCTCTCTGGCAGGGAACCTGAGCACGCCGGTCTTCCATCTGGTCTGCTACGGCGTTTCTGCACTGGCCGTGCTGAGCATTATGGTTTATTACAGCCCTGTGCTGGCGGGGGCATCGGTGCTCTGCGGCCTGCTCTCCATGGTCTTGCCCCTGCGGTTCAACAAAAAATTGCAGGAGCTCCTTATGATCAAGGTGGCAAAAAACGCTGCCATGAGCGTGCAGCTGAAGGAGGCCCTGAACGGCCACGAGGTCATTTCCTCCTTCGGGGTGCTGCCCCGGCTCCGGGAACGCTTTGTGGAGGCCAGCGCCCATGTGTCGGAGACCGACTGTAGGATGGGGGTCACCACATCGGAGCTGGAAAATGTGGGACAGGTCATGGACCGGGCTGCTTGGTTTGTCAACTTCCTGATCGCGGGTACCATGGCGGCCCGGGGAGAGATCTCGGTGGGGACTCTTGTGATGTTCGCCTCGCTCTTCGGTTACTTCAGCACCGGACTGACCCTATATGCTCAGATGCTTCCCCTTTTGATGAGCCAGAAAAAGAACATTCAGCTGGTGCTTGGTATGATCGATGGGACTGGGAGGGAGTTTGCCGGCCGGGAAGAGGCGAGCTTTGCGGACCGGCTCCAAGTCAGGGATCTCTCTTTTCGTTATACGGAGGATGTGCCGGTGCTGGAGCATCTGGATCTGACCCTACGAAAAAATGAGAAGCTGGTGCTGATCGGACCCAGCGGCTGTGGGAAATCCACCCTCATCAAGCTGCTCAGCGGCAATTACGCGGGCTATACCGGCTCCATCTGTTACGACGGAAAGGAGCTTCATGACGTGGACAACAGAAAGCTTCGGGATGTGGTCACCGTCATTCATCAGGACACCTTTCTGTTCAACGATACCCTCCGCTTCAACATCTGTTTAGGGGAGGAATTCTCCGAGGAGGCGCTTCAGCGGGCGCTGAGGCTCTCGGGGGTGGACCGATTCCTCCCTGCCATTGAGGGCGGCTTGGAGGGGAGCTGCGGAGAGAACGGGGCCCATCTCTCGGGGGGACAGCGGCAGCGGATCGCGCTGGCCCGGGCTTTGATCCGGGGGGTCGATCTGCTGATCCTGGACGAGGGGGTCTCGGCCATCGATGTGGCGTGTGCCAACGAGATCGAGGGGGAGCTTTTGGATATGGAGGAGCTGACCCTGCTGACCATTACCCACCGTATCAGGGACGGCCTGATGGAGCGGTATGACCGGATCTTGGACATGGAAAACGGCAAGCTGCGGGAAAGAGTGCCCCAAGTCCGCTGAAAACAAGGACGTCCCCGGAGAGGTGCTCCGGGGACGTCCTTGTCATGACGGGAAAAGCGGTATCTGTCAGGCTTTGGGTTTGCCGATGAAGTTCACCAGCTTGCCGGGGACGTGGATGACCTTGACGATCTCCAGCCCATTCAGGAACTTGGCCACGGTGGGGACCTCCTTGGCGGCGGCCTCAATGACCTCATTGCCGCTGCCCGCGGGCACCTCCACGGTGCCCCGGAGCTTGCCGGCTACCTGGATGGCGATGGTGACGGTACTGGCCACAGTCTTGCTTTCGTCATACTCCGGCCAGGGCTGCTGACAAACCATGGTATTACTCTGGGCGGCAAAGCCCAGGTTTTCCCACAGCTCCTCGGCAATGTGGGGGGCGAAGGGGGAGAGCATGGTGATGAGGGCTTTCATGTCCCCCTTGGAGCAGCCGTTCTTCTGGAAATCTCCCACCAGAGTCATCATGGCGGCAATGGCGGTGTTGAACTTCATGGCTTCAATGTCGTCGGCCACCTTCTTGACGCACTTGTGGATGCCCGCCTCGTTCTCTTTTGTATAGTCAAGGCTGTCGGTGCAGCTCTCAGAGAGGTTCCACACCTTGTCCAGGAACCGCTTGCAGCCCTTCACCGCGTTGTCCGACCAGGTGGCGGCCTGCTCAAAGTCGCCGATGAACATGATATAAAGCCGCAGGGTGTCGGCACCGTAGGCCTTGATGATGTCGTCAGGGTTGACCACGTTGCCCCGGCTCTTGCTCATCTTCTCGCCGCCCTCGCCCAGGATCATGCCGTGAGAAGTCCGCTTGGCGTAGGGCTCCTTGGTGGGGACTACCCCGATGTCGTAGAGGAACTTGTGCCAGAAGCGGGAGTACAGCAGGTGGAGGGTGGTGTGCTCCATGCCGCCGTTGTACCAGTCCACCGGGGACCAGTACTCAAGAGCTTCTTTGGAGGCGATGGCGTTGGGGTTGTGGGGATCCATATAACGCAGGAAGTACCAGGAGGAGCCGGCCCACTGGGGCATGGTGTCTGTCTCCCGCCGGGCGTGTCCGCCGCAGCAGGGGCAGGTGGTGGACACCCAGTCGGTCATCTTGGAGAGGGGACTCTCCCCGTCGTCGGTGGGCTCGTAGGACTCCACCTCGGGGAGGAGCAGGGGAAGCTGATCCTCGGGGAGGGGCTGCCAGCCGCACTTGTCGCACCAGACCATGGGGATGGGCTCGCCCCAGTAGCGCTGACGGGAGAAGACCCAGTCCCGGAGCTTGTAGTTGACCTTGTGGACGCCGATGCCCTTCTCCTCCAGCCACTTGGTGATGGCCGGGATGGCATCCTTGACAGTGAGACCGTTGAGGAAGTCAGAGTTGCAGAGGATGCCGGTGTCGTCCTTGGCGGTAAAGGCGGCCTTCTGAACGTCCTCGCCGCCGGAGACCACCTCGATGATCTCACAGCCAAACTTTTTGGCAAATTCCCAGTCCCGGTCGTCGTGGGCGGGGACGGCCATGATGGCACCGGTGCCGTAGGTGGAGAGGACGTAGTCCGAGATGAAGATGGGGATCTCCCTCCCGCTCACCGGGTTGACACCCCGGACGCCGTCCAGCTTGACGCCGGTTTTCTCCTTATTGAGCTCGGTGCGCTCCATGTCGGACTTGGAGGCGGCCGCCTTCTGATAAGCCTTCACCTCGTCGGCGTTGGCGAGCTTGCCGCTCTCCAGCCAGTTTTTCACCAGCTCGTGCTCGGGGGAGAGGACCATGTAGGTGGCGCCAAAAAGGGTGTCGGGCCGGGTGGTGAAGACGATGATGTCCTCCCCGGTGGTGGCCTTGAAGGTGACCTCGGCGCCGGTGGAGCGGCCGATCCAGTTCTTCTGCTGGACCTTGACCCGTTCGATGAAGTCCAGGCCATCCAGGTCGTCGATGAGCCGCTGGGCGTACTCGGTGATCTTCAGCATCCACTGGCTCTTTTCCTTGCGGATGACGGGGGAGCCGCAGCGTTCGCAGACGCCCTCTACCACCTCCTCATTGGCCAGCACGCACTTGCAGGAGGTACACCAGTTCACCGGCATGGTGGCCTTGTAGGCCAGGCCCTTTTTATAGAGTTGGAGGAAGATCCACTGGGTCCACTTGTAGTAGCTGGGGTCGGTGGTATCCACCACCCGGTCCCAGTCGAAGGAGTAGCCGATCTTTTTGAGCTGCTCGGTGAAGTGGGCGATGTTCTGCCTGGTGACCACGGCGGGGTGGATATGGTTTTTGATGGCGTAGTTCTCGGTGGGCAGGCCGAAGGCGTCAAAGCCCATGGGAAACAGCACGTTGTAACCGTCCATCCGTTTTTTCCGGGCCACGATGTCCATGGCGGTGTAGGGCCGGGGATGGCCCACATGGAGCCCCTGGCCCGAGGGATAAGGGAACTCGATGAGGCCGTAAAACTTGGGCTTATCGCTGTGGTCCTGGGCCGCGTAGACCTTGGCCTCCTCCCAGCGTTTTTGCCACTTGGGCTCGATGGACGCAAAATCATATTTCATCGCTGATGCACTTCCTCTGAGGTAAACTATTCGCAGGTGAACCCAATTATATAGGAAAAAGCGCCCAAATGCAAGGGCTGACAACGAAAAAGACGGCCCAAAAAGGCCGGCTCCTTTTGCTTACAGAAGAAAGGGGAAGTGGGCCTGATAAAATTGGGCGTAGGGAAGCTCAGGATGATCTTTCAGTTTTTCCTCCTGTGCGCTCCGCCGAAGCATCCCGTAAATGCCCTGGAGCTTTCGCTCGGTCAGGTCTCCAAACCGGATGATCTTGAGGTCTCCCGCCGCCTCCAGTGTCAGCAGCTCGGCATAGAGGTCGGGGATGTGGCGGCAGCCGGTGACCGGGATGGGGGAAGCGCTCTTGTAGGCCCAGGGCATTTTCTCCCGCTGAGGCAGACAGTCGGCCTCGGCGGTGTAGACATAGCCCCCGAAGCCCTTGTAGAGGTCCAGGGCGTTGGGGAAGTACTCCTCGTAGCAAAGCCGGCCTTCCTTGTCAAAGAAGTAGGGGAAGTACCCCCCCTCCACCGGGCTGTGGGAATAGATGACGGCCAGGGCGGGGTTGTCGGTCAGGTAGATGTGGGGGTCCTTGGGGTCGGAGAAACGGGGGTCCAGGACCGTGATGCCGCCGGTGGAGCTGCCGTGATAGAGCTTCATGCTATCTGCCTCCTATTTTAAGCTACTTTTATGGTAGCAGAGGAGGGAGAAAAGAACAAGCCTTGAAATGGGGGGGAATTTGTGCTATGATCTTTACAGAAAACAGGGGAGGGGCGGCGGTGGCCGCCCCTTTTGTCATGGAAGGAAAAATGCCCCCGGAAACGGACCGTTCTGTCCGCTTCCGGGGGCACTTTACAATGGCTCAAAGGGAGGAGGGGTTCACGAACTTCTCCAACAGCCGGGCCACCTCCCGCACGTCGATGGGTTTGGGGATATGGGCGTTCATGCCGCAAGCCAGACATTTTTTCACGTCCTCGGCAAAAGCGTCGGCCGTCATGGCAATGATGGGGATGGATTTGGCGTCCTCCCGGTCCAGGGCCCGGATGGCCTCGGTGGCCTGGTAGCCGGTCATCACCGGCATCCGGATGTCCATGAGGATGGCGTCGTAGTAGCCCGCCGGAGCCTGCCGGAACTTGTCCAGACAGATTTGGCCATTCTCGGCCCAGTCCAGCTCCAGGCCCAGCTCGGAGGTGAGCAGCTCGCTGGCGATCTCCCAGTTCAGGTCGTTGTCCTCGGCCAGGAGGATCCGGCGGCCATTGAGCTGCTCGTAGGAGTCGGCTGCCTCCACGTCGGGGGCGTCCGTATCGGTCTTGACAAACTGCTTCAGGCCGTGGTAGAGGGTGGATTTGAACAGGGGCTTGGAGATGAAGCCGGTGATGCCGGCCGAGCGGGCCTCCTGCTCGATCTCGCTCCAGTCGTAGGCCGAGATGAGCATGATGGGTACGTTCTCCCCCAGGCGCTTGCAGATACGTCGGGCGGTCTCGATGCCGTCGATGCCGGGCAGCTTCCAGTCCAGCAGGATGATCTGGTAATCGTCGCGGGCCTGGTGGCGCTTCTCCGCCATCTCCACGGCACTCTCACCGTCCAGGGCCCAGTCGGCCTTGACCCCGATGGACTGGAGGGAGGTCACGGCGCTCTCGCAGAGCTGCCGATCGTCGTCCACCACCAGCATGTTCCAGTCGGGGAGGATCATGTCGGACTCGGGCGTGTCGGCCCGTTCCAGGTCCAGGGTCACATGGAACTCAGAGCCCTTGCCCAGTTCGCTGTTCACTTCAATGGCGCCCCCCATGGCGTCCACGATGTACTTGGTGATGGCCATACCCAGGCCGGTGCCCTCGGTTTTGTGGACCCGGGCAGAGTCCTCCCGGGTGAAGGAGTCGAAGATCTTGGCCTGGAACTCGGGGGTCATGCCGATGCCGGTGTCCTTGACCCGGATGTGGGCGCGAATGTAGTTCTCCCCCAGCGTGGAGGGTTCTTCATAGAGGGAGAGGGTGATGCTTCCACCGTCCGGGGTAAACTTGATGGCGTTGGAGAGGAAGTTGAGGAGGATCTGATTGAGCCGGACACTGTCGCAGTAGACGTTCTCGGCCGAGATGTCGTGGATGGACACGTTGAACTGCTGGTTCTTGGTGTGGATCTGGGGCTGGACGATGCTGACGATGCTGTCGAAGACCTCCCGCAGGGAGACCATCTCCATGCTCAGTGTCATCTTGCCGCTCTCGATCTTGGACATGTCCAGCACGTCGTTGATGAGCCCCAGCAGGTGCTTGGAGGAGAGGGTGATCTTTTTCAGGCAGTTCTGGACCTGCTCCTTATCGTCGATGTTGGTGGTGGCGATGGCCGTCATGCCCACGATGGCGTTCATGGGGGTACGGATGTCGTGGGACATGTTGGAGAGGAACTCGCTCTTGGCCTTGGTGGCTGCCTCGGCGTCTTGGCGGGCCTGATCCAGTTCCTGCATCTGCTGGCGGGTCAGCTTGAAGTACTGGGCGAAGACAAAGAGCAGGGCGGCCAGCAGTACGGTGCCCCCCAGAAGGGCGGTATGTCCCCACTGCAGACTCAGGCCGCTGACGATGGAGTTCATGGTGGAGTAGGGCATGGTGGTAAGGAGATACCACTCAGAGTAGGGTAGGTCGGTGAGATAGATGTGTCTCCGGTCTCCGCCGATGACACATTCGGCGGAGTAATCCCGGCGGTCGTTCATGGCGGATTGGAACTCGATGAGATACTCCTCGGGGGTCATTCCGCCCACGTCGTCGTAGAGCATCCGGACCCGCTCGAAATAGCTGTTACGGTAGGCGTCGGCGCTGCGGATGACGAAGGTGCCGTCCCGGCGGATGATGAAGGAGTAGACCTGGTCGTCGTCCTCCTCCAGGGACAGGGTCTCGCTGATGTAGGAGGTGGGCAGACCGGCCACAAGGGCGACGCATACTGTTCCGTCCGCCATGGGGTAGGTGGTGGAGACCCCCAGAAGGATCACTTTCTCCCCGTCGGCGTTGGTGCCGATGGCCACCTTTTTCTCCCCCTTGTTCAGGGAGGCCAGAAAGGGTTCCGGGTCGGTGACCTCCAGCTGCTCGCCGTAGAGCATCTCAAGGGTGCCGTCGGTGGAGTAGAGGCCCAGGTAGCTGAAATTCCGGATGTTGGCCTGGTAGCTCAGCTCATCATACAGTTCATTCGGCGCCCGGCCGCTGTCGGGGGGGATGGAGGTGACAAGGGCGTCCAGCTGGTCCAGCCGAAGGGAGATGGTTGTGGCAAAGTGCATGGAGATCTGCTGGCTCATGTTGGACATGTAGAGGGTCCCTACCTGATTGATGGTCTGGGTGCTTTCCTGATTCATGTGAAAGGCGAGGAAAGAGAAGACACAGACACACAGAAGGACCACGGCCACAAGGCTTGTGGACAGGAAACGGGTGATTCTGTTTTTGAAAACTTTCATAGGCGTCTCATCCTTCTGAAACTATGGTGAGGTCTCCGGTTCACTGGGGGATGGAGGCCTGGAAGTCCCGGATCGCGGCGACGGTCAAGGCGTAATCCTGGGTGGTGAGATCGAAAAGCCCGGGGGCCTCGGGGGTGAAGCCGTTCCGCAGCGCCTCGCAGAGCTGGGCACTGGAGGAGTAGAGCCGGGTGAAGGACAGGTTCTGGCAGACCCCCTTCAGGGTGTGGGCGGTCCGGAAGGCCTCGGCGTAGTCGCCGCTCTCCATAGAGCGGCAGAGCAGGTCGTAGCTGCCGTCCTCCAGGAATTTCAGGGTGAACTTCTGGATCAACCGCTCGCTGCGCAGCCGGCCCAGCACCTCGTCGTAGTTCCCACCCAGAGCCTCAAAACATTCCTTCAGCGTCATGATTTTCCTCCTCCTCAGCGGCTCCGCCGCTTCTGCTGTCAATGTCGGAGATGGCGGAAGCGTCGGTCTCCTTGGTCATGGTCCCGTCGTAGAAGACATACCGGCCGCCTTTGCCACGCTGGCCCCGTTTGATGGTGTAAAGAGCGCTGTCGGCGGCCCGGAACAGGTCGTTATAATCGTGCCCCACCAGCTCAGTCTGGGCCACGCCCATGCTGAGGGAGATCTCAAAATCCCCGAACTTGCCCAGCAGAGAGTTGAAAATACGGCGGATGATGGGCTCCAGGGGGTCCTTGTACTCCATGAAGATCAGGAACTCGTCCCCGCCTACGCGGGCCACGATGTCGCCGCCCCGGATGCTTCTGCGGAGCTTGTCGGCCAGGTGCTTCAAAAGCTCGTCCCCGAAGAGGTGGCCATAGGTGTCGTTGGCGTGCTTGAACAGGTCCAGGTCGAAGATGACCAGGGCGTATTTGCCGCGGGGCCGTTCGTTCAGGCGGATCCGGATCTGCTTTTGGGCGCTGGAGTGGTTGAGCAGCCCGGTGAGGGAGTCGCTGGAGGCCTGCCGCTCCAGATCCACCAGCTGCAGGTGGGTCTCGTGGATGTCGATGGCCTTGCCGATGGCACCGGTGTAGCGGGGGGGCTCGTCGGAGGACCAGGTGGCCCGGGCCACGATCCGGTGCCAACGCTCCTCGCCTCCCACCTTCAGCAGACAGTCATAGGTGATCACCGGCTGGCCGGGGGAGGTGGAGCGCAGCATGTCGGAGAGCTGTATGACCATTTGGGATTGAAACATGGCCAGAACGCCGGGGTTGTGATGGGGGTCCTTGATGACCTCGGGAAAGCCCAGCTTCTGGGCCCCGAAGGGGGACAGGGTCACCTGAAGGGGGTTCATGGTGAACTCGAACTGGATCTCGTCGGTGAGCTCGGCGAAGAAGCTGTTGCGGACCCGCTCCTGCTCCACCAGCTGGAGGGTCCGGCGGGAGACCGATAGGTTCTCCCGGTGGAGGAGCTCCTGGGTGGTGTCGAAAAAGCTCTGGCGGACGTTGGGGGCGTCCTCGCCCCCTTGAAGGGCGGCGGGGATGCGGGGGGAGATCGCTTGGAGACATTCGTACATGGCGGGGGAGAAGACGCCGCATTCCCCGTTCAGGATCATGCGGATGGCCTCCTCGTGGGAGTAGGGACCCTTGTAGACCCGGACACTGGTCAGGGCGTCGTAGACATCGGCCAGAGCCACCACTTGGGCGGTGAGGGGGATCTCGTCCCCCCTGAGGCCGTCGGGGTACCCGCGGCCGTCCCAGCGTTCGTGGTGCCAGCGGCAGATCTGATAGGCCACCTTGACCAGGGGCTGGTCCTGGTAGATGGGGAGCTTGTCCAGGATCTGGGCGCCCAGAGTGGTGTGGGTCTTCATAATGGCAAACTCCTCGTCGGTGAGCTTGCCGGGCTTGTTGAGGATATGCTCGGGAATGGCGATCTTGCCGATATCATGGAGGGCCGAGGCCAGACCGATGACCGAGATATCTTTGGAAGAGAAGAGGGGGGCGCCACTTCGGTTCAATTGCTCCAGAAGTAACTGGGTCAGGATGCGCACATGCTGGATGTGGAGCCCGCTCTCCCCGTTCCGGAACTCCACGATATGGCTGAGGATGTCGGTCATCATGTTGCGTTGAAGCTCACTGTCATAGACCTGCTCGGCCACCAACTCCACCAGCTTTTTTTGGTTGGCGTAGAGCAGGAGGGTGTTTACCACCCGCTTGTGGACGATAAGGGCGTCGAAGGGCCGGGTGATGAAGTCGGTGGCCCCCAGCTGATAGGCCCGTTCCACCTGGGTAGCGCCGGTCTCGGCCGAGATGATGATGACGGGCAGGTCCTCGATGAGCCGGCTGTTGTTCATCTCCTCCAGCACCTGAAAGCCGTCCATCTTGGGCATGACGATGTCCAGCAGGAGCAGGGCGATCTCCTCGTCCTGCTCCTGCATGATCTGGACGGCCCGGGCGCCGTTTTCGGCCTCGATGATATCATACTCGTCGCCCAGCATATCGGCCAGGATGGCCCGGTTCATCTCGGAGTCGTCGGCAATGAGGATCTTCTGACGGGAGCGCAGGGGTGTCACAATGGGTTCACATCCTTATGTATATTGAAAGGCCGCCTTACATCTTGGGCTCCAGCGGATGGATCGAGGCGTGAAGGACGGCGGGGGAGTGGGGATACTGGCGGGAGAAAGCCTTCAGGATCCGGTCACAGACCATGCAGCTGTGCTCATAGTTTGCCTGGGGGAGGAGCAGGATGAACTGGGACACGCTGCACCGGGCCACCACGTCGCCCCGGCGCAGGCTGGAGCGGATCAGCTCCTGGAGATTCTCCACCGCCCGGTCCAGGCTCCGCCTGGGCAGTTCCTTTCCGGCGCTGTCCGAGATGGAGATGAGGGCCAGATGGACCGCGTCTCCGTTCCGGACCACCGCACGGGCGATCCACTGGTAGAGGACCTTGAACAGGTCATACTCACAGACCAGAGCGCCGCCCGGATCCACATCCTCCCGCAGCTGCTCCAGGATGATGCCCGAGGACACGGTGCGCTCGTTCACAGTCTTGGTGGCCTGGCGGTATAGGTTCAGGGACTCCTCGGAGGGCATGATGCCGAAGTTGGTAAGGAGCAGCTCGCTCATGTCCTCATAGACCTTCACCGCCCCGGCCAGGTCGTCCTGCCGGATGAGGGCCACCATCAGATGGCGGTAGAGGTCCTCCATATAGGGCTCCTGGACGATGGCCTGGCGGCAGAGCTTTACCGACTCCGCCCAGCGGCCGGCCTCCTCCAAAAGGGGGATGGTTTCCAGCACCGACTGGACGTAAAGATTGTGGTAATAGACCGAGATGGGGACCACCCAGGACTCGGCGGACATCTTGCTGAGAAAGTCGCCGCCGTAGAGGGGGAGGGCCTTGAGATAATACTCCAGCTTCCTCTCCGGGGTCTTGGCCAGGGAGGCCTCCCGGCAGAAGCGGTCAAATTCGTCGATGTCCAGCGTGATGTCCACGGCGGTGTTCCAGGCGTAGGTGCCGTCCTGGTGGTGGATCAGCTCCCGCCCGCCGTGGGGGTCCAGCTCGTTGAGGGAGGTGCGCAGACGATGGAACATGGTCTTCAGGGCATTGCCCGGGTTGGTGCTACCCTCCTCATCCCGCCACAGCAGGGTGATGAGCTCTTCTGAGGTGATCGGGCGGTTGCGGTAGTAGATCATATAGGCCATCAGAAGCCAGATCTTCCGGGATCGGTTGTTTCCGTCGTTGATCTCAGAGGAGCCGCTGCGCAGAGAGAATTCACCCAGCATGCGAATGTCCAGATGAGTCAATGCCATACGCGGCGCCGCCTTTCCAAAAAGATAGAAATATAGTCAAACCATACAATATAATATAACACAGAAAAAAATATTTGCAATAAATTTTGTCAGAAAAGTGACCAAAAAGTAACCGGAGACCTTCGAAAAGTTACAGTTACAAAAATTATTGAAAAAAGAAAATATTTTTGTAAAAAGTACTTCCATTTTCCGGAGAGGTGTGCTATACTGAGTTTGCGAAAGACAGAGATACCCTTCTCAACTCTGACAAGAGGTGTTTATGATGAAAAAGAGGATCCTTTCCCTGCTGCTGGCCTTGGCTTCGGCCGTCACTCTGCTGGCCGGCCAGGCCCAGTGCGCCGCGGAGAAGGCGGGGGAGAGCGGCGGAGTGGAGATCGCCGGGGAGCTGGTGGCCCTGGCCGGCCAGCCTGTGCTGCCCACCCTGCTCCTGCCCGAGGCCTCCGGAAAGAAGACCGCCCAGAACGCCAAGGCAGTCATCGACTACTCCAATGTGGCTGACGGCTATGTGATGGTGAAGTTTACCGCCCAGTCTGACCGTCGGCTTAAGGCCAAGGTCACTGGCCCCAGCGGAGACTACCAGGCGTACGACCTGACCCAGGGGGAGTGGGAGGTCCTGCCCCTGTCCGACGGCAGCGGAAACTATAAGGTGTCCGTCCTCCAGAAGAAGAACGACGACCCCAAGAACACCAAGTACGCCACCGCCCTGTCGGTCACCTTCAACGCCGAGCTGACCGACGAGTTCGCCCCCTATCTCCGGCCCAACCAGTACGTGGACTACGCCGGGGCCGAGAAGACCCTGGCCAAGGCCGCCGGGCTGGTGGGGGAGGAGACCGATGCCCTGAAAAAGGTGGAGCTGATCTACGAGTTTGTGGTGAACGAGCTGACCTATGACAAGGAGAAGGCCGCCACGGTCCAGTCTGGCTACCTGCCTGTGCTGGACGAGGTGCTGGAGGCCAGAACTGGTATCTGCTTCGACTACGCCGCCCTGATGGCCGGCATGCTCCGCTCCCAGGGGGTCCCCTGCAAGCTGGTGGTGGGCTTCGCCGGCACCGCCTACCACGCCTGGATCAGCGTGTGGAGCGAGAAGGACGGCTGGGTGGAGGGCGCCATCTATTTCGACGGCAAGGACTGGAAGCGGATGGATCCCACTTTCGCCTCCTCCCTCGACAACAGCGAGGCCATTTTGAAGTATATCGGAGACGGAAAGAACTATACCGAGAAATATCTCTACTAAAACTATTTACGAATCGTCAAAAATGGAGTAAAATGGGCTTGCGGTATCGCCGCAAGCCCATTTATATTACTGTGCCCCTTTATTCAGAAAGACTGTGAGGCGAGACCATGAAACAAAAACTTTCCCCCATCCAGATTTCCTCGCTGGCCCAGGAGATGGCCATGCTGATCCACGCCGGGATCACGGTGTCCGAGGGTCTTTCCCTCATGGCCGAGGAGAGCGGCGGAAACGACCGGAAGCTCTTGGCCGGCATGGCCGCCCAGACCGAGAAGGGGGAGAGCTTGTCCGCCGCCATGCGGAAGACCGAGGCGTTCCCCGCCTACGTCTGCGGCCTGGTGGAGGTGGGCGAGCGCTCCGGCCGGCAGGAGGAGGCCCTTTCTGCCCTGGCCCGTTTCTACGAGAGCCGGGCCCGGATGGACCGGCGGCTGAAAAGCGCCCTGCTCTACCCGGCGGTGATGCTGGTGCTCATGCTGGTGGTCATCGCGGTGCTTCTGGTGCGGGTCCTTCCCATTTTCAACGATGTTTACGCCTCCCTGGGCGGCCGGCTTACCGGCGTGGCCGGGGGGCTGCTGACCATCGGCCGGTGGCTGGGCTCGGCCATGCCCGTGCTCTGGGCGGTGCTGGCCCTGGCGGTCCTGTTCCTGCTCCTCTTCGCCGGAGCGCCCGGCGTCCGGGAGAAGGTCCTGGCCCTCTGGCGGAAAGGCCGGGGGGACAAGGGGGTCTCCCGCAAGATGAACAACGCCCGCCTGGCCCAGGCCCTGGCCATGGCACTGCAGAGCGGCCTTCCCGTAGAGGAGTCCCTGGACCTGGCCGGCAGCCTGATGGAGGATGTGCCCGGCGCCGCCGGGCGGTGCCGGGACTGCCGGACCCGGTTGGAGGGCGGGGCCTCCCTGGGGGATGCCCTGCGTTCGGCCGGCATCCTGTCCCCCGGTGACAGCCGCCTGGTGGAGTTGGGCCAGCGCAGCGGCTCCACCGACGCCGCCATGGAGCGTATCGCCGCCAACCTGGCCCAGGAGGGGGAGGAGGCCCTGGAGGATACGGTGAGCCGGGTGGAGCCCGCTCTGGTCCTGGCCTGCTCCGTGCTGGTGGGTGCCATCCTGCTCTCGGTGATGCTCCCTCTGGCCCACATCATGTCCGCCATCGGGTGAGCCTATGAGAAGAGAAGAGAATGTTTTGGGACGGCTGCTCCGCCTGCTGGCCCTTCCCGTGGCGGGAGCCCTCCTGCTGATGGGCTTCGCTTCGGCAGTGAACGGCCTGGACCGGGACAGCAGGGAGGAGAGCAAGCGCCAGCTGGAGGAGGCCCTCCGCCGGGGCTGTGTGGCCTGCTACGCCGCCGAGGGGATCTATCCCCCTGACCTGGATTACTTAAAGGAGCACTACGGCATCCAGGTGGACGAGGAGACCTATGTGGTCTACTACGACATCTTCGCCGAAAACCTGATGCCCGATATCACTGTATTGGAAGTTGAGCCATGAAGAAACATTCCATACAACATCATATCGATACCCTGGCCGTCCTGTTGCTCTTCGGCGTCTTCGCCGTCTGTGTGCTGACCGTGCTCCTCACCGGAGCCAACGCCTACCGCTGCATGACCGAGCGGGACAACACGGCCTATGACCGCCGCACCTGCGTCCAGTATGTATCCACCCGCCTGCGGCAGTCCGACGCCGCCGGCGGCGTCAGCCTGGAGGTCTTCGGGGAGACCAAGGCCCTGGTACTCCGGGACAGCGAGGAACCGGAGTACGTGACGCGGGTCTACTACCACGACGGCTGGCTCATGGAGCTTTACAGCGAGGAGGGGTTGGAGATGTCCCCCGAGGATGGGGAGAAGGTCATGGCCTGCGACTGGATGCGTCTGAATCTGACGGACGGCCTTCTTACCATCGACCTGCTGGATCCCCAGCGGCAGATCACCACCCTCTATGTGGCCCTGCGCAGCGGAGAGGGGGGAGCAGCATGAGGCGGAAAGCCCCCCTGACCATGATGGAGCTGATGGTGATGACCGTTGTCTTCGCCCTGTGCGCTGCCCTCTGTCTTCAGGCCTTCGTGGAGTCGGACCGGCTCTCCCGCCGGGCCCAGGCACGGGATCAGGCTGTGGTGCTCTGTCAATCGGTGGCCGAGATGATCCGCCACAACGGCGGGGACCTGAAGTCGGCCATGACCCAGGTCAACGGGACCGAACCTGTGCAGCGGGATGGCTTTGGCTGGTTTGAAGGATATGACGAAAACTGGCAGATCTTCTCCGACGGGGATCGGCCGGTCTCCAGCAGCTACACCCTCCGTGTCATGGAGCTGGACAGCAGCCTGGACGGTCTGGGCAAGGCCAATGTGGAGGCTTTTGCCTGGGAGCGCGGAGAGATGGAGAGTCTCTTTTCCATTGAGATTTTCTGGCAGAAGGGGGTGATCCCCAATGGCTGACCGGGACAAGGGCTTTTCGCCCCCCACCACCGGCGGGGCTTCCCTGCTCACCGTGTTCGCGGTGCTCTGCCTGACTATCTTTGCCCTTTTGAGCCTGTCCACCGTCCGGGCCGATTCCGCCCTCAGCGACGCCTCGGCCAAAGCGGTGGAGAACTACTACGCCGCCGATGCCCGGGCCCAGGAGATCTTGGCCCGCCTCCGCTTCGGGGAGAAGCCCGACGGGGTGACGGTGGACGGGACGGTCTGTTCCTGGATGGTTCCCATCTCGGACACCCAGGAACTCTGGGTGGAGGTGGACGTCCGCTCCACCGACGACTACACCATTCTCCGCTGGCAGGCCGTCTCCACCGGCGAGTGGGACTTTGACGACAGTTTGAACCTCTGGGACGGCGAAGAACATTGAGGGCTTTGGGGCGCGGGAAACATGAAACACCTCCGGTCCGCCGAATCGGGGGAGAACACAGGAAGAAGGAGAGAACACAGTATGGCAAATCTTTTGGATTATCTCAAGCGGGCAGTGGAGGACGGGGCCTCCGACCTCTTTATCGTCGCCGGCGGTCCCATCAGCGAGAAGCTGGACAAGCGTCTGAAGGCCATCAGCGCGGAGAAAGTCTTTCCCAGGGAGACCAATATGCTCATCTCCGAGCTGTTTGCCCAGGCCGACCGGTCCATGGACGATTTCCTGCGCCGGGGGGACGACGACTTTTCCTTCGCGGTCCCCGGCCTCTCCCGGTTCCGGGTCAACGCCTACCGTCAGCGGGGCTCCCTGGCCGCGGTGATCCGGGTGGTGGCCTTCGACATCCCCAACTACCTGGGCCTGAATATCCCCAACGAGATCATGGATCTGGCTAATGTCCAGCACGGTATGGTGCTGGTCACCGGCACGGCGGGCAGCGGTAAGTCCACCACCCAGGCCTGCCTCATCGACCGGATCAACCGTACCCGGGAGGCCCACATTATCACCCTGGAGGATCCCATCGAGTATCTTCACCGCAACCAGCGCTGCATCGTCTCCCAGCGTGAGATCGCTACCGACACGCAGGATTACCTGTCTGCCCTCCGCTCCTGCCTGCGCCAGGCCCCCGACGTGATCCTTCTGGGGGAGATGCGGGACCACGAGACCATCCGTACCGCCATGACGGCGGCCGAGACCGGCCACCTGCTCATCGCCACCCTCCACACCAAGGGGGCGGTGAATACCATCGACCGGATCGTGGATTCCTTCCCGCCCCAGCAGCAGGATCAGATCCGGGCCCAGCTGGGCATGGTGCTGGATACCGTGGTGTCCCAGCAGCTCCTGCCCGACGTGGCCGGCGGCCTGGTCCCTGCCTTCGAGATCATGCGCACCAACCCGGCCATCCGCAGCCTGATCCGGGACTCCAAGCTCCATCAGATCGACTCGGCCATCGCCGCCGGCGCCGACGAGGGCATGATCACCATGGACCAGTCCATCCTGGACCTGTACCGGGGCGGCCGCATCACTGCCGACGTAGCCCTCCAGTACGCCGATAACCCTGAGCAGCTCAAGCGCCGTATGGGCTGAGAAAATCGGAAAAAGAAAAAGCTCCCCTTCCTCACAGAGGAAGGGGAGCTTTTTTGTTTCCAGGCATAAACGGGGACGAGCCCTCATACATATTCCTGTATCAAGGAGGAGGGACATGCCCATGGACAGCTTTGAGGAAGTCACCGCCCTGCTGCCCCCGGCCCTCCGGGAGCGGGCACGGGCCCTGCCGCCCCTGCTCCGCCGCCGGTGTGAGGAGCTCCGCCTTCGGGCGGGGCGGGAGCCCACCGTCACGGTGGAGCGCTCCGAACTCCCCCTGCCGGGGGAGGGGAAGATCACCCGCCGGGACCTAGAGCTGACGGTGGAGATCGCCACCCAGGCCAGCGCTCACACCGCCCTGGAGCGGGTACGGCAGGGGTGGTTCACCGTCCGGGGGGGTCACCGCATCGGCCTGTGCGGCAGTGTCTGGACCGAGAACGGCCAGGTGAAGAACCTCCGGTGCCTGTCCTCCCTGGACCTCCGGGTGGCCCACGCCGTCCCCGGCTGCGGGGCCGGCCTGCTGCCCCGGCTCTCCCCCGGAGGCGCCTTCGGCGGGGCCCTGGTGCTGGCACCCCCCGGATTCGGGAAGACCACCCTGCTCCGGGACCTGGTCCGGCTCCTGTCCCAGACCGGCCGGGTGGGCCTGTGCGACGAGCGGGGGGAGGTGGCTGCCCTTTGGGAGGGGGAGCCCCAGATGGACGTGGGCCCCCACACCGACGTGCTGGAGGGCTGCCCCAAGGCCAAAGGCCTTCTGATGCTCCTCCGGGGCATGAATCCCAGGATCCTCTGCTGCGACGAGATCACTGACCCCGCCGACCTCCGGGCCCTGGAGAGCTGCGCCAACTGCGGCGTGAAGCTGCTGGCCACTGCCCACGCCTCTGGCGTGGAGGACCTGAGGGCCAAACCCCTCTACCGGAGCCTGCTGGAGAGCCGGGTCTTCCCCCGTGCGGTGGTCATCGGCCGGGGGCGGGAGTACCGGGTGGAGGAGCTGCCATGGCAAAGCTGATGGGGGCGGCCCTTCTCATCGGCTGCGGCGCTTGGTGGGGACTCAAGGTCTCCGGGGGCCTCCTGGGACGGGTCCGGGACCTGGAGGCTTGGCTGGCCGCCCTCAGATTACTGGAGGGGGAGCTGGCCTTCTCTCTGCCCTCCATGCCCGATCTGCTGGAACGACTGTCCCGCAACGCCCTGCCCCCGGCGGGAGGGGTCTTCGCAAACACCCTCCGGGGCCTGGACCGGCTGGGGGAGCTCCCCTTCGAGGCCATCTGGACAGCTGCCCTGAAAGCCAGCCCAGGCTGCCTCTCCCCCCATGATCTGGAGAACCTGAAGCGCCTGGGGGGCGTCCTGGGGCGCTACGGCTGGGAGGAACAGCTCTCCGCCCTCCGGGCCCTCCGCCGGGATTTGGAGGAGAGCCGCTCGGCCGCCCGGTCCGAATCGGGGAGCAAGGGACGGACCTACACCGCCTTGGGCTTTGCCCTGGGCGCCTTTCTGACCATTTTACTTTTGTGATACAGGGGGAACTTCTATGGACGTGGATTTCATCTTCCGCATTGCGGCCATCGGTATCCTGGTGGCCGTCCTCAACCAGGTCCTCTCCCGGTCGGGGCGGGATGAGCAGGCCATGCTCACCACCCTGGCCGGTTTGGTGGTGGTGCTGATGATGGTCGTGCAGAAGATCAGCGACCTCTTCCTCCTGGTGAAGGAGCTGTTTGGACTGTGAGAGATGGATATTTTCAAGCTTTCTGCCCTGGCGGTGACCGCCGCCCTGTGCGCCCTGGTGCTGAAAAAAGAGGTCCCCGCTATCTCGGCCGTCCTGGCCCTGGCGGCGGGTGCCATCCTGCTGTGGGGAGCCGCCGGCGCCCTCTCCGCCCTCCGGGGGGCGGCCGACGCCCTCTCCCGGACCGCCGGCCTCGCCCCCGAGGTCTGGAAGCCCGTGTGGAAAACGGTGGGCATCGGGGTGGTGACCCGCCTTGCCTCGGCGGTCTGCAAAGACGCGGGGGAGGGGAGCCTGGCCGCCTTTCTGGAGACCGCCGGCACCGCGCTGGCCCTCCTCTGCGTTCTCCCCCTGGCCCAGGCCGTGCTGGAAGCCTTGGAAGGGCTCTTGTAGCCGTATTGTTCCTCCTGCTCCTCCTGAGCCCCCCGGCCCGGGCGGACGAGCTCTCCGACTCGGTTGGCCTGTCCGGCCTGGAGCAGGCCGCCCAGGGCTACCTGGGGGGCTACCTGAATGTGGACGAGCTCACCGGCGACAGCTTCGGCCAGGGGGTTCTGACCATCCTGGATACGGGCAGCGGGGAGTTTGTCAGTGCCCTGCGCCGGGCGGGCCGGAGCGGCCTGCTTCTTCTGGCGGTGGCCCTGCTCTGCGCCCTGTGCGATGTGGGGCGGGACACCCTGACCCTGGGCGGTCTGGACCCGGTCCGCCTGGCCGGAACGGTGGCTGTCACCGCCATCGCGGTCACCGACGTCAATGCCCTCATGGGCCTGGGCCAGGAGACCCTGGCCCGCCTGGACGGCTTCTCCAAAATCCTCCTGCCTGTGGTGACCGCCGTCAGCGCCGCCTCGGGCACACCGGGGGCCGCCGTGGCCCGGCAGGGGGCGGCCCTGCTCTTCCTGAACCTGCTCATCACTGTGGCCCGGCGGCTCATCCTGCCCCTGGTCTACGGCTACGTATGCGCCTCGGCCGCCCGGACCGCCCTGGACAACAGTGGCCTTGCCCGTGTGGCCTCCCTTCTGAAATGGGTGGCAGGGGGCCTGCTCTCAGCCCTCCTCACCGGCTTCGTTCTCTACCTGTCGGTGACCACCTCGGTGGCCGGAACAGCCGACGCCCTGGCCCAGAAGACTGCCAAGACCGTGCTCTCAGGTATGATCCCGGTGGTGGGCGGCATTCTCTCGGACGCCGCCGAGACCGTGGCCGCCGGGGCCGGCGCCCTGAAGGGCACGGTGGGGGTCATCGGCCTTCTGGCCGTGCTGGCGCTCTGCCTTGGGCCCTTCCTTCAACTGGGGTGCCACTATCTCATCTACAAGCTCTGTGCCGCCCTGACCGACACGGTCTGTTCCGGCCCGGTGACCAGCCTGATGGACGCCATGGTGGGGGCATTCGCCCTCCTGATGGGCATGGTGGGGAGCGCCGGGGTCATCCTCTACGTGGCCCTGCTGATATCCATGAAGGCGGTGGGCGGCTGATGGAATTTCTGAAAAGCTGGATCCTGGGCATCACGGCGGCCGCCCTGGCGGCCGCTCTGGCCCAGTCCCTTACCCCCGAGGGCACGGTGAAAAAGGTGGGGAAACTGGTGTGCGGACTGGTCCTTCTACTGGCTGTCCTCCGTCCGGTGGTAAGGCTTGACCCGGCTGCCCTCTCTCCCGACTGGGCCGCCCTGGGGGCCCTCACCCAGACCGAGGCCGAGGAAAGTGGGGAGGAGGCGCTGAAAATCCTCATAGCCAAAAAGACAGGCGCATATATTGTGGACAAAGGCCAGTCCCTGGGGTGCCGGGTGACCCGGGCCGCCGTGACCGTGGCGGAGGACCCCTCCGGCTGGCCGGTGCCCTGGTCGGTGGAGCTCACGGGAAGCTGGACCGGGGAAGGACGACAGGCTCTGGAACGGGCTGTGGCGGAGGAACTGAACATCCCCCCGGAACGTCAGAGCTATCAGGAGGAGGGATCATGAAGGGAAACGAGCGGGCCCGCGAGGCCCTGAAAAAGCTGGGACAGTACAAATACGTTTTTTTAGTGGCCCTGGTGGGGGCTCTGCTCCTCATCTGGCCCACGCCGGACAAAGGGGAGGCCGTCCCTGTCTCATCCGGCCCGGCTGACAGCCTCTTTGACAGCCGGACCATGGAAGCACAGCTGGAGCGGGCCCTCTCCAAAATCGAGGGGGCGGGGGAGGTGTCGGTGATCCTCACCCTGGAATCGGGCCCCCGCAGGGTCCTTGCCCGGGACGGAAACGCCCAGGAATCCCAGACCGTCACGGTCTCCAAGGGGGCGGGAAACGAGGAGCCGGTGGAGCTCCAGAGCGTGGGCCCCACCTACCGGGGAGCCCTGGTGGTGGCCCAGGGGGGCGACGACCCCCAGGTCCGGCTGGAGCTTTCCATGGCAGTCTCGGCCCTCACCGGGCTGGGGGCGGACAGGATCACCGTCTGCAAAGGAAAATAGCACGATAAAAGGGAAAATATATGAAGGAGGAAATTAGCAATGAAACTTTGGAAGCGCAACGCGGTGGTGGCCGCTATCGTCCTCTTCGTCTGTGTGGCCGTCTACCTCAACTGGTCCTACGGCAAGGAGCAGGAGAGCACCGATGCGGGCAAGCAGCTGGGCCAGGCCACCCTGGTGGGTAATGACAAGGGGAGCGATCCCCTCCTGGTCCTGGGGAACGCCACCCCCACCCCCGGTACCGATACCTCCCCCAGTCCCTCGGCCGCCCCGTCGGCCACCTCCACGGGCTACTTCGCCTCGGCCCGGCTCAACCGGCAGCAGGCCCGTGACAGTGCCCTGGGCATGCTCCGGGAGACCATGTCCAGCGAGAACGCCGAGGAAAGCGCCAAGCTGGACGCCGGCGCCGCCATCGAGACCCTGGCCGCCTCCACCGTGTCCGAGGCCCAGATCGAGAACCTGGTGGTGGCCAAGGGCTACGCCGACTGCGTGGCCTTCATCAGCGAGGGAGGCGTGTCCGTGGTGGTCTCGTCCGCCGGTGCCGACCTGACCGACGCCGACGTGGCCCGCATCACCGAGATCGTCACCGGGGAGACCGGCGTTCCTGCCAGCCAGATCAAGATCATCCAGGCGCAGGGCTAAAGGAAACTGCCCGCAAAATTCCCTGTTGTAATTTTCCTTTTTTGTGGTACAATAGAAGCACATAATGCATGATTTCCATACCGCAGGAAAGGAAGGGTGAGCGTATGGCTGAAAACAGAGAGTACATCTCCTGTCCCGACGAGCTGGGGTGCATCCATATCTCGGAGGAGGTCTTGGCGGTGACCGCCGCCGTGGCCGCGCTGGAGGTGGAGGGTGTGGACGGCCTGGCCGCCAACCTGGGACATGACATTGCCGAGCTTCTGGCCGGCAAGAAGAACCTGAGCAAGGGGGTCCGGGTGGCCGTCACCGAAAACGTGGTCACTGTGGACATCTCAGTCCTGGTCCGCTACGGCTTCTCGATCCAGAAGGCCGCCCGCGCCGTCCAGGATGCCGTGGCTGCCGCCATCGAAAACGCCAGCAGCCTCAAGGTGGACGGGGTCAACGTCCATGTGGTGGGCGTCACCTTCGATTCGCCTAAAAAGCCCCGCTAAAGCAGAAAAATAAAAAAGCCCCGGCGCGAATCGTTCGCGCCGGGGCTTTTTACGGTCAGGAGAAAATATGGTATGCCTGAAGTCGAAGCCTTTTTCCCGATTCCGTGACCACATCCTCACACCCGCCCTTTTCAAAGGGGAACTTCTCCACCATCCGGACGCTGGGCAGGTTCCGCACATCCACCTCATAGACGTAATGCTTGTAGGCGCCCTTGGCGCTCAGATGGTCCAGCAGGCCCTTCAGCGCCTCGTAGCCGTATCCCTTCCCCTGGGCGCCGCGTTTCAGCCAAAGCCCCACTTCGGGGGTCTCCTCCCGGATGCCGAAGGCCTCCATACTGCCGAGAAATTCACCGCTTGGGGTCAGAATGACCAGCTCCAGCATATCGCCCTGCTCCATGTCGGCCACGAACCCATGGACCAGGCTCCGGGCGGTCTCCGGGTCCGGAAAGGCGTCCGGGTACTGATATCGGGTGATCTCGTCGGTGAACTCCCTGTAATAGTCCTCCAGAAACTCGTCCCGGAAGGGCTGTATCACAAGCCTTTCGGTCCTTATTTCAAGCTCCATGTCCGCCTCCTTTGTCCGTGCGTATGCGGTCAATTCATTGTAGAACAAGGCCCGAAGGGCCGCCGTGACTACAATTATTTCAATCGGAATAATAGCCGCTTATGGCTATCATAGCATGATCCCACTCGCCTGACAAGCATGGCCCCCTCTTTTTTCCCATCTTCCCCCAATTAGGGGTTTATTTTTTGCATATTATCGTGTATACTATGGATAAGCGTTAAATGGGCCCATAGGCCTTCGGGGAGGAAAAACCATGACAAGAAGCAACGCCCGTGAGCTGGCCGTCCATCTGGTGTTCCAGCAGGGCTTTCAGGACAAGACCGCGGCCGAACTGCTGGATGAGGCCCTCAAACGCCCTGTTTTCGAGACTTTGGGCGGTGAGGAGCCCCTTTACGCCGAGTTCCCCAACGTGGACCAGCGCGGCTACATAGAGACCCTGGTCAAGGGCGTGGAGGACCGCCGGGAGGAGCTGGACGGCTACATTTCCCGGTATGCCATCGGCTGGAATTTCAACCGCCTGCCCCGGCTCGTGGTGAGTATCCTCCGTGTCTGCATGTACGAGATCCTCTACATGGCCGACGTGCCTAACGCCGCCGCCATCAACGAGGCGGTGGAGCTGACCAAACGTTACGAGGAGCCCGAGCTCTCGGCCTTCGTCAACGGCATCCTGGGCTCCTTCGTCCGCTCCGAGCCGGTCCCCCGGCCCACGACCGCCACCGACGGCCTCTTCGACCCGGAGCCCGAGCCTGTGGCCCAGGTAGAAAGCGAAGAATGAAGACTCTGGGGCTGGATACCAGCAACTACACCACCTCGGCCGCCGTCTTTGACGGGCAAAGCGGCTATAACGCCGGCAAGCTCCTGGAGGTCCGGCCGGGGGAGAAGGGCCTGCGCCAGTCGGATGCCCTCTTCCAGCATGTGAAGGCCCTGCCTGACCGGATCTCTGAACTGAGGGAGTCCGGCTGGCTCTCCGGCGTAGAGGCGGTGTGCGCCTCCACCCGTCCCCGGGCGGTGGAGGGCTCCTATATGCCCTGCTTCCTGGCAGGGGAGAGCCTGGGCTGCAGTCTGGCCCATACCCTGAATGTCCCCTTTTTCGCCGTCTCCCACCAGCAGGGCCACCTGGCTGCCGCGGCTTGGTCGGCGGGACGTATGGATTTGCTGGACGTTCCCTTTCTGGCCTGGCACCTTTCCGGGGGCACCACCGAGCTTCTGCATGTGGAGCCTGACGGAGTGAATGTAAATGCCCGTCGCGTCGGCGGCACCGCCGATATCTCGGCGGGCCAGCTCATCGACCGTGCCGGAGTGATGCTGGGCCTCGGCTTCCCGGCCGGAAAGGCCCTGGACGAGCTTTCCCAACGGTGCGAAACACCCATCGAGCCCTTTCGGGTCAGACTCAGCGGCCTGGAGTTTTCCCTCTCGGGCATGGAGAACCAGGTCACAGCCCTCTTTGGCCGGGGGAAGGACCCTTCGGTTGTTGCCCGCTTCGTCCTGAATACGGTCTCCGACCTGATCCGCCGGGCCACCGTGGAGGCCCAGAACCGTTACCCCGGCCTGCCCCTCCTGTGCTCGGGAGGCGTGGCCTCCAATTCCCGGCTCCGGTACGTGCTTGCTGGATCCTGCCAGGCCATCTTCGCCCAGCCTCAGTATTCCACCGATAATGCCATGGGGGTGGCCGTTCTGGCCCATCGTCTGGCCAATCAAACATAAAGGAGAGATCCCTATGCCTCAACTGCTGACAAACTGGCTCATTGCCCTCGCTGTGGTCCTGCTGCTTTTCGCCGGACTCTACCTCGTGGTCAAGCTGGCCGTGAGGAAGGCCGTCCGGGAAGCCATCACCGAGCTGGGCCAGGATCTGGCCAAAAAGCTCTGGGACGAGGACGAGATCCCCGACGGAAAAGAGTAAGAAACGGTGAGGTATCCCGTCTATTCAGTCACCCAGGTCAACGAGCATATCCGGGACCTTCTGGAGGCCGATCCCGGTCTGGGTGCCCTTTTTGTCCGGGGGGAGCTCTCCAACTACAAGCTCTACCCCTCGGGACACCATTACTTCTCCCTGAAGGATGAGGCCGGAGCCATCCGCTGCGTCATGTTCCGGCGGGAGGCCGTCTCCCTCCGCTTCCGTCCCCAGAACGGCATGAAGGTCCTGGCCTTCGGCCGGGTGAGCGCCTATCCCCGGGACGGCGTCTATCAGCTCTACGTCTCCACCCTCACCCCCGACGGGGTGGGGGATCTTCACGCCGCCTTCGAGGAGCTGAAGGCCCGTCTCTCGGCCCAGGGCCTTTTTGACGGGGACCACAAAAAGCCCATCCCCAAATTTCCCGGCCGCATCGCCCTGGTCACCTCTCCGGCGGGGGCGGCCGTACGGGACATGCTCCGCATCCTGAACGCCCGCTGGCCCATGGCTCGGATCTACGTGGTGCCCTGCCGTGTCCAGGGGGGCGAGGCCCCTGCCGAGATCGCCGGGGCGATCTCCTGGGTCAACGCCCGAAAATGCGCCGACCTCATCATCACCGGCCGGGGCGGCGGCTCCATGGAGGACCTCTGGTGCTTCAATGACGAACGGGTGGCCCGCGCCATCTACGCCTCGGCCATCCCTGTGATCTCTGCCGTGGGCCACGAGCCCGACGTGACCATCGCCGACTACGTCGCCGACCTCCGGGCGGCCACCCCCTCCAACGGCGCCGAACTGGCCGTCCCCGACCAGAGCGAGCAGTATGCCCGCCTTTCCCACCTGAGCGCCCGTATGGCCAAAGCCATGGACCGCCGTGTCCAGTATGAGCGACAGTGCCTGGACCGCTTGTCCGCCTGCCGTCTGCTCCAAAACCCCATGGCCTGGGTGGAGGACCGCCGCGCCCGCCTGGACCGCCAGGGGGAGCGCCTCACCCACAGCCTCACCGTCCGCACCGCACGGGACCGGGAGAACTTCGCCCGCCTGTGCGCCTCCCTGGACGCCCTCAGCCCCCTGAAGGTCCTCTCCCGGGGCTATACGGTGGCCAGAGGTCCCCACGGCCTTGTGAAGTCGGTGGGGGATGTGTCCCCCGGCGACCGCCTGACCCTGACCCTCTCGGACGGCACGGTAGGCTGCACCGCAGACCTTTGACCGTTCTTAACCTGACAAAGGAGTGACTCCCATGCCCACGAAAAAGCAGCCCACCTTTGAGGCGGCCATGGCCCGCCTGGAAGCCATCGTCGCCGCCCTGGAGAAGGGGGATACCCCCCTGGAGGAGGCCCTTACCCTCTTTGAGGAGGGAGCCGCCCTCATGAAGCAGTGCGCCAAAGCCCTGGACCAGGCTGAGCAGAAGGTGACCAAGCTCCTCCCCGGCCCCGACGGCAGTCCCATCGAGGAACCCATGGAGGAGTTGGAGCTATGACTTTTCAGGAGCAATATGACCTTTACCGGAGCATGGTGGAGGCCCGCCTGGCGGAATTCTTCCCCGGCCCCGGCCTGGAGGAAGCCATGCGCTATAGCCTGCTGGCCGGCGGAAAACGCCTCCGTCCGGTACTCGCCCTGGCCTTCTGCGCCGCCGCGGGGGGCGACCCTGCCGCCGCCCTGGACTTCGCCTGCGGCGTGGAGATGGTCCACACCTACTCCCTCATCCACGACGACCTGCCCTGCATGGACAACGACGACCTGCGCCGGGGCAAGCCCACCAACCACAAGGTCTACGGCGAGACGGCGGCGGTCCTGGCGGGGGATGCCCTCCAGGCGGCCGCTTTCCGCATCGTGCTCCAGGCCAAGGGCCCCTGGACCATCCCCGGCGCCCCCGCCCATGCCGCCCTGGCCCTGGCCGAGGCGGCGGGGGAGAAGGGCATGTGCCTGGGCCAGTACTGGGACACCCTGGGGACCGGCGTGCCCGACAGCCTGGAGAAGCTGGCCCGCATCGACGACAAGAAGACGGGTGACCTGCTCCGGGCGGCCTGCATGATGGGGGTCATCGCCGCCATGGGCCAGGGCCCGGTGGACCCCTCCTGCCTGGATGCCGCCATGGGCTATGCTGCCGGCCTGGGCCTGGCCTTCCAGATCCGGGACGATCTTTTGGATGTGACCTCCACCCCGGAGGCCCTGGGCAAGCCCATCGGCTCGGACGAGGCCAACGGCAAGACCACTTATGTGACCCTAGCCGGCGCCGTAGAGTGCGGCAGAGCGGTCCTCCGCTACACCCAGGAGGCCAAGACCGCCCTGCGGTCGGGCGCCTGGCCGTCGGACACCGGCTTCCTCTGCGCCCTGGCCGACGCCCTGACCATACGGGAAAGCTGAGGCCGCCCATGAGATATGTGCTGACCCTTCTGACGGGCAACCCCATCCTGACCCTGGCCATCCTGGCCTGGGCCTTGGCCCAGATCATCAAGCTCCTCATCACCCTCCGGGCTGCCGGCTTCTGGGACTGGAAAAATCTCCTCTCCAGCGGCGGTATGCCCTCCTCCCACTCGGCCGCTGTCTGTGCCTGCGCCGCCTCCATCGGCTGGCGTTACGGCCTGTCCTCGCCCCTCTTCGCTATTGCCGCCATCATGGCCGCCGTCGTGATGTACGATGCCGCCCATGTCCGCCGGGAGACCGGCGAGCAGGCCAAGATCCTCAACTATATGATGGATAACTGGACCGGCGAAGCCGACGACATCCTGGCCCGTGACCTGAAGGAGCTCATTGGCCACACTCCCCTCCAGGTAGCCATGGGCGCCCTTCTGGGCATCGCCGTAGGCCTGGGCGGCATCTGGCTGATGCAGTAGAGATACAGAGGACAGCAGGGACGGTTCTTGTTGTCGGCACGACAGAAGAACCGTCCCTCTGTCCTCCCCAAATTTGACCGAAAGGCGGTGCCTCGCTCTGTGCTGAATATACCCCAAAACCTGCACCTCATCAACGACGCCGAAGCCGAGGTCCTCTGCGCCGGCCTGCGCTCTCGCCTGGTGGAGGTGGTCTCCCGCCAGGGGGGTCACCTGGCCTCCAACCTGGGCTCGGTGGAGCTCACTGTGGCCCTCCACCGGGTGTTCACTCCCGAGCGGGACCGCATCGTCTTTGACGTGGGCCACCAGTGTTACTGCCATAAGATGCTCACCGGCCGGGCCGGGGCTATGGACACCCTGCGCACCTTCGGGGGCCTCTCCGGCTTCCCCAAGCCGGGGGAGAGCGTCTGTGACGCTTTCGTGGCCGGCCACGCCTCCACCGCCGTATCTGCGGCGGTGGGCATGGCCCGTGCCCGCACCCTCCAGCGCAAGGACTACAAGGTGGTGGCCCTCCTGGGGGACGGCGCCCTGTCCGGCGGCCTGGCCTACGAGGGTCTCTCCGACGCCGGCGACAGCGGGGAGCCCCTCCTGGTCATCCTCAACGACAACGGCATGTCTATCACCGAGAATGTGGGCGGTGTAGCCGACTACCTGGCCCGCCAGCGTCTCAAGCCCCAGTACCTCAGCTTCAAGCGGGGCTACAAGAAGGTGATGAACGCCTTCTTCCTGGGCAAGCACATCTACCGGGTGACCCACCGGGTCAAGACTGCCATCAAGGAGACCCTTTTGCCCTGCTCCCTCTTCGAGGACATGGGCTTTACTTACCTGGGCCCGGTGGACGGCCACGACGTGAAGGGCCTGACCCGGCTCATGAAATACGCCAAGGAGCTGCCCGGCCCGGTGCTCCTCCATGTCCGCACCGTGAAAGGGAAGGGCTATGCCCCCGCCGAGGCCGAGCCCGACCGCTTCCACGGCATCGGCCCCTTCGACCCCGCCACGGGCAAGAACCTGGAGCCCTCCAAACCCAACTTCTCCGCTGCCTTTGGAAAAGCCCTGTGTGCCTTGGCCGAGAAGGACGAGCGCATCTGCGCCGTCACCGCCGCCATGACCCCCGGCACCGGCCTGGACGGCTTCGCCAAAGCCTTTCCGGAGCGGTTTTTCGACGTGGGAATCGCCGAGGGCCACGCCGTCACCATGTGCGCCGGCCTGGCCAAGCAGGGCATGCTCCCGGTCTTTGCGGTCTACTCCACCTTCCTCCAGCGCGCCTACGACATGCTCATCCACGACGTGGCCCTCCAGGGCCTTCACGTGCTCCTCTGCGTGGACCGGGCAGGCCTGGTGGGGGAGGACGGGGAGACCCACCACGGCGTCTTCGATGGGGCCTTCCTGGACACCATCCCGGGCATGACGGTGCTGTGCCCCGCGAACTACGCGGAACTGGAGCAGATGTTGTACAAAGCGGTACATCAGATAAAAGGCCCCGTGGCCATCCGCTATCCCCGCGGGGGAGAGGGAGCCTACAAGGAACCCTGGGACGGCGAGCCCGTTACCCTCCTCCGCCCCGGCGCCGACGTGACCCTGGCCGGCTATGGCACCCAGGTCAATTCCCTTCTGGAGGCGGCCACTCTGCTGGAACAGGAGGGCGTCTCGGCCGAGGTGGTCAAGCTGAACACCGTCACCCCTCTGCCCACGGAATTGCTTTTTGGATCGGTGGAGAAGACCGGAGCGCTCTGGGTTTACGAAGAAACCATGGCTGCAAACTGTGTGGGCCGCCGCATTGCCGCCGACCTGGCCCTTTCCGGCGTGAGGACAAGGTGTCTCGCGTTGCGGAATCTGGGCGACAAAGTCCCCCCTCAGGGCACCACGGCCCAGCTTCGGAAGATCTACGGGCTGGATACCGAGAGTATCGCCCGCCAGGTGAAGGAGGTGACCGCCCGTGAAAAAGCGGCTGGACGTACTTCTTCTTGAAAAGGGCCTGGTGGACTCCCGCCAGAAGGCCCAGGCCCTCATTATGGCCGGACAGGTCTATGTGAAGGGCCAGAAGGTGGACAAGGCCGGCGCTCCCACCGACCCGGACGCTCCCATCGAGGTCCGGGGGGAGGGTCTCAAATACGTGAGCCGGGGCGGTTACAAGCTGGAAAAGGCCATGAACACTTGGCCCATCACCCTGACGGATAAGACCTGCGCCGACATCGGCGCCTCCACCGGCGGCTTCACCGATTGTATGCTCCAAAACGGCGCCGGTAAGGTCTACGCCGTGGACGTTGGCTACGGCCAGTTCGCCTGGAAGCTCCGCCAGGATCCCCGGGTGGTCACCCTGGAGCGCACCAACGCCCGCTACCTGACCACGGAACAGATCCCCGACCCGCTGGACTTTTTCAGCGTGGATGTGTCCTTCATCTCCCTGAACCTGATCCTGCCGCCCCTCCGTCCCCTGATGAACGCGGGAGGCCAGGGGGTCTGCCTCATCAAGCCCCAATTTGAAGCGGGCAAGGACAAGGTGGGGAAGAAGGGGGTGGTCCGGGACCGGGCAGTCCACTTGGAGGTTCTGGAACACTTCCTGGACCACGTCAAAAATGCCGGCTTCACCGTCCGGGGTCTGACCTTTTCCCCCATCCGCGGCCCCGAGGGCAACATTGAATATCTCGGCTGGCTCTCGGCGGAAGGTCCCTCCGACTTCATCCCCGACCTTTCCGCCTTGGTGGACTCCTCCCACGCCGCGCTGGATCAATAAGTCTTCCGTATGGGGGAGCTATCCCAGCCGTGACAATTCCAGCCCGATGGAAAGCCCGGCGAAGAACAGGGACTCCCGGTGGTAGCTGTCCACAATGCCCTGCTCCCGGAGATAGTCCTCCAGCTCCCTCTGGGCGTTCCCGTCCAACATGGCGGCGAGCCGCTCCAAGCGCCGCTCGCTGCTATACAGGCAGGAGATATATTCTTCCTCGCCGTCGGTGTATTGCCCGTCCAGACGGTTGTTGAGGGCGTAAGAATAGAGCCAGTCGACCAAAGGAGAACGCATAAAAATCACCTCATAGTTGCGACCAAACGGTCGTTATGCTATAATCATACTACGACCGAATGGTCGTGTCAAGAGGGAGATTCAAAAATGGCAACTTTTTCAGAGAGAATTTTACTTTTGCGGGAAGAGCGAAAGCTGTCCCAAGCCGCAGTCGCTGCGGAAATGGGGATAACCAGCAGGACCTACCAAAGGTACGAATCCGGCGAACGGGAACCTGTTGTTTCCACTTTGATCCGCATGGCAAAATTTTTCCGGGTGTCTACGGACTATTTGGCGGGGATCTCTGATCAAAGATAATTTCTTTTTTCTTTGTGGGGGCCATCTTTTCGAGAAAAGAATTTGGCCCCCACACCCCCAAGAAAAGCCCTTGCCAATTTTACTGCCCGGCGGCCCTCTTAATGTGACCCGTGCTCCTTCTTGCGCCGCTGCCGCTGACAACATCGTGACCTTTGGATTCCCTGTTGTAATCGGCGCCGCCTTGCATGTTCAGCCCTGCTGGGTTGGCGGCGGGGCCGCGTAGGGCGGGGGCTTGCCCCCGCCGCCTCCCCGAACCGAGACCCGCCACGAAGTGCGGGTCGAAGGTCCCCTCTCTCCGCCAGAACAGCTCTGGGGTGTTTCCAAAGAGGGGCCATCGCAATGGGCCCCTCTTTGGTCGCTTCAAGGGGGAGTCCAGAGGGGGGAAATCGAAATCCCCCCTCTGGTGGTTCTTGGGGGGTGTGGGGGGCTATTCTTGACATCAAGAATAGTCCCTCATGAAAGAGGCCCTTGACCGGCAAGGTTAAAACACCATATCCAGAATGGTCCCACATGAAAGAGGCCCTTGCCCTTGGGCAAGAAAACCGCCCAGACCTTTATGATCCATTCTTTTATTGTCCCCAAAAGGAGTGACCGCCCATGAAGATCGTCCTCAGCCCAAATCCATATCTGGAAAAAGGCCTCCAGGCCGCCCGTGAGGCCTGCCGCATCCTGGAGGGGGCCGGCTGCCAGACCGCATTCACCCTCCCCTTTGGAGGGGAGGACCGCCCCAGCGTGCCTGGAGACCTGACCTTCCTCCCGGCCCAGGAGGCCTTCCGTGGGGCGGACATCCTGATCTGCTTCGGCGGGGATGGCACCATCCTCCACGCCGCCAAGGAGGCCCTGGCCCACGGCAACATCCCGGTGTTGGGGGTGAACCTGGGCAGCATGGGCTTCATGGCCGAGTTGGAGACCGGGGAGCTCCCCCTCCTGGAGCGCCTTCCCAAGGGGGATTACCGGATCGAAAAGCGGATGCTCCTGGACGTGTGGGTCCGCCGGGAGGGCCGGGTGATCCACCGGGACACCGCCCTCAACGACGCGGTGGTCACCAAGGGGGCCATGGCTCGTGTCATCGACCTGGACGTACTGGCAGACGGCATCCTGATGAGCAGCTTCCCCGGGGACGGGGTGGTCATCGGTACCCCCACCGGCTCCACCGCCTACTCCATGTCGGCGGGCGGCCCCATCGTGGAGCCCACCGCCGAGAACATCACGGTGACCCCCATCTGTCCCCACGCTCTTTATGTCCGGCCTCTGGTGCTGGACGGGAACCGCCGGGTCACCGTCCTGCCCGAGAAGGCATCCCGGAAAGCTGTCTATCTATCGGTGGACGGGGGCAAGGCTTTCCGCCTCCGTCCGGGGGACCAGGTGGAGATCCGCCGCTCCCGGTCCAAGACCCGTTTGATCCGCCTTACTGGCCGTAGCTTCTATACCTTGATGAATCAAAAACTTGGGAGGAACGAGCCATGAAAAGCAAACGCCAGCAGGAGATCCTGAATATCATTTCCTCTTCCGAGATAGAGACCCAGGAGCAGCTTCTGGAGCATCTGCGTGAGCGGGGGATCACCACCACCCAGGCCACCGTCTCCCGGGACATCAAGCAGCTCCACCTGGTGAAGGAGCTCACCGCCGGGGGGATATACAAGTACTCCGTCTCCCAGCGGAAGGCTGCCGCCGGCGTGGCCGGCCGTCTGCGTACCATTTTCCGGGAGAGCGTCACCTCCCTGGACGTGGCCCAGAACATCGTGGTCCTCAAGACCATGCCCGGCCTTGCCAACGCGGCCGGGGCCGCCATGGACGGCATGGACCTGCCCGACCTGGTGGGCTCCCTGGCCGGGGACGACACCGCCATCCTCATCATGCGCAGCAACACCGCCGCCGAGGAATTCTGCGACCAGATCCGGGAAATGCTTTCCTGACCGGACACCCCTAGACAGGGGGACGGTTCTTTTGTCCTGTTCTTTGGGACGGAAGGACAGTTCCCGTTGTCTGGGTTATTCCACCAAAGGAGTGATCCCCTATGCTCTCGGTCCTTCACATTGAAAATATCGCCGTCATCCAGTCGGCCGACATCTCCTTCGGTCCGGGCTTCAACGTCCTCACCGGCGAGACCGGCGCGGGCAAATCCATCGTGGTGGACGCCATGAGTGCCGTCACCGGGGAGCGGACCAGCCGGGAGCTCATCCGTACCGGGGCCCCCTCGGCCCTGGTGGCCGGGACCTTTACGGCCCTGCGCCCCTCCCCATGGATGGAGGAGAATGGCCTGATACCCGATGGAAATGGGGAAATGCTCCTCAGCCGGGAGATCCTGCCTGACGGCAAAAACATTTGCCGGGTCAATGGCCGCCCGGTCACGGTGGCCCAGCTCCGCGCTCTGGGCCGGCAGATATTGAATATCCATGGTCAGCATGACGGGCAGCAGCTTTTGGACGAGGGCTGCCATCTCTCATACTTGGATAATTTTTCCAAAAATGGGAATCACATTGCAACTTACCGGGAAACGTACAACCGGTTGGTTCAAACCAGGGTCAAAATGGACCGTTTTCGCATGAACGAGGGGGAAAAGGCCCGCAAACTTGACATCCTGAACTACCAGATCGGGGAATTGGAAAAAGCGGACCTCCGGGTGGGGGAGGAGGCGGAACTCTTAGAGCGGCGGGAAATTCTGCGTTCCGCCGTCGCCCTGACCGAGGCCGTCCAGAATGCCCATTACGCCCTCAGCGGCGACGATGACCTCCCCGGTGCCGCATCCCTACTCTCCCAGGCGGAACAGGCTCTGACCCGTGTTTCGGGCGTCAGCTCCGAACTGGACGAACTTCTTGAAAAGATATCCGAACTCGCCATTTTGACCCAGGATTCCGCCGATTCCACCCGAAATATGTTAGATAATTTTGAGGCTGACCCCGGCGAGCTGGACCGCATTGAGTCCCGCTTGGATACTCTGTACCGTTTGAAGAAGAAATACGGTGAAAATGAGGAAATTATGCTGGATTTCTTACAAAAGTGCCAAAATGAACGGGATGAGATCGCCTTTGCCGACGATGCCATGGCCCGTTTGGAGACCGAATATGCCGAGATCCTGAAAGAGTGCAAAAATGAGGCAAAGACCCTGTCAGAAATAAGGAAAGAGGGCGCAAAAGTTCTGGAAAAGCGAATTCAGAACGAGCTTGCCCAGTTGGATATGCCAAAAGTCCGTTTCCAGGTGGAATTTGGCACAATTGACAGTGAAACCGGCCTGAATGAGGATGGAATGGACCAAATTCGCTTCTTAATGTCCGCAAATGTTGGCGAAGACCTAAAGCCCATTCAAAAGATCGCCTCGGGCGGCGAGCTGGCCCGTATCATGCTCTGCCTGAAAAACGTTCTGGCAGAAGGGGATGGGGTGGATACCCTGGTCTTCGACGAGGTGGATACCGGGGTCTCGGGCCGTGCCGCTCAGAAGGTGGCCCAGAAGCTCTGCCAGGTGGCCCAGGGCAAGCAGGTCCTCTGCGTCACCCACCTGCCCCAAATCGCCGCTATGGCCGATGTTCACTTTTGCGTGGAAAAAGGAGAGAAAGACGGCAGAACCTACACAAATGTGGAAGATTTGAGCCGGGAACGCCGGCAGGCCGAGCTGGCCCGCCTCACCTCGGGCGAACGCATCACCGACGCCGCCCTGGCTTCGGCCGAAGAGCTGCTGACCGCCGCCGAAGCATACAAGAAAACGCTGTAAACCGCATACACTGGCGGAAAGGAGGGCCTTCTATGAAACGTTTGGAAGAACTGGAAAAGCGGCTCCGGGAGGAATGTCCCGGCCTGGAGCTTCGGAAAAATGAGCCCATGAGCAAGCACACTTCCTTCCGGGTAGGCGGCCCCGCCGCCCTGATGGCTCAGCCTAAGACGCCGGGCGAAGCCGGGGATCTTTTGCGAGTGTGTCAGGAACAGAAAATCACCCCGTTTTTTATGGGAAACGGCTCCAATCTGCTGGTGTCCGACCAAGGGTATAACGGGCTTGTGATTTCCACGGTCCGTCTGGACAGGCTGGAGCGGAGCGAAAATTTCATTGTCGCCGGAAGCGGTGTCCTGCTTTCAAAACTGGCCAATTTTGCCGCTCAGGAGGGGCTGAGTGGTCTGGAATGGGCTGCCGGTATCCCCGGTACGGTAGGGGGAGCGGTCTACATGAACGCCGGGGCCTACGGGGGAGAGGCCGTTCAAGTTCTGGATTTTGTCAACTATTTCGGAGAAGATGTAGGCTCTTTCAGGGTTATGGATGGGAAATTGTTTCTTGCGTTTGGGACGCCGAGTGAGAAAAACGGTATTTTAAATGTAAATTATCGTGAAGTGGAAAACAGCACCTTTTCCTACCGCCACAGCTATTTTTGCGATAAAGAGCTTTTCGTGACTATGGCTGGATTTCGACTGACCCGCGGTGATCCGGGGGCCATCAAGGCCAGAATGGCCGAGCTCTCTGCCCAGCGGAAGGCCAAGCAGCCCTTGGAATATCCTTCGGCGGGCTCCACCTTCAAGCGGCCCGCCCCGCTGCCTGACGGCACGCCGGTCTATGCCGCCGCCCTCATCGATCAGTGTGGTTGTAAGGGCCTGGCCGTAGGTGGCGCCCAGGTGTCGGAAAAGCACGCCGGGTTCATTGTGAACCGGGGCGGGGCCACCTGCGCCGACATTCTGGCGCTGGTGGAGGAAGTGAAAAAACGGGTCCTGGACCAGACCGGCGTCGCGCTGGAACTGGAAGTGAAAACCTTGGGGGTGTAAGATATGGAACTGATCGTGGTCTCGGGCCTGTCGGGCGCGGGCAAAAGCCAGGCGGCCTCGTTTCTGGAGGATATGGGATACTTCGTGGTGGACAACATGCCAGCCTCTCTGATCCCCAAATTTGCTGAGATAGCCATGGCCGGGCAGGTGCAGTACGACAAGGCCGCCGTGGTGGTGGATATCCGGGGAGGCCAGACCTTTGACGGCCTTTTCGCGGCCTTGGACAGCCTTTCGGGGATGAACTGCGCCCATAAGATCCTGTTTATGGAGGCCTCGGTAGAGACCGTAGTCAAGCGCTACAAGGAGACCCGGCGGCTCCACCCCCTGGCCCAGAGCAGCCAGTCCCTGGAGGAGGCCATCCGCCGGGAGAAGCTGATCCTGGAGCCGGTCCGGGCCCGGGCCGAGTACATTGTGGACACCTCGGGGCTCTCCACCGCCAAGCTGCGCGCCGAGATCCTTCGGCTATTTGATTCCCGGACGCCCCAGAAGGCCATGAGCGTCAGCGTTACCTCCTTCGGCTTCAAGTATGGCATCCCTCTGGAGGCCGACCTGGTCTTTGACGTTCGTTTCCTGCCCAACCCCTTCTATGTGCCCGAGCTCAAGCACCACACGGGTCTGGAAAAGCCGGTCTATGATTTTGTCTTTTCCAACCGGCAGGGGGAGGAGTTCATGGCCTATCTGGAGCAGCTCATTGCCTTCCTCCTGCCCCAGTATGTGGAGGAGGGGAAGGCGGCTCTGGTCATCGCCGTGGGCTGCACCGGAGGTCAGCACCGTTCGGTGGCGGTGGCCCGGGCCCTGGCTGACTTCATCCGCCAGAAGGGCTATGAGACCGGGGAGAACCACCGGGACATGACGAGGGCGTGCTAATGGACGAGAAACTCACCAGCCGCCGGGCCAGGGGCCCCAAGATCGTGGCCATCGGTGGCGGCCACGGCCTTTCCACCCTCCTGCGGGGGCTGAAGCGCCACACCCGCAACCTGACTGCCATTGTCACCGTGGCCGATGACGGCGGTGGCTCCGGGGTGCTGCGCACCGACCTGGGCATGCCCCCGCCGGGGGACATCCGCCACTGCATGGAGGCCCTTGCCAACACCGAGCCTGTCATGGGCCAACTGCTGGCCTACCGGTTTCCCGCCGGTTCCGGTAGTCTTACCGGCCAGTCCTTCGGCAACTTGATTCTGGCCGCCCTCAACGGCATTACCGGTTCCTTTGAGGAGGCTGTCAGCGAGATGAGCCACGTTCTGGCCATCTCGGGCCGCATCCTGCCTGTCACCAGCGCCGACGTGAAGCTGGAAGCCACCTTTGAAAATGGTACCGCCATTCTGGGCGAATCCAAGATCGCCGACTTTAAAAAGGCCCAGGATTGCCGCATTAGAAGCGTCCGTCTCATCCCTGACCGTCCCACCCCCACCGCGGCAGCCATCGAGGCTATCCGGGAGGCCGGTCTGATCCTTTTAGGCCCCGGCAGTCTCTATACCAGCGTCATCCCCAACCTTCTGGTGGACGGCGTCACCGAGGCCATCTGCCAGAGCGATGCCCTTCGGGTCTATATCGGCAACATCATGACCCAGGACGGGGAGACCGAGGGTATGACTCTCTCTGACCACGTTTCCGCCCTCCTGGACCACTCTGCCCCCAACCTTGTGGACCTGTGTCTTGCCAACTGCTCTCCCGTGGCCGACGATGTGCTGGAACGCTATCGGGAGGAGGGGGCCGAGCCCATCCTGGTGGACCGGAAAAAGACCGAAGCCCTTGGGGTGGAGGTGGTGGAGCGCCCTATGCTCTCCACCGGCACCCAGTACGCCCGCCACTCCTCTGACCGCCTCAGCCAGGTGGTCATGGAACTCTACGAGGAGCGGGCTGAGACCAAGGTGTTTTGAAGGGCGGCGTCAGAATGCGTTTTTGGGAAAGAAAGCCCCCGGAGCCGAAATACCCAGTGCTGATATCCGCGGACCGGGACAGCGTGTGCATGGGGGACGACTGCGAGTCCCATGACTGCTCTTCCTCATGGGAGCGCACGGCGGAGGTATCACGGCTTCTGGAATGGCTCGTCAGCTATGTCCCGAGGATGCGCGATTCGGTGTGGGCGGTATGCTCCGACCGGGGAGTCCTGGGCTATCTGGTGACCGACGCCGATGGGAATACCGCCACGGAGTTGAAGGGGCCCGACAGGCTGCTCACAGAGACAGGGGTCCAGGCTGTCCAGTGCCGCTATTATCACACCCGGTCCTTTTCCCGGACCGACGGAGAAACAGGGAAGCAGATCGAGAAGCACGCCGGGTGCAAAACCCTGATGGAGAAGGTCAAAAAGGAACTGGAAGGGTAAGCCCAGGCATGTATACCAAAAGAGAAAGGGGAATGTCCATGTCCTTTTCCCGCGACGCTAAGGCCGAGCTGTGCCGCTTGCCGGTGAACCGGAAGTGCTGTGCCCAGGCCGAATGCTATGGCCTTCTCCTGTATGCCAACCGTTTCGACGGCAGCGAGGCCCGGATCGTCACCGAGTCGGAGGACCTGGCCCAGCGGCTGCCCCTTTTGTTCAAAAAGGCCTTCCATATCACCTTTGATCGCCTGCCTGATCCCGGACCTGGTAAACGGGTCTTTTCCATCATGGATGGGGACAAGCTGGACCTGCTCTCGGCAGCTTTCGGCTATGATTTGGGCTCGGCGGTGGCCCACCACGTCAATTTCGGCATCCTGGAGGAGGATCACTGCCGACTTTCCTTCTTCCGGGGGGCCTTTTTGGCCGGGGGGTCGGTCACCGATCCCCAGAAGGGGTATCATTTGGAATTGACCACCACCCACCGCTCGGTGGACCGGGAGATGCAGACCCTTCTGCGGGAGGCGGGCTTTGACCCCAAGGGGATCTGCCGGGGGGGCAACCACATGGCCTACTTCAAGCGCAGCGAGGACATTGCTGATTTCCTCACCGCCCTGGGGGCCCCTCTGGCCGCCATGGAGCTGATGAACGCCAAGGCGGAGAAGGATATCCGAGGGGGCGTGAACCGCCGGGTGAACTGCGACGCTGCCAATCTGGACAAGGCGGTGGACGCTGCCCAGGCCCAGATCGAGGCTATCCGGCGGCTCCAAACCAGGATGGACTTGAGTACCCTGCCCCCCAAGCTGGCCGAGGCCGCCCGGCTGCGGCTGGAGAACCCTGACTTGACCCTCACCGAGCTGGGGGGGCTCTGCGAGCCGCCCATCACCAAGTCCACCTTCAACTACCGGCTGAAGAAGCTGGGGGAGATGGGGGACGATGGGCCGGATGCTGAAAAATAAAAATACCAAGGAGGCGATGGCATGTCCTTTGTCCATCTGCACAACCATACGGAATACTCCCTGCTGGACGGGGCCTGCCGGATCCCCAAGCTGGTGAAGCGGGTGAAGGAGCTGGGGCAGAACGCCGTGGCCATCACCGACCACGGGAATATGTACGGGGTCATCGACTTCTACAAGGCCTGCAAGGCCGAGGGGATCAAGCCGGTCATCGGCTGCGAGGTCTATGTGGCTCCCCGGACCCGGTTCGACCGGATCCATGAGCTGGACAGTCAGGCCCGCCACCTGATCCTCCTGTGTAAGAACGAGGTGGGTTACCGCAACCTGTCCCACATGGTGAGCCAGTCCTACACCGAGGGTTTCTACATCAAGCCCCGGATCGATCTGGATCTGCTCCATCAGCATGCCGAGGGGCTTATCTGTCTGTCGGCCTGCTTGGCCGGGGAACTGCCCCGGCGGCTGCGGAATGGGGACTATGAGGGGGCCAAGGTCCATGCTCTGGAGATGGACAAGCTCTTTGGCCGGGGAAGCTATTATCTGGAGCTTCAGGATCATGGCCTGGAAGCCGATCCCCAGGTCATCGCGGGGCTGGTGCGGCTCCACGAGGAGACCGGCATCCCCCTGGTTTGTACCAACGACGCCCACTATCTGACCCGGGAGGACGCCCGGATGCAGGATATCCTCATGTGCATCCAGACCGGTAAGACCGAGGCCGACCCGGACCGGATGAAGTTTGAATCCGATGAGATGTACATCAAAAGTGAGGAGGAGATGACCCAGCTCTTCGGCCGGTACCCCGAGGCCCTTGCTAATACCCAGAAGATTGCCGATATGTGTAATGTGGAGTTTGAGTTCGGCAAGTACCACCTGCCCGAATTCCATCTGCCGGAAGGGGAGACCGATCCGGACGCGTACTTTGAGCGGTTTTGCCGGGAGGGATTTGAGCGGCGTTATCCCAATGCCCCTGAGGGTTACCTGAAACAGCTGGAGTATGAGATGGGAATCATCCGGCAGATGGGGTTCGTGGAGTATTTCCTCATTGTCTCCGACTTCATCGGCTTTGCCAAGCGCAGCGGGATCCCGGTGGGGCCCGGCCGTGGCTCGGCCGCCGGAAGCATGGTGGCCTACTGCATGGCCATCACAGAAGTGGACCCCATGAAGTACGGTCTCTTCTTCGAGCGTTTTTTGAATCCTGAGCGGGTCACTATGCCCGATATTGACATCGACTTCTGCATCCGCCGCCGCGAGGAGGTCATTGATTACGTCCGGGAGAAGTACGGCGCCGACCATGTGGCCCAGATCGTCACCTTTGGCACCATGGCGGCCCGGGGCGCTATCCGGGACGTGGGCCGGGTGCTGGGGATGCCCTACGATCAGGTGGACCAGGTGGCCAAGCAGGTGCCCACCGCCCTCCATATCACCCTGGACGAGGCGTTGAAGGTTTCCAAGCCCCTCCGGGATCTGTACAGCGAGGACGAGCAGATCAAGCTCCTCATTGATACGGCCAAGGCCATCGAAGGGATGCCCCGCCACGCCTCCACCCACGCCGCCGGCGTGGTCATCACCCGGCTGCCCGTGACCGACTATGTGCCCCTGGCCACTAACGACGGCCAGCCTGTGACCCAGTACACCATGGTGACCCTGGAGGAGCTGGGACTGCTCAAGATGGACTTTTTGGGGTTGAGGAACCTGACCGTGTTGGACGACACGGTGAAGATGGTGCAGAAGGAGCGGCCGGGGTTTACCCTGGACGATGTGCCCATGGACGATCAGGAGGTTTTCAAGATGCTCGCCGACGGCAAGACCAGTGGGGTGTTCCAGCTGGAATCTGCTGGCATGACCGGGGTGACCGTGGGCCTGCGGCCCAAGAGCGTGGAGGATCTGTGCGCCGTCATTGCCCTCTACCGGCCGGGCCCAATGGACTCCATCCCCCGGTTCCTGGAGTGCGCCCAGAATCCAGCCAAGGTGACCTATCTTCATTCCATTCTGGAGCCCATCCTGTCAGTGACCTACGGGTGTATCGTCTATCAGGAGCAGGTCATCGCCATCTTCCAGCAGATGGCGGGGTACTCTCTGGGCCAGGCCGACATGGTACGCCGGGCTATGAGCAAGAAGAAGGTCAAGGACATCGAGCGGGAGCGGGAGGCCTTCCTCCACGGGGACCCAGATCGGAATATCAAGGGCTGCGTGGCCAACGGGATCCCGGAGGATGTGGCCCAAGAGATCTACAAGGAAATCTACGCTTTTGCAGAGTATGCCTTCAACAAGGCCCACTCCCTGGCCTACGCCATTGTGGCCTACCAGACTGCCTGGTTCAAGTATCATTACACCCGGGAGTATATGGCGGCCCTTCTGACCTCGGTGTTGGACTCCAGCACCAAGGTGGCCGAGTATATCGCCGAGTGTAAAAACTGCGATTTGTCTCTGTTGCCCCCCGATGTGAACCGTTCGGGCGCTGACTTCACAGCGGTGGAGGAGGGAATCCGGTTCGGCCTGGCCGCTGTAAAGGGTGTGGGCCGGGGGTTCGCCCTTCAGGTCATCGGGGAGCGGGAGAGGAACGGGGATTTTGTGTCCCTCAGCGATTTCTGCTCCCGGATGTTTGGTCAGGACTGCAACAAGCGGGTGGTGGAGTCCCTCGTCAAGTGTGGGGCTTTCGACAGCACGGGGGCCAGGCGTTCCCAACTGCTGGCCGTGGCCGAGAAGACCATGGACGTGATCGCCAAGACCCGGCGGGACACCATCGAGGGGCAGTATGATCTCTTTGGCGGGGAGGGCAGCTTTGCCAGCGCCCCCGAGGTGCCCCTGCCCGATCTCCCCGAGCTCTCTCAGCGGGAGCGGATGCGCATGGAGAAGGAGACCACCGGGCTTTACCTTACCGGGCACCCCATGGATGACTACCGGGCGCTGGTGCAAAGCCTGAACGCGGCGCCCATCGGCGGCATTCTGGCCGATTTTGACCGGGAGGAGGGACCTCAGACCTACCGGGATGGGCAGAAGGTGGTCCTGGCGGGGGTGGTGAACACCTCTAAGACCAAAACCACCAAGAACAATACCCTGATGGCCTATGTGACCATGGAGGACGATACCGGCGCCATAGAGTTGCTGGTGTTCTCCAGGGTTTTGGGGGAATGCGCCCCCTACCTCCGGGAGGGGGCGGCCATCCTGGCCGAGGGCAAGCTGTCGGTCCGGGATGAGAAGGCCCCACAGCTCATGTGTGACAGGATCCGTCCCCTGGAGGACGGCGGGGAGGCGCCAGCGGCCGTGTCCGGCTCGGCCGGGGCTGCCAGGGGGAGCGGAGCAGCTTCCGGCAAACTCTATGTCAAAACCCCTTCTGCTGACGATCCCCGGATGCGAAAGGCCCGGCTGGTCCTCAATATGTTCCCCGGAAACCAGCAGGTGGTCTTTTACTGTGAGGACACCAAGAGACGGCTGGGGGCCGCGGGGGATCTTCGGTCCAGCCTGATCGACGAGCTGGGCGAGCTCTTTGGCCGGGAAAATGTGGTAGTCAAGTGATCCGGGATCTCCAAAGAAAGAAGGCACTTTATGTCCGTTCTCAAAAAAATCATGTCGGTCCTTCTGCACCGGACCGCCCAGGGGGCTTTTCTGCTGCTCCTTCAGGTGACCCTGCTGGTGGCCGCGGTGGTGGGGTTTTCCGATTACTTCATCTATATTTACTTCCTCTGCATGGCCCTGTCGGTGGTGGAGGTGCTCTATATCCTCAGTAAGCCGGACGATCCGGGGTATAAGATGACCTGGATCATTCTGATCCTGCTGGCCCCGGTCTTTGGCGGCCTGGTCTATCTGGTGTGCGGGGGAAACGGCCTGACCAGGCGGGTACGTCGGAAGATGGACGGCATGAGCCGGCACCTCCGGGAGACCCTGGAGGGGGACCGGAAAGCGGAGAGCCTGTCGGTCTATGGAAAGGATGCGGTGAACCAGTCCCGGTACCTGGAGGAGCATGGCTTTTGCCCTCTTTATACCAACACCGCCACCAAATATTTCCCCCTGGGGGACGACGCCCTGAAGCCCATCCTGGAGGAGCTGGAAAAGGCGGAAAAATATATCTTTCTGGAATACTATATCATCGCGCCGGGGAAGTTCTGGAACGCCATTCTGGAGATTCTTACCGAGAAGGCCCGGGAGGGGGTGGATGTGCGGGTCATCTATGACGATGTGGGAAATCTCTACACTCTGCCCAACCACTATGACAGGGCGCTGGAGGCCAGGGGAATCAAGTGCCGGGTGTTCAACCGGTTCCTGCCCGTTTTGTCGGTGCGGCTCAACAACCGGGACCATCGGAAGATCTGCGTGGTGGACGGCCACACCGCATTCACCGGGGGGATCAACCTGGCCGACGAGTATATCAACGGGAAGGAGCGGTTCGGCCACTGGAAGGACAGCGCCATCCGTCTGAAGGGGGAGGCGGCCTGGTCTATGACCGTCATGTTCCTCACCATGTGGGAGTATGTCAGCGGAGACCGGGAGGATATTCCCACCTACCGGCCCAGGGTCCTTCCCTCCGAGGCATGGGAGAGCAAGGGCTGGGTCCAGCCCTACACCGACAGCCCCCTGGTGCGGGAGCCGGTGGCTGAGACGGTCTATCTGAACCTTATCAACAAGGCCAGGGAGTATATCTATATCACCACCCCTTACCTCATCATCAACGACAGCGTCAATACCGCCCTGCGCGCGGCGTCCCAGTCCGGGGTGGACGTGCGGATATTCACTCCCCACATTCCGGATAAAAAGACGGTCTTTGAGATGACCCGGGCCCACTATATCCCCCTTCTGGAGGCGGGTGTGCGGATCTTTGAGTATACCCCCGGCTTCCTACACGGGAAAACCTTTGTGGTGGACGACCTGTACGCCACGGTGGGATCCATCAACCTGGATTACCGGAGCATGTTCCTGTGTTTTGAAAACGGGGTGTGGCTCTGTGGGGATCCGGCGGTTCTGGACGTGAAGACCGACATTCTGGCCACCCAGAGCCGGAGTGAGGAGATCACCCTGGAGATCGCGAGGGACCACAACTTTTTCCGCCTGCTCTTCCGGGCGGTGCTGCGGCTGTTCGCCCCGCTTATGTGAAGAAAAAAGATAGATCCCGGAGGCTATGGAGCCTCCGGGATTTTTTGTGTTCAGCTTAAAATTCTCTTGACAGATGTGGAACCTGGTAGTATGATTTGTTATACAAATCATACTTAAAGGGGGGAGTACCATGACATTATCCAAGGGACCCAAGGGGAAGTACGCCTGGACGGCTACAGTGGGGGAGAAGGGCCAGATCGTGATCCCCAAGCAGGCCCGGGAAATTTTTAATATCAAGCCCGGAGATACCCTGCTGATCCTGGGGGATGAGAAGCGGGGCCTGGCCATCCCGCCCCAGGCACAGTTTGACAAACTTCGGGGCATGATTTTCGGTGGGGGAGAGGAACAATGAGAAAACACTGGCTGGACAACCTCCGGGCGGGGATCGTGGCTTTGGTCTTCGTGTACCATGTGTTGTACCTGTTCAACGCCTCCGGCGTGCTGGGCGGGGTGGGGCAGTTCTCGGCTGTCCAGTACCAGGATGCCCTTCTCTACTTCGTCTACCCCTGGTTTATGGTCCTGCTCTACGCCTTGGCGGGTATGGCGGCCCGGTACTCTCTGGAGAAGCGGAGCCACAGGGAGTTCATTGCTTCCCGGACCAAGAAGCTGCTGGTGCCTTCTACCCTGGGCCTGTTTGTGTTCTGGTGGATCCTTGGCTATTTCAACATGTGGCTGGGGGGCGGGACTGCCTTCATCCCCGGGGAAGGCCCGGGCCGTGCCGCCATCATCTACCTGATCTCGGTACTCTCGGGCACCGGACCTCTGTGGTTTGCCCAGCTTTTGTGGATTTACTCCCTGCTGCTGGTACTTCTGCGGAAAGCGGACCGGGGAGACCGGCTCGATACTCTTTGCGGCAGGGCGGGCCCGGGTGCGTCCCTGGTTGCCGGGCTGTTCCTCTGGGGCGGGGCCCAGATTCTTAACGCCCCGGTGATCACCGTGTACCGCTTCGGGATCTATTTTGTGGCCTTTCTGCTGGGCTATTATCTCCTTTCGCATGAGAGGGTGCAGAAGACCTTGGAACAATGGCGTTGTCTCCTGCTCGTCGCCGCTCTGGTCATGGGCGTGGGCTTCGTGGCCCTCTATTGGGGACAGAATTATGCCGACTACGCCATCCTGAAAAATTTCTATACCAACGCCTATGCCTGGATCGCCACCTTGGCGGCCATCGGCTGCGCCCAGGCCAAGCTGGACCGGGAGACAAAAACCTCCCGCTGGCTGGTGAGCAAAAGCTGGGGGATCTATGTCTGCCACTACCTGCCCCTGCTGGCGGCGGCTTGGGCCCTGTACAAAACCAGCCTGCCCGCCCTTGCGGTCTACCCTCTGACCGCCCTTCTGGGCGGTGCGGGTACCCTGGCCCTCTATGAGCTGCTGCGGCGGATCCCTGTCATAAAGTATCTGGTGCTGGGGGAATAAGAAAGAGCGTCCCGGAAAAATCGGGACGCTCTTTTTATGTCTGGGTGTGTTTTGCCCGGACCGGAATGCCTACCACATAGAGGGAGAACTCTTCGGCCCGGTGGAAAAGATAATTCTGCATCGGGGTCAGCAGCAGGTCGTCGGCGGGCTCGTAGTTCCGGCGGAGGGTTTTCAGGAAGGCCTGCCCCACGCTGGTGAGGTGGCCTACCTTCGTTCCGAGACTGACGTTTCGGTGGAGATGCCTTACTTTGACTGGGCCACCAACGAGGTCGCTATCCGGGAGTCCATCCTGGGAACCACCATGGGCACTGATCCCGCCGGCCTGGTCCGGGAGAAGGGGGCGGACGGTAAGAACTATTGGAAGGCCGTGATGGTGTTACCGGGGCTACTCTGGCCACCTATGGCTTGTTCTATGGTAGTATTTACGAGGGGATCACGGCGGGTAAATAAGAAGGCAACGCAAAAGCCGGGGACGAAAGTCCTCGGCTTTTGGTCTGGCAGGGCAGGGGTCAGTTGGCAGAGCAGCAGCCACAGCCGCAGCCGTCGCCGTCCTGGATGGGCCGGCGGGTGGGGAAGAACTGGTCCACGGGGAAGCTCACATGGCGGAAGAGCTCACAGGGGTCCTCCTCGCAGTGAGGCCCGTCGCAGGCGCACTCCTTCTCGGGCATGCAGTAGTCGTAAACCGGAATCAGGAGCTGGGTGTCCCGCTCCAGGCGGATGAGGGAGAACTGGCCCAGGGAGACGAAGAGCCGCTTGCCCTGGGAAGTGAAGTCCAGGTCGTCGCCGAAGCAGGCGCAGATGCAGCCGGGCACATCGCTGAGTTCGCAGCAGCAGTCGCAGGCGCACTTGCAGTCGCAGCGGTCCACCAGCTTAAGACCCAGGACCATGGGATCCACGGCTTCCACCACGGCCAGAGGCTGATTGACCTCGGGGGCCTGGGTGAGGTCGGGGCAGTCCAGAGCCATGTCGGAGGTGAAGGTCTTGGAGCAGCCCTCGCCGCCGAAGAGCATGACCCGCTTGTCAAAGACGGCCAGACCGGTGACCTCCACCGGGCGGGCGGCCCCTACAAAGGCGTCGGCACTGATCCGGTAGTAGTAGCGTACGTCCACGGTGTAGAAGCCCTTGTTGTAGCAGATGGAGTCCACGTTGGTCGAGACAAAGAGCAGCTCGGCGCAGCCGGCCTTCACGCTGCAGGCGCGCTCCAGGACGCACTGGGACTCTTTGGTGAGCCAGACCCGCAGGTCCTCGATGCAGTCCTTGTCACGGCATGCATCCATGATCTTTTTGGTGTGTACACAGACGGCCTCCCGAACGCCGGCGGCGTCCGACACGGGGCCGGGCATGACCTTTTCAGGCATGTTAGTTACCTCCCGAATGAGATTGGAGGAAGATTTGGTCTTCCAGTCCAGTCTATGTCAGGAGTAGAAAAGGGTGAGGGAAGATTCCCTGCAAAAAATTTCGGAAAAGGGGTTGCCAACCGAAGATAAATGTGCTAATATAATTGAGCCCTATGAGGGCACAACTGAATATCCGGGTGTGGCGAAGTTTGGTATCGCGCTTGAATGGGGTTCAAGAGGCCGCTGGTTCGAATCCAGTCACTCGGACCAAGGGAGGAGCAACTGTGGTTGCCCCTCTCTTTTTATTTATGGTGCGGCAGAACCAGCGTCCTCTTGTGTTTTGATCCGCTGCATGGAGGGAAACGGCGCGAAGCGCCGGCTTCCTACTGGCTCGAATCCAGTTGCCCGGGCCAAGGAAAAGCCTTGGAGCCATTCAGCTCCAAGGCTTTTCCTTGCTTTTAGGCGCACACAAAAGTATGCGCTCGTATGTTATGAGAGGAATTATAGCGAGAGAGGCTGGCCGGTATAGGCGCACAGCGCGGCGGTCATCGCACCCATGAAAGCGCCGACCCAAATGCTGCCTGTCTTGCGGTAGAAATAGGTGTTGATGATGGCCATGCTGCCCATGAGGAACGGGAAACCGAAAGCGAAGTTCAGGGCACCCACGCTTCCGCCCTGCAGGGCAAAGGGAGTAAAGCCTGTTCCAATCAGCCAGCAGCCGCCATACTGAATCAGCAGCAAGATAGCCACAGGGGCCGCCGCAATCAAGGCGTTGATGGCCATGTCACGGGCCATGTCCCGCTTGGCATTACCGGTGCAGGGCAGACGCCGGGCAGTGTTCATGCCGATTCCCGCGATGAACAGTACGAAGAAGATGATGAACATATACGGAACGGCACCGAAGAACCGCTTGGTGCTGACGCGGCTGAATATCCCGAGGATCCAGAACTGGTAGTTCACGCCGAAGACGGCGTCCGCGATCGCCAGCCAGGAGAACGCAGCGAAAACGGTCACTGCGGCTACGACAAACGCCTTAGCGACTCTGTGCAGGGGAATGTGCGTTTCTCCTTCGCCAACCAACACATACTCCGCCAGACCCAGCTTCTCGCCGTGCTTGGTGTCCTTCTTGTGGTTGTAAATCATGATACAAATGGTGATGAGCGTATTTAGGACCAGCCAGAAAAGAATTCCGTTGAAGTTTTTGGCCTTGAACACGGGATTCTTGTCAAACAGAGACATACCCCAGGTGGAGAAGGTGATGAAAGTGAAGGTGGGGATCAAAATGCCGATGGCAATATTCAGGGCCAGAGACACGCCGTGCCGGCAGCGGTTCTTTTGCAGCGGTACGCAGATTGCGTTTCCAAAGTACGGGATCTGCAAGAGTAGATTACCCACAGCCAGGATAAACGCCACGGTGAAGACATAGCAGATCAGCGTCAGGATCTGCTGGAAGCCCCAGGTCTGGCTGCTCGGGGCGATGTAGTTGGGCATGGGCGCGCACTGATCCAGGAAGGTCAGCAGGGCGGAGATGACGTTGGAGTCAATGCCGCCGCTCTGATGCAGGGCTCTGGGAGCAAAGACATACTTGCGCGCCGTACGCTCCTCAAAGCTACCGTAGATCTTCTCCCGCTCCAGCTCGCTGACATCGTCCAGACCAAAGGCGGCGGCGATCGACGCCTCATAGACGTCAAGGTCACCGACCTGCCCATAGTTGTACTGGTCGCTCTGGGCCTTGATGACACACAGATTCGTTTGGCAGTCCTTGGAGGGAGCCCGGAAGTTGAACACCTGGATGTTGCCGATGGTCGTATCCGGATGACGCTCTGCCATGGTGTAGGCCGGCGTATTGCCCATGGAGAATCCCACATAGACAAACTGGTCCGGAATGATAAAACTCAGGTCCTTCAGGTAGTCATACCACACCTCAGGATACTTGTAGTAAGACTTGCTGCTGCCGCCGTCCAGCAGATCGCTTTCGCCGCAGCCAAACAGGTCCAGGCTGAGAACTACATAACCCCGGCGGGCTTCCTCCAGCGCCCAGGTGTCACATACGTGAGCCGTGTTGGCGCGGCCGTGCATATTGATAACGCAGGGAGCAGGATTTTCCGCCGTCGCCGTCTTCGGGATGTACAGGACGCCGCTTACCTCTTTGCCGTCATCGGTGACCAGAGTATACCTCTTGATTGTTACGTCGCCCCAATTGGAGGACACGCCCCACAGCAACACTGTGGCGATCATGAGGACAGCCATCGTGAAAGCCAAAAAACGTCCTGCTTTGTTCTTGGTGCGTGAGCTTTTTGATATGGTCTCGTTCATAATGTTACTCTCCCTTTCTCTCGAAAATTATACATAACGGCAGACATGATCTACCGCGACGTCCGAAAAGCCATAGGCCTCCACCTTGGTCAGCTTGCCATTGCAGATTGCATGGATCGTCTCAAGTAATTCGGCCCCCATCTCTTGAAAGGTCTTTTCTCCCCGGATAACAGGGGAGAGGTCCACGTCCATATTGTCCTCCATTTTTTGGTAGGTCCGCCGGTTGGCGGTGACTTTCAGGACGGGAACGATGGCGTTTCCTGTCGGCGTTCCCCGTCCGGTGGTGAAGATGACTGCCTGGCAGCCGCCAGCTACCATGCTCGTCACAGAAGAGATATCATATCCAGCGGTATCCATGACTATGGCGCCGCTTCTGGTGGGACGGTCGCCTTGAGCCAGAACCTCCACAATGGGGCGGGTGCCTCCCTTACGAATACAGCCCAGGCTCTTTTCGTCCAGCGTGGATAAGCCGCCCGCCTTGTTGCCCGGTGTCGGTTGACCTGCCCGGCAGTCCTGCCCGGCGGCTTGAAGGTGCTCCTCGTAGGCCTGGCAGATTTTGATGACCTCGTTGTGGATCTTGGCAGTTGCCCCGCGTTTGGCGACGACATGTTCTCCGCCGATCCATTCAATGGATTCGCTCATCATGGCGGTAGCCCCCAGATCTACCAGCATGTCGCTGAGAACGCCTACTGTGGGATTGGAGGCAATTCCGGAGGTGGCGTCCGATCCGCCGCACTCAATGCCCAGAAACAACTCCGAGATATCGAACAGTTCTTTTTGTTGCATCCCAGCCTGGGCGGCCATATCCCGGGCTGCACGGACCGCCTTTTCAATGGTCTTCAATGTGCCGCCCTCATCCTGGATCCCAAAAGACATCACCGGCTTGGAAGTCATGGACTGGATTTTTTCCCGGAGCTTGTCATGTCCTACCGTTTCGCAGCCCAGGCCGATAATGACCACACCGTATACGTTGGGATTACAGGCAAAGCCGGTCAGGACTTTTTGACTCATAGCGGTATTGGCGGCCACATCGGAGCAACCGGTGTTGAAAACGATGTTCACCGCCCCCCGAACCTGGCTGGCCACGATGCGGGCGCTCTCAGAGCCGCAGGCGCAGGAGGGAAGAATCAAAACATGGTTGCGAATGCCCGGACGGCCCTCGGCCCGCCGATAACCCCAGAATTTCAATCCTTCGTCAGTTTTGATCGGGGTGACGGGAATCACTTCATTTCCGTCGTCGGGTACAAGTTCGCTGTCATAATCCCGGGGCACGCTGTGGATGTTTTCATGGCAGACCCAATGGCCTTTGGCAATGGGGGCGTCGGTTTGGCCAATGATTTCGCCGTATTTGATGACGTTTTCCCCTTGTGAAAGATCCCACAGAGCAATCTTGTGGCAGTAGGGGATATCCTCTTCGGCCGTCAGAGTGCAAAGAGTACCGTTCTGATTGTAACAAACTGTTTCTCCCTTTCTCACATCAGCTACGCAGGTGACCACATTGTCCGTGACGTCCATCATTAAAGCGTTGATCTCCATTGCGAATTCCCCTTTTGCTTTGAGCATTTTGTTATAGTTTTCAGCTGATGCCTTTACAATAGCAGGCAAATGGTATATAATCAATATGATATTAATTATAAAATGATCAAAAAAATTTATATAAAAGAGCGGTAAAGGGTGGACGAGTGCAATGGAGCAAGAGATGCGGTATATTTATGAGATTTGGAAGGAAGGCAGCTTTTCCAAAGCGGCGGAGAAGCTCTACCTTTCTCAGCCAACTTTGAGTATGGCAGTGAAAAAGGTAGAGCGGAGCTTGGGAATGCCGATCTTTGATCGAAGCCGACGCCCTCCAGTTCTGACCCTGGCCGGGAAAATCTATATGGAAACCGTGCGCCAGGCCATGCAGTTGGAGGAGGGGATGGAACGGAGGATCTCTGACATCCGGGAACTGAACGCGGGAAGACTTTGCTTGGGAGGATCCCATTATTTGAACTCCTATATCCTGCCCGATGTTCTAACCGAGTTCAGCCGTGCTTACCCCAAAATTAAGCTGGAATTGATCGAAGGCAGCTCAGACAGCTTGGCCAAAATGCTCTCCGAGCAGGAGCTTGACCTGACGTTCAGTTGTAATGAAGATTTTATCGCGGATTTTAAGCGCTATCCCGCCTTTCGGGATCATATCCTTCTTGCTGTGCCGCAGATGAACCCCGTCAATGAACGGTGCGGCGCTGCGGCTCTTACTGCGGCCCAGGTAATGGGTGGTCATCACCTGGACCCGGCTTGTCCTGCGGTGCCACTGGAGTTGTTCCGCAGTTTGGAGTATATTTTACTGACCGAGGGAAATAACCTGCACGACCGTGCCGGGCGTCTTTTCAGAGAGGCTGGATTTCAGCCCAATATCAAGCTGGAAGTGGAGCAGTTGGTGACTGCTTATCATTTGGTCGAGCATGGACTGGGCGCCGCCTTTGTCAGCGACCGTCTGGTATCGGCGGCGACGAACAGGCTGCGTTATTATAAATTGAACTCCCGGCAGACGGAACGAATCTTCTATATGCTCCTGCCGAAAAGAACCTATATTCCGGACGCAGTCCGCGCTTTCATTGCTTGCTTCGAAGAGCGTATGTAGGTGTTTGAGACGGAGGATCTATAAGGTGTGAGGTGGTATGTGGTTGTGGTAGGGCCGGAAAGGTGATATAATCGTGGTAAAACAGACATATTTTTATTTTGCCATTTTCAAACAAACACATAAGGGGGAAATACCATGAAGGTCCTGATGATCAACGGAAGTCCACGCCCCAACGGAAATACCGCCCGGGCCCTGCACGAGATGGAGAAGGTCTTCGCCCAGGAGGGCGTTGAGACCGAGATCGTCCACATCGGCAATAAGGATATCCGGGGCTGTATCGCCTGCCGGAAGTGTAAGGAGACCGGCAAGTGTATCTTTGAGGACGCCGTCAACGAGACCGCCCCAAAGTTCGTCGCCTGCGACGGCCTGGTGGTGGGTTCGCCCGTGTACTACGCCTCGGCCAACGCCACTCTGGTGGCTTTTCTCCAGCGTCTCTTTTTCAGCACTCCCTTCGACAAATCCATGAAGGTAGGCGCCGCCGTAGCCTCGGCCCGCCGGGGTGGCCTGACCGCTACTTATGACGAGCTCAACAAGTTCTTCGGCATCTGCGGCATGCCCATCGCCAGTGGCCAGTACTGGAACGGCGTCCATGGCTCCGCTCCCGGCGAGGCTGAGCAGGACACCGAGGGTATGCAGCAGATGCGCACCCTGGCCCAGAGCATGGCCTTCCTGATGAAGAGCATCGCCTTGGGCAAGGAGAAGTACGGCCTTCCCCAGAAGGAGCCTTTCGCCCCCATGAACTTCATCCACTGAGCTGACCCGCCCGGTCCTGACTGCGGGGAAAAGTGCCGACTGTCCGGAAAAAAGCCGGACAGCCGGCGTTTTTTTGAAATTTCCTCTTGACTTGAAGTGAACTCAAACTATTATAATCAGGTATCCAGATCAAGATAAGGAAAGGGGGGTGAACGTCATGACCATTAAGGAAGTGAGCCGTCGGTATCAGATACCTGAGGATACCCTCCGTTATTACGAGCGGGCGGGCATGATCCCTCCGGTGGGCCGCACCCCCGGCGGGATCCGGAATTACAGTCAGGAGGACCTGAACTGGGTGGAGCTTTGCCTCTGTATGCGAAGCGCCGGCCTGCCGGTGGTGAGCATCGCCCGGTATGTTCAGCTCTGCCGGATGGAGGAGGACACCACCCAGGAGCGGTATGCCCTCCTGCTGGAGCAGCGGAGGACCCTTTTGGAGCAGCAGCGCCAGATAGGGGAGACCCTGGATCGGCTGGACAAAAAGATCGCCCGGTACGAGGAAAACATGAAAAAGGAAACCAAATGATAAAAGGAGTAGATTACATGGACCGGATCAAGAAGAATTTTGGCTTTGGCTGTATGCGCCTTCCCATGGTGGACGGAGAGGTGGACCTGGAGCTGACCAAGAAGATGGTGGACACCTTCCTGGCAAACGGCTTCAACTATTTCGACACCGCCCATGGCTACCTCCAGGGCAAGAGCGAGCCCGCCCTCAAGGCCTGCCTCACCAGCCGGTATCCCCGGGAGGCCTACATCCTCACCGACAAGCTTTCCACCCACCACTTCAACACCACCGAGGAGATCCGTCCCCTCTTTGAAAGCCAGTTAGAGGCTTGCGGGGTGGAGTGCTTCGACTTCTACCTGATGCACGCCCAGGACGCCAAGATCTTTGAGAAGTACAAGAGTCTCCACGCCTACGAGACCGCCCTGGAGCTCAAGGCCGAGGGCAAGTTCCGCCATTTCGGCATCTCCTTCCACGACAAGGCTACCGTTCTGGACCGGATCCTTACCGAGTATCCCCAGGTGGAGGTGGTCCAGCTTCAGTTTAACTACGTGGACTACGAGGACCCATCGGTGGAGAGCCGGAAGTGCTATGAGGTCTGCCGCAAGCACAATAAGCCGGTCATCGTCATGGAGCCGGTGAAGGGCGGCAGCCTGGTGAACCTGCCCGAGAAGGCCCAGCAGGTATTTGACGCTCTCCTCGGCGGCAGCAACGCCAGCTATGCTATCCGCTTTGCCGCCGGCTTCGAGGGCATCCTGATGGTCCTCTCGGGCATGGGCAGCATGGAGATGATGGAGGACAACATCAGCTACATGAAGGACTTCCAGCCCCTCGATGAGGCTGAGCGGGAGGCGGTGAAGAAGGTCACCGGGATCTTCCGGGCCCAGAACCTGATCCCCTGTACAGCCTGCCGCTACTGCACCGAGCGGTGCCCCCAGAAGATCGCCATCCCCGACCTCTTCGCCTGCCTCAACGCTAAGAAGCAGTTCAACAACTGGAACACCGACTACTATTACAACAATATCCATACCAGGGACGGCGGCAAGGCCAGCGACTGCATCAAGTGCGGCCTGTGCGAGCAGATCTGCCCCCAGCACCTGAAGATCCGGGATCTTCTGGAGGACGTGGCCGCCGAGTTCGAAAACAAATAATTGGTCCCAAACATTGTCAGAAGGAACCCCAAATGGCCATCAGTGAATTCGCAAAACAGTATCACGAGAAAGTATTTCCCGGCAGCGTGTCCGCCTTTCCTGAGACTGACCCCGAGTTTATCGAGCGCTTCGACAACTTTGCCTTTGACGAGGTGATCCACCAGGGGAGCCTGGACGGCAAAACCCGGTTTCTGGCCATCCTGGCCACCCTGTTGGGCTGCCAGGGGACCGACGAGTTCCGCTCCATGCTTCCCGCCGTCTTGAACATGGGCCGGGTGTACCCCTTCCCGAAGATCACCAACGGTGCCGGCGTTTCCCCCTCCCAGGCCCCCATCCAGGCCATCCTGAAGGTGGACCTCTACGGTACCGCCGTGCTGCTGGAGGAGGTGGGCAAGGTCATTGCCGCCGGCGGCATGGGCATCACCGTCTCCAGCCGGTCGGGCTGGCGTATGCCCGCCCTGACGGCAGCTGAGGACGAGGCTCTGGCCACCATCCCCACTGAGGAGCTTCAAACGTGGGACCTTTCCCGGGAAGAACCAAAGATATTAAAGAAAAAGCGCCATCTCTCCATGAGAGATGGCGCTTTTTCATGCGGAAGACTCACGAAACTGACGGATCCCCCAGCAGGGCTTTCATCCCCCGGACATAGCGTCGAACCTCGGCCGGGGCGGTGGCGCTGTAAAGAAGTCCGATCTCCCGCCGGAAGGGGAGGGACAGGGGAACGGGGATCAGAGGGGGCATATGATCGGTGCAATAATCCGCCGAAATATAGAGCCCCCCGGCATAGCAGATATTGTAGGCCAGCTCCAGCTCGGAGGTGGTGGCTTCCTCCCGGACGGAGATACGGCAATAAGGGGACAGGGCGTCCACAAGTTCGGGGCACCAGGAGAAACGGCTGAAAAAGACCTCGGTGCCCTCCAGGGCTTCCTGTGAGATGGGACCGCCTTTCCCAGCCAGTGGGTGGCCGGGGGTGACCATACATACATAGGGCAGCCGGACCGTGGGGGTGTACTCCAGGGGATGGGACATGTTCAGATCGAGGGAAGCCTCAAAAACATCGATCACACCGTCGGAGATCAATTGGGGCGGCGACAGGGCCTCGGCCGAATTGAACCGAAACTGCACCACAATGTCGGGATTTTTCTGGCAGAACTCCCAGGTGGGCTTTGCCAGGAGCGGCGCCGGATGGTTGGGAACACAGACCCGCACCGGATGCTTCTTTTGATTGACCTGCCGGCAAAGAGCCACCGAATTGTCCATCTCCTTGAGGATACTGGGGACCGTGGACAAAAAAGTGACGCCCGCCTCGGTCAGCTGGATGCCTTGGGGCGTGCGGATAAACAGCGTGCACTGAAGCTCCTCCTCCAAAGCGTCCATCTGCTTTTTCAGGGCCTGCTTGGAGAGAAACAGCACCTTTTCCGCCTGAGAGAAGCTGCCGCAATCGGTGACGATCAGAAAAGAACGGAGCTGGATATCGTTCATGCCTACGCCTCCTTTTTCTAACTATATCTCATAGAAGACGAGCCGTTAAGTGTTAACCTTTGGTTGACACCGAAAGCAAAAAGGAAATAGCCAAAAGGGGAAGGTGACCGATATAATAAGGGCAGTTCCACCCATTTCTCAGGATATGGGTTGTTGTTCTGTCCGTCCAAATATTGTGAAAAGGAGATAGAAGCACATGAAGAAAAGATTGTTCGCACTGTTCCTTGCCCTGACCATGCTTCTGACCACATCGGCCTTTGCCTCCGAGTGCGTGGTGGAAGCCGGCGACAGCCTTTGGACGCTTGCCCAAAAGACCTTGGGCAGCGGCTTCAAATGGGAGGAGATCTACGAGGCCAACAAGGATCAGATAAAGGACCCTAACCTGATTTACGTAGGCCAGAAGCTGACCATCCCCAGCAGTGAGACCACCGTGCCTGTGGCGACTCCCGAGCCCACCCCCGCCGAGCCCATGACTTACACCGCCACCGGCAGCGGACGGAACGGGGAGGTCACGGTGGATGTGACCTTCACCGGCGGCAAGATCACCGCCGTCACCGTGGCTGAGCACACGGAGAGCGCCGGCATCGCTGACGCCGCTCTTGAGCTGATGCCCCGGTGGATCGTGGAGAACCAGAGCTTTGCCGTAGATGCTGTGGGCGGCGCCACCCTGACCAGCGTAGCCATCCGCCAGGCGGTGATAGCCGCCATCCGCCAGGCGGGCTTCAATACGTCGGACTACAATATCCGCCCCGCCGCCCATGCCCCCGAAAAGCTGGACGACATGACCACCGACGTGGTCGTGGTGGGTGCCGGTCTGGCCGGCGTGATGGCCGCCATGGCTGCCCGTGAGGCCGGTGCCAATGTCATTCTGGTGGAGAAGCGGTATATGACCGGAGGCTCCAGCGCCCTGTCCAGTGCCTGGATGCGGGTCAGCGGCTCTGACGCGGTGGCGGCGGATTTCCCCGATAACGACCAGAGCGTGGACAGCTTTGTGGAGTTCATGAAGGAACAGGCCGGCCGGGGCAACAGCACCGGTTATGAGGTGGACCTGGGCTATATCCGCTTCATTGAGGAGCATGTGAACGAGACGGTCAACTTCATGATGGGCATGGGACTGACCGGCAAGACCAGCATCAGCGGCAAGACCGGCGTGGTCGCCTGGACTGGCTCGGGTGCGGGACTGATGAAGGACCTGACCGCTCTGGCCGAGGGGCAAGGTATCACCGTTCTCACCAACACCACGGCAAACTCCATCGTGATGGACAACGGTGCTGCCGCGGGGATCCGGTACACCAGCAACGGCGACGATCTGACCATCTACGCCTCCAAGGTCATCCTGGCTACCGGCGGCTCCTCCTTCGCACCGGGTGCCGAATACAGCAACTTCCCCGCCGAGTCCCAGGCCACTCTGCTTCAGCTGGCGGCCACCGGCACCACCGGTGACGGTCAGCGGATGGCCGCCGGGGTGGGCGCCGCCATTGAGGGAGCCCTCCGCATCAAGCAGGCGGGCGCGACCCTTCGGCAGAGCGTTCTCAATACCGCCAAGAAGCGTCCCAGTAACAATACCTGCCTGGTGGTCAATGCGGCGGGCGAGCGCCAGCTCAGCGAGGCCAATCTGAATACCAACACACTGCTGGCAGGCGGGTCTGCCCATTACTGGGTCATCGTGGACTCCTCCAACGAGGAGATCGTAGCCAGCATGAAGGCCGGCATGGCCAACGGCGGCGCGATCTATTACGGCGCCACAATTGAGGAGCTGGCGGTCAAGCTCAGCATTGATCCTGTTACCATGCGTGCAACCTTCGACCGGTATCAGGAGATGTGCACCAACGGTGAGGATACCGACCTGGGCAAGGCGGCCAACCGGCTGGTGGCCTACACTGGTACCGAGGGCTACTATGCCTACGAAGTCTGCGCCGGCGGCTGGGGTACCATGGGCGGCGGTATCGTCTCCGACTACACCGGCCATGTGCTGACTGCCGAGGGCGCCGTGATCCCTGACCTGTTCGCCGTGGGCGAGTGCTCGGACGGCCACATTTTCGGCGATAACTATGTGGGCGGTGTTTCGGTTTCCGTGTTTACGGCCGCCGGCCGAGTGGTAGGTAAGACTGCCGCCGCGGAGCTTGCGAAATAATCTTGAATAAAAGCCAAAGAGGACGGAAGCCATATGGCTTCCGTCCTCTTTTTTTGACCTTGTTTTCAGAGAAACCGTCCGGTCACACTTTCCGGTATCTGCCGGACCTCCTCCGGCGTGCCGGTGGCTATGATGCGTCCCCCGGCTTTCCCGCCGCCGGGGCCCATGTCGATGATGTAGTCGGCGTTGCGGATCACATCCAGGTCGTGCTCGATGACGATGACGGTGGCCCCGTTTTTGATCAGGGTCTGGAACACGTTAAGCAGAGTCTGCACATCCAGGGGGTGGAGCCCGATGGTGGGCTCGTCAAAGACAAAGACCGAATCCTCCTGGGCCCTGCCCATCTCGCTGGCCAGCTTGAGCCGCTGGGCCTCGCCCCCGGACAGGCTGGGGGTCTCCTCCCCCAGGGTCAGGTAGCCCAGCCCCAGCTCCCGCAGCACCTTCAGCCGCTGGGCCACCACCTTCATATCCCCGCAGGCCGAGAGGGTGGTATTCACGTCCATGTCCATCAGCTCGGGGAGGGTGAGGGAGAGGCCGTGCCTGGTCTGATACCGGATGCGCTCCGCGTCTCTGCCGTACCGGCTGCCCCGGCAGTCGGGGCAGGGGATGTCCACATCGGGCAGGAACTGTACATCCAGGCTGATCACCCCGGTGCCGTCACAGGTGGGGCAGCGGAGGGCGCCGGTGTTGTAGGAGAAATCTCCGGCCTTGTACCCCAGGTCTTTGGCGTCCGCCGTCCGGGCGAAGAGCTTGCGCAGCTCATCGTGGACGTTGGCGTAGGTGGCCACGGTGGAGCGGACATTGATGCCGATGGGGGTGGCATCGATGAGCTTCACCTGCCGGATACCCCCGGTCTCCACCGACCGGACATGGGCAGGCAGGCTCCGCCCATGGATGGCCGCCTCCAGCCCGGGGATCAGACTCTCCAGCACCAGGGTGGTCTTGCCCGAGCCGGACACCCCCGTGACCACAGTGAGCCGCCCCTTGGGTAGGTCCACCTCCAGCGGCTTCACCGTATGGATCTCCCCGGTGCAGAGCCGGATCCGCCCCTCGGAAAAGAGCCCTTCCGCCGGAATCCGCTCCCGCAGGATCCCTGCCCTCCCGGCCAGAAAGGGCCCGATCTGGGAGACGGGGGAGCTTTCAATTTCGGGGATGGTCCCCTGGGCGATGACCCGGCCGCCCCGGCTGCCCGCTTCGGGCCCCATCTCGATGATGTGGTCGGCCTCCCGGAGGATCTGGGTGTCGTGGTCCACCAGAATGACCGAATTACCGTCCGCCACCAGGTCCCGCATGACCCCGGTCAGCCCCACGATATTGGCCGGGTGGAGCCCAATGGAGGGCTCGTCCAGCACATAGAGGACCCCGGTGGTCCGGTTCCGGACTGCCCTTGCCAACTGCATCCGTTGCCGCTCGCCGGTGGAGAGGGTGGCCGAGGCCCGGTCCAGGGTCAGATAGCCCAGCCCCAGGTCCATTAGCCGCCTGGCCGCCAGCCGGAAGGATTCGCAGATGCTCTCGGCCATGGGCCTCATCTCCGACCGCAGAGCGGCGGGGACGCCGTTTACCCATTCCAGAAGTTCGGCAAGGGGCATGGTACAGGCCTCGCCCAGGGAGATGCCCCGGAGCTTGGGGGCCCGGGCTGCCCCGGACAGCCGGGAGCCTCCGCAGTCCGGGCAGGGCTCCTGCCGGAGGAACTTCTCCACACGTTTCATGCCCTTCTCGTCCTTGACCTTGCTCAGGGCGTTTTCCACGGTGTAGACGGCGTTGAAGTAGGTAAAGTCCAGCTCGGCGAAGTCGTTGGAGCCGGACTTTTTGGGGTGATAGAGGATGTGCTTTTTCTCGGCCGGGCCGTGGTAAACGATCTCCTTCTCCTCCTCGGTCAAATCCCGGAAGGGCACGTCGGTGCGGACCCCCATGGCCCGGCACACGTCGGTCATCAGGGACCACATCAGGGTGTTCCAGGGGGCCACCGCCCCCTGGTCGATGGTGAGAGATTCGTCGGGCACCAGAGTAGTCAGATCCACCCTGCGGACTGTGCCCGTGCCGTCGCAGGTGGGACAGGCCCCCTGACTGTTGAAGGACAGCTCCTCGGCCGAGGGGGCAAAGAAACGCGCGCCGCATTCCGGGCAGACCAGCTCCTGCCCGGCGGCCACGGCCAGAGCAGGGGGGAGGTAGTGTCCGTTGGGACAGCGGTGGCTTGCAAGCCGGGAGAACATGAGCCGCAGGCTGTTCAGCAGCTCGGTCCCGGTGCCGAAGGTGCTGCGGATGCCGGGCACGGCGGGCCGCTGGTGGAGGGCCAGGGCGGCGGGGACGTACAGCACCTCGTCCACCTGGGCCTTGGACGCCTGGGTCATCCGTCGCCTGGTGTAGGTGGAAAGGGAGTCCAAATACCGGCGGGAGCCCTCGGCGTACAGCACCCCCAGGGCTAGGGAGGACTTGCCCGAGCCGGACACTCCGGCGATGCCCACGATCTCCCCCAGAGGCACATCTACGTCCACATTTTTCAGATTATGGACCCGCGCGCCGCGGATCAGGATCTTGTCCACCATCCTTACATTCTCCTTGCAGTATTTTTGTTTGGTTTATTATACTCCTTTTTTCCAAAAATGGAAAGGCTGCCCTCCGGTGAAAGGAAAGAAAAGGCGGTTGGATTCGTTAAGTTGCACAAAAAACGGACCAAAAATTTTTATAAAATGACAAAAATGGGTGGACCTTATTGACACATAAAAATAATGAATGTAAAATGCTAATAAAATTGAATTCAAAATTAGACAAAAATTGAATTCATAAAGGAGGTCGATTATGAAGACATCCCCGATGAAAGCCTCCCAGGTCAGCGAAGCCTTTGAGATCATGAAGGAGAGGATCATCTCCTACGAATGGCAACCGGGCAGTCATCTCTCCAGCAACCAGATCACCACTGAGCTGGGCATGAGCCGGACCCCCATCGAGAAGGCCCTGATGATGCTGGAGCAGTATGGTCTGGTCAACATTGAAAACGGGAAGTTCATTGTCAGCACCTTTGACCTGACCGACCTGATCGAGCTTTACCAGGTGAAGGAAGCCCTGGAGAGCGAAGCGGTGAAGATTATCGTGGAGAAGGGGGGGCTGACCAAGGCCCAGGCCAGGCAGCTCCGCCAGATCGTGGAGAGCCACTCCCACGCGGCCAGCACAGAGGATGACCGGGCCTACTTCCGGGAGGGGATGAGCTTCCACCGGAGCATCCTGGAGATGTCGGGCAACAGCCGGCTGTGCTCCATGCACGACCTGATCCGGTATCAGAATGAGCGGGCCCAGCTCCTCAACGTCCTCCTGCCCCGGCAGAGCGACTCCATCAACGAGCACATGGAGCTCATCGACGCCCTGGAGGCCGGGGACCTGGACCGGGCCCTCCGGGCCAGCAGCGAGCATTCCCGAAATACCATCGCGCGGTTTCGGAAGATCCTGGCTTCCCCTTCATTCCGCAGCGCGGTTCTGGGAGTCAGTAGCCTGTACGAAAAATAAGTCATTCCTCAATGAGGAACAAAGGAGGCGGCGTGATGCTTTTACAGCAAATTATCAACGGTCTGACCATTGGCGCGACCTATGCCCTGGTGGCGGTAGGTTTCTCCATGGTATACAGCGTTCTGGAGTTGGCCAACTTTGCCAACGGCGCGTTTTATGTGTTTGCGCCTTACATTGTGGTCCTGCTCTATGCATCCATGGGCTGGGGCTTTATCCCGGCTTTTCTGATCGCGGTGCTGGCCACGGGTATCCTGGGCGCCATGATGGACCGGTTCATCCTGACCACCATCCGCAACCATAAGGCCCAGACCTCTTCCTCCATGGTGGCCACCCTGGGTGTCTCCACAGTTATCATCAACGGGCTCATTGCCGTCTTCGGCAGCGCTACCCGGTCCCTGCCCAACGCGGTAAACATCGGGCGGATCTATATCGGCAGTGCCATCATGACGGGCAACCAACTGGTGATCATCGTCATGTCGGTCATCATCATGGCGGTCCTCTCTATTATCGTGTACAAGACCAAGCTGGGCAGCGCCATGCGTTCCATCGCCCAGAACCAGGTGGCTTCCCGGATGATGGGGGTCAACGTGAACCGGATCATCACGGTCACCTTCCTCATCGGCTCGGCCAGCGCCGCCATCGCGGGTACCATGGTGGCTATGTACTACGGCTCGGTGGACACCACCCTCTACACCTCGGTGAGCGTCAAGACCTTCGCCTCAGCCATCCTGGGCGGCATCGGCTCGGTCCCCGGCGCCATGCTGGGCGGCGTGATCATCGGTATGCTGGAGACCTTTGTGGCTGGTTACTGGACCTCGGCCTACAAGGACATGATCGCCTTCATTATCATCATTGCCTTCCTGATCTTCAAGCCCAACGGGCTTCTGGGTCACCGGAAGCTCAATAAAGTTTAAGAGGGGGAGGGGAGAGACATGAAACAGTTTTTACAGGGCTGGGCCAAAAACGAGAAATGGGTCAACCTGGTTCTCTTTGCCATTGCGGTGGTTTACCCTCTGCTCTTCACTCGGGCCTACCTCATCAACATCGGCACCCTGTGCCTGGTCAACGTGCTGGTCTCCCTGAGCCTGAACGTGCTGACCGGATACATGGGGATCACGGGCCTGGGCTGGGCCGGCTTCTTCGGCATTGGGGCCTACACCGCCGCCATCCTGTCCACCAAGCTGGGCTGGGGCTTCCTGGCCACCCTGCTGGCCGGCGCCGTGATGACCGCCCTGTGCGGCATCCTGGTGGGCCTTCCCACCCTGAAGCTCAGCGGCCGGTACGTGGCCATCGTGACCATGGCCTTCTGCGAGATCTGCCGGGCTCTGGAGACCAATCTGGACTGGCTGACCCGCGGCTCCCGGGGTATCCCCGGTATTCCCCGGCTCGCCCTCTTCGGCTTCCGCTTCCCAAAGTGGATGCAGTACTACGTGATCCTGGCTCTGGTGATCCTCACCATGTTCATCATCAACCGGATCATCAACTCCCGTCTGGGCCGGGGCATCATGGCGGTGAAGGATGACGACATCGCCGCCTCGGCCATGGGTGTCAACCCCTTCCGGTACAAGGTCATGACCTTCGCCATCGCCACCGCCTTCGCCGGGCTGGCCGGCGCCTTCTACGCCCACTACATCGGCTTCATCGACCCCAGTAACTTTACCTTTGACCAGTCCACCATCTTCATCAGTATGACCATCATGGGCGGCCTGGGTAACCTGATGGGCAGCGTGCTGGGCGCCATTTCCCTCACCGTCCTGCCCGAGATCCTGCGTCCCCTGCTGGACGTGCGGCAGATCGTCTACGGTGTGCTGCTGATCGTCATGATGCTGGTCCGTCCCCAGGGCATCCTGGGCGGGTTCAACCTGAAGCATATCCGGCAGCAGATGTCGGTCCGTTCCGGAGGTGAGAAGCATGAATGAGGTCATCCTGCGTACAGAACATCTGACCCAGCGCTTCGGCGGCCTGTGCGCCGTCCACGACGCCAACATCCAGATCCATAAGAACGAGATCGTGGGCATCATCGGCCCCAACGGCGCGGGCAAATCCACCCTCTTCAACGACATCACCGGCATGTATGTTCCCACCGAGGGCAAGATCTACTTCCACGACATGGACATCACAGGAAAGAAGCCCTATGAGATCACCAAGCTGGGTATGGCCCGTACCTTCCAGAACATCCGTCTTTTCCCCACCATGACGGTGCTGGAAAACGTGATGCTGGGGGTCCATTGCAAGACCCGCTCCAACCTGATCGACGTGGTCCTCAAGACCAAGCGTGCCCGTCAGGAGGAGGAAGAGACCCAGAAGATCGCCGAGGACATCCTGAAGATCACCGGCCTTTACGATTTCCGCTACAACTACGCTACCAGCCTTCCCTACGGCCTTCAGCGCCGTCTGGAGTTCTCCCGGGCCATGGCCAGCTCCCCCGAGATCCTGCTCTTTGACGAGCCGGCCGCCGGCATGAACGAGCAGGAGACCCACGACCTGGGTGAGTTTATCCTCAAGCTGAAAGGGATGGGCTACACGGTGGTCCTTATCGAGCACGATATGAAGCTGGTCATGAGCATATGCGAGCATATTTATGTTCAGGACCACGGCGAGTGCATCGCAGACGGCACTCCTGAGGAGGTCAAGGCCAATCCCAGCGTCATTGAGGCATACCTCGGAAAGGATGAGTGATAAGATGGCATTGCTTGAAGTGAAGGACCTGCACGTCAGCTACGGCGCCATCAAGGCGGTGCAGGGCATCAGCTTTACGGTCAACGAGGGGGAGGTGGTCACCCTTCTGGGCGCCAACGGCGCGGGAAAGTCCACCACTATGAACACCATCATTGGCGTGGTCAAGGCCGCCTCAGGCGAAATCTGGTTCCAGGGTGACAACATCGCCGCCCTGCCCTCCCACCAGATCATCAAGCGGGGCATCGCAGTATCCCCCGAGGGCCGCCAGGTCTTCCCCCGGATGTCGGTGACCGAAAACCTCCGCATGGGCGCTTACGCATATAGCGACAAGAGCCTGATCGACGAGGGCATCGAGCGTGCCTTCACCCTCTTCCCGGTGCTGAAGGAGCGCAACACCCAGCTGGCCGGCACCCTGTCGGGCGGCGAGCAGCAGATGCTGGCCGTGGCCCGCGCCCTGATGGGCAAGCCTAAGCTCCTCATCCTGGATGAGCCCTCCCTGGGCCTGGCTCCCATTATCGTCAAGGAGATCTTCTCCCTGATCAAGGAGATCAACGCCATGGGGATCACCATCCTTCTGGTGGAGCAGAACGCCAAGATGGCCCTGGGCGTCTCCGACCGGGGCTACGTGCTGGAGACCGGCCGGATCGTCCTCAGCGGAGACAGCAAGGACCTTCTGGTGAACGAACAGGTGAAGAACGCCTATCTGGGCGGCTGATAAAGGAGGACAAACATGGAAGGTAAAGTATCTATCGTGATCGTGGGCTGCGGAGACGTGGCCAAAAAGCGGCACGCTCCGCTGTGCGACGCCAGTCCCTATGTGGACCTGCACGGTTTCTATAACCGGACCCAGGCCAAGGCCGACGCTCTTGCCCAGCAATACGGCGGCAAGGTCTACGGCAGCCTGGAGGAGGTCCTGGCCGACCCTGAGGTGGACGCCATCCTGGTGGCCACCTCGGAGGGCTCCCACTGGGAGATCAGCGTCAAGGGCCTGGAGGCCGGCAAGCACGTCCTGTGCGAAAAGCCCATGGCCTCCAATCCTGAGCAGTGCCGCCGGATGATCGAGGCCGAGCGCAAGAGCGGCAAAAAGCTGATGATCAACCACAACCAGCGTCTCTACACCCCCCACATGAAGGCCAAGGAGCTGATCCAATCGGGGGCCATCGGCAAGGTGCTCTTCTTCCGCACCGAGTACGGCTTCCGCGGCCATGAGACCAACGCCGAGGGCGTGGTCAATAAGGGCCACTACGACCGGGTCAACCACGTCCACGGCGTCCTGTCCCAGGTGGGCAGCCACCGCATCGACCTGATGACCTACATGCTGGAGGATGAGGTGGAGGAGGTCTTCCTCTGCGCCAACACCCTGGCCAAGACCATGAGCGACGGCAGCCCCATCCCCTACGAGGATCAGGCCGTCATGAATGTCCGCTACAAGAGCGGCGTGGTGGGCACGGTAGAGGTCTCCTGGCTGGACTTCTCGGACAATGCCCGCAAGACCATGATCTACGGCACCGACGGCACCATCGAGACCTATGCCGGCCAGTACGGCGTGGTGCTCCATAAGCGCAACGGCGAGCGTGTCTATTACGACACCGGACGTCTGCCCGGCCATTACGAGCCCCCTCTGACCAAGATCGTGGACATCTTCGCCAAGTGCATCCTGGAGGACACCCGTCCCCTGTGTACTTCACGGGAAGGCCTGCACTGCCTGGAAGTCATCAACGCGGCCTACAAGTCACTGGAAACTAAAACCTGGACAAAGGTGGGAGAAGAATGACAAGAAAAGAGAGAATGTTGGCCTTTTTTGCCGACCAGCCGGTGGACCACGCGCCCCACTGTGTGTTCGCCCATGTGCCCGAGGATCGCCGTTTCGGCCAGGCGGGCGCCGAGGCCCAGATGGAGTTCCACCGTGAGAGCGCCAACTCCTTCCTGAAGATCATCGTGGATCTGCGCTTCGTGGTGGATTTTCCCCTCCAGACCCCCCAGGACTGGAAGGCCTTCAAGGGCTTCGACCCCAACGAGAAATACTTCCAGACTAACCTGGACCTGCTCAAGCGGCTGCTTGACCTGAACCAGGGGGAGGACCTGGTCTACTGGACCCTCTTCACTCCCTGGAACCACGCCCGGGCCATGACGAAGGATGACGCCATCGTCAACGCCCACACCTACTCCCGTGACCCCGCCTTCGAGGATGCCCTGAAGCGCCTGGAGGACGCGGTGATCCGCCAGGCCGACATTTTCTTCAGCGAGGGTGTGGACGGTATGTACTACGCCTCCCGGGGGGGCGAGCTCAACCGCTTTGAGGACGATCTGTTCCAGCGGTATGTGAAGCAGTATGACCTGGGGGTGCTGAAATACATCAACACCCGATCCAAGATCAACATCTTCCACATGTGCGGCGACAACCTGCGCATGGACCAGTACCGGGACTACGAGTGCGCGGCCATCAACTGGGACATCCACGGCAACAACCTGTCCCTCCAGCAGGGCCGGGCCATGTTCGGCCGGAAGGTGATGGGCGGCCTGGACAACCTGGGCGCCATCTCCAACGGCACCCCCGAAGAGACGGCCCAGGAGACCCTGGCCGTTCTGGAGTCTTACGGAAAGCAGGGACTCATTCTTGGCGGCGATTGTACATTGGCGGCCTATGCCCCCATGGACAATATAAAAGCAATGGCAAAAGTCTGCGACACCTATTGAAAGGAAGGATAAGAAAATGAAAAAAAGAATCGCGATGCTCCTGGCCGGAACCATGCTCCTGGGAATGCTTGCCGCCTGCGGCGGGGACAAGGAACCCACCGGCAACAACGACCCTGAGGGCAACGAGCCCTATAAGATCGCCCTGATCGCCCCCCTGACCGGCAGCGCTGCCGAGCACGGGAATTCCTACAAGACTGCCATCGAGTACAAGCTGGAAGAGATCAACGCCGCCGGCGGCATCAACGGCCACAAGGTGGAGTGCGACTTCTTCGACGACAAGGGCGACTCCAAGGAGTCTGTGACCGTGGCCGCTCTGGTGGCCGAGAATAAGGATTACCTGGCCTGCTTTGGCCCCTTCTCCTCCACCTGTGCCATCGCCGACGCCCCCACCTTCGAGGATGCCGGCATCGTCCAGTTCGCTCCCTCCTCCTCCCACGCTGACTTCACCAGCCTGGGCGACTACATGGTCCGGGGCTGCAACACCTCCGAGATCCAGCAGCGTTTCTACGCCAAGTTCCTGGCCAACTTCTACGGCGCCGAGAACGTGGTCTTCCTTTACCTGAACGACGACGCCGGCAACAGCAGCAAGGAGTACTTCACCAAGTACTTCGAGGATCGGGGCGGCAAGGTGCTGGCCGCCGAGTCCTATGAGAACGGCCAGAAGGATTTCAACGCCATCCTCACCTCCCTCAAGACCCAGAATCCCGAGGTCCTGGTGGTCTATGGCGGCTACGCCGATGTGGCTACCATCATCCTCCAGGCCAAGAACCTGGAGATCGACGCCCCCATCATGACCTTCGGCGCCGCCCAGCAGCAGGGCCTGCTGGACGTGGTGGGCACCGAGGGCGACGGCACCCTCATCATGACCGCCCTGGACCTGGACGCCGACACCCCCCAGTTCAAGACCTTCTCCGAGGGGTATAAGGCCAAGTACAACGTGGAGTCCATCAATTCCCACGTGCTGAACATGTATGACGGCGTCACCTGCTTCCTGGACGCGCTGAAGGCCTGCGGCCCCGACCGCGCCGCCATCGCCTCCTACATGCGCAACTGCACCGTGGAGGGTCTCTGCGGCACCTACACCGTGGTCAACGGCGACCCCGATAAGCCCATGGGCGTGGTCACCATCAAGGACGGACAGTTCGTGCCCTACCGTACCGTCAACCCCGACTACACCGGCGTGATCGAGGACTGATCCATCAACTCCGAAAAGGACCCGGGCACAAGACCTGCCCGGGTCCTTTTCCCACAATTCCCTTCCTGAGCGAACTCTGGATTGACAAGAGCCAAAGAACTGAGGTATCATTTGAGATAACGGTGGCTTTTGCTCTTGTGAATGGAGAGTTTTATGATATTATGAGAGAAAGGTGACCGACATGGATAAAAAGGACCAGCAGATCTTTATTGACACCCTCAGGCGGGAGCTTGTCCCCGCTCTGGGCTGCACCGAGCCCATCGCCATCGCCTACTGCGCGGCCAAGGCCCGGGAGACCCTGGGGGAGATGCCCACTCACCTGGATATCCGCTGCAGCGGCAACATCGTCAAAAACGTCCAGGGGGTCACCGTGCCCAACTCCAAGGGCCTGCGGGGCATTGACGTGGCCGCCGTCCTGGGGGTGGTAGGAGGCGACCCTGCCCGGGAGCTGGAGGTGCTGGAGGAGATCACCGACGAGCACATCGAAAAGACCAAGGAGCTGATCGCCCAGGGCTTCGTGAACTGCTCCCTCCAGGAGGACGTGGAGAACCTCTACATCGTGGCCACGGCCAGCACGCCCGGGCACCGGGCCGAGGTGACCATCGTCAACCGCCACACCCTTATCACTAAGATCATGTACGACGACCAGGTCCTCTTCGAGCAGAAGCCGGTGGAGAAGGCGCGGTACGAGGAGGACTGGGACCGCTGGAGCATCCGGAACATTCTGGCCTTTGCCGACGAGGTGGACCTGAAGCAGGTCCGCCCGGTGCTCCAAAGCCAGATCGAGAAGAACTCGGCTATCTCCCAGAAGGGTCTCAGCGAAAACTTCGGCGCCCAGGTGGGCAAGACAATCCTGGAGGTCTACGGCAGCGCCGTCCACTTCCGGGCGCGGGCAAAGGCGGCAGCCGGCTCGGACGCCCGCATGGGGGGCTGCTCCCTGCCCGTGGTCATCAATTCGGGCAGCGGCAACCAGGGCATGACGGTCTCCCTGCCCGTCATCGAGTATGCCCGGGAGCTGTGCGTCAGCGAGGAGAAGCTCTACCGTGCTCTTATTGTGAGCAACTTGGTCTCCATCTATCAGAAGCATTTTATAGGCAGCCTCTCGGCCTTCTGCGGGGCGGTGACGGCGGCCTGCGGCTGCGGCGCGGCCATTACATACTTGTGTGGCGGCAGCTACGAGCAGATCTGCATGACCATCGTCAACACAGTGGCCAACGTGGGCGGCATGGTGTGCGACGGGGCCAAATCCTCCTGCGCCGCCAAGATCGCCTCGGCGGTGGACGCCGCCATCACGGGCCACCACATGAGTATGCGGGGCCGCTTCTTCCAGGCCGGGGAGGGCTTTGTCCAGAAGGACATTGAGGAGACCATCAAGAGCCTGGGCTACATCGGCCGTGTGGGCATGAAGGAGACCGATGCCCAGATCCTGAAGATCATGCTGGGCCAGGTGGACCTGTAAGAAAGCGGAAGGGGGAGCGGACCATGAACTATCTGCTGGGTATCGATAACGGAGGCACATTCGTGAAGGCCGGCGTTATCGACGGGGAGGGCCGCCTTCTGGCCGTCTCCCGGGAGCCTATCCACAATCGTACCCCCAAGGCCGGATATACCGAGCGGGATATGGAGGAGCTTTGGCTCCAGAACGCCAAGGTGATCCGGCAGGCGGTGGAAAAAAGCGGGGTCTCTCCCGCGGCCATCGCCGGGATCTCCTTCTCAGGCCACGGCAAGGGCCTCTACCTGGTGGACCGGGCGGGGAAGCCTGCCTACCCCGGCATCCTCTCCACCGACACACGGGCCTGGGAGCAGGTCAAGAGGTGGAAGGAGGACGGCACGGCCGAAAAGATCTACCCCAAGACCATGCAGGATATCCTGGCCTGCCAGCCGGTGAGCCTGCTGGCCTGGCTCAAGGAGCACGAGCCTGCCGTCTTGGCGTGCACCGCCTGGGTCTTTTCGGTGAAGGACTATATCCGCTTTCGCCTGACCGGCAAAGCCAACGGGGAATATACCGACTTCTCGGGGGGCAACCTGGTGAACCTGACCACCGGGGCCTATGACCGGGAGCTGATGGCCCTCTTTGGGCTGGAGGAGGTCTTTGACAAGCTGCCCCCCCTGGTCTGTTCCCACGAGGTCTGCGGTGCCGTGACGCCAGAGGCGGCCGCCCTCACCGGACTGAAGACGGGTACCCCCGTCATGGCCGGTATGTTCGACGTGGATGCCTGCGGTATCGCCTCCGGCCTGGGGGACGAGGAGGGCATGTGCATGATCGCCGGCACATGGAGCATCAACGAGTATATCACCCGGGCCCCCATCACCAACCGGACGGTGGCCCTCAATTCCATGTACTGTCTGCCCGGCTACTACCTCATCGAGGAGAGCAGCCCCACCTCGGCGGGCAACCTCCAGTGGTTTATCGACAAGCTCCTGGCCGATACCGGGGAGAAGAGGAAGGGGGAGGGAAGGTCGGTCTACGACCTGCTCAACGCCGAGGTGGCCGCCATCCGCCCGGAGGAGCAGACCGTCTACTTCCTGCCCTTCCTGAACGGCTCCAATGAGAGCGCCCTGGCCAGGGGCTGCTTTGTGGGGCTGACCGACTACCACACCCGGTCCCATATGGTGCGGGCGGTCTACGAGGGGATCGTATTCTCCCACCTGACCCATGTGAAACGCCTCCTGGCCAACCGGGAGCCCCCCAAAACCGTCCGCCTGGCCGGCGGCGCGGCCAACTCCCCCGTGTGGGTCCAGATGTTTGCCGACGCCCTCCAGCTTCCCATCGAGACGGTGGAGTGCGGGGAGCAGGGCATTCTGGGGGCCGCCATCGCAGCCGGTGTGGGCGCCGGAGTCTTTGAGAGCTATCAACAGGCCATGGAGAAGATGGTCCGGGTGTCCGGCCGTGTGGAGCCCCGGAGGGAATACCGGGCGGTCTATGAGAAGAAATACAGGACCTACCGTGCCATCGTGGAGGCTCTGGACCCTGTCTGGGAACAGCTTTGAGAAAAAAGGAGGAAGGATCATGAAGGCATACGCCATCGGCCTTTATGAGAAGGCCATGCCCAAAGCCCTGAGCTGGCGGGAAAAGCTGCTCTGCGCCAAGGAGTGCGGCTATGATTTTGTGGAGATCAGCATTGACGAGACCGACGAAAAGCTCTCCCGTCTGGACTGGAGCCGGGCCGAGCGGCAGGAGCTCACGGCCCTCATGGCCGAGGTGGGCCTGCCCATCCGCAGCATGTGCCTGTCAGGCCACCGGAAGTATCCCTTCGGTGCCTCTGACCCGGCCGCCCGGGAAAAGAGCATGGAGATCATGGAGAAGGCGGTGGTCCTGGCCGACGACCTGGGCATCCGTGTGATCCAGCTGGCGGGCTACGACGTGTACTACGAGCCTGGCACCGCCGGGAGCGAGCGTCTCTTCCGGGAAAACCTGGCCAAAGCCACCGCCATGGCGGCTTCCCGGGGGATCCTCCTGGGCTTCGAGACCATGGAGACCGACTTCATGAACACCACCCAAAAGGCCATGAAGTATGTGGACCTGATAAACAGCCCCTACTTGGGGGTCTACCCCGATTCGGGGAATCTGACCAACGCCGCCCTGGCGGCGGGGGGGAGCGTTCTGGCGGACCTGGAGACCGGGCGCGGCCACCTGGTGGCCCTCCACTTGAAGGAGACCGTCCCCGGCAAGTTCCGGGAGATCCCCTTCCTCACCGGCCACGTGGATTTCCCCGCCGTGATCGGCAAGGCTTGGGACCTGGGGGTCCGCCGCTACGTGACCGAGATGTGGGACGTGGGCAAGGCCGACTGGAAGGAGGACATCCTCTTCGCCCGCACCCAAATGTCCGCCCTGATAGACGTGGTCGCGGCGGCAAAAGGGGGACGGTGACATGCAAATAGAGAAAAAAGTCATCGCCCGGCTCGATCAATGCTACTCTCTGGGACGATTGACTTACGGCGGGCGGCCCTGCTTCCTGGTGGCTGCCGAGAAGGACGATCCCTGCCTTCTCTTTTCCGAGGAAGGGGAGCTGCTGGACACGGTCTGGCAAGCCCCCGGCGGCACCATGACGGTGGCCTCTCTCCCCGGCCGGGAGGGGGCCTTCCTGGCCACCCGGAAGTTCTATTCCCCTGACGATTCCAAAGAGGCCTCCATCATCCTGGCCCAGCCCGGGGCCCAGGGCGGCTGGGAGATCCGGAAGCTCTGCGACGCTCCCTTTGTCCACCGCTTCGGCATCCTGGAGCGGGGCGGGGTCCGTTACCTCATCGTGTGCTGCCTGAAAAGCGGTCATGAGCACGAGGGGGACTGGCGCTTTCCCGGGGCCTGCTACGGGGCCGTCCTGCCCGATGACCTGTCTGCCTATGACGAAGATCACCAGCTTCCCCTCACTCTGCTGAAGGACGGCCTGCTGAAAAACCACGGCTTTTCGATTTTTCGGGACGGGGAAGGGGAGAGCGCCGTCGTGGGCTGCGAGGCGGGCACCCTCCGCTTCACGCCTCCCGCCGCCCCCGGCGGGGAATGGGAGATCCGCCAGCTCCTGGCCGTCCCCACCAGCGATGCGGTCCTCATGGACTTTGATGGGGACGGACAGCCCGAGCTGGGGCTCATCTCCCCCTTCCACGGTTCCTCCCTCACCGTCTGGCACCTGGACGGGGACGGAAACTATGTGCCCCAGTGGAAATGCCCCCTTCCCGAGAAGGACACCGAAATGCTCCACGCCACCTGGGCCTGCACGCTTTTGGGAAAGCCCACCTGGCTGGTGGGCTGGCGGAAGGGGACCCGGGACACGGTGGCCGTCACCTGGGATCCGGAAGCCGGGGACTATGTGACCGCGGTCATCGACCGTGACGTGGGCTGCGCCAACATCATGTACTTCACGGACCAAACAGGCTCCGATGTGGTGGTGGCCGCCAACCGGGAGACCGATGAGGTGGCCCTCTACCGCATCACCAAATAAGAGGGACCCCGCCCCATTACCTCGTCCCCGCAGGCATCCTTCTCCCCGGATAAAGAAACGCCCTTTCCAAAATCGTATATCCATAGAAAAGAACTTGCAAATATAGATTGTAAGCAGCAGACATTGAGCCTATAATTCAGGTATATAGACCGGGCTTTGGAAGAGGGAGGCTCTCAAATGTTGGAATTACATGATCTTCCGCTTGTGTACAAAGAAGGCGTATACAGCGTTGTTGATTTGAGTCAGGATACCGGGGGGGACAGCGCTGTCTCCTTCGACTATGACGCACAGTATCAAATCCTTGATTATGACATTCCTGTTGGGCAGGAACGGCGTCAGATGAGGTCGTACGGCGTGCTGGAGGGGGAGCTTGTTCGGACGCTGCGCGCAGTCTATGGCAAGGATGGGATCCTTCAGAAGATCTCGGCCGTGCTGAAAGGCCGCGAAACACTTTTGTACATCCGCTATGAAAGCAGGGAAGCTGCGAAGGAGAAGATCCGGAGATTTGCCATCCGAAATGCAGATGCCATGATCGGGCAGATCCAGCAGTGCACGGATGTCGTGGCAAGGCTTTTTATCGACTGGTACTGTGACGGCGATAACATGGATTATCATGCAGTGATTGGCACCGCAGCGCAGACAGAGGCAGTCAGACAGAAATACCGTGACGAGGATGCCTGCGATAATTCTGGCGACTACCCGTCTGAATATATTGAGGGCGACAATAAGATGCTGATCACAATGGTGCGCTGTGCCGAGGGCCATCCGTCGGAAATTTTCCGGTATGCGGCAGAGATCATGACGGAACATATTGAGAAATACGCTTTGGCGGCATTGCGCAAGACTGAGGACTTCAAATTTATCTGCGAAGAATATGATTAAAAAATGAATGGGGATAGTCCCCTCCGGTCCCGCCGGTTCACCGTCCTGCGGGCGGCTCCCGGATAGGAAAAAGGATGCGGCGTTCTCTCCTGGTCCGCCGGGGCGCGGAAAATGATCCGATGTCCCATCCTCATCTTTCCATGAGCGGAGGACCAAAGGGACGGAACCCGTCGGCTGCCCAGACTGGTTCACCCGGTCAAAGAAAATCGTGGGCTGCCCGGACTGGAAAGATGATCCGATATCCGCCCCGGGGTCGGCAAATTCAAACTACCCTCAAAACCCCCGAAAACGACCTCAAAACATCAAAAAACGGAGGCAAAACAAGCTATGCTGGAAGAGCTGAAAAAAGAAGTTTACGAAGCAAATATGGAGCTGCCAAAACGAAATTTGGTCACTTTTACATGGGGAAATGTCAGTGGAATTGACCGAAAAGAGGGGCTTTTCGTCATCAAACCCTCCGGAATCGCCTATGAGGACCTAAAGCCGCAAGATATGGTGGTCATGGACCTTGAAGGCAACAAGATAGAGGGAAAACTCAACCCCTCTTCGGATACCAAGACCCATCTGGAACTCTACAAAGCCTTTGCGGCTCTAGGCGGCATTGTCCATACCCACAGTCCCCACGCCGTGGGTTGGGCCCAGGCCCGCCGGGATATCCCCTGCTACGGCACCACCCACGCCGACTATTTCTACGGTCCTATCCCTTGCAGCAGAGAGCTTACAGCCGCCGAGACCGAGGAGGATTACGAGAAAAACACCGGCCTTGTGATCATCGAAACCTTCCAAAATCGAAAAATCAACCCCATTCACCTCCCCGCAATCGTTTGCGCCAATCACGGCCCCTTTACCTGGGGCAAAAGCGCTGCCGAGGCGGTGTATCATGCGGTGGTTTTGGAGGAGGTGGCGAAGATGGCTACCTTTACCGAACTGCATGATCCCAAGGCAAGCCCTGCGCCGCAATGGATACAGGACAAGCACTTCATGCGTAAGCATGGGCCCAACGCTTACTATGGGCAGGGGAAATCGTAAGAGAAAACTGCTTGCGGATGGGGAAAACATAAGGGAAAATGACTTGCGGTCGGGAAAGGGACGGATCCGGCTGGCGGAAAGATAAAATTCTGCCTGAAAAGTTGAAAAAACAGCAGTCCTTGGCAATTTTAACGCTTCGGACTGCTGTTTTTGGTTTATTTCTTGTTTCCGGCGGCGTAGCCTTCAAAATTGGCTTCCATGACAATGCGTAGGGCTTTACAATCGCCTGTTATCAATGTATCCGGGACAATGCCGTAGAAGGAGTGGGCTTCTGCGGTTTTGGGACGCAATCCGGCGGCGACAATGACGGTGTCGACGGAAAGCGTTGCGGCGGAAGCGTTTGCGGGCTCTGCCACCACCGAGTCAAAGTTGACTTTTTTTAGGGTGGTTTTGAGGTGGATTTTGAGGGTTTTGGCCCTGGAAATGGCCTCTTTGATCCCGGTTTGATAGAGCATGTTGGCGGTGGCGGCGATCTGATCGCCCATCTCGATCACATGGACCTCCTTGCCCTCCTCCAGGGAGAGGCCCAGGGCCAGCTCGATGCCCACTACGCCGCCGCCGATGACGGCCACCCGGTCTCCGATGGTTTCCGGCTCCATAATGGCCTGGCGGAAGCCCATGACGTTGGGGCCGTCGATCCCCTCCACCGGGGGCGTGACCGGCTCGGCTCCGATGGCGATGATCAGGCGGTCAGGCTTCAGGGAGCGGATGTAGTCGGGGGTGGCTGGGGTATTGAGGCGGAGGTCTACATGGGACTTGTCCAGCTGCCGGCGCATATAGTCCAGATAGTCCCTAAACTCTGATTTGTAGTGCTCCCGGGCGATGAGCCGTATGAGGCCGCCTACCTCGCCGTCCTTCTCAACGAGGGTGACCTTATGGCCCACCTTGTCAGCGGTGATGGCGGCCTGGAGACCGGCGGGGCCGGCGCCGATGACCACCACATGCTTGGGGGAGTCAGTCCTGACCAGACTGGTGTCCAGGCCGGGGCGGAGGATGGCGGGATTGACGGTGCAGCCTACGTTTCTCCGGTTGGTGGCGATGTGGTAGCACTGCTGGCAGCGGACACAGGGAATGATGTCCTCCCGGCGGCCCTCCATCAGCTTGTTGGCATACTGGGGATCGGCTGTCAGGGTCCGGCCCAGAGCCACCATGTCCACCTTGCCTGAGGCGATGATCTCCTCAGCTTCGTCGGGGTTCATAATGGCGCCCACGGCGTAGACCTTGAGCTTGCTGCTGAGGTGCTTTCTCAACGCGGCGGCATACTCCACGTTCAGCATGTGGGGAGTCAGGTTGGTGGGTATGGCGAAGATGTTGCCCAGACGGATCATATCCTGGCCGCAGGAGAGCTGGACCGCGTCGATGTAGGGTTCGGCCAGCTGGACGAAGCGGATCACGTCCTCGAACTCAATGCCCCCGGGGAGCCGGTCATTGTCGTTGAGGCGCATGTCGATGGGGAACTTGGGGCCTACCGCGTCCCGGACAGCCTTCAGAATCCGGAGGGGGAAGCGGGCGCGGTTCTCGATGGAGCCGCCGTACTCGTCGGTGCGTTTGTTGAAGTAAGGGGAGAGGAAGGAGGAGGCCAGCCAGCCGTGGCCGAAGTGCATCAGGAACATGTCATAGCCCATGTCCTTGGCGTCCCGGGCGGTGCGGGCATAGGCGCCGCAGATCTCCTGCATGTGTTCCTCGTCCAGGGCCCTGACCTGGCGGTCATATTCCTCCATGTAGCAATCGCTGGGGCCCCAGGCGAAATCCCCCTTGGGGACCCGGCACCAGACACCGGCGTGGAACAGCTCGCAGGAGATGGCGGCCCCGCCGTAGTGGGCGGTGGAGATCTGCTCCCGGTGCCAGGCGGCGTTATATTTGGAGAAGGAATACTCCGCGGTGTAGTCCCAGGAGCTTTTCTCGCAGTCCACCGCCACCGAGCCGATGGTGACCACGGCGGCCCCGCCGGCGGCGGGGGCGGTGGAGCAGCCCGTGGGCATGCCCAGGATGCGGTTTTTCAGCATCAGGGAGTTGATCTGAATGGGGGAGAGAAGCTGGGGATATTTGTTTTCCATGTTGTGCCTCCTTTTAGTTCAGGTCCCCGCCATTGGTGGCGATGACCTTTTGATACCAGGCGAAGGACTTCTTTTTGGAGCGGGCGTAGGTGCCGCCGCCCTTGTCGTCCCGGTCCACGTAGATAAAGCCGTACCGCTTGCGCATCTCCCCGGTGCCCACCGAGACCAGGTCGATGGGACCCCAGCAGGTGTAGCCCATCAGGTCTACCCCGTCCTCTTCCACGGCCTCCTTCATGGAGAGGATGTGGCGGCGGAGGTAGTCGATGCGGTAGTCGTCCTCGATGGTCCCATCCGGCAAAACGGTGTCCCGGGCACCCAGGCCGTTTTCCACCACAAAGAGGGGGATCTGGTACCGGTCGTAGAGGTTGTTGAGGGCCAGGCGCAGGCCAACGGGGTCGATCTGCCAGCCCCATTCCGAAGCCGTCAGGTAGGGGTTGGGCACCGAGTTGATCATGTTGCCGTCGATGAGCTCCACCTCACGGGTGGTGGCCACGTTGGAGTTATAGTAGGAAAAGCCGATGTAATCCACCCTTCCGGCATTCAGGAGGGCTTCGTCACCGGGCGCTATACGGAGGGTGACCCCTTTGCGGTCCAGAAGTTTCTTAGCCTTGGGGGAGTAGTAGCCCCGGACCTGCACGTCGGAGAAATAGTAGTGGGTGTCCATCTGGCGCATACACTCCAGCTGGTCGGCGGGGTCACAGGTCTCCCCGTAGAAGGTAGGGTAGAGCATCATCATACCGATTTGGTTCTCCGGGTCGATCTCGTGGCCAAGTTTGACGGCACCGGCGCTGGCCACCAGCTCGTGATGGGCGGCCTGGTAGACGGTCTGGGCCCAATTGTCCCCCTCGCCGACACGGATGCCCGCCGACATGGAGGGGTGGAGGATGATGGTATTGATCTCGTTGAAGGTGAGCCAGTATCTTACCTTGCCCTTATACCGCTCAAAGATGGTTTTGCAGTAGCGGAGGAAGGGCTCCACCATCTCCCGGCTGGCCCAGGAGTTATATTTCTTCACCAGGGCGTAGGGGGTCTCGTAGTGGGAGATGGTCACCAGAGGCTCGATGCCGTAGCTGCGGCAGGTGTCAATGACATCCTCGTAGAATTGGAGGCCCTTCTCGTTGGGGGTGCTGTCCTCCCCGGTGGGGAAGATCCGGGCCCAGGAGATGGAGAAGCGGAACACCTTGAAGCCCATCTCGGCAAAAAGGGCGATGTCCTCCTTGCAGCGGTGGTAGAAGTCGATGCCGTCGTGGTTGGGATAGTACTTTCCGGGGATGATCCCGTCGGTGAATTCCCGGGGGGTATTGACATCCCCGGCCGTCATGCAGTCGGAGATGGTGAGGCCCTTTCCATCCTCGTCCCAGGCTCCCTCGCATTGGTTAGCGGCCACGGCACCGCCCCATAGAAAGTCAGGTCGAAAACTCAAGTGGATCGCTCCTTTCGGGGAAGTTCCGCTCAAAGACTGGCGGCGATGTAGTAGGCCTCGTTGGTGGCCTCCATGACGGTGGCCACCCGCTTGCAGTCTCCCACGTAGTAGGTCTCGGGGATGATGCCCAGAAGATCCTCGATCACGTCGGAGTTGGGCTGCATACCCACCGAGGTGATAATGTCGGAAGCGGGGAGGAGGGTCTCTTTCCCGCCGGCACGGTCCCGGACGACCACGCTGCCTTTCCGGATCTCTACGGTTTCGGTGTTCAGAAGGACGGTGAGGGTGGGGCAGTGCTTCACATGCTCTGTGAGGCTGACCTTGTAAAGCTCATTGGCAACAGAGGCCAGCCGGTCGGTGAACTCTACCAGGGTGACGGTTTTCCCGGCCCGTGCCAGGTCGATGGCGATCTCGCAGCCGGCCGAGCCGCCGCCAATGATGACGGTATCGTCCTTTATGTCCTTGAAATCCCGGGCCAGGTAGTCCACGGCGCTGACCGCGAATTCCGCCCCCTTGACCCGGAGCGTTTTGGGGGAGGAGCCGCTGGCGATGATGAGGGCATCGGGGGCCAGGGACCTGACCAGTTCCCGGGTGGCGACAGTATTGAGCCGCAGGTCGATGTCGGCCTTCCGGATTTGGACGTTCAGGTAGTCCAGATACCGATTCAGGTCGATCTTCAGCTCTCCGTTCGCAGCGTAGTTCAGAAGACCGCCGATCTTGTCAGTTTTCTCAAGAAGAATGACATGGTGCCCCGCCTCGGCGGAGGTGAGGGCGGCTTTGGCTCCGGCGGGGCCGGCGCCCACAATGACCACCTTTTTGGGGCGGTCGGTCCTGGGCAGACGGAGAGGGACCCGGTTTTCCCGGTAGAGCCGGGGGTTCACTGAGCAGCGGGTATGCCTGTGCTGGGTGGCGATGTGGTAGCAGTTCTGGCAGCGCAGGCAGGGGACGATGTCCTCCTCCCGGCCCTCCATGACCTTTTTGACCCAGTAGGGATCGGCCAGAAGGCTCCGGCCCAGGAGGATCAGGTCGGCGTAGCCCTCCCGGATGACCCGCTCACACTCCTGGGCTGTCATGATGCCGCCCCCCACGGCCACCTTCAGTTGGGGGATCTGTTCCTTGACGGTCCTGGCGGTGTCGATGATGTTGCAGTGAGGCTCGAAAATGGTGGGGCAGCCCTTGACGTTGCCCTCCCAGTATTCGTCCATGCCCCACCACAGGTTGACGATGTTGATCTTGTCCCGGATCTCATCCAGGAAGCGCAGCATCTCCTCGAAGGGGTAGGTGCCCTCCACCACCAGGTCTTTGCTGACCCGCAGCTCGATGACGTAGTCGGGGCCTACCGTCTCCCGGACCCGCTCCACCAGGAGCTTGGCCAGGCGGAAGCGGTTTTCGTAGCTGCCGCCCCAGCGGTCGGTCCGCTTGTTGAAGCGGGGGGCCATGAAGGCGGCCACCACAGAGTCGGTGCAGATGTCCAGAATGATGGAGTCGAAGCCGAACTGTTTGGCCGAGAGGGCTTTTTGACACGTCTCTTCTACCTGGGAAAGGATGAGCTCCTCGGGGAACTCCTTGCCGGGCCGGTCCTTGAAGGGAAGGCCGCTGGGGGTATAGAACTGGCCGCCGCAGATGGAGGACATCCCCACATCAAAGGCGGCCAGGGCGCCGCCGGCCCGGACCACCGAAAGCTGTTCATCCAGAATGTCCAGAGCGTATTTGTCGACGAAAAGATTGGCGCCGTTAGCTTCGTAATTGCTGGCCCCTTTGGTGCCGTGGCAGCAGACCCCGATCATGGCCAGGCCGCCCTTGGCTTTGTCCGCGATCTCAATGCCGCCGTAATCGGTGGAGGAGATGTGGGTGTGGGTGGGAACGGTGCCCAGGGTGGAGGCGCACAGCCGGTTTCGGTAGTAGAGGTTACCGATCTTGATGGGGGAGAACATATGAGGGTATTTTCCGTTGATCTCGCTAAACATTGCAGCGCTTCCTTTCGAGGGGTGATTGAGAGGGTCAGACGTAGAGCCCGGTGCTGTAAATGGCTCCGATGACCATGGCTAGGGCCAGAAGGGCCTTCAGAAAGCCCTTGAGCCAAAAACGGGCCCAGAAGTCCTTCAGCATAGGCAGATAGAGCAAGGTGACACAGAGAAAGAGCAGGGAGGGGATCCATCCGCCCGAAAGCAGAAGGAGGATGCTTATGCCGCAGCAGAAGCCGGGGACCAGCCAGGAATAGATCTTCCGCATCGTCTTTTGAAAACCGGGATCGCCTAAATAGAATTTCATGGTTTGGTCCCGCCTTTTCAGATGATGCGGCCTTGCTCGTCCAGAAGATCCACCTTCAGGTAGGCGGTGGCGCAGCCGGGGAGGGAGGCGACCACCTTCTTGACGACGGACTTGGCTGCGTTGTCGCTTTCGCCGTTGTGGGTAAGCTTGCAGGAGAGGCCCTGGGGTTTTCCTTCCACGTGAAAAGTGATGCCGTCATGGGTCTGGCCGTCCAGAGCTTCCATGACCTGTTTGAGCTTGGAGCTTCCGATTTGGATCATAACGATGCCTCCTAAATAAAGAGAAGCGATGGGTTTGGGACCCAAACCCATCGCTTCTTTGGTTGTGTTTGAGGATGGATCAGGCTTCCTCGGCGGCCTCTTCGGCCAGGGCCTGCTTATCCATCATACGGACGAAAGGATACCAGATGACCATGTCCACTGCGATGACGACCAAGGCCAGAATGACGCCCTGGATGGGGGTGGAGATGCCCAGCAGGCCCTGAAGGGGACCGGGCATGGTCCAGGAGGGGTTCACGCCGTTGGGGCGGCCCACGATGCCGAAGGCGATGCTGCCGTACACCAGAAGGGTATTGGCCACCACGCCGCCCATGTAAGGCAGGAAGAGCACGGGGTTGAGCATGATGGGGATGCCGAAGAGCAGAGGCTCGCCGATGTTGAAGATCTGGGGGACGATGGCCACACGGGAGAGGGACTTGTACCGCTTGGAGCGGCAGAAGATGACCATCAGGATGGCAAGGCCCAGGGTGGCGCCAATGCCGCCCATCTGGATGATGTTCATGGAGCCCGAGCCGTAGACGTTGGGGATGGCGGCGCCGGCCCGGATAGCGGCGGCGTTGGCTTCGTCACAGGCGGTCATCAGGGCGGGCTGCCAGGGCACGACGGACTGGCCGTGGACGCCGCAGAACATGGCCAGGGTCATCACCAGCTCCTGAATAAGGGTGCCGCCGAAGCCGCTGCCCAGGTTCATGAAGGGGGCCTGGATGAAGTTGTAGATCACGTCATGGATAGATCCCACAGAGGTTTGAGCGACGGCCTGGCCAATGAAGCTGCAGCCGAAGCAGATGATGACGGCGGGGATCAGCACGGCAAAGGTGGCCTCTACATAATGGGGCACGCCGGCGGGCATTTTGATGGTGATGTTCTTGTCCTGGCAGAGCTTGACGAAGCGGACCACCAGGAAAACGATGATGAAGGCCGAGAACATGCCCTTGTGGCCCAGCCAGGCGGTGGGGAGGGCGGTGTAGAGCTCGGTGGGGGTCAGGAGCATGAAGGCGGCCAGGGCCAGGGGGACACAGGACAGAGGCTCGTCCATCTCCAGGCGTTTGGCGTACAGGTAGGAAAGGGCGGCCACGGTGTAGAAGGCGATGATGCTGAGGGTCCAGCTCTGGGTATTCATGAGACCCGTGAGGATCACAGGATGGGATCCCAGGAAAGCCTGCCAGCCGCCGATGTCCACGAAGGCAAAGAGGCAGGCGAAGGAGCCGATGACCGTGATGGGGAGCAGGGCCTGCATGGTCTCGGACAGGGCCAGCAGGAACTTCTGCTTATAGACCCAGTTGGCCAGAGGCTCAACGATGCTATTTAGCTTTTCCATAAATTTTTCCATGATGTTTCTCCTCTCTATGTTTTGCCTATTTGTTTTGCAGGTGTTCCAGGGTCTGCTTCAGGACTTTTTCGCCGTTCATGGTGCCGTAGGCGACTGTATCCACCACAAGAAACTCTACGCCCTTGTCGGCGTACTTTTCCTCAAAGCCCTTCTTCTTGAACCGGACCTGAGGGCCAAGCAGGATGATGTCGGCACCGTCGATGAGTTCGTCCAGCTTGGTGTAGGGGTAGGCGTTGATGGTGGCGTCCACACCCATGGTCTCGGCCGCTTTCTTCATGGCCGCGGTCAGCATCCCCGTGCTGGCTCCGTGCTCACAGACCAAAACGATGTTGTACATGGTATTTCCCTCCTTTCCTCAGGATCTGGTTTTATAAACAGTGACCAGCCGCTCGGCAAAATCCCGGGTCAGCTCGGCTGCCGTCAGGTGGTTGGAGGCGTGGATCAGCATCATGTTGACCGGGACGCAGCCCAGGTCGCGGGCCTCCACCACCAGAAGGTCGGTGTGCAGGTTGTGAGCGGTCTGCAAGGCTTTGTCGGCGCTTTGGAAGCACTCCTCGGCGGCGGCGAAGTCGCCCTCCTCGGCGTTCTGAATGGCCTCCATGGAATAGCTCTTGCTGTCGCCGGCAAAGGCGATGATCTCACACGCTTTCTCGTAGACTTCCTCCGTAGTCATATCGGATTCCCTCCTGTCATTTTGGGATATCCTAAATATAAAAAATCGGCCGCATGGAAACAATCCCGGCTTTTGCACCGGTGCGGTGCAAAACGGCCGCTTGTTTTCCCGGTATGGCGCCCTGATAATAGGGAATGGATCAAAAGGGGGTGTTTTCCGTGGCAAATCAGTCCACAAAACAGCGAATCATGGACCGGCTGATCGACGCGTTCGACTGGACGACTTCGGGAGAGCTGGCGGAGGTGCTGGGGATCTCGGTCCGCAACGTCAAGTATTCGGTGGCCGAGCTGAACGAGGAGCATCCGGGGCTGATCACATCCTCGGCCAAGGGGTACAGCATCAACAGGGCCATGGCCCGGGAGATCATGGGACAGGCGGAGGGCGGCGCCGCGCCGCTGAATTATGCCGAGCGGAAAAGTATTCTCCTGACCAGACTGCTGGCACAGGGGCAGAAGCTGACCGTCGATGAGCTGGCGGGCCAGCTCTGTGTTGCCCCGGAGACCCTGCAGAATGAGCTGGCCAAGGTGCGGGCCGAGCTGAACGAGTATCATTTGGCCCTCCATATCCGGAAGGATGTGATCTCCATCACCGGGCTGGATAAGGACAAGCGCTCGGCGGTGATGCACTTTGTGAACGACGAGCTGCAGGCCAGCCGGTTTTCCAGGGACAGCATCCAGCAGGTCTTTACCACGGTGGACCTGAAGGAGGTGGAGGGGATCGTTCTGGAAGTGCTGCGGAAGCATGAGTACTTTCTGGACGACTACTCCCTTTTAAATTACTGTCTGCATCTGGGGCTGACCATCGAGATCAACGGGGCCGCGGAAGAGGTGGCCGACCCCTACGGGCCAAAGACCCCTGTGCTGGAGGAGTTGGGGGCGCCCGCCGTTCGGGCCATCGTGAACGACATCTATGAGCGGCTGAAGGAGGTTTATCAGACACCCTATACGCTGCGGGATATTTACCAGGCCTCGGTTTTGATGATGACGAGGGCGGTCACTACCCAGGTGGAGGTGCTTCGCTATGAGCAGCTGCGGGATATCCTGGGGCTCGAGATCAAGTCCCTGCTGGACGACATCGTGGGCGCGGTGGACCGGATCTACGGGATACAGATCGGGCAGAATGAGGATTTCCTGATCCGATTTGCCTTCCATCTGAAAAACCTGCTGGTCCGGCTGAACAACGGCATTCGGATCTCCAACCTGCAGTTCAGCGAGATCAAGGATTCCTACCCCTTTATGTACGCCATCGCGGTGAGTATCTCCAACATCATCCATGAGAAGACCGAGCTGTGGCTTCCCGAGGACGAGATCGCCTATATCGCGCTGCACATCGGGGTGCTGATGCAGGAGCAGATCGCGGTACACAACCGGGTCTCCTGCGTGCTGGTCTGCTCGGACTACAACCTGTTGTCCCAGCGGATCTTTAAGCGGATCTCCCATGTCTGCACCGACAATCTGCTGATCGCCAACATCTATACCTCCATAGACCGGACCATCGATCTGAGCAATGTGGATCTGGTGGTCACCACCGAGCGGCTGCCTTCCATCGGCATCACCCAGCTGGTCATTGACCCCTTTATGAGCGAGGCCGACTTCCGCAATCTGTTTTCGGTCATCGACTCCATCAAGCAGGAGAAGATCAGCAACCGGGTCCGGGAAAAGATCCTGTACTTTTTCCATGAGGACCTGTTCTTTGTGGACGCGCCCCTGGCCGACCAGAACGACGCCATCGAATATATCTGTGACCGGATGACGGGTCAGGGATACGTGGAGGGAGACTTCAAGCAGAAGATCTATGACCATGAGCGGATCGCGGCCTCCTCCTACGGGAGGGTGGCCATCGCCCACCCCCTGGACAATCGGGCCGGCTCCAGCGTGATCGCGGTGGCCCTGAACCATACCCCCATCCGCTGGGGGGACAACCGGGTCAAGCTTACCTTTGTCTTTACCCTGCGGGAGGAGGACCGGGATCTCTTCTCCGATATTTTCGAGCTCATCACCCGGAATGTGAGTGACGACGCGGAGTTTGACCGGCTGATGGGCTGCGCCACCTTTGACGAATTCATCGACACCCTGATCGGCTTCAGCGGGGCGGCAAACCTGTAAGGGAAGGCTCCGGGGCGATACACCAGAAAGGAGAGCTACAAATGAAATATCCGAAGCTGTTTTCCCCCCTTCGGGTCAACAGTATCATGCTGAAAAACCGGGTCATCGCCGCTCCCATGGGGATCCCCAGGGCGGTACAGCTGTCCACCACCAACTATGGCGGCCTGAGCCTGCCGGACAAGTCCTTGGGCGGGGCCGCCGTGGTCGCGGTGAGCGAGTATGCTCTTTCCGGCCTGGCGGGGGAGAGGGAGCCCTTCTCGAAATACGCGCGGGACGTGAGCCGGGAGGTCCTGTCGGTCATGGGGCAGGCGGGCGGTATGGCTATGCTGGAGATCGGGTTCCACGGGGATATCCACGAGGACGGCAGCGCCGACGGACCCTCTGACGGGGTCCATTTTACCGGCGGCCGGATGCGGGCCATGACGAGGAAGGGTATGGACCAAAAGATTGGAGAGATGTGCCGGAAGGCTGTGGAGGGCAAGGCATTTGGCTTTGACATGGTCATGCTCCACTTCGGTCATGACAGCCTCTGCTCCCTCTTTCTCTCGCCGGTGTGGAACCGGAGGGAGGATGAGTACGGCGGTTCCCTGGAGAACCGGACCCGGTTTGCCCGGGAGGCCCTGCGGGCCGTACGGAAGGCGGTGGGGCCGGATTACCCCCTGCTGGTGCGGGTGAGTCGGGAGCTGAAGGTGCCCGAGAGCTACACCGAGGACGATATGCTCTACTTTATCCGGTCGGTGGAGGACGACATGGACATCGTCAACATCTCCTGCGGGATGGACTGCTACGGGGGCACCATCGACAAGTATGTGGCCAATACATACGCCCACACCACCATTTTCACGCCTCGGATGTACAATCTGGATTTTGCAGCCCGGGTAAAGCGGGAGAGCAAGGTTCTGGTCAGTGTGGTGGGGGGAGTCGCCGACCCTGACGCCTGTGAGAAGGCCATCGCCGAAGGTAAGGTGGACGCCGTCATGCTGGGCCGTCAGCTGGTGGCCGATCCCTACTGGCCCCAGAAGGCCATGGAGGACCGGGAGGAGGACATTGTGCCCTGTCTGCGCTGTCTGAACTGCTACCATATCGCCACCGAGCACGCTAACACCCAGTGCTCGGTAAACCCGCGATTCCGTCGGGAGGACAGAGTCCCCCTCTGTCTTTCCAAGGCAGATCGGGCAAAAAGGGTGGTTATTGTGGGCGGCGGCCCCGCCGGGATGAAGGGGGCCCTGACCGCGGCGGAGCGGGGGCATCAGATCATCCTGCTGGAGAAGAGCGGGCGGCTGGGGGGCAACCTCTGCTATGCCGACTACGGGGATCATAAGGCCGATCTGAAAAAATACCGGGACTATCTGATCAACCAGTTGGCCAGGACCACAGTGGAGGTCCGGCTGAATACCGAGGCCACCCCGGAGCTGGTCCGCAACCTTGCACCGGACGCGCTGATGGTGGCGGTGGGGGCCGATTTCATCCAGCCCCCCATCCCGGGAGCCGAGTATGCCCGGCAGGCGGTAAGCGTTTACCCTGAGCTGGACAGAGTCCGGGGGCGGATCGTCATCGTGGGCGGCGGCGCCATCGGCAGCGAACTGGCCCTGGAGCTCAGCGACCGGGGCAACGATGTTACGGTGGTGGAGCCCCAGGGCGCCCTGGCCAAGAAGAGCAACTGGCTTTACCGCCACGGGCTGAACAATGCCATCCGGGAGAGCGGGAATCCGCCCAAGGCCATGTTGGGCTCCGCTGTGAAGGAGATCCGCCCCGACGGTGTGGTGGTCACGGATCAGACGGGAGAGGAGCGTTTTCTGCCTGCCGACCATGTGCTGCTTTCGGTAGGGATGCGCCCCCGGAAGGATCTGGCTTTCTCCTTCTACGGCATTACACCCGAGACGGCCATGGTGGGGGACTGTAAGCGGGTGGCCCAGGTGCTGGAGGCCACCAACGACTCCTATTTTATTGCGGCCAATCTGTAAAAACGGGAAGAAATAAAAAGAGGGAGCCGGCTGTGATAGCCGGCTCCTTATTTATAGGATACCTTTTCATTTTTTTGTTGTTGGGATCTCGACATAGGGAAAAAGGCTTGACAAAATGGGAAGAATAGTTTATCATTGCCGACGGTTAGCCTTGGCTAACTGTCGGGTGGAAAATTTGCGCTGGTGGGAGGAAGGGCAGAAGTGTTGCACAGGACTGTTTGGGGATTGCTGATCCCTTTTTGGGGAACTTCTTTGGGGGCGGGGTGCGTCTTTCTCCTGAAGAAGGATATGAACCAGCTGGTACGCCGGGGCCTGACTGGGTTCGCGGCGGGCGTGATGACGGCGGCTTCGATCTGGAGTCTGCTGATCCCGGCTATGGATCAGTCTGAGCGTATGGGGCGTTGGGCCTTTGTTCCGGCGGCGGTAGGCTTTTGGATCGGGATCCTGTTTCTCCTGCTGCTGGACCATATCATACCGCACCTTCACATGGATACCGACAAGGCGGAGGGTCCAAGGGCCTATTTGCCTCGGCCAGTGATGCTGGTGCTGGCAGTGATCCTCCACAACATCCCCGAGGGGATGGCGGTGGGGGTGGTCTATGCCGGGCTTTTGACCGGGGAGGGCGGCATTACGACCGCTGGTGCGCTGGCGCTGTCTCTGGGCATTGCCATCCAGAATTTTCCCGAGGGGGCCATCATATCCATGCCGCTTCACAGTGAGGGGATGGGGAAGGGGCGTGCCTTCCTCTGGGGGGCGCTTTCCGGGGCGGTTGAGCCGCTGGGGGCGCTGTGCACCATCCTTCTGGCGGAGTTGATGGTTCCAGCGCTGCCCTATTTGCTCAGCTTCGCGGCCGGGGCTATGATCTATGTGGTGGTGGAGGAACTGATCCCTGAGATGTCCTCCGGGAGCCACTGGAATCTGGGGACGCTCTGCTTTTCCGTGGGGTTTACGGTCATGATGATCCTAGATGTGGCGCTGGGGTAGGGGGGAGGTTTCCATGAAATATGCCTGTTGTGATTTTAAAAATGATTGATGTTGGAGTAAGCGGTCAAAATCGATTTTCTTTCGAGATTGCGCCCAAAACCAAATCGAAGCCCAGCGAAGC
>CATMVA010000007.1:101506-126935 GCA_950075865.1 uncultured Oscillospiraceae bacterium | reverse complement strand
TCGGGAGTATCAAAAATTTTTTATAATTTTTTGTAACTTATACTTGACTTTTGCGATATAGAAATCAGGAAATGCCCTCTCCTGCCAAAAAGGCCTTGCTTTTTACGCCACACATATGCTAAAATAAATCAACTTATTAAATTTCATCTTTTTTGATCAGTTAATATCGCCTATTAATAATATCTCATTAAATTTTTTAAATTTTGACCGGCATCGCTGTGAATGGTACCGTCCACCGTTCAATAAGGAGGATTTATATGGAATATGTCACGCTGAGTAAGCTGTCCTACGGGGACCAAGCCGTCTATGAGCAAGCTTACCACGACCGGTTTCATAGCCCATATGCGCAGCATGTCGATATAAAAATCGCCGACTGGCCCGCCTTTTTTCTTGTGACCCCCGAAATCTGCGAGCATATGCTCACGATCCAGAAAGTGGACAAATCCATCTGGTTATTGTGCGGCAAATTGCCCGGGATCGCGACCAAGCATTTTTCCCGGCGGTGCCTCATTGACGAGATCATTCTGACCAATGGCATCGAAGGAGTGCACAGTACACGCCGGGAAATAGACGGCGTTTTGGCGGAGCTTGAGCGGAACCACAAGCAAAAACGGTTCGCTGGGCTGGTGCAAAAATATGACATGCTTTTACAGGGGGCGGAATTCCCTCTGTCCACATGTGAGGACATCCGGGAGATATACGATGATCTGGTCCTGAGAGAGGTCTCCGGAAGCGACCCGAAGAATATACCGGACGGGGTCATCTTCCGTAAGGAGATCGTGGATGTAACAGACTCTTCTCAGAAGGTGGTCCATCAAGGGCTGTATCCGGAAGAAAAAATCATCGACGCTATGGAGAAGGCCTTAAAGTACCTGGGGGACCCATCGGCAGAACTTTTGTACCGGGTGAGCGTTTTCCACTATCTATTGGGATATATCCATCCGTTTTATGACGGAAACGGACGTCTTAACCGGTTCATCAGCAGCTATATGCTGGGAAAAGAATTGCACCCTCTCCTTGGCTACAGACTCTCTTATACGATCAAAGAAAATATTACCGAATACTATAAAGCTTATAAAACCTGCAATCTTCCCAGGAACAGAGGCGACCTGACTCCCTTTGTTCTGATGTTTCTCGCAGTCATCGAAAAGTCTACAAGACAACTTTTCAGTGCCTTAACAAGCCGTCTGGACGCCTTGAACCATTATAAAGAGATCATCGGCAGGCTCCCCCACGGGCAGGAGCGCGACTGCTCCAACCTTTACTATGTTTTGATCCAGGTGGAATTGTTTTCGGAGCACGGCATTACCATGAAGGAACTGGCCAAAGGAAGGAACCTCAGTCCGACCACATTGAGAGGGCAGCTGAAAAAAGTGGAAGACGCCGGCTTGCTGAAGGTCACGCTCTCCGGTCATGCCAAGTGCTACGGCATTGATTTGGATCAGCTGGACAAATACTGACGTTCAATCGGTCATTTTTAGCAAACGTCCCGGTTTTATGGCCGGGGCGTTTGCTATTGCTGTTTTATGTTTCATCCCAACGCCAGGCCCCCATTGACTTTTTACACAAAAAATGCTATCATATATGTCCCAAATTTTCACAGAACAGGAGGGACCCCATGCGCGCGGTGGTCACCAGAGTCAAAAACGCCCAAGTGGACATTGGCGGCCAAACCGTGGGCAGGACCGGCGGGGGCTTTCTGGTCCTTCTTGGGGTCGCCGTAGGCGATACCGAGACGGAGTGCGACAAGCTGGCCGATAAAGTCTGCGGCCTCCGTGTCTTCGAGGACGAGAACGGCAAGATGAACCGGAATCTGGAGCAGGCCGGGGGCTCCCTTCTGGTGGTGAGCCAGTTCACCCTGTTCGCCGACTGCCGCTCCCGCCGGCCCGGCTTTACCGGGGCCGCCCGGCCCGACACCGCCATCCCTCTCTACCAGCGGTTCATGGCCCAGTGTGAAGCCCGGGGCTTCCATGTGGAGCACGGGGAGTTCGGAGCTGACATGCAGGTCTACTCCCAGAATGACGGACCGGTGACCATCTGGCTGGACACGGAGGAATTGTGATGATGACCTTCCGGAAGATCACAGAGGAAAATTTTTCCTCGGTGCTCCGGCTGGACGCGGGGGACGGGGGAGCCTTTGTGCCTCCCAACGCCGAATGGCTGGCCCAAGCGTGGCTCTACTATGAAAATCACGACGTCTACCCTTTCGCCATCTATGAAGGAGAGACACTGGTAGGGCTCATGGAGCTGGACGAAGATCTGGAAACGCGGACCATGTTCCTCTGGCGCGTTATGATCCACAAGCCCCATCAGGGCAAGGGCTATGGCCGCGCGGCGGTGGAAAAGCTGATCCGCCTTGTCCGGGAGAGCGGGAAATACGACGCTTTGGAGCTGGGCTGCAAGCCGGAGAACGCCGCCGGGATGCACCTTTACAGGTCCCTTGGTTTTCTTCCCACCGGCGAGGTGGAGCACGGCGAGGTGTCCATGCGCCTTAATCTATGATCGGGTGATAACAAAATGGAGATCAAGCACATTTATATACCTTCTGTATACACCAACTGTTACCTGCTGGCGGACAAAACCACCGGGGCGCTGGCGGTCATCGACCCGGGGGATGACATTGCCGATTCCCTGAGACATTTCTGCGTAGACAACGGCTGGGACCTGCGCGCGGTGTTCCTCACCCACGGCCACTATGACCATGTGGGAGGCGTGGCCGCCCTGCGGAAGAAATTTCCTGATATCCCCGTCTACCTCCACCCCGCCGACGCAGAGAAGGACTCCCGGCTGCTCCCAACCTCCCATCTGGGGCCCCTTACCCTCTGGCGGGAGGGGGACGTGGTGACCTTGGGCTCCCTTCAGGTGGAGGTGCTCCACACCCCCGGCCACACCCCCGGCTCGGTGACCCTCCGCTGCCGGGACGCCCTCTTCACCGGGGACACCCTTTTTGCCGGGACCATGGGCCGCACCGACCTCCCCGGCGGAAACGGGGAGGCCATCACGTCCTCCCTCAAACGCCTGGGGGATCTGGAGGGGGACTTCCGGGTCTTCCCCGGCCACAGCAGCTTCACCACCCTGGAACACGAGCGGCAGAGCAATCCCTACCTGCGGGAGGCGATGGGCCTATGAAGATCTGGTTCACCTCGGACAATGTGGACTGGGACGCCTCCCGCTGCCACTACGCCGCCGAACAGATGCTTTTCACCCTCTTCCCCGGAGAAAAGCCCGAATACCCGGAAGAGCCCGTTCCCACCACCCTGACGGACGAGCGCAACGCCGTCATCTTCACCCTCCACCGGGGAAAAACCCTCACCAACATGAGCACCCTGCTCCTCCGGGACGGCCACTGGTATAACGGGGTGGTCCGCTTCCCAAGCGAAAAGCTGGAGGAAGCTCCCGAGGCGGTCTGCCACACCGTCCAGCGGGCGGTACAGCAGTCCTTCTACGCCGCCGGCTCCGCCCTTCTGAGCCACGACCTCCCCTGGGGCTCCCTCACCGGAGTGCGGCCCGTCAAGCTCCCCACCAAAGCCCTCCTGGAGGGGGCCACCCCCAAACAGGCTCAAAAGGAGCTGGAAAAGACCTACCACGTCTCCCCCCTGCGGGCAGAGTTGGCCGTAGACTGCGCAAAAGAGAGCGTAAAGGCCCTGAAAAGCCTTCAAAACGACGAGATCTCCCTTTATATCGGCATCCCCTTCTGCCCCTCCCGGTGCGTCTACTGCTCCTTTGTCTCGGCGTCTGTGGAAAAGTGCCTTCCCCTGGTGGAACCCTTCGTGGAGGCCCTCTGCCGGGAGATCGAGGCCACCGGTGCCCTCCTTCGGGAGGCCGGCCGGGCGGTCCGCACCATATATATGGGAGGCGGCACCCCTACTACCCTATCCGCCAGGCAGCTGGACCGGGTCCTCACCGCCCTGGAGGCCCATATCGACCTGTCTCGGTGCAGCGAGTTCACCGTAGAGGCCGGCCGGCCCGACACTATTACCGAAGAAAAGCTCGCCGTTCTGGCCGGGCACGGGGTGGGTCGGGTGTCGGTAAACCCCCAGTCTATGGATGACCAGGTCCTTCGCCGGATGGGCCGGCCACACACAGCTGAAACCATCCGCAAAACCATGGAAATCGTGATCAAAACCGCCGATTTTGCCGTCAATATGGACCTGATTTCCGGGCTCCCCGGAGACACTCCTGAGGGCTTCGCCCGCTCCCTCCGGGAGGTTGTAGCCTTAGAGCCCCAGAACATTACGGTCCACACCCTGGCTCTGAAGAAGGGTTCCCGCCTGGTCACCGACGAAAACGGAGCCCCCGCCCGGGATCCCTTCTCCCTCCCCTCGGGAGAGGCGGTAAAAGCCATGCTGGACGATGCCTGGAACCTCTTGCGGGAGAATGGTTACGCCCCTTATTATCTCTACCGCCAGAAGTACATGTCGGGCGCGTTTGAGAATGTGGGGTGGGCGAAAGATGGGTTTGCCGGGCTTTATAATATCGCCATGATGGAGGAACTGCAAACCATTGTGGCCGTAGGCGGAGGAGGGATCACAAAATTGGTCTGGCCCGCCACAGGGAAGATCGAACGGTTCAACAACCCCAAATATCCTCAGGAGTATTTGCGGGATATTGATAAGATCTGCGCCAAGAAAGCCGAACTTTTCGGGGTTTTGTCATCTCTTTCATAACTTTTTTATCTTTTTTCGTTTCCCGCCGCATTTATGCGGTTTTGACCCCATTTCTTGAGGTTTTGACCCCGTTTTGGGGGCGTTTTCAATCATTTTCAAAGGAGGCTCTTTTTATGTCTTACCAACTCAGCGAAATCAATACCGCCATCCGCACCGATGTGGCCGGTTTTCTCCGCCAGTGCGACGAGGCCTACCACAAGCGGGTGGAGGCCGCCGCCGACAAGATCATGGAGCGGATGGAGCTCTCTCCCATCGTGCTGCTCTCCGGCCCTTCTGGTTCGGGCAAGACCACCACGGCCATGAAGGTGGAGGAGGAGCTCCGCAAGCGGGGGATCACGGCCCACACCATCTCCCTGGACAACTACTTCAAGACCCTGGACCGGAAGACCGCTCCCCGGACCCCCGAGGGGGACATCGACTTTGAGTCCCCGGAGTGTCTGGACATGGAGCTGCTGGACGAGACCTTCACCAAGCTCTCCAAGGGGGAGGAGGTCATTATTCCCCGGTTCGAGTTCGCCCGGCAGATGCGCAACGACGCCAAGGGCTGGGCGCTGAAGCTGGGGAAGAACGAGATCGCCATTTTTGAAGGCATCCACGCCCTGGGTCCCGGCATCGCCGGACCCCACCCCGAGGCCACCAAGCTTTACATCTCGGCACGTTCCAATGTGATGGACGGAGACACGCTGCAGTTCAAGGGGACCTGGATGCGCCTGACCCGGCGGGCGGTGCGGGATTATAACTTCCGGGGCACCGATGTGGTGGAGACCCTGGCCATGTGGGCTAATGTCCGCCGGGGGGAGAAGCTCTATATCTCCCCCTACAAGAACACCGCCGACATCATGCTGGACTCCTCTCTGCCCTATGAGCCCTCGGTCATGAAGAACTACGCTCTGCCCATGCTGAAGGCGGTCCCCGCGGAAAATGCCCGCCGAAGCGAGCTTTTGGAACTCATCGCCGCCTTTGACAAATTCGAGCCCATCGACCCCGCTCTGGTAGCCAAAAATTCTCTGATCCGGGAATTCATCGGCGGGGGAAGCTACAAGTATAAATAAGAACCCCGTCTGATGTGGGTCCATAGGCCCGCCTTGCACCAAAGTAAAATAAGATTCAAAATAAGGAGAGATCATCATGCCCGAATGCACCCATGATTGTTCCACCTGCGGCGAGAGCTGCGCTGAGCGCACTGAAGAATTCGATTTCCGGGCCAAAGCCAACCCCAACTCCAACGTGAAGAAGGTCATTGCCGTCATGTCGGGCAAGGGAGGCGTGGGCAAAAGCCTGGTCACTGCTTCTCTGGCCGCCGCCGTCCAGAAGCAGGGCAAACAGGCCGCCGTGCTGGACGCCGACATCACCGGCCCCTCCATCCCCAAGGCCTTCGGTATCCATGAGCGGGCCGTGGGGAACGAGGAAGGCATCCTGCCCGCCGAGACCGGGACCGGGGTCAGGCTCATGAGCCTCAACCTTCTGGTGGAGAACGAGACCGATCCGGTGGTCTGGCGGGGAAGCCTTATCGCCGGAACCGTCAAGCAATTCTGGACCGACGTACAGTGGGGGGATGTGGACTATATGTTCGTGGATATGCCTCCCGGAACGGGGGATGTGCCCCTCACCGTCTTCCAGTCCCTGCCGGTGGACGGCATCATCGTGGTCACCTCCCCCCAGGATCTGGTAAGCATGATCGTGGAGAAGGCGGTGAAGATGGCCGAGCTGATGAATGTTCCCATCCTGGGCCTGGTAGAGAATTACAGCTACTTCCAATGCCCCGAGTGCGGCAAGAAGCACGCCATCTTCGGGGAGAGCCACATTGAGACCATCGCCGGGGCCCACGGGCTGAAGGTACTCTCCCGGCTGCCCATCGACCCGGCTCTGGCCGCCGCCTGCGACGCCGGCAAGGTGGAGGAGCTGCCCCGCAACTATCTGGCCCAGGTGGCTGAAAGCCTGTAACTCCAAATCACCGGCCGGGAGGAAAACCGCCATGAAATACGCTTTTGTCAATTCCGTCCTGCTGGACGGCAGCCGGGAGATGGCCCCCCGCACCGGGCTGGCCCTTCTCACCGACGGAGAGCAGATCCAAGCCATCGTCCCGGACACCGGGGACCTTTCGGGCTACCAGAAGGTGGACCTGAAGGGCGGGTACCTGATGCCCGGGCTCATCAACCTCCATGTTCATCTTCCATCCAGCGGCAAGCCCAAGAAGCAGAGCGACCCCAGGAAAGCGGTAAAGCTGGTGACCAGCAATCCCCTTTTCATGAAGGTGGGGGAGATGATCTGCGCCGGGGCAGCCAAGACCCAGCTTATGAGCGGCGTGACCACCATCCGCACCATGGGCGGGGTGCAGGATCTGGATACCCGCATCCGGGACAAGATCGGGCGGGGGGAGCGGAAAGGGCCCCGGATCCTGGCCGGCAACATGGCGGTATCGGTGGAGGGAGGTCACATGGCCGAGTCCCTGGCCTACGTGGCCCACACCCCCGAGGAAGCGGCCGGCTATGTGAAAGTCATCGCCCAGGACAAGCCCGACGTCATCAAGCTGATGATCACCGGAGGCGTGCTGGACGCCACGGTGAAGGGGGAGCCGGGGGTGCTGAAGATGCCCCCGGAATTCGTCCGGGCGGCCTGCGACGCCGCCCACGCCCTGGGGCTCCCGGTGGCCGCCCATGTTGAGAGCCCCGAAGGGGTCCGGGTGGCACTCCAGAACGGGGTGGACACCATTGAGCACGGGGCCAAACCCGACGGAGAGATTTTGGAGTTGTTCAAGTCCCGCGGGGCCAGTCTGGTGGCCACCCTGTCCCCCGCCCTTCCCTACGCCCTTTTTGACCGGGCCGAGAGCCATATCTCTGAAATGGAACAGTACAACGGGCAGGTGGTTTTTGACGGCATCGTGGCCTGCGCCAAGGCCTGTCTGGAGGCGGGGGTCCCGGTGGGGCTGGGCACCGACACGGGCTGCCCCTATATCACCCACTACGATATGTGGCGGGAGCTGAACTACTTCCGGAAGTTCTGCGGGGTCTCAAACGCCTTCGCCCTCCACACCGCCACGGCGGTGAACTCCGCCATCGCCGGCATCGACGACAAGGTGGGCACTCTGGAAGCGGGCAAGTGCGCCGACATGATCGTCACCGCACGGAACCCCCTGGAGGACTTGTCCGCCCTGCGGCAGCTTGAGCTGGTGGTCTGCCGGGGAGAGCTGCTCCAAAGTCCCGCGGTGAAGAAGATGGAGAGGGTGGAAAAGGCTCTGGACCGGTATCTGTAATTTTTGCGGAGGATCCGCATATCTGCCAGAAAATATCATGGAAACAGGAGAAACTACTTATGGCTACTCAGGAGCGCGTTGACGTTGCCATCATCGGCAGCGGAGAGGCGGGCATCTACGCCGCCTACGAACTCTCCCGCCTGGCCCCCGACCTGAAGGTCCTGGTGCTGGAGAAGGGCCGGGACATCTACCACCGGAGCTGCCCCATCGTGGCGGGGAAGGTCAAGTCCTGCATCCAATGCGGGGTGTGCGACACCATGTGCGGCTTCGGCGGCGCAGGGGCTTTTTCGGACGGAAAATTCAACTTTACCACCGCTTTCGGCGGCTGGCTCACCGATTTTATGCCCGGGGAGGAGGTCATGGACCTGATCTCCTATGTGGACAAGATCAATATGGAGCACGGGGCCACCACCCAGATCTACTCCACAGAGACCCCCCAGGCCAAGGCCCTGGAGCGGAAGGCCCTGGAGTTTGACCTTCACCTGCTCCAGGCCAAGTGCAAGCACCTGGGCACCGAGAACAACCTGCGGATCCTGACCAACATCTACGAGGATCTGAAGGAGCGGGCTGAGTTCCGCTTCCAGACCGGGGTGGACAGGATCGAGACCACCGGGGAGGGCTATCGGCTCATCACCGAGGCGGGGGATCAGGTGGACTGCACCTGGCTCATCGCCGGGCCGGGCCGGTCGGGGGCCGAGTGGTTCTCCAACCAGTGCAAGGGTCTGGGCATCGAGCTTCTCAACAACCAGGTGGACATCGGCGTGCGGGTGGAGCTGCCCGCCACCGTCTTCCAGCACATCACCGACGTGGTGTACGAATCCAAGCTGGTCTACCGCACCAGGCAGTACGGGGACCAGGTGCGGACCTTCTGCATGAACCCCTACGGCCACGTGGTGGCCGAGAACGTGGAGGGCATCAACACGGTGAACGGCCACTCCTATGCCGACCCCAAGCTCCAGAGCCAAAACACCAACTTCGCCCTGCTGGTGTCCAACCGGTTCACCTCCCCCTTCAACGAGCCCTACCGCTACGGCAAGCACATCGCCTCCCTGAGCAATATGCTGGCCGGGGGCGTGCTGGTCCAGCGGTTCGGCGACCTGGTGAACGGCATCCGCACCAACGACCACCGGATGAGCAAATCCTTCGTCCGGCCCACCCTCACCGCCGCCGTGCCCGGAGACCTTTCCCTGGCCCTGCCCAAGCGGCAGCTGGACGATATCATCGAGATGATCTACCAGTTGGATAAACTGGCCCCCGGCGCCGCCAATTACGACACCCTGCTCTACGGCGCCGAGGTCAAGTTCTACTCGGCACGGCTCTCTCTCAGCGCCGAGCTGGAGACCTCCCTGCCCCGGTTCTTCGCCATCGGGGATGGGGCCGGGATCACCCGGGGCCTTGCTCAGGCGGGCGCCTCCGGGGTCAAGGTGGCCCGGGTCATCGCCGGACGGCGGAACAACGGATAAGCAGACATACAGACAGGGCCCGGACGGTTTTCCGTCCGGGCCCGTTTTTTGGCAAAATTCAGATCGTGGGTTCGATCAACGCCCAAACCTCCTGGGCGGTCAGGCCCTCGGACTCCCATGCCACCAGCACCCCGTTGTCGTGGAGGATCTTGAAGCTGCAGAGCATACCGCTGCTGCCCTTTTCGCTCCACTCCCGCCAGCGGGCCTCCACCACGGCAAGGGACATATCCCCGGCCCGGAAGGTGGGCTGGTGGAATTCGTCCCGGTAGGCTTCGGGCACCTGGTCGTACCATGCCCCCTCGTAGAGGCGCACATCGTAGCTTTCGGGCATATTGATGTCCACCGGGGTGTGTTCCTCCGCCCGCTCGGGAAGATACACAGTCAAGCCCGCATAAGCGCCGCTCCCGGCGGCGTACCATGTGGCGTGGACCGTGTCGCACCAGCCCTCCTGATAGGTCAGGTAGCCCTCAAAGGACTCCATGCCATCGGGCCCGGTCTGGGGCAGGTAGGAGGCGAAGTCGGTCAAGGTCAGCAGGTCGGCGTAGGCGGTATAATGCTCGCTGCGCCATGCAGGAATGTTGTCGGTATGGGCGAGGTGGTCAAAATAGCACCTGCTGTCGGTCCACTGGGCGGCGCGCATGACGAAATAGGTGTGGAAGAGCCGGGCCGCTTCGGCGGCTTTTTCCTCCCCCTCCCCGGTATCGGTGTGGACGCTGCGGAAGCGGTAGCCGTAGCCGTCCACCAGAAATTCGCTGGTGCAGACGTGGTCGGTGAGGCCGTCCCCGTCCCGGTCGTAGGCGTAGTAGTAGGAGGTGACGGCCGTCCCGTTCACGTCGGCCGTCTCGCCGCCGCTGTCCCGCAGGCACTGGGGGGGCAGTTGGCCGGGGGAGACCTCAAGCTCAAAGGTATCCAACCCCTTGCTGCCATAAACCGACAGCATCCACAGGTCCCCGTTTCCGTCGTAGGTGGCCGTGGCCCAGAGGGTGTACCCGTCCCAGCCCAGGACCCAGGGCAGGTCGGTGTCAGGGTTCAGGTCCTCCGGCTTGCCCTCGGGGCCCCAGAAGATCTTTTGCAGGTCGGTCAGGGGGAGCTCCACAAAGAAGCTGCCGTTGGGCGGGGCGATATCGGCGGCCGCGTCGCCGCCCCGGCTTTGAAAGTTCAGGGCGGGGATCATATAAAATTGGGTCTGCCCCTCGGCCGCCGGGCTGTGGATGAGGATGCCGTTGTCCTCCGGGGGCTGAAGGGGATCCACAGGATCGGTCTTCCCCGGCTCGGAGGTCAGGTCAGGGAGAAGCACTTCCATCGTCCCCTTGGGCTCAAGGTAGGGCAGGGGGTCAAGATAGGTCCACACGCCCAGAATAAGGGCGGCGCAGGCGGCCAAGGCCCCCCATTTTTGCAGGGAGAAGGATTTTTTCTTCGCCGGAGCTTTCCCCAAGGCCATGAGCCTGTCATGGGCGGCGGGGGAGAGGGTCTGTCTATCAAAATAGGTTTTATACGCGTTCATAAATGGCTCCTTTCATGTGTCGGAGAGCAATTTCCGCAATCTTTCCCGTGCCCGGCTCAGCCGGGAGCGGACCGTGCCGGGGGCTACGCCGGTCATGGCGGCGATCTCCTCGGTGGACCAGCCTTCGTAGTAGAAGAGGTGGATGGCACACCGCTCCTCAGGGGGCAGGGACCACAGTTCTTCCAGCTCCTCCTTCTCCTCAGGGGAGGGGGCGGGAAGGGTGTCAGGCAGTTCGGTGACCCGCCGCCAGGCCAGCCGCAGGCGGCTCTTGCAGCCGTTGACCAGCACCCGCATGAGCCAGGCAGCGGGGTTCTCCAGCTCCGCCGGGGCCTTTTCCAGGTACTTCACAAAGGCGTCCTGGACCGCGTCCTCGGCCTCCTGGGGATCCCCCAGGATGGCTAAGGCTGCCCGGTAGAGGCGGTTTTCGTTTTCCGTGATGAGCCCTTCCAGCTTTGCCCGATCCACCGGCCGGTTGGATGTGGGGGCCATAGCCTCGCCTCCTTTCTGCCTATTTGACGCATGAGAGGGCCAATTTGTTGCAAAGGCAAAAAATTGTTTGACATTTAACAATGTGTGGCGTATAATCCTCCTTGCAAGAGGAACCATATTTTGGACAGGAGGAATTTACTATGCTTTTGAAGGACAAGATCGCTATTGTCACCGGCGGCACCCGGGGTATCGGCTACGCCATCGTGAAGGCTTATCTGGAGAACGGGGCCACCGTGGTGCTGTGCGGCTCCAAGCCCGAGACCGCCCAGAAGGCGGTGGACCAGCTCAAGGCTGAGAACCCCAATTGGAAGGTGGAGGGCATTGCCCCCAACCTGACCGACTATGACAGCGTGAAGGAAGCCTTTGACGCGGTGGAGAAAAAGTACGGCCGCATCGACATTCTGGTGAACAACGCCGGTGTGTCCGACTCGGCTAAGATCGGCAGCTATACCCCCGAGATGTTCCGGAAGACCATGGACCTGAACGTGAACGCCATGTTCTACTGCATCAAGGCCGTGGTGGAGGGCATGAAGGAGCGCCACAGCGGCGTGATCCTCAACACCAGCTCCATGGTGAGCAAGTACGCCCAGCCCGGCGGCGTGGCCTACCCCACCAGTAAATTTGCCGTCAACGGCATGACCCTCTCCCTGGCCCGTGAGCTGGCCGGGGACGGCATCCGGGTCAACGCCGTGGCCCCCGGCATCACCAAAACCGACATGGTGGCCAAGCTGCCCGAGCAGATGATCGCCCCCCTCATCGCCCAGATCCCTCTGGGCCGGATCGGGGAGCCGGAGGATATCGCCAACGCCTTCGTGTTCCTGGGCAGCGACATGGCCAGTTATATCTCCGGCCAGGTGCTGGGGGTGGACGGCCTGGCCCGGACGTAAGTCTCCAGTCGTTTTTACAGCAAAAAGCTCCCGCCAAACAGCGGGAGCTTTTTGCTCTTTAATCCAGTTGGAACTGGCCGGTATAGAGCTGGTAGTAGCGGCCCTGCTCCTCCAGAAGGTGCTGGTGGGAGCCCTTCTCTTGGATGCGGCCATGCTCGATGACCACGATGCAGTCCGAGTTGCGGACGGTGGAGAGCCGGTGGGCGATGACGAAAACGGTACGGCCTTCCATGAGGGCGTCCATGCCGCGCTGGACCATGGCCTCGGTCCGGGTGTCGATGGAGGAGGTAGCCTCGTCCAGGATCATCACGGGGGGATCGGCCACAGCGGCACGGGCGATGGCCAGGAGCTGGCGCTGGCCCTGGGAGAAGTTGGAGCCATCCCCCGTGACCATGGTGTTGTACCCGTCGGGGAGCCGCCGGATGAAGGAATGGGCCCCCACGGCCTTGGCGGCCTGGATACACTCCTCATCTGTGGCGTCCAGACGGCCGTAACGGATATTCTCCATGACGGTGCCGGTAAAGAGGTGGGTGTCCTGAAGCACCGCGCCCAGGGCCTGGCGGAGGGAGTCCTTGGCAATGTCCGACACGTTGAGGCCGTCAAAGGTGATCATACCGTCCTCGATCTCGTAGAAGCGGTTGATGAGGTTGGTGATGGTGGTCTTGCCCGCGCCGGTGGATCCCACGAAGGCGATCTTCTGACCGGGGTTGGCATACACCGTCACGTCGTGGAGGATCCGCTTGCCGGGGACGTAGGAGAAGTCCACATGGCTGAAGCGGACAGCACCCTTGAGCTCGGTGAGGTAGTAGTCCTCGCCGGGGATGTTACGGATAGCTCCCCGGACCAGGTGGAATCCCATGTTCCCCTCGTGGTTGGGGTATTTCCAGGCCCAGCGATGGCCGGCAAGCCGGGAAACATCAGCTACGGGGGTGAAGGAGCCGCTTTCATCCAGAGTGCCCCACTGGGGCGCGTCGCAGAGCTCGTCGGGGTCCAGGACCCGCCAGGAATCCCCCTCCCGGACGGCCTGGACCAGCTCGGTGGCCGCCCCCTCCTCGTCCTCCAGAAGGATGGGCACCAGCCTGGCCGTGCCGTTCTTTGGGGTCTTCCAGGCCCAGACGCCCTCCCGGCCGCCCTCGGTGTTGACACTGAGGGCACCGTTCTGGTCCTTGTGGACAGGCACCAGGGTGATGTGGCCTTCGTCCGTCTCTGACGGGGTGTCCATGACCTCGAAGATGCGTTCGGCTCCCGCCAGGGCGGAGAGGATGGTATTGATTTGCTGGGAGATCTGGTTGAGGGGTTGGGAGACCTGCTTGGTATAGTTGAGGTAGATGGTGAAGCCGCCGATGTCGAAGCCGCCGAAGATGGCCAGCAGGCCGCCAATCATGGCGGTGAAGGCGTAGCCGATGTGGTTCAGGTTGCCCGCGATGGGCATGACCGCCGAGGAGTAGAAGCTGGCGGCGGTGGCCTTCTGGCGGTATGTCTCGTTGAGGGCGGCGAAGTCGGCCTTGGCTGCCTCCTCATGGGTGAAGGCCTTGACCACTTTGAGCCCCTCGATCATCTCCTGAATGTTGCCGTTGACCTTGCCCAGGGCGGCCTGCTGCTCCCGGTGGTACTTCTGGGACTTGCCCCCCATGAACTTGATGACCAGGAAGGTGAGGGCCAGGATCACCACAGTGATGAGGAACAGAAAAGCGTTGGTGTAGATCATAATGCACACCAGGCCCACGAACATGATGCAGGAGGAGAACAGGGCGGTCACCGAGTTCCGGAGGGCCATCTCCACATTGTCGGCATCGTTGGTAAAGCGGCTCATAAGCTCGCCGTGAGTGTGGGCGTCATAGTAGGAGATGGGCAGGTCCTGAAGGGCATCGAAGAGGTCCCGCCGCAGCCGGTTGGAACCCTTCTGTCCCAGCCAGGACATGGACATATCCTGCAGGTAGGTAGCCGCGGCTCCCACCAGGTAGATGCAGCCCAGGGGGACCAGGGCCAGAAGAAGGTCGGAGGGGCCCTGGAAGCCGCCGCCCACCAGCTTGTTGATGAGGGGACGCATATAGTAAGAACCGCCCAGGTTGGCCCCTACGGTGATGAGAATCAGCAGCGCCACCCCCACAAGGGGGATCTTGGAGGGAGAGAGGTAATGGAGGATACGGAGGATGGTTTTTTTTGTGTTCTTGGGCTTGGCGAAGCGGTTGGCCCCACCGGGGCCGCCGTGAGGTCCTGGCATTATTCACCCACTCCTTCCTGTTGAGAATTGTAAATTTCCTGATAGACCTCGTTGGAAGCCATCAGCTCCTCATGGGTCCCCTGGCCCACGATAGTGCCGTCGTCCAGCACCAGGATCTGGTCGGCGTAGCGCACCGAGGAGATCCGCTGGGCGATGATGATGACGGTGGTACCTTTCAGGTTTTTGGCGAAGGACTCCCGGATGGCGGCCTCTGTAGCAGAGTCCACCGCCGAGGTGGAGTCGTCCAGAATAAGGACCGAGGGCTTGCGCAGCATGGCCCGGGCGATACACAGCCGCTGTTTCTGTCCGCCCGAGACGTTGGTGCCCCCCTGGTCCAGTACGGTGTCGAACTTGTCGGGAAGGTTCATCACAAAGTCATAGGCCTGGGCGTCTTTGGCGGCCTGGACCATCTCCTCCTCGGTGGCGTCCGGGCGGCCCCACAGGAGGTTCTCCCGGATGGTACCCGAGAAGAGCACGTTGTTCTGGAGCACCATGCCGATGCGGCTCCGGAGCTCCTCTATGGGATAGTCCCGCACGTCCACCCCGTCCAGCAGAACGCTGCCGCTGGTGACGTCGTAGAACCGGGGGATCAGGTTCACTAAGGAGGATTTTCCGGTTCCGGTGCCGCCCACGATGGCCACAAACTGGCCGGGCTTTGCGGTGAAGGTCACGTGCTCCAGCACATCATCCCCGGTGCCCGAGGAGAGATATTTAAAGGACACGTCCCGGAACTCCACCTCGCCTTTGGACTGGGGCAGCGGCCGATTATGACTCTCCGGCTTATCCTGGATGTCGGGCTGGGTATCCAGCACCTCCACGATACGCCGGGCACAGGCCACGGCCCGGGAGGACATGATGAACATCATGCCCACCATCATAACGCTCATGAGGATCTGGGAGATGTAGGTGATGAAGGAGGAGAGGTCGCCGTACTCCATGGTCCCGGCCATAACCTGGCTGCCGCCAAGGTAAAGCACCGCCAGGACCACGCCGTTGAGGATGACGGTCATGATGGGGGAGACCAGGTTGATCCGCAGCGCTACCGCGATGCCGGTATCGGTCAGCTCGTCGTTGGCGGTCTTAAACTTGGTCTTCTCATAGCCTGCCCGGACGAAGGCCTTGACCACCCGGATAGCCACCAGGTTCTCCTGGACGGTATTATTCAAGTTATCCAGTTTCTCCTGCATAACCCCAAAGAGCTTGTTGGATATTTTCATCACGAGTCCAACCCCTACGAGGAGCACGGGAATGGCCACCAGCAGCACCCGGGCCAGCTCGGCGTTGATGGCGAAGGCCATAAAGAGGGCACCCGCCAGCTGGGCGATGACCCGCACCACCATCCGGGTGGCCATGGTGAGGACCATCTGGATCTGGTTGACGTCGTTGGTGGTCCGAGTGATGAGGGAGGCCGAGGAGAAGCGGTCGATATCGGCGAAGGAAAAGTCCTGGATCTTCTGAAACATGGCGTTGCGGAGATTGGCGCCGAAGCCCTGGCCTCCCTTGGTGGCCACCCGGGCCGACAACACGCCGGCCACCATGCCTATGGCGGCCAGCAGTAGCATCAGGGCGCCGTTTTTCAAAATGGCGTTCATATCGCTGTACTTGATGCCTACATCCACGATGGCGGCCATGAGCCGGGGCAGGATGATCTCGCAAAGGACCTCCACCACCATGAGCACCGGGGCCAGCAGGACCCACTTTTTGTATTCTCCCACATAGGAAAGCAGTTTTTTTACCATTGGCTGTCACGCTCCGTTTCTTCCTGGGTTTCCCGGCCGCCCTCCGGGTCCGGAGGCGGGGGAAAGGGGGGACGTTCCTTCTCCGGGGTGGTGACCCCTAAATTCCGCAGCATCCGGACAAAAAAGCCGGTGAGCTGCTCCTTCTCCTCCGGGGTAAAGTCGGCCAGCATCCGGTCGTCGGCCGCCCGGAAAGCCTGTCCGCAAAGCTCCATAGCCTTGACTCCCTTTTCTGTGATGGACACCAGGTTGCGGCGCTGGTCCTCCTCGTCGGGGAAGCGGCAGATATACCCGGAGCGCTCCATGGTCTTGAGGGAGACCGCCACCGTAGCCGGGGAGAGCCGCAACCGCTTGGCCAGATCCCGCTGGGAAAGCTTTTTCCCCTTGCTGTCCACATAGTAAAGGGTCAAAAGGATCAAGGGAGCTCCCAAATCGGCCACGCCCCGCGTCTTCTGCTCGGTCACCACCTGCCGCTTGTGGGCGTGGTGCAAACTGTGGAACAGAACGCTGGGCTCGTTTCGTTCGTACAAGGTTTGTCGCCTCCAATCGTTCGCATGTTTACGTTCGTATGCTTACGAATTTGCATTGTACTCCGGCACGCTCCGGAAGTCAATGAATATTTTGTAAATATATTCTATCCGGTCCCCGGCCCCTTCTCTCCCTGTGGAAAATTTTAGAACAAATGTTTGACAATTAAAAAAATGTATGCTATGATACATTTATCTCATGAGAAGGAGGGTCTTTCTATGCCCGCACCGCTCACACCGAAACAATCTGAGATCTATGCGTTTATTCAGAAATTCACCAAGATCCACGGCTACCCGCCCTCGGTGCGGGAGATCTCCACTGCCGTGAATCTGAAAAGCCCCTCCACCGTCCACTTCCACGTGAAAAAGCTGGAGGCCAAGGGCTACATCCAGAAGGCCGATGGCAAGACCCGGGCCATCACCTTGCCCCACCAGGCGGTGGCCGAGGAGTTGGACGGGGAGACCGACCGCATCCCCCTGCTGGGCGATGTGGCTGCCGGCACCCCCATCCTGGCCGAGGAGAATGTGGAGGAATATCTGAAATTCGATACCGGCGGACGAACCGGAGAGCACTTTGCCCTCCGGGTCCGGGGCGAGTCTATGCTCTACGCCGGCATCCTGCCCGATGATCTGGTGGTCATCCACCGGCAGGAGAACTTCCGCAACGGAGACATCGTAGTGGCCCTCTTTGAGGACGAGGCCACAGTCAAGACTTACAGCATGGACCGCGGCCACCTGTGGCTCCTGCCCGAGAACCCGGCCTACGAGCCTATCGACGGGGAGGGCTGCGCCCTTCTGGGCAAGGTGGTGGCCCTGATCCGGCGGTACTAAGCCCGCCTTTCGGAGCAAGAGATAAAATTTGTAACCTTTCTATACTATACGCACGGGAGACCCTTCGGGTCTCCCGTTTTTATTCCGGTTCCGCCCTTCGACAGTTTTTTAGTTTTGTTTCCTTTTTATAACCACAAGATATGGTTTTTCATTTCTCCTTTTGAAATTTTTTCAAAAAATGGCGAAAAACCCTTGACGAATCAAGGAAAAGCGTGTATTATCATTTTTGTAATTTTTCTGTAATCTTTTGTTTCCTTCTCGTAACGATTTGCGGGAAGGGGCAGATATTCCGAGAAAAGGGGGGAACCTGCTGTGGACGAACTTCTGCCGCGCCCAAGATCCATATTCGCGCCTCCTTCCACTCGGGTAGAGACCCCCGCCCGTAAAAAGATCGCTCTCCCTCAGCTCAAGTTGGGCTGGTCTCTTCCCAACTTCCTGGAGCGCCGTACCAAGGCGGGCCCCGCCATTTTCCTGGCGCTGTCCCTGTCGGCCTCCGCGGCCGCGGTGATGGGAACCCTGTACGCCCCCGCCTTCCAGGTGGCGGTGGACGGTGCGGAGTTGGGTCTTATCGACAGCCGCCAAAGTGTGGAGGACGCCGTTCAGCGGGTGGAGGATCGTGCTTCCAATATTCTGGGCTATGAATACACCCTGACCCAGTCCATCACCTACACGCCTCAGATGGCTTTGAAGGAGGATCAGACCTCGGTTTCCGGGGTGGAGACCTACCTTTTTGACCAGATCGGCGAAATCATGCAGACCTCGGTCCTGACGGTGAACGGCCAGGTGCTGGGCGCTACCGATGACGCCGACGGACTTTCCGCTATGCTGGAGTCCATCAAGGCCCCCTTTATCAACGAAAATACCATCTCGGCCGAGTTCACCAGCCCGGTGGTGGTCTCCCGGGCCTATACCCCCACCGCCGACCTGCGTGAGATCTCTTCCATGCAGCAGGTCCTCATCTCCAACTCCATGGAGCAGGTGGACTATGTGGTCCAGGCGGGCGACACCTTCTCGGCCATCGCCCAGAGCCTGGGCATGACTATGGATGAGCTTCGCCGGCTCAACCCCAGCATCAACATCAACACTCTCCAGATCGATCAGGTCCTCACCGTGAGCCAGGCCGTTCCCTTCCTCTCGGTCCGGACGGTGGACAACCTCACCTACGAGGGCCCGGTCCCCTTCGAGACCGAGCAGGTCCCCGACGAAAACATGTACCAGGGCTTCACCGAGGTCCTGGTGGCTGGCGTGGACGGTTCGGCCATCTACAACGCTGATGTGGTCTACGTCAACGGCACCGAGCAGGACCGGATCATCAACTCCACCGACATACTCACCGAGCCGGTGACCCAGGTGGTGGCGGTGGGCACCAAGCCCCGTCCCAAGACCATGGCGACCGGTGTCTTCCAGTGGCCCTGCCGGGGCAGTATCTCTTCCTACTTCGGTTCCCGGTATATCTTCGGCAGCTACTCCACCCACTACGGTCTGGATATCGCCGCTGCCGGCGGCACTCCCATCTACGCCTCGGATGGCGGCAAGGTCATCTGGTCGGGCTATCGGGACAACGGCTTCGGCAACTATGTGATCATCGATCACGAGAACGGCTACCAGACCTATTACGCCCACTGCTCCAGCCTGTGCGTCAGCGCCGGGGAGCGGGTCTATCAGGGGCAGCTCATCGCCAAGGTAGGCTGCACCGGACGGTCCACCGGCAACCACTGTCACTTCCAGGTAATGAAGAACGGCTCGGCCGTGAATCCCCTGATTTATCTGCCCTAACTGCAAAGGAAAGAGGAGGCGGGAGCTGATGCTCTCGCCTTCTTTTTGCTTTCCAGGGCCGGATGATGAAAAAAAGTGTAGCCTATTTCTCCCGGATAGGTTATAATACAGGTAGTCTATTTTCGGGAGGGATCCCCGTGAAGCTGGACCAACTGGCGGGGAATGCCGCCCTGAAACGACAGCTCTCCGCCCAGGCCGACGGCCGGGGCTTGAGCCATGCCTACCTGATCAGCGGCCCCGCCGGCGCGGGGAAGGCCACCCTGGCCAAGCTGCTTGCTGCCGCCATGGTCTGCACTGGCCAGGGGGAGAAGCCCTGCGGTCTCTGCACGGCCTGCCGGAAAGTCCGGAGCGGCATCCACCCCGACGTGATCCACGTGGACATTCCGGAAGGCAAGCGGGAGATCCTGGTGGAGCAGGTCCGCCAGATGCGGAGCGACGCCTGGATCCGGCCCAACGAGGGGGCGCGGAAGGTCTACATCATCCACAGCGCCCAGACCATGAACCCCAGTGCCCAGAACGCCATTCTCAAGCTGCTGGAGGAGGGGCCCGCCTACGCAGCCTTCCTCCTACTGTCCGACAACCCCGGCGCCCTGCTGCCCACCATCCGCTCCCGGTGCGAGGGGGCGGCCCTGGTTCCGGCGGAGGGAACTTCCTCCCCGGAGGACAGCCTCGCCCGGACCGCCGCCCTGGAACTGCTGGACCTGCTGGCAAAAAGGGATGAGCTGGCCCTCTACGCCTGGGCGGTCCCCCTGGAAAAGTGGAACCGGGGGGAATTATCCCAGCTTTTCCAGATCGCCGTGGAGCTCCTGCGGCAGGCCCTCGCCCCCACCCCTGCGGCCCCGGCCCAGGTGCTGGCCGCGGCCGCGCTGCCCAAAAAGAAGCTGCTGGAGGCCGTTTCCGCCTTGGAAAAACTCCGTTCCGACGCGGAATTCAACGTGGGTGCCGGCCATCTGGCGGGCGCCATGACAGCCCGGCTGGGCGGGCTTCTTGACCACCCATCCTGACGACCCAAAAGGGAGGTATCACATATGACAGAGATCATTTCGGTCCGCTTTCGCAGCGGCGGAAAAGAATACTACTTTGACCCCAGGGGCGTCAAGGTGAAGCTGGGGGACCAGGTCATCATCGAGACCGCCAAGGGCCCCGAGTTCGGCACCTGCTGCCGGGCCAACTCCATGGTGGAGGACGACAAGGTGGTCCAGCCTTTGCGCCCCCTGCTCCGCCTGGCCACCGACAGGGATCGGGAGACCCTGGAGCTCAACCGCCAGCGGGAGAAGGAAGCCTTCGACATCTGCGCAGCCAAGATCGCCGAGTACCGGCTGGAGATGGAGCTGGTCCGCTGCGAGTGCTCCTTTGACGGCAACAAGCTCCTGTTCTTCTTCACCAGTGAGGGCCGGGTGGACTTCCGGGCCCTGGTGAAGGACCTGGCCGCCACCCTCCACTCCCGTATCGAGCTGCGGCAGATCGGCGTCCGGGACGAGACCAAGCTGGTGGGCGGCCTGGGCATCTGTGGCCGGCCGTATTGCTGCAACGCCTTCCTGGAGCAGTTCCAGCCCGTCTCCATCAAGATGGCCAAGACCCAGGGTCTGAGCCTGAATCCAGTGAAAATTTCCGGGGCCTGCGGCAGGCTCATGTGCTGCCTGAAGTACGAGCAGGAGGCCTATGAGGACGCAGTAAAGCGTCTGCCCAAGAACGAATCCTTCGTGGAGACCCCTGACGGCGCCGGCACGGTCAGCTCGGTGGACGTCCTCCGGGAGAAGGTCACCGTCCGTCTGGAGGAGGCTCCTGAGACCCCACAGACCTATGTGGGGGAGGAGATCCGGGTGATCCGCAACGGCAAGGGCCGCCGGCCTGAGGATTACGTGGCCCCTCCCCGGGCAGAGCTGGAAAAGCTCCGCAAGGTCACCCCCCGGCCACTCTCCCCCGAAAAGTCGGGTTCGGGCCCGGACGCCTTCGCCGCCCGCTCCTCCGAGGGGAAGGGCGAGCACCGTCCCCGGCAGGAAAAACGCCCCAAGAACCAGTCTCCCCGCCCCGCTCAGGCTCCCGACGCACCCAGGGAGGGTCAGGGCCAGTCCAATGGCCACCGTCACCGCAGGCACCGGGGCAACCGGTCCAAGGGCGGCAAAAACTGAGGCCCGAAAGGGGACGGCGAAACGCCGTCCCCTTCCTTTTCCCTTTCAACGTCCAACCTTTTCTCGCCGAAAACCCTCTTTTTTTTCACCGGTTTTGTGATATCCTATCTCAAAGGAGTTTTGCCCATGCACGAACTTTCCTGGCCCCAGCGGGGCCGTCTGTGGCTTCGTCTCGGTCTGCGGCTGGTCTTTTTCGCCCTGCTGCTCTGGGCAGCCATACGACTGTGTCCGCCCCTGCTCTCCCTGTTCTCCCCCTTCCTGCTGGCCATGGTCACCGCCTGGTGTCTGTCCCCGGCGGTGCGGTGGCTCCAGAAGCGGCTGAGCCTTCCCCGGTCCCTCCTCTCTCTCCTGGTCCTCATCCTGGCCTTCGCCGCCCTGGGTGGCCTGGCCTGGTGGCTTTTGTCCACCGCGGCCACCGAGATCGTGGAGCTGGCCGGAAACTGGGAAGGGCTGGTGGGTTCCCTCCAGCAAGTGGTGAACAGCCTGGGGGAGCTTTTTGCCCGTGGGATGAATTTGCTGCCCGAGTCGGCCCGCGCCACCGCTGACAACCTGCTCTCCCGGCTCTTCACCTGGCTGGACACCGTGATCCCCCAGGTCCTGTCAGCAGCGGTGGACTATGCCACCGGAGTGGCCAAGGGCCTGCCCTCCTTCGCGGTGGCCACGGTGGTTTTCATCATGGCCTCCTATTTCCTCATGGCCGACTGGCCCCATCTGCGCGCCTCCCTGGCGGACAAGCTCCCCCAGGGCCCCCGGACCCTTCTCTCCCTTATCAAGCGGGCGGCCACAGCCGGCTTTGGCGGCTACCTCCGGGCCCAGCTCATCCTGTCGGTGGGGGTCTTCTTTATCCTGCTGGTCGGCTTTCTTTTCACACGGGAGTCCTACGCCCTGCTGCTGGCCTTGGGTTTGGCCATCCTGGATTTTATTCCCATTTTAGGCTCGGGTACCGTGATGGTCCCCTGGGCGGTGGTAGACGTGATCCTGGGGGATTACCGCCACGCCCTGGGCCTGATGATCGTGTGGGGACTGGTGGCCCTGCTGCGCCAAGTGGGGGAACCCAAGATCCTGGGCAATCAGACCGGACTTCCCCCGCTGGTGAGCCTGGTCAGCGTCTATGTGGGCATGCGCCTTTGGGGGATCCTGGGTATGATCCTGGCCCCCGTGGTCTGCCTGGTGATCCTGAATATCTATCGTTCCGGCGTTCTGGACAATACCCTGGCCGACCTGAAACTGGCCGCCGGAGACATCAGCGCCATTCTGAAAAACCAGTCTTGACCCCGATTTTTCCGGAAATGGGGTAAAATTCAAAAAATGCCCCATGTTTTTTCATGTTTTGGACACATTTTTCGGGTATCGTAGGCTTTGTCAAAGGGAATCCTTGTCTATGGAAAAGGAGCAAACGATATGTATTACAATGATTACAACCGTACGGACGACCTCTTTCCGGCCCCGCTGCCCCAGCCCGACCCGGTGCCCCCGGTAAAAAAGAAGGGCTCCTGGCGCAGGTGGGCGGCCCTCTGCCTGGTCTGCGCCCTGCTGGGCGGCGTAGGCGGCGGTCTTGCAGTCCGAAGCATCCCCGCTCTTCAGGAGCATGGCTCCACCACTATCTACGAGAGCGGCCGGGTCCCCACCGCGGTCAACGTGTCCCGGGTGGACGGCCACACCGAGCTCTCGGTGTCCCAGGTCTACGCCAACAACCTTCAGAGCGTGGTGGGCATCAACGGGGATGTGAAGACCAACTACTGGGGCCAGGTGGTCTCCAACCCCGTATCCGGCTCAGGGTTCGTCATCACCAAGGACGGCTACATCCTCACCAACTACCACGTGATCGATGGGGTGGAGGATCTGAAGGTCTCCTTCGCCGACGGCTCGGTCTATGACGCCGTGCTGGTAGGCGGAGAGGAGGCCAACGATATCGCCGTGCTGAAAATCGACGCCACCGACCTCACCCCTGTGGTGGTGGGTTCCTCGGACGATATGAAGGTAGGCGAGCAGGTCGTGGCCATCGGCAACCCCCTGGGCGAGCTGACCTTCTCTCTCTCGGCAGGTTATGTGGCCGCCCTGGACCGGAATATCACCATGTCGGACGGCAGCGCCATCAACGTGATGCAGATCAACGCCGCCATCAACTCGGGCAACTCGGGCGGCCCTCTCTTCAACCTCTTCGGCGAGTGCATTGGCATCACCAATGCCAAGTACTCCAACAACGGCTCCTCGGCCGCTTCCATTGAGGGCATCGGCTTCGCCATCCCCATCAATGATGTTCTTGACATGGTCACCGACATCATCGAGCTGGGCTATGTCTCGGGCAAGCCCAGTGTGGGCATCCTGATGAACAATGTCTCCTCCGAGGCCACCCACCGCTACGGCATCCCCCAAGGTGCCTATATCGAGGCCATTCTGGAGGGCTCCTGCGCCGAGAGGGCCGGCATCCAGGTGGGGGACATCGTCACCCACCTGAACGACACCACGGTGGAGACCTCCGAAGGGCTCCAGGACGCGATCAAGTCCTACAAGGCAGGGGACACTGTGACCTTCACCCTCTACCGGGACAACCAGACTCTCACGGTAGAAGTCACCCTGGATGAGGTCACCCTGGAGCGGAGCGAGGCCATGGCCCAGCTCCAGCAGAGCTACCAGGAGAGAGCCTCCCAGGGACAGTCCTCCCAGCAGCAGGGACAGACCCAGCAGGGTACCACCGGCACCTGGCCCTTCTCCGGCTGGCCCTTTGGCTTCGGGTGGTAAATCAACAGCATGAAAATGGAGGCCGCGGGAAATCCCGCGGCCTCCATTTTTCTATTTATTTTACTGCCGGTGCTCTCCGGGGGCGTAGGCCACCACGATGCGGCGGTTAGGCTCGGTGCCTACCGAGTAGGTGGTCACGTCGGGCCGGTCCTGCAGGGCGGTGTGGATCACATGGCGCTCGTAGGCGTTCATGGGCTCCAGGGTCATGTTCCGACGGAACCGAACCACCTTGTCGGCCACCCGGTGGGCCATCCGCTCCAGGGACTCCTCCCGCTTGGAGCGGTAACCCTCGGCGTCGATACGGATCCGGGTGCGGTGGTTCTCTCCCTTGTTGACGGCGTAGCCGGTGAGCTGCTGGATGGCGTCCAGGGTCTCTCCCCGGCGGCCGATGACGGGGCCCAAGTCCTCCCCGATGAGCTCCACCAAATAGTTGCCCTCTTCGTCTACCTGGATCTGGGGGGTAGCCTCCAGACCCATCTTCTCAAACAGACCGGTAAGGAACTCGGTGATCCGGGCGGCCTTCTCGTCCCCGGTGGGGGTAGCGGCGGCCGCGGGAGCCAGCTTCTCGATCTTTTCGGTCTTGGGAGCGGCGGGGACCTTGAGCTTCTCGGCCACGGGGGCGGGATTCTCCTCCACAGCGGGAGCGGAAGCCTCCTCAGGCTCGTCGGGAACCTCGTAGGTCACCTTCACCTTGGCGGGCGTGCCGCCGATGCCCAGAAATCCAGGCTTGGCCAACTCCAGTACCTCCACCGAAATGTCCTCACGGGTAAGGCCCAGCTTTTCCAGCGCAGCCGCGATAGCGGCCTCCTCGCTCTTACCAGTAAACTCAACAGACTTCTGCATGGTCATTCTCTCCTTCCCATCAGGGCTCTATCAGTCTTCCTTGTTCTGGTCCTCGTCGGAAACCAACTCCTGGATCTCGGCCTCCAGCTTTTCCACCATGTTCTCCCCGGAGGTCTCGGGGGCCTGGGGGATCTCGGGCCTGGTCTCTTGGGTCAGGACCGCCGGGATCTCCTCCTTGAGTTCCTCAGCCTCCTGGGCCGCCTTGGCCAGGTCCTCATGGTAGGGGGTCACCCCGCCGTAGCGGTCGGGGTCATAGGACCGGCCACGGGCATACTGCCGCATCCCTACCCGGCTGGCGGCTTTCTGCTCGGGGGACATCTTGTCCTCCGGGTCCTTTTCCTTCTTCTTGCCCTTG